>CAZXHT010000001.1:0-173804 GCA_964640665.1 uncultured Myxococcales bacterium
CCTGATCCTGCCGCCATTCGCCCCCCACCCGTCCCGCCTACGGCGGGCCGACCTCGGCGCCTTCCGCGTCTTTTGCGGCCCCCGCTTTTTGGGGGTTGCCGTGCCCTCGGGTGCCCCCACGGCCTGACGGCCGAGGGGAGGTGTTTCTGCGATCTCTCCGATTCTCACGGAAAATCCCTACAGCGCGGATTGCTCGATATGGACTATGCCGGGACACATAGATGGGATCGTTAAGTACGAAAGGTCCCATTGTTCGACGGACAGAAGGCCTGCAAGGTGCGCCGGTTGCAATACACTAGCCACCTCGGTGCCATCTCGATCGTCTGAAAATCAAAGAAATGCCCGTTCGGGTATTATCGATCCCCTGTCCCTGCGAAAACCGATCAAAGCCGGCCATGCTGACGCCACTCTTGGCAACGCTTTTCGACTCTGGTAGCATCCTGTCGTTCTGCGACTTGGGAGGCAACCATACTCATGGATCGCTATTCAGAAACCACGGTGAGAGCCGGCGACGGTACACCTATTTGGTACCGCAGTATCGGCAGCCGCGAACCGACATTGGTTCTCAATGACGGCATCGGCTGCGACGGTTTCGTCTGGAAGTACATTGTTCCTCACTTCGATACGAGCCACCGCATCATCCACTGGAACTATCGTGGACACGGCAAGTCCAAGGCACCTGAAAACCTCGACGACCTCGGAATAGAGGAATGCGCCGAAGATCTGAAGATCGTGTTAGACGATGCCGGGGTGACACAGCCCGCTGTCTTGCTGGGACACAGCATGGGCGTACAGGTCATCCTGGAGTTCTATCACCGCTACCCCGATCGCGTTCTGGCCCTGGTGCCCGTCACCGGCTCATACGGCCGGGCCATCGATCACATCCATGACTCGGGACTGGGTAAAAAGATATTGCCCCTGGCCAGGTATCTGGTGGACAACTTCAAGCCCGTGGTCGGCGAGGTGTGGCGCCACCTGGTGCATTCGGAACTGGTGTTCCAGTACGCCAGCATCTTCGAGATCAACGGACGGCTGAACAAACGCGAGGACTTCTTTCCTTACCTGGAACACCTGAGCAGGATGGATCCCGTCGTTTTCATGCGCACCCTGGAGGGTGCAGCCAGGCACACGGCCGAACCGTACCTGGCTGACATCAAGGTTCCAACACTGATCGTGGCCGGGGAGAAAGACCGTTTCACTCCCTACTGGATCTCCAGGCGCATGCACACTTTGATCCCAGACTCTGAACTCCTGACCCTGCCGATGTGCAGCCATACCGGCCCCATCGAACTGCCGGAGCTTGTCAACCTCGGCATCGAGAAGTTCCTGGCGCGCCTGCAAAGTACAGACGAAGATCATTAATCATCGGGGCGGATAATAATCGGACCGGCCTTTCTTCTTCTCTTCCTTTTTTTCGAGTCACCGTGTTTCTTTATTGTCCGGCGGGCGTCGATTATCTTCGCCTTCAAGACCAGAAGACCCTCGTCCTCTGGAGAGATGGCCAGGGCATCCTCGGCAATTTCCTGCGCCTTGTCGAACTGCTTCTGAAGAAGCAAAATCTTAGCCTCGATCTTGAGCATCTCCAGGTCGAGGCCCTCCGAAGACAACTGTTCCTTGATGTACTCCATGGCGGTATCCAAGTTACCGTTGTTCTCGACGTACAATGCGGCCAGCAGGCGCTTCACAGAAGAACTGTTGGGCGCATAGATCAAAGCCATCTCCAACTCGGCGATGGCATCGGCCAGCAAGTGCTTCACGCGATATAGGTTCGCCATGCGGATGCGGGACTTTGGATCCGTAGGATCGATCTCGGCGGCGCGCTTGAAGCTTCGAATGGCCTCTTGGTCCTGGCCCTGGCGGGAATAGATCTCGCCCATGGCCACATGCGCGTCCGCAAAGGTGGGATTCTGGGTTATGGCGTTGTCCACTGCGTCCAGGGCCTTGTCGAAATCCTGCTTGGCCAAGAAAACGCGCCCCAAGCCGGTGCTGGCCTCAACGTTATCGGCATCCAGCTTGAGCGCTTTGTCAAACTGCGCCTTGGCCTCGTCTGCGCGGCCCAGCTTGAGATAGGCATTGCCCAGGTAGACCATGGCCTTGGGATTGCTGCTTTCGATCCCCAGGGCCACCTCGAACTCCTTGGCCGCCGCCTCCAACTGACCGCTTTTCATCATGTGCTTCCCGAGCGTGGTATGCACGTTGAAGTTATCCGGAGCCACGCTGGCGGCCTCCTGCAACTTTTTCAGTGCCTGACGCTCTTTTCCCTGCCGCAACAACACATCGGCTTGCAAGGTGATGATGTCCACGTCATCGGGATTTATTTGTCTCAACCTCCTCAATGCGCGTTCAGCATCCTGGAAACGCTTGGCCCCGATGTACAACTCGGTGAGCTTCTTCAGGATCTTGGGATCGTTCTTGTCTGTCTTGCGGGCTATTCTGGCGGCTTTTTCCAGGTGCTCGAGCGCATTCGGGAACTTGCGACGCTCGGCAAACAAGAGGCCAATCTGCCACTCGGGCTCGACGTTTTCGGGCAGCATTTGTGCAGCCTTGCTCAACACCATGATGGCCTGACCAACGTCCCCGGCGGCTTTTAAAGCCATGCCCTGGTGTAAAAGGTAATCAGCATTGGCCGGGTCGAGTTGAGCGGCCTTGCCAAACACCGCGGCCGCCCGCGCCGGCTGTCCCTTCTTCTCGAAAGCGACTCCTTGCTGATAGAATTGCTTGGCACGCTCCGCCGGGGGTTTTTCCCCTGAAAAAAGGCTGCAACCAGACATCAGTGAAACCGCCAGCAAACACGAACACAGCGCTCGAAGAAAATTCACCGTATGCCTCCAGGCAACTTGCAGTTTAGCTTGTTCCGAACTAGTATTAATGTCATCGATGTTTCCCGTATTCGTCAATAACACCAATTTCAACATGGGTCAAACTCGTCGCGGGCTTGCTCAGGCCGGGAAAGGATTGCTATCTGCGGCGATGGTCGGTGTCGTCGGTTTCATCTTTTTGTGCGGCTGCCGGCCTGCACCAAGAGGGCTGCAGGAAGATCCGCGCCTACCCATGGCATTCAGATCACCGTCGCGCACTTTTCAGACATGGGTGGCGGCTTCGGTCGCCCGCGACAGGAAAGCGATCGAGGCTTGTTACTGGAAGGGCATGAGCCGCGAAGAGCTTTCGGCCTGGATGTGGGAGAACATGCGCCCGCAGGCGCGGGCTTTTTTCAGCGGAGCCGAGTTCGACAGCGCACAGCCCGTAACGCTGGTCGAGGTGAACTTCAGCTATCGCTCGGGCAACGGCGACGAAGGGCACGGGGTAATGGTCTTGACCCGGGAAGGCTGGAAGATACAACGCTGGTGAGGATCCGGGGGAAACCAGGCGTCCACTTGACCGATACCCCGTCGCCATGGCCCATAACCTCTTGAATAACATGGCATGTTTGCCGTCCGGCTGACCGATTGTCCGGCGCTTGTGATGTGGCTACACTAAGGACAAGATGATCACGATTTTTCGCACTGTGAGGAACCGCATTGGAGGGAACCATGAAAGATAGATGCAGGGGAAGTCGACATCCCGGCAGGTCCGACGGGCAATCCGGCCAAGTGGAGGCGGAAACTGCCGTTGTTCTGCCGGTGATGGTGTTTCTGCTGCTGGGACTCATTCAGATGGGATTACTGAACCAGGCCGGCATTTTCGCCAAGTACGCGGCCTACCGAGCGGTACGCACCGGGGCACTTCGCAACGGCAAGGTCGAACTGATGGAGCGGGCGGCCGTCGCGGCCGCGCTTCCCATCCTGAGTTGGGGTAAAAGCCACACCGAGGTTCTGGGGCGTACCGACACCGCGACAAATTGGGTGAAGAAATGGGGACTGCACGGCTTCATGCTCAACAGGATGATAGATTTTCCCGCGCTCAAGTACGCCGTTGTGACCATCTGCGGGCCGACGCAAAGAGACGTCTCGGGCGGTACCTACAACCCCGGCAAGAACCTTGCCGCCTTTGACAAGATCGAGACATCCAGCAAGGGCATTCACACCAAGCTGCGAATCAGGCTGGTGCTCAACTACCGCATGATCATTCCCTTCGCCAACTGGGTCATCCACAGGATGTGGCGGGGCGAGAAGATGACGAAGGAGCTTCACCTGGACGCCCGCAATATGGGGATGCTGCAAGACAAGAGCAAATTCGTAGATAAAACAGAGTATGCAAAAATCGTGGCGGCGGCAAAAACAAGGGACATCTTTGTTATCCCCATCAAGACTTACTACTCAATGAAGATGCACTCCGATATCCCGGTGGAACTTCTTCCGGATAGTGACGATGCTTGCGGCAAGGGGAAGATCTGATGGCAATTCGAGTTGCCGGAACCCTTTTCGATCAGGAGACCAAGATGAGCCCGTTGAAAATGAAAGTGGTTATTAAGGGGCAACGAGGCCAGATCATGATGCTCGGCGCGATGGGCGTGATACTCGTAGCCCTGATGATGTTACTAACCCTCAACGTGGGCAAGGCCGTCTACGAAAAGATACGCATCCAGCAACTGGCCGATTCCGCGACATTCTCCAGTGCCACCTTGGCGGCCCGCTCGTTCAACTTCTACGCCTACACCAACCGCGCCAACATCGCCGGCCTGGTGGCCGCCGCGTCGGCCCATGGATTCATGAGCCTGGCTACGACCGTCCCGAAAATGTTCACCGCTGGAGAGCAAAATTTTTACGCGATGGCCGCCGAAGAGACATGCCTGTGTTGCTGCGGCTGTCCCTACTTTCTTCCCTGCCGCCCCAAGCACTGCAAGCACGCCTACAAGGATTACAAGGTCGCCAGGAAGTACCGCAAGGAAGCCAAGAAGCTCATGAAAAAGCTCAAGGATTCCAACAAGTCTTTCATCGGCGCCATCAAGAAATTGGATTTACATATGAGTATAATTGCCGGGCAGCAGCAGGCAATGCGGGCATGGGTCGAGTTTGATGCGCTCGGTACCGACAAGGTCACAAGAGACCTGATCAAAAAGTACGCGCCCAAGGCAAGCAACGTCGGGCTGGTTGCGGGAGCCAGCGCGGCAGGCGTTCTCAGCGCGAAGGAATATCACGATGCAATAGAAGGAAACGCTGATATAAGAAGGTGGGTGGCGACCGAGATTGCCAACGGCACCCGGAATGTAAAATTCGTCTACAATCGGGGTATGTGGAACATCCTGCTCTACATCGCTCCGAAGACCTTGAAAAAGTTGGTCCACGATATTCCGAACAAGGCTCCGGGCGGCAAGTCTGTTATCGTCAGGCACAAAGGCGAGAGCCGCATCGTCAAGGGTGGAACCGGCGTAGATTCAAAAATCGCCCAAAATAATCACGGCCCCGAAGGAGACGCCGCGGCCGGCGCCGATCACGGATGGATATTCTCGTCCATGGCCAATCACTGCATACCGGTGATGACCCTCCCCTACGCTGCGCGGGTCGGAACGGACAAGAACAGCGGCGAACACCAGTGCAAGGCTGGTCTATTTGGGCGCTGGAAAACATGTTGCGGCAACGAAAGAAGCCACAAGGATGCCTTCAAGTGCCTGGGCGATGGCGGCAAAGTGAAGCATAACTGCTTCATGCTCTTCCACGCCGATGACAACAAGAAGAACGACTTCGGCCAGCCGGCCGTCTACGCGACCATCGACCAGGATCTGCGCCGGACGAAGGGCGAGGGAAGCAACCTGGTATGGGAGATCGCCAGCGACGGCTCCGGCGAGGTGGCCATGGATCTGGGCGGAAGTATAGGCAAGCACAAGGTGCAGATATCCGACAGGCCCGATGCAAGCCCGGAAGGAAACAAGCTTGGCAAGGGTCTGGCAATCAGCAAGGCGCTTGTCTACTATCATTTTCCCGACTGGGAACACGATGGCTGGAAGGAGCAGCCGAACTTCTTCAACCCTTACTGGAAAGCGAAACTTCAGCCGTTCAGGAACGCCATCGAGGTCGGGAAGGTGTTGCTGGGCACGCCATATGCAGCCAAGTATGCGGCGATGCTGGCGGGCGGGGTTATCGCCAAAGTCCCGCTTCCCTGATCTATGCCGGGCGAGGAGAATGCCATGAAAATCAAGATATTTTCCCTGCGCAATCTGCCTGCCGAACGCGGCGGTGCGATGGTAGAACTGGTGGTCTTGATGCTGGTCTTTGTCCCCCTGATTCTGCTGCCGCTATATTTTCAGGATGCCGTCCACTTCAAGCTCAACGCGCAGGAAGCGATCTACTCGAGCGCCTGGGACTTCGCCTACGGCGATTATGAGAAAAAAACGGTAAGTGAACTGGCCGGATCGATCCGATCGGAGAACTGGGAAATATTCAAGAACGGACATTCAGGCGACAAAAAAGACAAAGCCGATGGCCCATGGGCCAATTTCAAATGGGAGAGTTCAGGCAAGGTCGCCACCTGCACAAGTGAAAAGGATTTCGAGAAACCGCTGGGGAGCATCTCAGGAGCCAGCCTTATTGGACAGTTCCACAACAAATACACTAATGGCGGGCTGGTCGATTGCCGGGGCGCCATCTTGGTTGAGAACCGCTACATCCCCCAGAAGTTCCTGCCCGAGTTCACCAAGGATAACAACACGGACATGTTCATCAAGAAAAACGAATGGCTAAAGTATACCGACAAAGGCGACGACTACGCCTTCGGCGTGGTGGTCGATCCGTGGACCATCCACAAAGCCGATAACATCGAGGACGGGGATGGAAACAGCCCGTTCATGGAACGAACCAACTATTGCTGGAAAAGGGCACCGACATCGGCGATAAGCTTCGCCGCGGCCGTAGCTACCTGGGCCACTTTCATGGGAAAAGCGAAGGATCTTGTGTTATCTGTCGGCTCCCTGGGCGAGCCCTATTATATTGCACCCAACAAGATGAGAGACATCACGTCCCTCCACCCGATCAAGAATACAAATAAACGGGATGTGGCACTGGGTGGGCAGAAAAATTTCTGGGTAAGCCCTTACGAGGATGGCAAGCAAAACACGTACAAAAAAACCTACGACAATCGCGATGGATGGTACCTGGGTTGCAAGAGCGCAATCGATGGCAGCGGAAACTGTGATTGACGTCCGGATTACGGGGTAGCATGAATGAAAGTCCTTGCTTCCAAATCGCTGCTTTTCACCGTGGCGCTGGGTGTTTGCCTGGGACCGTGCCGCGTGGTCGCGGGCGGGAACGTTCAGGGTCTGCCGGTTTACCCGGCGGCGACCTCGTCACCTTTCCAGGGCACCCTCAGCGCCAACAACACCCCCATGGATGCAACCGTGCTGAACACCAAGGACAATATTGAAACCGTCCTCGCATTTTACGGCAAGACCATTAGAGATCGCGGGCTAAAACCCGTCCAACACGCATTCAGCGACTCTGTAGCCTATGTCGGCTACTACGATGAGAAGGCCGACACGATGAGAATGGTCACCGTTGTCGCAAACCCGCTGGGCGGCTCCATGATCGTTCTTTCGGCCATGAATCCCTTGCCGGCGCTGCTTCCGATTGAAATCCCGGAAGACCTTCCCTCCTTGCCTGGCGCCACGGATGTTGTCAAAACCGGCGGACAAGAGGCGAGCGCCAGGCAACTAACAATCACTTACAAGCTTCCCGGTGCAACCCCCGAAAAGGCTCGCCCTGCCCTCGTCAAGGCGGCCGTTAAGCTGGGCTGGAAGGTAAACCCGGATGATGACTCTTATGGAACCCAGAGCGTAGTCATGAAACGCGGGTCCGAGGTGTGCGTGCTTAAGGTTCAACCCATCGAGGATCCCGATGGAGAAAAGAACTCTACGGTCGTCTCCATGGTGGTATTCGAGACGAAATAACGCTAACACGAGCCCCAAAGGAGTATGACAATGAAGCCATGGACATGGAGCTTTCTGTTGATCGTCGCCCTTGCCTTGACGGCATCGCCGGCGGGAATATCCCGGGCGGATGAATCACGGAAAGAGTGCATCGAAGATTGTAAGGGGGGCACCAAGGTCTGTATTGCGGCTTGCGAGAAAAAATTTCCGAAAGGCTCCGAGAACAGGGGAGTAATAAAGCAGTGCAAGAAGATGTGCCTGGCATCACAGGCTGAATGCGTCAAGGATTGCAAGTAGCAATTGGCATCCGCGCCCGGGAGACATGTCATGAAAAAGAAAACCAGGTTTTTCAGAAAACTCTGGAAGGGTCAGCGAGGACAGGCCATGGCGACATACGCGGTGATCACCGCGGCCATGCTTGTAGCCGGTTCGGTGTTCGCGATGAAGATTCTTCCGGATATGCTCGATGCCTATAACCACTTCGCCGCCGGCCTGTATTTCGGCATCAACATGCCGTTTCCCTGAGTTGAAGATCGCAGTTTCTACGAGGAAATCCTTGACAAGTGGATATCGGGGTTGAGAAACTCTGCCTGGATTGGTTGGAGCGTGGCGTTTTCATGCAGTCCGCATGAGCGGTCACATTTAGCAATTGGCGGAGTATCGCCGCATGAAACGTTCCGCTTTTCCGGCGCTGGGCCGAAAAGTGGACGCAACAGTGAGGAGCGGGAGTATGCCGACAGGAAAAGTGAAGTGGTTCAACGACGCGAAGGGGTATGGCTTCATCGAGCAGAGCGACGGGGAGGATGTTTTCGTGCATTTCTCGGCGATCGAGTCAGAAGGCTTCAAGTCGCTGAAAGAGGGCGAGCAGGTTGAGTTCGAGGTTACCGAGGGGCCGAAAGGCCTGCAGGCCAAGAATGTGAAGATTGTCTGAACATCGTTCTTGCCGAAAATTACAAAGCCGGGCCATGTGCCCGGCTTTTTTTCGTTGTCCGTTGACATCAATCGTGAAAGCACGCAAGATCGCCTTGTCTTTCCAGTCCAGCGATGTCGCGCTACCGCGTTGATCCACGAGGAGGGTTTCCTACATGCTGGAATTCGTGATTTCCAAGAGCGGTAAAGATCTGGTCACCCTGCCACTGGACGGCGATGTCGTTAGCATCGGCCGTGCGGGCACCAACGATCTCAGCCTGCCCGAGCCGACGGTTTCCAGGCATCAGTGCCAGATATCTCTCGATGGGGACAAGATTCGCCTTCTGGATCACAGCGGCAAGGGCACCCTCGTCGACGGCAAGCGGGTAGCTGACGCAGAGTTGCACCCGGGCTCTCGGATCTACTTCGGGGAATTGACGGCCACCTTACGCACGGGCCGAGAGGAAAGTCTGGCCACACCAACCCTGATAGGCGGAGGCACGAACATTTTGCCCGCCGCTACGGGTTCGGATGCGTTGAGCTTGAGCGGCACGGTTTCGGATAAACCATTCAAGGCACTGCTTGCGGGCAATGTTCTCAACGCCGGCACGGATCCGGGCAACGATATCGTCATCGATGACAGTTTCGTCTCGGCGTTTCATTGCCGCTTCTTCAAGAAGAACGATGCCTGGTTCGTGGCCGATCTGGGCAGCACCAACGGCACGTCGGTCAACGGAGTCCGGGTAGGTGAGGCCCGGCTGGAGCCCGGAGCCGTCATCAGCATGGGTCGCAGCAACCTGACGGTCGAAGACGACTCCGTCGACAAGTCGGAGTCTTTTTTCGGTTTGGTCAGCGAAGATCCATCCATGCGGTCTGTCTTCGACGCGATCCGCCGGGCCGCCCCCAGCGATGAAACAATCTTGATCACCGGCGAGTCGGGCTCTGGAAAAGAACTGGTGGCGCATGCCTGTCACAAGCTCAGCCGGCGCACTGCCCATCTAATGGTCGCGCTGAACTGCGCCGCCATCACCAGGGACCTGATCGAGAGCGAGCTTTTCGGTCACGAGAAGGGGGCTTATACCGGCGCCCAGACAAAACGTAAGGGATTGTTCGAGGAGGCCGACAGGGGCACGCTGTTCCTCGATGAAATCGGCGAGTTGGCCATGGACGTGCAAGCAAAGCTCCTGCGGGCTATCGAGAGCGGAGAGATCCGACGAGTGGGCAGCAACATTCCGGTGCGTGTAGACACCCGCGTGGTCGCGGCCACTCATCGCTCTCTGCCCGACCGAGTAAGCAAGGGCGAATTCAGGGAAGACCTGTACTACCGAATCTGCGTAATCGAGATCCCGCTGCCTCCGCTGCGAAAGCGCCCCCGGGACATTCCGCTTCTGGCGGCCCACTTTCTGACCCGTTCCACCCGGAGCACCGAGCCCAAAAGATTTTCGGACGGCGCCATCGAACGACTTTGCGACTACCGTTTTCCCGGCAACGTGCGCGAGTTGAAGCACATTATCACCCGGGCGGCGATCATGTGCCCCGAGACTACTATCGAAGCCGGACAACTGATATTCTCGCCCCCCACGCTGGCCGACCGCGTGGCCGAGTCGCAGATCTATCACAAGGGAAAAACCCTCAAGGAAGTAGAGATCGAGACCCTGCGCCAGGCACTGGCCGCCAACGACGGCAACCAGAAGGCCGCGGCCCGGGTACTCGGCATCGCCCGCTCGACTTTAATCAACAAGATGGAAAAATACCAGATTTCAGCACACGACACGGACTGAGGGCGGTCACGTCGAGAGACTGTATGAAAGCTCGAAACGTTTCTTCTGGCAAAGGGTATCGCTGCACAGAACGAAGTCGAACTTGAGACCAACGCTGAAAGATCCCTTTCGCGCGGCCTTGTAGGGCACTTCGAAGCGACACTTCTTGTTCTCGAGTATCTTGAGGTCTTTCTTCCGCAACTTCTTCGTCGCAATATCGAGGCCGTCGGACACCTTCAGGTTGACGATCAGCGGTGCCGGCTTGTTGATCTTCCACTTGCCGACTACGCCGATCTCGATGGCCATCTTCCCGGACAGGCTCTTGGGACCATCGGGAAGTTGACCCATCAAGATCCGATAGTTGTCACCGGTCTTTACGACCTTCAGCCCACCGCCGGCCTCGGCCCGGCAAGCTCCCAGGAGGGCCAGGAGAGACAGACCAAAGATGATGCCGTATGTTCTTCTCATGTTTTACCTATCGTTACGATACGACGTTCAACCGGCACTCTAAATTCACCACAACTCGCCGGTCAAGAAGGGGTTGCTTCGCCTCTCGGCACCCACAGTGGTGGCCGGACCGTGCCCCGGGTAGAGGCGCGTATCGTCCGGATGGTTGAATATTTTTTCCCGGACCATCTTGACCAGGGTGTCCATCGAGCCGCCGGGCAAATCAGTTCGGCCGACCGAGCCCTGGAAAACCAAGTCGCCGACCAGGATTATTCCCTCGCCATCGATCACCAGCGAGATGCTTCCAGGCGAGTGGCCGGGCGTGTGCAGCACGCTCAGTCGGACGGCCCCCGCCTCGATGACATCCCCCTCGTCGATGGTTTTGTCGGCCGGCGGAGAGTTTTCTATGCTGATACCGAATATGCGTCCCTGTCCCGCGAGTTGTGTTAACATGGGCGCCTCGGACTGGTGGATCAGGATGTCGGCCCCCGTCTTCTCCTTCAGAGCGAGGTTGCCGCCCACGTGATCGAAGTGGGAATGTGTATTGACGATGTGCCGGCATTGCAATCCGTTCCGATCGAGGGCGCTGACAATGGCTCCCACGTGTCCACCGGGATCCACTACGACGGCCTGTTTGCTCTCGGAATCGCCGACAATGTAGCAATTTGTCAAAAGCGGCCCGGTCTCGAGCTGATCAAACACGAGCATGCCCAGGTTCCTTCTCTCCCCGCCACAAGACCGGCCAAGATTATCTCGTCCCAGGGCCGAGGTCAACGACGTTCCGCTTTGTTCGCACAATATGATAGACTCCGGCAGGCTGAAAAAATCAAGTGGGCGAGGTTCGGAAATGTCTTCAAGCATACGAATCCTTCTATTGTCTCTTACATATCTTTTCAGCATGGCTGGCTGCGGTGGTAGAACGGGGCACGACGATCGCCCTAGCCTGACTCTTTCCGGGTTCGGGATCTTCGTCGATCCACAGGCCGTCAAGATCACGCTCGAACATGACGGTCTTGTTCTGGTTGCCATCGAACGGGACGGGCTGCAACTCGGGCGTGTCGACGCCGTCGACGACAACGTCAACTACGATCCCTGGCCGCTCTTGGCCGGCGGGGGCCTGGCCGACTACACACCGCCGGCCGGGCTGCGCTGGCTGGACCTGTCAGCGATCGAGGTAAGCGACCGTGACGCAAACTCTCTCGAGTTGGCTCTGCTTTTCGAGCGCGGCAAGCGGGCCGAGATGAAGATCGAGCTTGTCTCGGCCGGCAGCTACCGCTTGACCTGGACCCCGCAGGGCGAGGCTGAGGCGATCGCTTACTTCAGGCTCCGGACACGAATCGATCCCCGGGAAGGTCTCTATGGCCTGGGCGGTTTTCTCGACCAGGTCAACAACCGCGGCAAGTTGAGGGCCATGCAGACCGAACTGGACCTCGACACCGAGAGCGGTTACAACGAGGCCCACGTTCCGATCCCGCTGATCATCGGCACCCGCGGCTGGGGATTGTTCATAGAAAGCCCATACCCGGCCGTTTTCGACGCGGCCTCCACCGAAATCAACGAGGTCACGGTGACCTTCGGAACAGGCGCCGCCTCGACGGATGGGCTCGTTTTCCACCTTTTCGCGGATGTCAACCCGCTTGATATCACCCGCCATTATTTCGACGTAACCGGCTACCCTGTTCTTCCGGCCCGCTGGGCGCTGGGGCCGTTGGTATGGCGCGACGAAAATGACGACCAGGCCCAAGTGGAAAACGACCTGGACACGATGCGAGAACTCGACCTGGCGACCAACGCCATCTGGATTGATCGCCCCTACGCCTCCGGCGTCAACTCCTTCGACTTCGATTCAGCGAAGTTTCCAAACCCACAGGCCATGATCTCGGGCGCGCACGACCTGGGTTTCAGGCTGGCCCTGTGGCACACGCCATACCTGGACGAGAGCGATCCGGCCACCGCAAGCCTCCATGACGAAGCCGCTTCGCAGGGATTCTTCCCTCCGCGGCCCGGCCTGATTGTCAACGGCTGGTCGGCGCCTGTCGATTTCAGCAACCCGGACGCCTACGCCTGGTGGCAGGACCTGATCCGGCGCTATACCGACATGGGTGTGGAGGGTTTCAAGCTCGACTACGCAGAGGATGTCGTGGTCGGCATCCTGGGGGCCCGCAACAAGTGGGAGTTCGCGGACGGATCGGACGAGCGTACCATGCACGCGGTCTATCAACTCTTGTACCACCGCGTCTACGCCCGAACCCTGCCGTCATCCGGGGGGTTTCTGCTGTGCCGGGCGGGCACCTATGGCGATCAGCTCAACGGCAGCATCATCTGGCCCGGCGACCTGGACGCCAACATGGCCCTGCACGGCGCCGCCTGCACCGACGGCGACAAGGAATATGTGGCCGTCGGCGGCCTGCCGGCCTCAATGATCTACGGTCTTTCACTGGGACCGTCGGGGTTTCCTTTCTACGGGGCGGACACCGGCGGCTACCGCCACTCGCCGCCCGACAAGGAAACCTTCACCCGCTGGTTTGAACAGACGGCCTTGTCTTCGGTAATGCAGATCGGCACCAGCTCTAACGACGTGGCCTGGGAACCTACCGCTGAAAACGGCTTCGACGCCGAGATGCTCGACTGGTACCGCATCTACACTCGCTTGCACCTGAGGCTGTGGCCCTACGAATGGAGCCTGGCTGTGAGAATTTCCGAAAACGGCCGGCCCATCCAGCGCCCGCTGGGGCTCGCCTATCCCGGGTTGGGCATCCATCCGGGTGACGTCTACCTGTTCGGCCCCGATCTGCTGGTGGCGCCGGTCGTAGAACGCGGCGCGCGTCAGAAAGTGGTTGTCTTCCCCCCCGGTATCTGGATCGACTGGTGGAACGGCGAGAGTCACCAGGGAGAGCGGAGTGAAACTGTCGACGCCCCGCTGGACAAACTGCCGCTCTACCAGCGCTCGGGGTCGATCATTCCCATGCTTCGGCCGAGCATCGACACACTGGCCCCGACGAATCAACCCGAGCGGGTCGATTCCTATGCAACCACACCCGGCATCCTGTGGGCCACAGTAGCCCCGGGAAAGGCTTCGAGTTTCACCCTCTTCGACGGAACCAAGCTCAGCCAGGACGGATCGAGCAGCCTGCTGCTTCTCGGCGCCAGCCCCGGCAGCGAGTTCGGCCGGGGATTCTTCTTCGAGGTCACAAACTTCCGGAATCGCGAGCCGACAAGCGTTACCGACAACGGCTCTGTACTTTCGAAAAGCACAAGCCTCGAAGAACTGGAATTGTCCCCCGCCGGCTGGTATCTTGACAGCAACGCAGCCGGCAGGCTGTATGTGAAAGTTACGACCGGGGAGCATACGATCGAGGTCGAGCAATAATATCCTGGTTGTAAATATGCCGGCGAAAGGACTATATCCATGGCCGATCAAGACCTGACAGCCCAAGAGAAGAAAGAGCTGATCGAGGTTGCCCGCCAAACCATCTCGCTCAAGCTGCAACACGGAAAATTCGAGCAGGCGGTTCCCTCGAGCCCGGCCCTGTCCCGTCCCTGCGGAGCCTTCGTAACGCTGCACGAGAACGGCGACTTGCGCGGCTGCATCGGCACTTTTCAAAGTAATCGCCCATTGGTCAACACCGTCCAGGAGATGGCCGTATCGGCTGCCGAGCGTGATCCGCGCTTCCCTTCCCTGCGCCCGGACGAGATCGAGTCTATCGATATCGAGATCTCGGCTCTCTCGCCGTTGCGTGAGATCAAAGACGTTAGCGAAATAGAAGTCGGCAGCCACGGCATCTATATTACGCGCGGGTTCCACACCGGCGTGCTCCTGCCGCAGGTAGCCACCGAGTACGGATGGAACCGCGAGACCTTCCTGCAGCACACTTGCCTCAAGGCCGGCCTGCAACCCGAAGCCTGGAAAGAAGCGGGCACCAAAATAGAGATCTTCGACGCTCAGGTCTTCGGCGAAAAACAAGACTGAACTTCAAACTGCGTCTACTTGCGCTTGGCAAAGACCCGCGGTTTCAGCCCATTGGGCAAAAACTTGTAAACCAGCGGCAGCAGCACCATTCCGCCGGGGAGGGCAAAGATGGCCAGCGAGGGTATGGTCTTCAGAATGTCGGCAAGCTTGCGGGCCATCTCCCTGCGTTCGCCCGCGGAGAGTTTCTCACCCGAGCTTGCGCGATAGAGCAGGTCGGCCAGATCCTTGGTCTCCTTTATCTGGCCGATAATCATCCCCAGGTTCTCGGTGATCGCCCTTTGCAGCCTGCCGGCCATACGCTGGCGGTAGAAGCTTACGGCCGAACCGACAGTGAACATGTCGAGATAGTCTTTGTGAAGCTCGTAGAACTCCATCACCTCGCATTCCCTGCGGACCAGGTCCTCACCCGAAACACCCAGCCAGCCGGCCAAATCGCCGATGTAGTCCGACTCCTTGCGGCTGAAGTGACCATCGAGCATCGCCCCCAGGATGACCTGTTCGAGCAGAAAATCGCGCGTGCGATCGTCCTCGACGGCGGAAGCAACCGCAAGCGGCTCGACCGGCCCCTTGAGCAGATCGAGCAGCTTTTTCCTTGTCTTGCGGGATAACCCGGAAGACCTGATTTGCCCGGCCACGACACGCATCGAGCCTACTCCCAGATCGCGATCGGCCAGGGTCAATCCCAGCATGGCCCTGACGAGCAGAGCCCGCTCGCGATCGCCGAAGTCGAGCACGCGCTGAATGGCTTCGGGTGCAAGGCCACGTTCGAAATAGGTAACCGCCAGTCTTCCAAGCGTCTTGGCTTCCACGTAGTTGAAGCTATTGTGGATCGGCAGGCCCAGTAGCGGATTGCCGGCCAGGTAGGCCCGGTTCATCAAGGCCACGCCGACACGGGCAACCAATTTCTCGAGTTTGCGCGGCGGTGCGCCTTCCGCGGACAATGACGGCAGCAGATCATTGATGCTGCGCGCCAGTTCGAAGCGCCGGCGCAAGAGCGCGAAACAGACCAGCAGTTCCGCAACCCTGATGTTGCCGCTGGTACAATGCGAGACTGCGCAACCAATTTCCATGGCCAGGTCGGCCTCGATCTTCAATAGGGCAAGAAACACGGCCCGCCGCTGGGCCGAGCCCTTCTCGGTGTAACGAGCGATGGTGTCCTCGGATGAAAGTGGTGTGCCGTAGACCACTCCGGTCTGACGCAGGCGATATTCTACCCAGCGCCGGATCTTCTCATCTATATTGAGATCGGTGTTGCCGCGCTCGAATTCCCGCAAGCGCGCGGAGGCGTCCCTGTCGGAGAAAGCCCCGACGCAAGACACAAGGAACGAATACAGCCAGCCTTTCTTCACCCGACAGTCATACGTAAGCGCAGGCCCGGCGTCAAGCCTGTAAAAACTTACGGGAATAACCAAGACCGTCCGTGCTGTTGTACTAACAGGGTAGCAATTAAATACTCGTTCTTGACAGTGAATCGCTTCCGGACCAACATGTCCGGTGAGGAGGAAGCATGAGAAGACTGGCAATTCCGGCGCTGGTGGTTGTTTCGATGTTGTTTGGTGCTTGCGGCCCAAAGATGATTCCCGGTCTGGATATCGAGGCGGCAGATACTCCGGACAACCGCGCCCTGCTCGGCCTGGTAGAGAAGTTCCAGCAGGCGTATGAAAACAAGGATGTCGACGCACTGCTAGCCATGGCCTCCCCCAAGTTCTACGAGACCAGCGGCACCAGCAAGACGGACGATGATTACAACCTGGACGGCCTGCGCACCCATTTCAGCGACCACTTCAAGATGCTCAAAAAGGTCTCTCTGAACATCAGTCTGAAAGGCATCAAGGTCGACGGAGACGAGGCGACCATCGACTACCACTTCCTGGCCCGCTACCAGATGAAGCTTCCCACGGGTGAACGCTGGCAGATCAAGGACGACGTCAGCCGCATGAAGCTGGCCAAGGAAGACGGCCAGTGGAAAGTTCTTTCCGGGATGTAATCCCGGTGCTGCCGGGCAACATCCAGATGCGGCTTACCTGAGAACGAACTTGAACTTCTCATCGCAGATGAAGATCTCATCCCCTTCTTTTATCTTCATCTTTTCGATCTTCTCGCCCTTGTACCATGTACCGTTGGCACTGCCGAGATCCTCGATGTAGTACTCGCCCCGCTCGCGGGTGATGATGGCGTGCTCGCGTGAAACCTTGACGGAATTGATCACCAGGTCGCACTTGCTCGAGCGCCCGATGATGTAGATATCCTTGTCGATTTTTTCCGTGTCGCCATCCTCGTTGACGATGTAGAGGCCCTTGGCCTCGGCCGTGCGCGGTGCGGGCCGCGGTGGTCGCTTCTGTCTGCCGGCTGGCGCGGACTTGTGCCCGGCGGCTTCCTTGGTGCGGCCCGGCGCGAATTTCTGTCCCGGCGGAGGGCGTCGCGTGGGTCGGGCCGACACGGCCGGCACGTCATCTTTTGCGGGTGACACCATCTCCTTGGCAACGGGTGTGATGTATCCCAACTTGACCGCCATCTCGAACATCGCCTGGCCGACCAAGTGGTCAAGCCGGTCGCCCGAATCCTCGGCCATGCTGGCGTACACATCCCATAATGCCTGGCCGACGGAAACCTGACGCGACTTTGCGGGCGAATCAGCCATCTCGCCTCCTGATAGCTCCAGCGCGGGAACTCGTTGAAAATCCGGTGTTATCCCGCATTTGGGGTTGACTATAGCAATGCCCAACATGCCTGTCAACTTTGTGTGTCACGTGTCTACACCAATAACCGGGCCACCTGTACCGATGACGGTTCCACCGTCCGGGACGTCAGAGGCGAAGGAACCCTCGTCCGCCCAGGGCTCGATGACCACATTCGAGCCCACCCGCAACCCGGTGGGCAAGCTTACGCCCTTGCCAATCAGGCTCAGACCCGCAGCATCGCATTTACCGTATTTCGTATTGGACACTGCCTTGCGCCCTCCATCGATTATCACCCCTGAACCCACACAGGCATCCTTGTCGATTATCGCCCGGCGGATTACTGCACCCTCGCCGACCCGAACGCCGTCCATGAGCACGGCCTCTTCCACCCTGGCGCCGCCGCCAACCTGTACGCCCGGGAACAGGACGCTCCGGTGTACGCGCCCGTCGATGCGACAGCCCGCCGATACCCGAGTATCCAGCAATTCAGCGCGTGGGCCGAACCTGGAAGGCGGCCTGTCGCCCGGCCCGCTGTACTGGTCGCTGGTGCAAATTTCCCAGGCATCCAGGTCGAGCCCGCTTTTCGGATCGAGCGTATCCATACTGGCCTCGAAATAGGAAGACAGCGTGCCGACATCGCGCCAGTAACCGTCGAACCTGTGTGCCAAAAAATGCTTGCGGCCCAGCAGGGCAGGAATGACGTCTTGACCGAAATCCGCACCCTTGCCCGATCCGACGATCTCCTCCAGGGCCGCGCCCAGACAACGCCATTCGAAAATATAGATGCCCATCGATGCCAGGCGGGTGTCGGCCGCGGGCGGCTTTTCCTCGAAGCGGGTGATGTTTCCGGCGGCGTCGGTCCAGACCATGCCGAAGCGCGAGACATCCCGGGCCGCGACCTCGCGCACCGCGACGGTCACATCAGCGCCGCTGGCGACGTGCCCGGCCAGCATGCCGCGGTAATCCATGCGATAGACATGGTCTCCTGAAAGGACCAGAACCCTTTCGGGTTTCAGCGGTCGCATGAAATCCATGCTCTGCCAGACGGCGTCCGCCGTGCCCCGGTACCAGTCCGAAGCCACCTGCCCCGTCCGGGGAGGCAGTATCCTGACGCCGCGGCGGTATCCGTGAAAGTTCCAGGGCTCGCCCGTGCCGATATGCGACATCAATGAGAGAGGCTGGTACTGCGTCAGCACTCCCACCCAGTCGAAGCCGGCATGCATGACGTTACTCAGCGCCATGTCTATTATTCTGTAGCAGCCGCCGAAGGGCACGGCGGGCTTGGAGCGATCGTGCACCAGAACACCCAGGCGTGTCCCACCGCCGCCGGCAAGCAGCATGACCAGTGGCTTGTTCACGACCGCCCCTCCCCGCAGCCGTTCGCGCCGGGATCGACGATAGCGCCGGGTGCCACCCGAGCACCGGCCGGAATGCGGGCGCGCTTGCCGATCATGGCAATGTTTCCGTTCGCGGGTTCAGCCCGCCCGATGTGTGCGCCGCCCGCGACCTCTACCTCCTTGTCCAGGATCGCTCTATACACACAGGCGTCCGGGCCCAGCGTCACGCCGTCCATCAGCACGCTTTCTGTAACCTCGGCACCGATCGCTATCCGCACGTTGGGTCCTATGATACTGCGGGTGACCGACCCGGCGATTATCGCGCCGCGGGCGACGATCGCTTCCGAGCAGGCGCAACCACCGCAGAAGAGAGTCGGGGGCAGGTCGCCCAGGCCGCGATACTGGCGCCGCGAGCGAACACTCCATGCATCGAGATCGATCAATGGCTCTTCTCCCAGCAAGTCCATGTTGGCCTGGTGAAACGCGCTGAGCGAGCGGGCATAGTTCCAGTAGCCGTCGAAGATGTAGGCACATACCCTGTCGCTTTCGACCATGCGCGGGATGACCTCTGTGGAAAGATGAAACGACGAGCCCTGCCGGTGATTCTCGGCCAGGCGCATGACCAGTGCATCGGTTTTAAACATGTAGATGGTCAGCGATGCCAGATTAGAGCGTGGTTTGGCCGGCTTTTCCTGGTAATCCGTCACCTCGAAACCGGCACCGAGTTCGGCGAAGCCGAAGCGGCCATGTCCCGAATCCGGGTCGACCGCCTTGACCGCCATGGTCAAGTCGGCCCCGGACTCGCGGTGCTGCCGGATGAAGGGACGCAGGTTCATTCCATGGATATGATCGCCCGACAAGACCAGTACATCGGAAGGTGCGTACCTCTCGATGTAAGCCAGGTTTTGATAGAGCGCGTCGGCCGTGCCCCGGTAGCCTTGCACGGCGCCCTCGCCCTGGTAGGGCGGCAGAATCTTCACGCCCCTGCCCCGGCCGAACATGTCCCATGGCTCTCCGATTCCCAGGTGATCGATCAGCGAAGACGGCCGGTACAGGCCGATGACCCCAACCCGCTCGACATCGGCCCGCATCAGGCAGGTTAAAGCAAAGTCGACGATGCGGTACTGACCCCCGAACGGCACCGCCGCCTTGGGGCGCAGCATGGTCAGCACCGAAAGCTCCTCGACCCGTCCTCCGGCCAGCACCAGCGCCAAGATATCACGCGCCATCAGCGGCTCCAGCGTCATGGTTGCAAAACTAAACCAGGGCGCTATCATAGGAACATCATGTTTTTACGTCAAGCTTCGCTGATGATACTCATATCTGCTCTGGCCATGTGCTGCAGTGTCAATCACGCCGAGCTGTACCGGAACTTGCCCGAGAAGGACAAGGAGTTGTATGATCGCTCGATGCAGTTCATGACCGACAACCAGCAGGAGCGCTACCTCATGCTTCACGACTCGGCGGCACGGGCGACAATGATTGCCGATCTGCACATTGCCGATCGACTGGCCAAGTTCCCCGGTTACGTGCGTGACGCCATCATGGCCCAGCGGCTTGTCCCCGGCATGGGGTTCGAGTCGGTCATCTTGTCATGGGGCAAGCCTGAAGAGATCGACCGGCGCGATGTCGACGGCGTGCCGGCCGAGTGCTGGTTTTATTCCCGCGCCGATGGAGACCGGATAGTCACCAAAAAAGTCTTCTTCCTGAGGGGCCTGGTGACCGAGGTCTCTCCCTGAGTTGACAGGACAACTCTGTCCCGCCATAATGGGGCGCTTGTGTTTTCTGGCAAATTCTACTTTCTGGGAGTATTGGCGATGATCAAGCGACTTTTTAATTTTCTCTGGGCAACATTCCTGACAGTGGCGTTATTGATCGTCGGCGGCCTGTATTCTTGCGGCGGCGGCAGCGACCTGGTCGACAAGGACGGCGACGGTTGGCTGCCCGGACCCACGACCGATTGCGACGACAACAATTCCGAGATCAACCGCGGGGCCGAGGAGATCCCTTACAACGAGGTCGACGAGGATTGCGACGGGGTGGCGTCTTTCGACGCCGACAACGACGGTTACAACAAGGAAGGCACGACCGACCTGGACGGCAACGTGGGCACCGACTGCGACGACGGCGACAGCACGGTCCACCCCGACGCCCGCGAGATCCCCTACGACAACATCGACCAGGATTGTGACGGTCTCGAAGACGACGGCGACGGCGACGGCGACGGCCACTCCAGCACGCTGGTCGGCGGCGACGACTGCTGCGACTCGGGCATGGAGGCCTCGCTGGGCTGCACCCCTTCTAACGCGGCCGACATTCATCCAGGCGCCTCCGAGATATCGTACGACGGCATCGACCAGGATTGCGACGGCCTCGACTACGGCGGCGGCCCCGTCCAGGGCGACGACGACGGCGACGGCTTCGCCAAGGATCAACTCCCCGGAGGTATCGACTGCGACGACAGTGACCCGGATATCCACCCGGGAGCCCCGGAGCGCTGCAACTATCTCGACGACGACTGCGACGGCGTCACGGACGAAGACCTGATCGACCTGGACCACGACGGCTGCCCAGCCTGCCTCGACTGCGACGATTACGATCCGCAGCGCTACCCGGGCACGGCGGACGTCCCCCACGACGAAGTGCCTTACAACGACATCGACGAGGACTGCGACGGTCTTGACCTTACCGATGTGGACGGCGACGGTCAGGACTCCGTCGTGGCCGGCGGGCTCGACTGCGACGACAGCGACCCCGATGTCTATGACGGGGCCCCCGAGCGTTGCAATCACATCGACGACAACTGTGACGGCAGCACGGACGAAGATTTCGTTCAGGATCACACCGACGGCGATCTGGACGGCTGGCTGGGCGGCGGCGACGAGGCCTGCCCCGACTGCAACGACGGCGACCCCAACATTTACCCTGGCGCGGCCGAAGTCGTCGGCGACGGCATCGACAATGACTGTGACGGCTTGATCGACGAGGCCGACGCAGATCTCGACGGTTACTTCGCGACCGCACTCAATCCACAGGAAATCGACTGCTGTGACGCGGGCACCGAGGCCGGCATCCCGGGCTGCGACCTGGCCAACCGGGCCGCTATCAACCCCGGTGCCACCGAGATCCCCTACGACGGGATAGACCAGGACTGCGACGGCTCGGATCTCATCGACGCCGACGGCGACGGCCACGAGGCCACTGCGGCCGGCGGTGACGACTGCGACGACGCCAATCCCGAGGCTTACCCGGACCATGCCGAGGACTGCGCCGATCCGTCCGACAACAACTGCGACGGCGTGATCAACGAGGACTGCGGCCCCGGAACCGGCGAAGAGGTTGCCATCGAGGCCGGCGCCTTCACCATGGGGCGCGATGTCGGCGAATCGGTCTGGAACCCCGATCAGCAGCCCCAGCACTTGGTGAACCTGGTGGCCTACAACATCGACAAGTACGAGGTGACCGTCTCGCAGTACCGTCGCTGCGTCGCACACGGAACTTGCAACTTCAACGGCATGGGCCCCGAGTCGTATTCCGACGAGCATTTCTGGGAGAACCAGGCCCGCGGCCTTCACCCGGCCGTCAACATTACCTGGATACAGGCACAGGCTTATTGCCAGTGGGTCGGTAAGGATTTACCCACCGAGGCGCAGTGGGAAAAGGCCGCCCGCGGTTCGGGCAACAGCACGCAGATCTACCCCTGGGGCGATCCCGAGTACCAGACCGACGCCCAGGGGCACCTGCAACCCGTCCCGGTCAGTTGCGACCTGGCCAACCACACCTACCTATGCACACAGGAGCAATGCCAGGATGACGTGGTCGAGGTCGACCAGTATCAAGATGGGGCAAGTCCCTACGGTCTTTACAACATGGCCGGCAACGCCCGCGAGTGGGTAGGCGACTGGTACGATGCAAATTACTACCAGACGTCGCCGGCCGACGATCCTCCCGGCCCTGCCACTGGATCCGAGAAAGTCGTCCGCGGCGGTGGCTTCAGAGACATCGACGGCCTGCTGGAAGTACCCTCGCGCTACCACTGGAATTCGAGCACCCGTGAGATCAGCCTGGGCTTCCGCTGCGCCCGCCTGCCTCCTCCCTGATAGCCCGTGTTTATTCGTCCAGGTCGATACCAGGCGGCAGGGTGGTCTTGGCGCCCGGTATTGCCGGCGCGATAGGCTCCTTGCCGGGTCGCCCGTCGTCTTCGGTGCGGAACTGATCTTTCAAGCCGCCCTTGGCCTCAAACACCAGGCCCAGGTTCTTTGCCTCCTCAATGTACGATCCGTGGCTCAAGCGCAACTCCCCCTGGGGTATCACGAAGATGGCGGCCTCGCCTATCACCGGGCACTTGTCCTCGCACTGACCGCAGCCGTTGCAGCTGGCGGCGTTGACAACCGGCAGGCCCACCTTGTGGTCTGCGTCGTGTCTGAAGACTATGGCGTTGTAAGGGCACTGCTCGTCGCAGATCAAGCAGCGGTGGTCCTGCGACCAGGGCAGACAGCGATCCCGGTCGATCACGGCGGTGCCCACCTTGGCGTGCTGTTTCTCCTCGTGACTCAGGGACCTGATGGCCTGCGTCGGGCAGACCTGCCCGCAGACGTTGCAGGTCTGCTCGCAGGAGGCGTGGCGCAGACTCATGTGCGGGGCCCAGACACCCTCGAGGCCCGCACGGTACCAGTCCGGCTGCAGAGTATTCGTCAGGCAGGCGCGCATGCACTCGCCGCAACGCACACAGCGCGAAAGAAACTCCGGTTCGGGCAGCGCCCCGGGCGGGCGGATTAGCCGTCCATGCCTGTACGGCAGCGGCAGAAATGATCCCGATGGGTGCAGAATGTCGGTTCGGAACGAAAGACCGGCCGCCAGCCCGCCGGCGACGCCACCTAAGAAAACCCGTCGGCCGGGCACGACTTCCGGGGAGTCCTGCGCGGGATCGTTTGCGCTAAATGCAAACCGCACGGCATTCTCGGGGCACACCTTGACGCACTCCAGGCAAACGATGCACTCGCTGCGATCGGTAAGCACGCCCTTTTCATGAATGGCCCCGGTAGGGCAGGCGCGCACGCACTTGGCGCAGGCGTTGCAGGCGTCGCTCACCCGCCTGCGGTAGGGGGCCAGACGACCGACCCAGCCGAGCAGCGCACCCAGCGGGCACAGGTGCCGACACCAAAAACGCGGCTGCATTCGAGAGAGAAGCAGCAACACGGCGAGCAACCCTAAGGCGATCATGGCCCCCTCGAAAGCTGGCATGATCAACTCCAGGTAGGCCACGTCCACCCAGCCAAGCCAGGCTCCCAGAGGCCTGAGAACCAACAACCCCAGATCCTGCAACATCATCGCCAGCGGGTAGAACAAGGTGGCCGCGAAACGAGTGAAAATCACGATCGGATCGGCGAACCCCAGCAGGTTGAAGCCGGCAACGGCGGCAGCAAGAATCACGAAGAGCACTACGAACTTCGCCTTACGGGCACGCCGGTAGTCAGCACGGTTGGCCTTGATGCGCTGGGGTCGGGCCAGGAACTTATCTGAGAAGTCCAAAAGCGCGCCCAGGGGACATACGTGCGAGCAAAAGACACGTCCCATCACAGCAGCCAGTGCCAGGAATGCCAGTGATACGAGCAACAAGGGGATCAGCACGCGGCCGGCCAGCGTGCCGGCGATGGCCAGCAGGGGATCGCTTATGAGAAACAAATCAACCGGCCAACTGGGCCGGCCCCCGAAGGCCGCCAACCAGAAAAGAGCTATGAACAATGCCAGACAGAAGACCTGCATTCCCCGGCGAAATGAATAGCGCCGGTACGTCCAGATCGCCAAGGCCAGGCCTACGAGCAGCAGGACAAAGGAGGGATGGAACCAGGAGCCTTGTTCAACCGTCATAGGAAGAAGCATAGGCGATCACCCGAGCCGGGGTCAAAGAAATGGCATCCGATCCGCCGATGATGTAGACTGGCGCCTGCTCGATCCGTGGGAGAGACGATGGGTTCCAGGTTGAAGGGCAAGCAAGAGAAAAAAGTCAATAAGATCGAAGACTGGAGGGTGCTGAAGCTGGTCGTCTACTTCGTGTTGACCGCGGGCGTCCTGGCATTTTTCGTCTACAACTTCTACGGCAACCTTGAACCCGCTGCCAAGCCGTCGGCGGATGCCGGCGCCGGACGGGCCGACAAACCATAACAGGAGCAACTATGAAAACCAGATTAACTACGTTGATGCTCGTATTCTCGTCCATCTTCCTCACGGCGCAGGCCGCGCCCCGCAAGAGGGCATCCTTCGACCGTCGGCCGCGAATGCTGGCAGCCATGACGGCCGAGATGAACCGTTCCTTGAAGCAGCTGAAGATGAAGGGGTTCGATCTGCCTTACTTCATCGCCATGGAAATGAAAGAGGTAGAATCATTCCATGTCCGCACTCGTTACGGCGCCGTCTACCGGAGCGACAGCGACCGCGCGCGCAACCTGCGCGTGGAAGTACGCGTCGGATCCTACAAGTTCGATAACATCGGTACCAAGAAGGCCGACTACGATTTTGCCTACAATCCAGGCTATCAATCTTCGAACTTCGGGCCGCTCGACGATGATCCCCAGGCATTGCGTAACAGCCTATGGCTGATGGCCGACAGGTCATATAAGGCCGCGCTCAAGGCGTACCTGAAACGCAAGTCGAAGAAAGTTACGGAGGTGGAAGAAGATAAGGAACAACTGAGCTTTTCGATGGAGAAACCCGAGATCTACACCCAACCTCCGCTGCCTCTGACTTTCAACCGCGAGCACTGGGTGCAGATAAACCGCGAGGCGACGAGTATCTTCGAGAAGCACCCGCGCATCTTCGATTCTTCGGTAACCATGGACGCCAAGAAGCTCAGGCGCTACTTCACAAACTCGGAGGGCTCGCGCATCATCACCGAGAGAACCATCTACAACATCTCAATCTTCGGCGCCACGCGGGCCGACGACGGCATGCTGCTGACGTCCCAGAAGACGGTTTACGCTCAGACAGAGTCCGATCTGCCGAATAAGAAGAGCATCTTCGCCATGGTCGAAAAACTTTCGACAAACCTCGAGGCGCTCAGGAAAGCACCGGTGCTAGAGCCCTACACGGGGCCGGCCATCCTGGACGGTGACGCCACGGGCGTTTTGTTTCACGAGGTGATCGGTCACCGGCTCGAGGGAGAGCGCCAGCTCGACGACCACGAGGGCAAGACGTTCAAGGGCCGGGTGGACAAGGAGATCATCCCGGCTTTCCTGTCGGTCATCGACGATCCGACCCGGGCGGCGATCGACGGCACCGGCCTCAACGGTTTCTACCGTTACGACGACGAGGGCGTGCGGGCCGGCCGCGTGGTCCTGGTGGATCGGGGAGTGCTGAAAAACTTCTTGATGTCGCGCACACCGGTGGAAGACTTTCAGCACTCCAACGGTCATGGCCGCTCCGCGCCCGGCCAGAAACCCCGGGCCCGGATGGGAAACACAATAGTCGAGTCGACCAAGAAGGTTCCTTGCGACAAATTGAAGCAGATGTTGATCGCCGAAGTCAAAAAGCAGGGAAAACCTTACGGCTTGGTAATCAAAAACATCATCGGCGGCTCCACGCATACGTCCACCTGGGGTTACCAAGCCTACAAGGGCATGCCCGAGATGGTCTACCGCGTGTTTCCCGACGGGCGTGAAGAGCTGGTGCGCGGGGTGGAAATAGTCGGCACTCCGATTGCCTCGATCAACAAGATCGTCGCAACTTCCGATCGCACTTCGATCTTCAACGGATACTGCGGGGCCGAGAGCGGCTACGTCCCGGTCTCGGCGGCCGCCCCGGACGTGATGATGACCGAGATCGAGTTACAGCGTCAGATGAAGAAATCGGAAAAGGGCCCCATTCTCCCCTCTCCCTGGTCGGGTCAGACAAAGAAGTAACTTCAGAGTGCTCGAATTCCCATGTGAAATTATTGCCAGCTATCTGAATTCCGCGACAGAAATGTCATGTGTGTAGTCACATGACGCAATACGTCATCACCCACCTAAATAATAAACACGTTTAACCCCAAGGAGTTGACCGGCGCAGCCGAAGGCACCCCGGTTGGCACCGCTGTTGCAGAAGAACAGTACTGAAATCGGTGCCCGCGATTAATGATCGATGAAGATGGGAGTAATCATGGACAGGAGACCGAAGGACAGACATGACAAGTTGTACCTGATAGTCGCGAAGCTCAGATCCAAGCCCAAGCAGACATCGAAGCAAAAGCAAAGATACAACTTTCGCGACCCCACGGCACTCAGGGCGTTAAGGATCCACCGGCACCTGAGGGCACTCGAGAACGACATCATCGAGCACAGGAACAAGCGCGCTATTTCGCTGAGCCTCGATCCCGGCTCCGAGCATATCGTGCTGTCGATCCGCAACGACGAGGTCCACTGCAGCCGCATCGCCTACCTGACCCAGCAGGAGTTCACCTTCCTGCGCAAGAACCGCAAGGTAGCAAACATTTTAAGGAAATGCCCGGCCTGGAAAGACGTGGCCTGACAACCCTCGAACCTCTTCCTGTTCTTTTCTCTTGACGGGAAATCTCTGTCTATATATTAGTATTACGTATTATGTTTACGTGTTACATTATATTGTTCAAGAGGATTTATACGACAGGATCCTCGACGAGTGGCCCGAGTTGCGCCTGAGCGCTCGTTACCGCTACTCTCTGGCTGACTGCCTGTTCGTTATCGAGCCTTACCTGGTGCTTTGCAATCCACTCGATCGGCACTATGCTTATATCAAGGACTATCCCATGCCGGGCTTCCACGTATTGGCCGGCCTCGAGGTGAAAATCCGATGAGCGACGACAATCCCCGCCGCGAATATTTCGACTCAATCGCCGAGGAGTGGGACGGCTGGATGGATCTCGACCGGGTCACCGCCCGGCTCGCCAACGGTCTCGATGCTTTCGGCATCGGCCCGGACGAGACCGTCCTGGACATCGGCTGCGGCACCGGCAATCTGACTCGGGCGCTGCTAGGCAGGCTCTCCGACCAGGGCCGTGTGCTGGCCGTCGATATCTCTCCCTGGATGATAGCAGCGGCCCGGCGCAAAATTGACGACAGGCGCGTGCGCTGGCTGGTAGCCGACGCGACTCGTCTATCGCTTCCGAGTGCAGCGGCCGATCGTGCAATATGCTTCTCGGTCTGGCCGCATTTTCCCAAACCCGCGGCCGTGGCGCACGAGCTTCACCGAATCCTCGGACCCGGCGGGTTGTTACATGTATGGCACATAGACTCCCGCGAGACGATCAATCACATTCATGCAGAGGCAGGCGAGGCCGTCCGTGGCGACGTCCTGCGCCCGGCAAAAGAGGTTGCGCGCCTGCTGCAAGCGGCCGGCTTTTATCCACAGGCAGAAGTGGACGATGACGACGAATATCTCGTGAGCGCCCGCAAGGCCTGATGCCGCAAGACTACATGTCGTCACGAAAATCCTTGTGCTTGTTACGTAACTATCGGTTATACTGCTTCTCCGTTACCCACTAGCTAATCGTTCAGTAGGATTTCCAAGGGAGGCAGGAGATGGTCGAGATCGCCAAGAAAAACGGCGTTGCACAGTGCACACTGGACAACTACGAGAAGGATTACGCCGATCGTCACCTGCTGCACGGAGTACTTGCCAAGTGGGCGCGAGAGAAACCCGACGCCTTGGCCATCATCGACGCCGATACCACAGACGAGATCTCCTGGCAGCGCTTCGATCAGACGACGACCGCCCTGGCGCTAAAGCTTATCGAGATGGGTTTCCGCAAGGGCGACTACTTCGCCACCAGCCTGCCGTTGCTTCCGGAACATGTCTTCCTCGAGTATGCCTGTATCAAGATCGGCGTGATCGTGGTGCCGCTGGATCTCAGGCTGAAAGGCCCCGAGGTGATCCGTTCGCTTTCGCTGGTCAAGGCCAAGGGCTTCGCCTTCCTGGGCCAGACGCCACTGGCCGATTTCAGACCGTTGGGACAAGCGGTTATGAAAAACTGCCCCTTCGTCGAACACTTCGTGCAGTTCTCGCCCGCCGCTGACACCATTGCCGGGGCCACCTCGGCTTTCGACCTGGCCGTGCAAGCGGGGCAACTCGCGGCCGACCCGGGCGGATCCGGCCTGCTTTTAAGCTATCGCCAGGCGCTGGAATCTATCGACGAAAACGACGGCGCCCTGGTCATCTTCACAACCGGCTCGACGGGCTACCCAAAGCCGGCCCTTTTGTCCCACCGCAACATTACCTGCCAGAACATGTGCCTGGCCCATGGCATCGGCATCGACGAACAGGCCGTCATGCTTGTGAACTTGCCGCCCTCGCACGTCGGTTGCCAGACCGAGCAACTGATGACAACCATCTGGAACGGCGCCACTGCCGCAATCCTGCACATCTTCGACCCACAAAAAACACTGCAGGCCATCCAGGACTACAAGGTAACAGTCTTCGGCCAGATCCCGGCATTGTTCAACCTGGAGTGGCGCCTGCCCGACTACGACAAGTTCGATCTTTCGAGTCTCAAGTTCGCCATCTACGGCGGGCAGCAAGTCTCGCGGCAGTTCCTCGATAAGTTGTCCAGCATGGCCCCGGGCTTCGGAACCGGGCTGGGTTTGACCGAGACGGCCGGCTTTTGCACCTACTCGCCCCTGAACGGCACTGTGGACGACATCCTGGCCGGCGTCGGTTACGCCATGCCCGTCTATCCAATCAGCATCCGCGGGTCGATGCGCGAAGGTGGTCCGGCCGGCGACGAATTGCCCACAGGCCAAACCGGCAATATCTGCTTCAAGGGGCCGCAGACCTTCCTGGGCTACGTCAATAACCCCGAGGCCACCGCCGAGACGATAAGCTCAGACGGCTGGATGTACACAGGCGATTTGGGCTTCTACGACGAGAGCGGGCTGCACTTCGCCGGCCGGGCCAAGCAGGTCATCAAACCCAAGGGCTACCAGGTGTTCCCGGCCCAGGTCGAGGATCATTTCTGCGAACTCGCCGCCCTGGTCGCCATGTGCGGCGTGGTCGGAGTGGAACACGAAATATTTTCCGAGGGCATCGTGGCCTTCATCGAAAAGAAGCCCGGCGTCGAGATTACGCAAGAGATGCTCGCGAAACACGCCAAGGGCATTGCCGCCTACATGCGCCCGGCGCACTACGTGCTGATAGAACCGGGCGAGTTTCCGCTCAACCGCGTGGCCAAAACCGACTACCTGACGCTCAAGGAGCGCGCGCTGGCCGAGGTGGCCAGCCTGCGCGAGCAGGGCGGCTGGGACAAGTGAACAGATATCCACCAGTGTGAAAATTCCAACCAACATCGTCGGCAGCGCCCTGGCACCCCGTTCCTGCGAGGTGAGTTGGCGCCAGACGGCCAACTTCGCGGCCGGTGTTGGAGATACTAATCCGCGCTACCTCGACGACACTCGCGCGGGCGGGCTGCAGGTGCACCCGGTCTTTCCCGTGGCGCTGTCCTGGCCGGTCATCGCTAATATCGGCGAACAACTCGAGGGAATGGTGCCCGCCGAGGCCGTCTTTCGGATGGTGCACGCCTACGAGCGAATCGCCTGGCACACAGCTCTAGCGCCAGGTGACAGTCTCCGTCTCGAGGGAAAGATTGTCTCGATTAATGCCACGCCGGCGGGCGCCCTGGTTGTCCTCGGGATCGAGGCGCGCCGGCCGGATGGCGAGCACGTCTACAGCGAGGACATCGGCGGGCTTTTCCGCGGCGTCGAAACCGAGGGCGCGGATACCGGCCGCGAAATCGAGCCGCTTACAGGAATAGAAACCCGCGAGCAGGCCTGGAGCGAAAGCTTCAGCGTCCCGGCCGGGGCGACATATGTGTACGACGGCTGCAGCGGGATCGAGTTTCCCATCCATACGTCGGAGGCATTCGCCCGGGGAGTGGGACTGCCGGGCATCGTCTTGCAGGGCACTTGTGCATTGGCCATGGCGACAAGTCGGGTGCTGCAGCATGCGGCGGGCGGCGATCCTTCCCTGGTGCGGGAACTTTCTTGCCGCTTCCGCAGACCCATTCTTCCGGGCACATCCGTCAATGTCGAGATTGTCGCCCAAAGCAAGCAGTCGGGCTCCGCGGAAGTAGCATTCCGCCTGGTCAACTCTGCTTCAGAGACGGCGATCGAGGGCGGCTTACTGAAGCTCGCAGGTTTGGAAAACAGGTGAACTTTCCGTACACTCTCTGAATGGAGGTGTATCAATGCCACGAAATTTACTACTACTTTGCGTCTGTGCCCTCTTGCTGGTCGCGGAGCGTGCGCCCGCCGCCGAGAATGGTAAGGTCAGCCTGCCGTTGTCCGCCTGGGAGCAAAAGCTCCAGCAACTGGAAGCGCAAAACCAGCCGCCAAGACCGCCCATCGGCGTCTGCTATGTTGAGCGCAAGATCGACGGCGTCTTTCGCAAGGGCCTGCTGAATGCCAAGTTGGAGGCGTCTTTCGAGGTGCTCGACTCGGGCGGCCACTTCCGCGTACCGGTGCTCGACGGCACGGCATCGCTCGGCGAAGTGCTGCTCAACGGCAAGCGCACCTCGCTGCTCAGCCAGGGCGGCATGTATACAGTGGGAGTAGATCGACCCGGCAGTTACCACATCAAGCTGAGCTTCTTCTGGGGCAAGGAGCAGGATCGCTTCGCCCGCAAACTGCGTTTTCGGCTGCCCGAGGCCGGTGCCACGCGCCTGTCGATCCTGGTTCCCGAAAAGGATATCGAGGCCCGCTTGACCAACGGTGCCCTGATAGCCACCAGACCCGAATCCGGGGGAACGCGGCTTTTGGGAAATCTCGACGCCAGCGGGACGGTCGATCTCTCCTGGACCCGCAAGGCGACCCACCGGGCCGAAGAGGCCGTGCGCCTCTCGGCCGGGCTGAACGCCTTACTGACCATTCACGAGGCCATGGTCACGGGGATGGCGGTCTTTGACCTGGCCGTTATCGAGGGCGAGACCGACCGCATCGACCTGCGGCTACCGGCGGGCATCGAGGTGGTCAGGGTTGACGGGCCGGCCGTTCTTCAATGGCTGACTGAATCCGGAGGCGGATTGACCGTCCTGCTGCGCTACCTGGTTGATGACAGAGTGCATATCGCCATCACTTTTCAATACCCAATCGAGAACGGAAAACCCGTACAGCTGCAACTGCCCCTGCCCCGCAAGGACACCCCGCTTGAGGGCGCCATGGGCGTGCAAGCTCCCGCCGGCCTGGACGTGCGCGTGGCGTCCGTTGAAGCCGCCGGCGAACTGCGCGATCTCCCACCCGAACTGACTGAGCTGAGCGCCAGCCCCCTGCTGTTCGGATTCGAATTCAAACAACCACCGCGCATCAAGCTGGCCGTGTCGCGCCACGCCCAGGTTGAGTTGACGAGCACACTGATCGACGAAATCCAGGCATCCAGCGTAATTATCGAGGACGGCACCGAGATCACCAAACTCAAGGTACGAATGCGCAACAACACCGAACAGTACCTGACAATGCGTTTGCCCGCTGGCGCCGTATTGACCCACTCGCTGATCGACGGCCGCCCGGTTCGCCCTGCGGTAGCCACGGACTCCTCCGGCGAGACGCTACTGTTTCCGCTGCGCCAAAGCGAGCGCATCGGAGCCGGCAATGAGCGTTTCCACATGGTTCGACAGGGCGAAACGCTTTCGGACATTTCGAACTTCTACTACGCCGATCCCGGCCGCTGGTATGACATTCTCGAAGACAACCCGGACCAGCTTGGTGACGAGAACGATCTCATGCAAGGCCAGCGGCTACGCATCCCGGCCAAGAAGGGGCTCGTCATGGAGGAGTCCAGCTTCGTGATCGAGCTGGCCTATAAGCGTCACCGTAAAGAGCTGGGCTCGCTGGGCAGCCTGAATCTTTCACTGCCAGGCATGGACGTCGACACCATGAAAGTGGTCTGGCACCTGTACTTCCCGAAAGCCCTTGCGCCCCTGTCTTTCGGCGGCAACCTCACCCAGTACTCGGCCATTCGATACGATCCTTTCAGGCGCATACGTAACTTTCTCGACCGGGCGCTATTTACCCACGAGGCATGGGCCGGAGGCAAGTATCGAAGCATCTTGAAGCAGCGCAAGGCAATCTACCGGATCGAAACTCAGCGTAAGGGCAAGGGCGAAGTGATCCTGGCCGCCTTCCCGCTGGCGGGCACCCGCTACCGCTTCAAGCGTCTGCTGCTCGAACGAGAAACCCCGATGATCAGCGTGACCTATGTGGCACGGGCGTTCGCGCCGGTCGTCCGCTGGGCGTCTTTTCTCATCTCGTTCGTGCTGGGTCTTCTGCTACTGGGACAAAGACGCAGGCTGTGGACATGGCTTCTGGCCGGGGGTGCTTTACTGCTTTTGCTCTTTCTGTCCCACTATTTTCTCGGGGCTCACCGGCGTATCGTTTGGGGCGTCGATTTGGCTCTGCTGGTGGCCTTGATCCGCCTGCGGGCGGGTCCGCTCTGGCAAGAATTCACCACCATTCTGCGCTCACCATGGCAACTGGCAGATCTGCTGACTTTTCACTCACTGGCCTTCCTGGTCGGCCTGACGGTCGTGTTGTGGCTTGCGCTATTGTTCCCGCTGATGCTTTCGAGCATGGCCGCCGTTGTGCTGTTTCTATGGTGGCGCAGAAAAGTCCGCCTGGCCGGGAAAGAGGTGGCCCATGCATAGCCTGATAAAGAAAAAGTCATTATTCGCAGCCGCTTGTGCAATACTGCTGGCCTTCAACCTTCCCGCCACCGCACAGGTCCAGAAGCAGTACATACAACGAGCGCCATCCGCCAGGTTTGCGCTCGATAATTCTCAGGGATACGAGGACGTCGATAACGATGACGAGCAGGACTTCGCGGCCCAGGCGGACCAAGCGCGCGAGCAGCAGGCCGAGGCCAACTTCGATTCGATCATCGTCCCGCAAAACGCGGTGATGAACATGCCCGTACAGGCGGCGCCCCCGCCGCGAGGCATGCGATCGAATTACTACCAGAACAAAACTCCCATGAGCTCGACCGTCGCCATCCAGCCTCCCGCCGAGCCCGATGTCGAGGTCCCCTTGAAGGATTATCTCGACGTCCGCAAGCAACTGCTTGCCATCCAGGAAGAGGCCCGACGGCGCCTCGGCCCCGCCGTTGTACTTGGTTCTTCCGAGTATGACGGTGAGGCTATCCGAGGCGCACTGCGGTTGCAACTCGCCTTACGGGTCACGCTGGGAAGAGAGGGAAAGTGGAAAACGGTTCCGCTGATCGGCGACGACGTCGTGCTGGTCAAGGCCGCCGTCGAAGGCAAAATCATCCCTGTTTCGCGCCGTGCGGGCTACCATGTCTGGGCCACTCGCCGCACCGGCGAGGTCGCAATCAAGATCGACTTACTGGTGCCCGCGCGCGGCCCGCGCGGATCGATCGAATATGATTTCCTGGTCCCGCGCACGCCGGTCACCCGTTTCAACTGCCGCTTTCCAGTGGCCGGCCTGAAACCGCGCCTCGACGCCGCCGTGCAAACCGAGACGACGGCGGCGGGCGGGGGCACTCTCTTGAGCGCTACTCTGCGCCCCACGGCGCGGATCCACCTGGTGGGCTTCCACGAACTGGCCGGGGCCGAAAGCCAGAAGGCCAAGGTCTATGCCGAGAGCATGAACCTGCTCTCGATCGACGAGGGCGCGCTCGATCTGTTCAGTGTCGTGCGCTACACGATTCTGTATGCCGGCGCCAAGGAGTTTGACATTCTTGTTCCCAAAGGATTTCAAGTCGTCTCGGCCGACGGTATGGGCGCTTTCCGCTTTGCCACTGCCGAGGGCGAGCAAGGCACTCTGATCCGCGGCGAGACTGCTTTCCCTATCCGCAACAACTACGAAATATCCTTGCGGCTGCATCGGGTAACGAAGCGTGAGGGAGAAACATTCACGGTTCCCTTCCCCCGCTGCCAGGGTGTCGAGAGGGATATCGGCTATCTGGGCGTGGAAGTGCCGGGCAAGCTCAAACTCGGCGAGGGGAAAGCCAGACAAAACATTACCTCAATAGACGTGCGCCAGTTGCCGGAGGAGATGGTGCGCAGCGCCGTCAGCCCCATCCTGCGGGCCTATCGCTATCACTCGGCCGACTCGAAGCTGGAGCTGGTCACCAGGCAGTTGCCGGAGAAGGAACCGGCCTCGGGCTCGATCGACCGCATTCGCGCCTTCACGACCGTCACCGGGGAAGGCCAGGTCATGACCGATATGCGCATCACTTTGCGCAACCGCCTGCGTCACAGCCTGACGCTGTCGGTTCCGGAGGGCACCGAGCTTCGCTCGGCCATGCTCGACGGCCAGCCGGTGAAGCCCAGCCGCAACGAGCAGGGCCGCTACCTGCTGCCCCTGAAACGATCCGCAGGGGTCGAGCGCCTGAATCCGTTCACGCTGTCCGTTGTAATGCATGGCCGCATCTCCTTGCTCGGCTTGTTCGGCAGCTCCGATCTTTTCTTGCCGGCGGTCGACCTGCCGGTCTCCTCACTGGCCTGGAGCGTCTACCTGCCGGCCAGGAACATCTACACCCGTATCGAGGGCGACATCGAGCCCCAGGTGTACGCGGGCCGGGGAAGCTGGTACCGACCGTCGTTTTCCTACCAGTCGGCACAAACCGCAGCCGTGTTCGCGACCCCGGCCGGAGCCCCGACGGTAGGTCCCATGACCTCGGCCCACGCCGGCGCCATGCCGGTAAGGATCAAGCTTCCCTCCGGCGGGATCCGCCTCGAGTACTCGCGCTACTGGATCGACCAGGGAATCTCCGCAAAAGATCGGGCCGCTGACAGTCCCGTTATGGTGTCTTTTCGCTATCTGCGTTCGTGGCTGACCATTCCGGCCTGGATAACACTGGCCTGTCTGTTGGCGCTGGGTATCTTACTGGTCTCAACCCGCTTCTCCTCGTTGCCGCCGCGATACCTGCCCTGGCTGGGCGGTGCCTTGTCAATACTTGCGCTCTGGCCGGCACACAAGCTGGGCGGGCTATTCGCGGTTTTCATCGGCGTCGTGCTGGGATTGCTGCTCATCGCCCTGCGCCGCAAGTGGTTCGGCAAGATCCCCCAGGATCTTGCCGACTGGGCCCGCACCCTGCGTCAGCGCTTCGCCAAACGCACGCGTGATCCAAAGGCTTGGACCTCCAGCTGGGTGACCCGCAAGATGCTAGCTACCATCGGCATCTTCTTCTTCGGACTGATCCTGCTTGATCTCGGCCTTCGGTTCCTGTGGCTGCTGCTGCACCCGCTATGAGGAGAAGGGGAAATTTCGTGGTTGCAAATCCCAAGCCTCGGTGACATTATCCCTACGTTGAAACGACTAGGTGGGGCAACGAGGTCCAGATGAGCACGGCTGTTTTCGTCGCAGAACCTTCAGTCGATATGATCCAGTCTTTAGCGGCCGACTTCCGCCGCTTCGTGGCCGGTCTGCAGCAGCCGGGATCTGCAGACAACGCCTGGCTGCAGGCAACTCAACAACGCTGCCAGGAACTCAGCGAACGTTTCGGCCAGTTGCGCGACAGGCTGGCTTCAAGACGCCGTACCCTGGCCGTCACATTCAACGACATGCGCATCAGCTTACAGAAGTACTCTGCCGAGATGACTGAGAAATACAGCCGGCAGCACCTGAAAGAGATCCAGTCCGGCCTGGTGCGCAAGTATGAAGATTTCGTGGCTCAGGTTAGATCGGCCCGGGTTTTCAAGGCCGGCTCCCAGCCCAGGTTCCGCTCGTTGCGGCTGCCCAAGTCCACACGCTCGATCTTCCATGCCTGCATGGGTCTAATCGCGGTGGCCATGTACCAGTTCGTGCTCACGCAACAAGCAGCAATGATCATCCTGCTTAGCCTGCTTTCGGTCTTTACGGTGCTGGAAATCTCACGCCGCTTCTCGGACCGATTCAACGACTTCATGGTCTACCGGCTCTTCGGAGCCATCTCGCGCCCCCAGGAACGCTACAAGACCAACTCGGCCAGCTACTACCTGCTGGCCCTGACCATCATCACCCTGGTCGCCCCCCGCGAAGCGGTCTGCATGGCTGTCCTGGCGCTGGCGTTCGGCGACCCGATGGCTTCCATCGTCGGCAACCACTGGGGCCGCACCCGTCTGTCGAATGACAAGAGCCTGGAAGGCGGCCTGGCTTTCCTGGCAGTATCGGGGCTCGCCATCTTCGTCTACCTGCTCCTTTTCGCCGGCTGGCTTTCGTTGCCGCAGCGCCTGCTCGCCGCAGTCTGCGTCTCCGGCGTGGGAGCCTTCGTCGAGTTGTTCAGCCGCAAGTTCGACGACAACTTCACGGTTCCGGTCGCCTGCGCCCTGGCCGCGATGATCTGGTTCTGAACAACGATAATGAAAAGCCTTCGATCCGTTCAAACAAAATCAAGGTCGAACATCTGGTAGTGCGCCGGCTGCATGCCGAGCGTCAGGTAGACGGCCTGGGCGCTTTTGTTCTCATGGTCGGCGTAGAGGCGAATGCCGCATATGCCTTCGCGCTCGCGCGCTTCGGCATACAGGTACCCGTAGAGGGCGCGGAAAACACCCTGGCGCCTGTTAGCCGGTTCGACGTAGACCGACTGGATCCACCAAAAGTCGGCGTTGCGCCAGTCGCTCCACTCGCTCGTCACCATCAACTGTCCGACGACCGAACCTTGCCTCTCGGCCAGCAGGTAAAACCCTTTAGCGTGATCATTCATGACCGTGCGCACGCCTTCGAGCAAGACCTTCTCGTCCAGCACACGATCCTCGGTTTCCCTGGCCATGGCCCGGTTGAAGGCCACTATTCCGGTCGCGTCGCCTGAGTTCGCCCGGCGTATTTCGACGGCGTTCATCTATCGTTCTCCTCGCGCGTGTCAGCAGGTCAAATGAAAAGCCCCGGCCAGGTTACGGCCCGCGGCCTTGAGGCTGTTGAAAAGCTCCACCGCCTTGGCGCTGGGCTCGGCGATCAGCTCGATACCCCGCCTTTCGAGTTCTGCCGCCAGCGTACGTTCCACCTGCAACGCCCCGTAAGCCCCTCGTCCCACAACCAACACATCGGGCCGCGCCGCGAGAATGTCCTCTATGTCGCCGGCCACGAGCCTGTGCCCGTCGGCGCGCCACCAGTCGCTGATCACCCGGCCGGAAATTATCTTCAGGTCGTGCGTGTAGGTGCGACCTTCGATTTCCATCTTGCCGAATGAGTAGCGCACGATCATCCTTCCAACCTGAAGTCACGATGATAACACCGCCGCAACTGTCTGGAAGTCTTTTTTCGAAAAGGCGAGAAAAACGGGTTCTCATCAATCTCCCAACCGGCGGGCCTTGTCCACCAGCGTGAGGAATTCCTTGCGGTTGCCGTGGGGGTCGGGACCCAGGGCGTTCCGGGCCAGGTCGACAACCAGGTCGTACGAGGCCGCCCCCTTGTAGTTCGAGTCCCGAAGCAGCATGCCGAAGGCGGCCACTGCCGCCGAGAACCGGTAGTTGGCAGAAGCGCCCTCGACGCCGTCACCGCGATCATCGACCGTGCCGGTAATCAGCTTGCTTTCGGCGGCGGAGGGTGCCTTATAGCGAAGCTTCAGGGTGAGCAGTTCGTTGCTGCCGGCCGCCCCGGTGAAGGTGCGTTCGGACTGGTACTTGAGCGCATCCACCCGCCCGGTCCCGACCTGCACGTCGGCGGGCACCACCTCGTACAGCGCGGTCACCGTGTGACCGGCGCCGATCTCCCCGGCGTCCTTGCTGTCGTCGTGGAAGTCCTCGGTGCGCAACAGCTGGTTCTCGTACCCAATCAGGCGGTAGGCGCTCACCCGGGCCGGGTTGAACTCCACCTGGATCTTAACGTCCTTGGCAATGGTTACCAGGGTGGCGCCCGACTCGTGGACCAGCACCTTGCGGGCCTCGTTCAGGGTGTCGATGTAGGCGTAGTTGCCGTTTCCCTTGTCGGCCAGCTTCTCCATGGTGGAGTCTTTCAGGTTTCCCGTCCCGAATCCCAGCACGGTGAGGAAGACGCCGCTCTCGCGCTCCTTCTCGATCAGGCGGATGAGTTCGCCCTGGCTGGTGGTGCCCACGTTGAAATCGCCGGCGGATTTGAGCAGGGGCAGCTTGCGGGAATCGCTCATCGAGCCGGACACGTCCATCAGGAACACCAGGTTACGGGGCGGCAAGTTGTCTTGATCGAGAGGCCTTCCCTTCAGGCCGATGTGCACCAGTTTGTGATCGTTGTTCCAGGGACAGGCGGCCACCTCTGCGGTCACCGAGAAGGGTTCCTCACCCCGGGGCAACGGGTAGTCATAGGAGAAGTAGTTGATCAGCTCCTCGATGCGAACCGCGTCCGCCGGCGGCCGCTGCCCATCGGTCAGGAAGCGGCGCATGTTGCTGTATGAAGCGGTGTCCACGTCGATCGAGAAGGTGGACAGGGGGTTTTCCTTCACAGCGAGGAAGGGATTTTCCACGATGCGATCATAGGCCTCGGTGTGGAACGGCTGGTTCCGCGTTCCGGGCGCTCGCTCCGCCTCGGCCTGGTATGCCGGTGCCGGGGCATAGGGGATCCTTCCTCCATAGAAGGCGCAGGAAGCCGTCAGCAGCATCCACCCGGCCAAGCCGGTGATTCCGAATGGTTTCCGTCGGGAAGTTCTGGTTGGCATGATTGCATCCTCCATGATTGGTTGGGTTCTGCGGGTATAACGCCCGACCCGGGAGGAGCTTACACCTGAAAAAAAGCTTTACAGAAAAACGAAGACGGAGGTGTCAATATTGGAAGTCACTTGGTCATCTGGGCGAGCCATTTGAGCAGGTCGGTCTGCGTAACGATGCCGATCAACCGGCCCGCTTCGTCGACCACCGGCAGGCAGCCGATGCGGGACTCAACGAAGATCTGGGCGGCTTCCCGTACCGGCATGTCCACGGTAGTGGTGGTCACGGGCTTGGATGCGTGCGCCATGACCGTGGTCCTCTCCATGTACTTGCGCCGCTCCCCGGGGTCGACCAGGTCGGACACCTTCATGCGGACATCGCGGTCGCTCAGCACAGCGACGGGTTTCTTGTTCTTCACCACCGGCAGGTGCCGGACTTCCCTGGACACCATGATATGGACGGCCTCATGGAGGGTAGTGGTTTCTTCCAGCACCACCACTTGTGTGGTCATTAGATCGCCCACGCTCAACTGCTTGAACTCTCCACTGTCGTTATTGCCCATCTGGCGCTCCGTTTGGAAAAGTTGTACCTTCCCTTTTATTACCAGGGTCGCGGGGTGTAGTCTACGTTTGAGGGAATGCACATGAGAAGAGCGCTGACGTTTACTGCAGTCGCTTGCTTTCTGGCGCTTGCGGCCCAGGCCAAGCCGCGCGTTTCATTGATCGAGCGTATCGAGGCCGATCTCGGGCGTGATATGGCATTTTCCAAGGCCGAGCGTGAAAAATACCTGGCCGAGTTCCGCTCGCGGCTGGGCGCCTATGCTTTCGATGTTCTCAAAGACCAACTCCTGGACGCGGCCGATGTCTTGATGAGCGTCGTCACCGAGGGCTCGTTCGAAAAGGCCGCAATCGGTCGAACCGTCGCGGTCGCGGCGGCGGCCTACGTGGCGGTCAGCCGCGGCGCGTCGGCCGAGGCCGTTCGCGGCATTGCCCTTTACGGTTTTTCCAAAAAGCTCGGGTCCGGCAAGATCGAGGCTTTTGCCAACGGTTACCGCGACCTGACCCGTTTCGGAGTGCCGGCCGGGGTGGCAAAAGACTTGATCTTCAACGCGGCCCGCAACGGCTGGGAGACGGATGTCTTCAACACCCTCAAGTGGGGGCTTGTCCAGGCGGCCCGGGCCGAGTTCGACTGCCGCGACTTCTCGCGTTACATGATCGGCCACTACCTCGAAGGCCGCAGCCGGCCGGGTGCCATGGTCTCGCAGACCATGCGGGCCTTTCGCGATGCGGCCCGGGCGGGCAAGCGCCCCACACTTCCGCCCTACAAGAGCCCCATCCTGGAAAAACCGGAAAAGCCATCGAAGCCGGATGCCGGCATGCCGGCCGCGCCTGCCAAAATCCTGGACGTGCTGGATCGCTCCATCAGGACCTTTCTAGGTACTCCCTACGTCTGGGGCGGACGCACGCGCCGAGGAACCGACTGCTCGGGATTCGTGCAGACCGTTTTCGCAGAAGCCGGAATCGACCTGCCGCGCACCTCCCCCAAGCAGTGGAAAACCGGCCATAAGGTCGCCCGCGCCAATCTGCGCAAGGGCGACCTTGTTTTCTTCCGCACCATCGCCCGGCGCGTCTCCCACGTCGGGATCGTAACCGATCCCGCAAGAGGCCGTTTCGCCCACGCATCTTCGAGCCGTGGCGTGGTCATCTCCGATTTGAAATCAAGGTACTACAGCGCCCGCTACGCAGGTGCCCGACGAGTCATCTCTCTTTAGCCGACATAACTATTTTCCTCCTTGACATTTCCAACGCGTAGTACCTATTCTTCTCTCGATTTTTACAACGTTCACAATTGAGAGAATCCAATGAGAAGATATCTCGGTTCGTCATTGACAAAAAAACTTGTTGTGTCTCTGGCCGGGCTGTTTCTGATCCTGTTTTTGTTGGTTCATTTGGCCATCAATCTTTTTCTCCTGAAAAGTGATCCGAGTACTTTCAATAACGCCGCTCACTTCATGGCCAGTAATATTTTTATAAAGATTTTTGAAGTTATTCTTCTGTTGTTATTTGCCGTCCACATTGTCGGGGGAATTGTCTTACAAATTCAGAACTGGATGGCACGACCCACCCGCTATAACATTTCGAACCACTCGCAAACATCATATTTTTCCAAATATATGATTTATCTGGGTGTGATTATTTTTATCTTCCTCTTTATTCATTTTCTTAACTTTTATTTTGTAAAAATCGGCCTGGTAAAAGGCAATGCCGACAATTTTTACGCAATGGCTCACGATTTATTCAAGTCACCCCTTTACTTGATAATATATATTGTCTCGTTTTTGATTCTCTCATTTCACCTCAATCATGCATTCCAATCCGCCTTTCAAACTCTGGGCCTGAATCACCGGAAATATACGCCTGGTGTTAAAGCATTTGGATTGTTCTATTCAGTCATGGTTCCGGCGGGTTTTACTGCTATTCCCGTAATTATATTCTTTTTCAAATAGATTGACTAACAGGTGAGTTATGCAACAGTCTGGCAGATTAAATGCTAAGATTCCCGATGGTCCACTCAGAGACAAATGGACAAAGCACAAGTCTTCCATAAGGCTTGTCAGCCCCGCCAACAAGAAAAAACTTGATATTATTGTTGTGGGAGCCGGCGCAGCGGGTGCTTCGGCCGCCGCTTCTTTGGCCGAATTGGGTTATGATGTTAAGGTCTTTGTTTACCAAGATTCCTCCCGCAGGGCACACTCTATTGCGTCGCAAGGTGGTATTAATGCCAGCAAGAATTACAAAAACGACGCCGACAGCGATTATCGTTTGTTTTATGACATGCTGAAGGGAGGCGACTTCCGAGCAAGGGAGGCAAACGTATACCGTGCCGCCGAAATAAGTAACAATATTATTGATCAATATGTCGCTCAGGGTGTTCCATTTGCGAGGGATTATAGCGGTTATCTTGACAACCGTTCATTTGGTGGAGTGCAGGTTTCCAGGACCTTTTTCGCTCAGGGTCAAACCGGTCAACAATGTACACTGGCTGCGTACCAGGCACTGTCCAGGCAAATAAAGGCCGGCAAGATAGAGATGTTCAGCCGTCGTGATGTGCTTGATCTCGTTGTCATTGAGGGAAAAGCAAGGGGAATTATCACAAGGAACTTGCTTACAGGCGAAATCGAACGTCATTCTGCACATGCTGTTGTATTTGCCACGGGTGGATTTGGTACGGTCTATTACCTCTCGACATTGGCAATAAATTCCAACGGGACAGCCGCATTGGCCGCGCACAAAAGGGGGGCCCTCTTCGCCAATCCCAGCATGACGCAAATACATCCAACATGCATTCCGGTTCTCAACGAATATCAGTCCAAACTCACCTTGATGTCGGAATCGCTGAGAAACGACGGAAGGATCTGGGTATCAAAAAAGAAAGGCGACAAAAGAATTCCCAACGATATTCCCGAAGACGAGAGGGATTATTACCTTGAAAGAAGATATCCCGCATTCGGCAACTTGGTACCGCGGGATGTAGCTTCCAGGGCCGCAAAGGAACGTTGTGATGCCGGCTATGGCGCCGGCGAAACCGGGCTTTCTGTATATCTCGATTTCAAAGATGCCATCAAGAAGCAAGGAAAAGAAGTCATTGGCAATAAATATGGCAACCTGTTTGACCTTTACCGCAAAATCACGGGCATGGACCCTTATAATGAGCCCATGCGGATTTATCCGGCTGCCCATTACACGATGGGCGGACTTTGGGTTGACTACAACCTGATGACTACCATTCCCGGGTTATATGCCATCGGAGAAGCCAATTTCTCCGATCACGGCGCTAACCGACTTGGCGCAGCTTCACTTATGCAATGTTCCGGAGACGGCTATTTCGTCTTGCCTGTTACCATCGGAGATTATCTTGCCGATGAAATAAAAACGCCGAGAATTTCCACCGACGGACCAGAATTTGAAGAAGCAGAACAATCGGTCAAGGAAAAATTAGACAATCTTATGTCCGTCAACGGAACTCAGACCGTTACTTCGTTTCACAAAAGGCTGGGTCAAATATTGTGGACCTACTCCGGAATGAAACGAAACGAACAGGGACTCAGGCAAGCCCTGCAACAGGTATCCGAGCTGAAAGAAGAGTTCTGGAAAGACGTCAAAGTGCCCGGCAAATTGGACGATCTCAACCATGAACTGGAAAAGGCCGGCAGGATTGCAGACTTCTTTTACCTTGCACGGCTGATTATCACCGACGCACTCAACAGGAAGGAATCATGCGGTGCGCATTTCAGAGATGAATACCAGACCGAAGAGGGGGAACCGCAGAGAGATGATGATAATTATTCCTACGTCTCCGCATGGGAATATACAGATGAAGACAAAGAACCCACGTTGCACAAGGAAGAACTCGTATTTGAGAACGTTACACCAACGAAGAGAAGTTATAAATAACAATCCCCATAAAACGGACATAATAACATGAAGATTACACTGAAGATCTGGCGTCAAAAAAATCATCTAGACAAGGGCGGTTTCGTTACATACAAGATGGATGATGTCTCGAGGGAAATGACCTTTCTTGAAATGCTGGACTCTCTGAATGAAAAGCTCATAAAAGAGAACATTGATCCAATTGCCTTCGACAGTGACTGCAGGGAAGGTATTTGCGGAGCGTGCGGGTTGTATATCAATGGCCGGCCCAACGGACCCCGAAAAGGTGTTACCACATGCCAACTCAACATGAGTGTTTTCAAGGATAGAGAGACAATAACCGTTGAACCATGGAGGGCAAGAGCCTTCCCGGTGATAAAAGATCTCGTTGTTGATAGAAGTTCTCTTGATAAACTGATCCAGGCGGGTGGGTTTATATCGGTAAACACAGGCGCAGCGCCTGAAGCAAACTCGATACCCATAGCCAAAGAAAAAGCAGAAATAGCGTTTGACGCAGGAACCTGTATTGGTTGCGGAACATGTGTTGCGACCTGTAAAAACGCATCCGCCATGCTGTTCATATCCGCAAAAATCTCTCAGTTTGCGGTACTTCCACAGGGCCGGATTGAGGCAAAGAAAAGAGTTCAGGACATGGTCGACAAGATGGATGAGCTCGGCTTCGGCAACTGCACCAATACCGGCGCCTGTGAAGCTGAATGCCCAAAAGAAATCACCCTGAGCAACATCGCCAGAATGAACAGGGAGTTTTACAAGGCAAAATTGTCTTAACCCGTGAAGCGCGGGCTCACTTCTCGATTACCATTTCTATCGCGCCCCGGGGGCAAAAGTGGGCGCACAAACCGCAACCCTTGCAATACTCGAGATCGATCAGGATCTCCCCGTTTTCGGGATCGCGGGTAATGCACTGATCCGGGCAAAGCAGCTCACATACATCACAGAAGGTGCAGGTGTACGTCGCCAGGCAGCGCCGGGCGGAATCCCGGGCATCGCGCGGATCGTAGCGTTCGACGACTTCCCGAAAGTCACGCGAGCGGTCGGCGGCGATTCGTTCCTGCGGTTTGGGACCCGGTCCCGAACCACCCGGCAACTTGCATACGTTACTCTTCACGATTCGCGCTCCCGTTTTACAGACCCATGGGCGAGAAAAACCGGATGCAGGCCACCGGCACGATCTATCATCTTTTGATCGACCTCACACTGCCAGCAACGGTAGTCGTTCTCGCATCGCGCCCCGGGCGTCAGGCCCATCAGGGCGTAGCGACAAGGGCGACTCTCTCCCCATCTGTCTTTCAGACGCGCTACGGCAACTTCTTCCATCGAGATGGCGCCGGTGGGGCAAATATGCGAGCAGGCCCCGCAGGCTATGCAACTTTGAGGAAATTCTCCAAAGTATCGTGTGGCAATTTTTCGCGTGCCGCCCCTCTCGACGAACGCCAGCGCATCAGCCCCGACCACCTCGCGGCATACTCTGACGCACAATCCGCATAGGATGCAATTGTCTGTCGTCTCTCCACTTCTGAAATTCGTACTAGACACGCCGTATTCGGATGCCAGGCTCTTGATCCGCAGTGAGTCAGGCGCCATGGACAACAGCAACTCGAACACCATCCGGCGATTGCGCACCACCTTCTCGGTGTCCAGGTATACACTGATGTTCTCTCGCAACGGGTAGTCGCACGACGTGCATAGCTTGCGACGACCGTTCTCCTCGATCTCCACGAGGCATAGCCTGCAGGCCCCGTAAGGCTTCAGTGCCGGGTGATGACACAGCGACGGAACGCGAAACCCATGCCTCCGCAGTGCATCGAGCAGGCTTTCGCCGCGTGTTCCAGTGAACGGTTTTCCGTCGACGGCGAAGTTGACTTTTTCCGCATCAGTTCTCAGTGTCTACTTCCTCCAGGAAATCGTTCACTTCGACGGCCGCACGGGAACCCGAGGCAATAGCCGCCACGACGTTACGCGAGCCGGTCACGACTTCACCTGCTCCGAAGATTCCCCGCCGCGAGGTCATGATCCGCACCGGATCCACCTGCAGACAGCCCAAAGGACCCGTCATCTCTCCGGCCCATTCTCCAAGGAAGGAAAGATCTACCGCACGCTCTTCCGCCGCGATGAAAGTCGCGGCAGGCAACTGCAGACCCGGGTGACGATCTCCTGTCACATCATTCCGCGGCCAGCGACGCCCCATATGGTCAACCGGGCCATAGGACACGGGCATAACGAGTATACTCTCAATCGCCCCGTCACCGACCACGCGCCACGGTCTCATTTCCTCGACTATTTCGACTCCCTCTTCCCGCGCCAGGCGCAACTTGTCATGATCGCATGGAGATTCCCGCAGGCCGCGGCGCATCACGAGGCTAACCGGTCCGGCCCCGGCACGCACCGCCATCCTGGCAACCGACACAGCCATGTTGCCGCTCCCGGCAACGACCGCCGGCCCGGAAAGGCCGTCCCCCGTCTTCTCATGGAACCCGCGCGCAAAGGACAGGGCGTCAAAACATCCCTCGACATCCTCATTTTCAATACCAAGCCTGAGACCATTACCGGCTCCCACGGCCAGGATGACGGCCCCGGCGCCATCCGCAAACAACTTATCGAGTGCCGCGGGCCCGTCGATTGCCTGGCCACAACGAATCTCGACCCCCGACGCCTGGATGAATTTCAGATCCACCTGCAGGGAGGCGGAAGGAAGATCGAAGGACGGAATCGCGTGACTCAATAAGCCACCGGGGCGCTCCGCGGCCTCATAGACTATTACTCTCCGACCGGCCCGGGCCAGAAAATATGCCGCGCTGAGGCCTGCCGGCCCGGCTCCCACGACCGCCACCGACCCATTCTTAATTTTTGGCGTCGCTTTAGGCACCCCGTGCCCGGCCAGTTCCACGGCCGCCCGCTTGAGTTCGCGAATCGCAACGGGATCGTCCAGCGTACCGCGCACGCAGGCATGCTCGCATGCCCGCAGGCACAACCGTCCACAAACCGAGGGAAAGGGATTGGTCCGCAGGATTATTCGCAAGGCCCGATCTGAATCTCCCGCGGCGATCGCCTTCAGGTAGCCCGGCACGTCCTGATCGAGAGGACAAGCTGCCTGGCAAGGAGGCACATCGACATGCCTGTGTGGAAAAAGCATGTTCCTTGCAACGCGTCCCCGCAGGCTGTCTTCCTCACGGGATAACTCCGGAAAAACCGTTACCGGGCATTCGTGGGTACAGGCATGGCACGGCAAACAACGTTCTTGGTGCCAGACAGGGCGATGTGTCCTTACTATCGCCACGGAGCCTCCGAAGCGACCAGACTCTTTCCCAGGGAAAAGCCCAAGTCGAAGGCTTCGAGATTGATCTGGATGAATCGCGGGTTTACAAGACTCCCGGCCGCCGCTACGATTTCCGACGCAACCACCATCCCGGTAAAACCTATCATCGCCCCGAGCATGACGAAGTTGGCAGCCAGCTTGTTACCTATTTCTTCCACGGCGCTCGCTGTTCCCGGGATTGCAAGCTGCCTGACCCCTTCTTTTTCCATGGGGTTCACGAAGAAGTCGTCGACCATGACCAACCCGCCGGGAGCGACATCGGGCATATACATGTCATAGGCCTCCTGGGCCAGGATAATCAGCAGGTCGGGATGCAAGACGTGGGGGAAGTCGATCTCACAATCTGACAGGATCACGTCGGCGCGGGTGACCCCGCCGCGTGCTCTCGATCCATAGGATTGGGAAGCCGCCACTTGCATGCCCGAACGAACCCCGGCCTCGGCCAATACCGCACCAAGGGTAATGAGCCCCTGTCCTCCGAGCCCCCCGAAGCGAACCTGCACGGGCCATTCACTCATCGCCAAACTCCCCGATGACGATTCTTGCTGCCAATTGCCCTGGTGACAGATCGCCTGCCTGATCACGGTCGATGCACAACTCGTTAATGTGATCATACAATGCCGTGACATCATCGAAGCGATTGCGGCGTCCGAACTGGGTGGGACACGGGCTCATAACTTCGACAAACGTGAACCCCTTGATTCGCACGGCCTTTTTTATGGAGTCGATCAGACTCCGCGTGCGTGTCACCGGCCAGCGGGCGGCATACGGAGCTCCTGCAGCCCGCACCAGCGCACACAAATCGAACGGGCGATACTTGCTGCCGCTGGGTTCGGTAGCGGTGTGGGAGCCCAGGGGCGTGGTTGATGCCGTCTGTCCACCTGTCATGCCATAGATCTGGTTGTTGGCACAGATGACGGTCATGTCGATGTTCCGCCGTGCGCCGTGTATCAAGTGATTGCCGCCGATGGAGGAAAGATCGCCGTCGCCGCTCACCACCAGCACATTCAGTTCCGGTTTGGCCAGCTTGGCTCCCGTCGCATAGGCCACTGCCCGGCCGTGAAGGGTATGCAGGGTGTCGGCCTTGATGTTGGGACTTGGAATCCATGCGGCACACCCGATGCCGGAGACAAACAGCAACCGGCGCCGGTCGAGAGCCAAATCGTCCACAGCCCGGATTATCGCTCCCAACAAGATCCCGTGCCCGCATCCCGGGCAAAAGGCGGTGTGCTCGACCCGTAACCAGTCCGAGAGAGATCTGGTCATGACTTTCTCCCGAGAACCGTTTCGATTATCGTGGCGGGCTCGATTACCTCACCGTTTACCTGTGTCAGCGATACGACCTCACAGTTGACGTATTGACGGACCAAACCGGCTAACTGCCCCATGTTCATTTCAGGAACGAGCAGCCAGCGAACACTGTTTCCCAAGGCTGCTACCTGTTCGGCAGGGAAAGGCCAGATGGTCTTCAAACGCAGCAGACCCGCCTTGACTCCCTTTTGGCGTAGCGCCTTGACGGCTGCGAGTGAACTACGGCCGGTGAATCCATAAGCGACTATAGCCACCTCGGCGTCGTCCAGCAAACGGGCATCGAGTTCGCAGATCTCGCCGGCGTGATCCAGGATCTTGTGGTTTATCCGGCCTACCAGTTCGGCATGTGGTGCGGGAGTGTCGACCCGGCGGTAGCCCCAGCCGTCGTGAGTCGAGCCCGTAACAAGCAGGTTGGCTCCGTCGCCAAATGCGGGCATCGGAGGCACGCCGTCGGCGAGTTCGTGTCCAAAGGGCTGCCTGCCCTGCCTACGATCCCGTTCGGGCATCTCGAAATCGTCGTGCAGCACAACCGCTTCCCGTAGATGACCCACACTTTCTTCTGTCAGGACAAAAGAGGGAACCCGGTAACGCTCGGAAAGCGCAAAGGCCCTTATTGTCAGGTCGTACATTTCCTGGACCGACCAGGGGCAAAGAGCGATTGGACAGTAGTCACCATGCGATCCATATCGAACCTGCATTAGATCGCCTGATCCGACCCGCGTGGCCTGCCCCGTGGCCGGACCGGCTCTTTGGACATCAACGATCACGCAGGGCGTCTCGGTGATGGCCGCATATCCGAGCCCCTCCATCATCAGGCTCAACCCCGGGCCGCTGGTGGCTGTCATGGCCTTGGCCCCGGACCAGGCCGCCCCCACAACGGCCGCAATGGAAGCCAGTTCGTCCTCCATCTGGATAAAGGCACCCCCGGCAGCGGGCAGCCGCTGGGCCAGGATTTCCATGATCTCGGACGAGGGGGTGATCGGGTAGCCCGCGTAGAATGTACACCCGGCCCGCAACGCGCCCTCGGCGCAGGCCTGGTTGCCCATCAGGATCTTCGCCCCACTCACAGCTTGGACCTTTCGCCCCGCGCTCAGTCCTCTGCCACCCTGTAACCCCCGTTGGGCTTGACGAACCCAAGCAAGGCGCGAACGTAGCGTTCGATTTTTCGCAGGTTCGGCGCATCTATTTCGGAAAAACGGATCCCAACCCCCCAGCGCAGGTCATGCTCGATCTCCAGACACCAGGCCACCTCTCCGGAAGCCTGAATGTCCCCGATCCCGCCGGGAATCGAAAAATGCAGATCGACAGTGGATCCCTTCAAAAAGTTGCGCTCAATCTCGAAGTATATCCCCCCCGTCGAAATGTTGATCATCGGGTGATGCAGGAGCACCTCGGCCGTCTGAGAAGTTACTTCTACATCGATCGGCAGGCGCGGGGTGCCGCGGCGTTCGACGCCCGGCGCCGAGCGGGGGGGGCTATCCCGGCCTCTGGCGGCGACGATCTCCCGCTGTTTCCCGAGGCGCCGGACGTGATCGAGCAACACCTGAGGCTCGATCGGTTTGTGGAGAAAATCATCCGCCAAAAACTGCTGCGGATCGCCCCCGGCCTCCTCGATCTCGGCTACGCCGATGCTTACCAGTATCACCGGGATCGGCGCAGTGCGGCTGTAGTTGCGCAACTTGCGAGCGACCTCGGTGCCCAGCAACCCGGGCAGGATGATATCTATGATGGCAAGATCCGGTAACTTGGAGATAGTTTTTTCGACAGCTTCTTCGCCGGTTGTGGCGGTAAACACCTCGTGACCCGCCGAGACAAGCGTATCCACGGTAGTCTTCAGGAAAAATTCGTCATCATCTGCCAACAGAATCCGCATCGGCATCCCTCGTCAGAGCCGCGAATTTACCCCACGTAAAACGGAAACGCAAGAGTCGAAACCGTCCGGTTCGTCTCTATTGGCAGGTCTTGTGCCCATGCGACGCCGGTGTTATACAGGTCGAATGATAGACGAAAAGGCGCTCCACGAGCTTTTAGGACATACGCTCTGCGAAACCAGGCTCGCGGGCCTGCCGGAGCCGATCCGCGGCAAGGTGCGCGACATCTACGATCTGGGCGACCGGCTGTTGATCGTGACCACCGACCGCATCAGCGCCTTCGACGTGGTGCTGGGTTCCGTGCCTTGCAAGGGTCAGGCACTCAACGCCATCGCCGCCCACTGGTTCGAACGCACCGCTGACGTCGTACCCAACCACGTAATCGACGTGCCCGATCCGGCTGCCATGCTGGTTATGAAACTCTCGCCACTGCCTGTAGAAGTCGTTATGCGTCGCTACCTGACGGGTAGCCTGTTGCGCGAATACGAAAAAGGTGTCCGCCGGATCTACGGCCACGAGTTACCGGACGGGCTCGAACGTGACCAGCGCTTCGAAGAAGCGTTGATCACCCCCACTACCAAGGCCGAGTTGGGCGAACACGATGAACCACTCTCGCCCGATGAAGTCGTTTCACGCAAACTTGTCGAAGCCGGCCTGTGGAGGCAGGTGGAAACGGCCGCCCGCGACCTGTTTTCCAGGGGCGAAGCGGAGGCGCGCGAGCGCGATCTGATCCTGGTGGACACCAAGTACGAGTTCGGCCTGGACGGTGACAGACTGGTTGTAATGGATGAGATCCACACTCCTGACTCCAGCCGCTACTGGGAAAGCAAGGGCTATGCCGAGCGCTTTCAAAAACAACAGCCACAGAAGATGCTCGACAAAGAGAACATCCGTCAGTGGCTGCTCGAAAGGGGATTTTCAGGACACGGCGATCCCCCGGCATTGACCGATGAGGTGCGTGTCTTTCTGGCCCGCACCTACCTCGATCTCCAGGAACGCCTGACCGGCCTTCGGCCGACGCTGCCAGATGAAGCGCCGGCCGAGCGAATCGCGGCCAACCTTCGCCGCCGGGGGCTTGTCAAGTGACTTTGCCCATTAGAATAGTTGCCATGGCGCTTCTGGTACTGATCGCACAAACGGGTGCCACACAAACCGTGGCCAATGAGAAACCCTCGGTACCCGGGGGCACACGGACAGGCACGGCAGAAACCGCCGCCGCACAAACCTCGGCAGCCGACGTGGCAAATGAGTTTCTGCTTGGCTTGGCCAATGCCGAAATCGATAAACTGGTTGCGCTGGGCGGTGACCCCTTCGACTTCGACGGAGAGCAAGCCCAGGGCCACCGTGAGATCGAGGCCTCCTGGAAGCGCTTCATGAAGCGCAACCGCGTCAGTCTCGGTATGTTGCAAAGCGGCGAGATCAACGTGATCGGTTACACGGAAGCGCTGAAAAGGTTCGGCCCAGCGCCCAGAAAGTTCGCTCACCTGTCGCTGAAGCGTTGCAAGTTCGCGGTGGTGACCTTCGAGAAGCGCAATGGCCTGATGCTGATTCTGGACCCGCAAGAACGCGGTTGGCGGGTTGTTGCGGCGACGGATTAGGTTGTATGTAAACGTTCAGTCCTTCGGCGTATTATAATTACTCCTGTGGCAGGCAATTGTCCTTGCCGAGTTCCAGAGTCTCTCCGGCGTATGTGATGGTCACCGAACCGTATCCCAATCGCACCTCGGTCCCGCTCTCGTTGGTGGCATACAGATTCACAGGCCGGCCGACCGGTATGTCGTCAAGCGTGAAACTCACCTCGCCGTCCGTCGCCGCCTCGCTCGTGCGCGTGAAGCGCACGTTCTCCTGTGAGTCGACTGCCGAGAATGTTATCTGTCCCTGCAAGCCGCTCGTATCATAGGCGCAAGAGACATGCCCCACGGGATGCTGGTAGGCGTTCAACTCGATCTCCTCGGTGGTCGGAAGATCGCACGGATCGCTGGTCCCGGTGAATGTGCTCACCGCCCCGTTCTCGCCCCAGAAGATCGCCAGCTGAAAAACTCCCTGGGTGCAGGTTTGTACATTCAGAGACATCTGGAGGTCGTCGCCGTTTTCCCCCTTGATGAGTTGCGCGAAAGTGTCCAGGCCCTCGATTGAAACGTCGCCATCCTGGCAACTCAGGTGCAATCCCAGGAAGAAATCCTGTTTGTCCAAACCCAGTTCGAAGGTGAGACCTTGCTCCTTCCGGCCCAGGTAACCCGTCCAGGCGTTGATGTCTTCGCCGTCCGGGCTGATGCCCAGGTCGCCGAGGGCCAGGCGCATGGTGAGATTGCTGCCGTCATCGCTGGCCGGAAAGCAACCCGGTGCTCCCAGGCAGACAAGAAGACCAAGTATTATCGCATGCCGTTTACCTATCATGGCGATTCCCTTTCATCTGCGGTGAAGGACGATTCGCAAGTTCACACTGCCCACGTCCTGCGCACCAATGACTAAGTCCGGGTTCTCCCAACCGCCGTCAATTCCACCACCATTGTCCACCATCGTCCCATCTCCGCCGAAATATGATCGGCTGCCCTCTACGGAACTATAATCCCCTTCCCGGGAGTCAAGCGGGGGTGGTGTCGTGTCTCCACCCAGATTCACCTGCCCGCGGGGGTTCTCCCGGTCAGCCGACGAGCCCGACGTGCTGAGGACGCCACCTGATGTCACTATCAGGTGATCGGCCGGGGCAAGGCCGACGTTCCAGGCCAGGGCCGTCGGTTCTTGCTGTGTGTCAGTCTCGTTGCGTACCCTGCGAAGCTCGGCCGTCGCCAGCGCCTCTGCCCGGGAGGGTTTTCCGTCCGTCTCGACGCGACTCCCCTGCCCGGCCGCCACCAGCATCTTCTCATCGCCGGGCCCGCTGAAGGACACCGCCCCACTGAAAGTGTATATCCGCGTGTCTTCCTCGCCGGCCTCCAGGGCGAACTCGGTTCCCCTGACACCGGCCACGGCGTTTGAGGTACGCACTTGGAAATCGGCCCGGTTGCCGGCCACCAGTTTCTGAACCAGCGCTCGCAGCTTGCCGCCCACGAGACGCAGGCGCGTAACTCTTTGACCGGCCTTGGCGGCGAACAGATGTTTCGTCACCACGACTTCGCTGTTCGATCCCAAGGCGATCAAGGCATCATCCGAGAAGAGCACTTTCAGGCGCGACTTCTTGTAGGTACGCAAACTGTCCCCTTCGCGGATTTCCATCCCCATTACTGCATCCAGTTGTTCTCCAGCGCGAATGACTTGCGCATGACCCTTTACCGAAGCCACGAATCCTGCCGCATCATGGGCCAGCGCAAGGGTCGAAAGCCCCATCACCAGAATCAGCGCACCAAGCAGGCATGTTCTTTTAAAGATCATGGCATCACCTCAAGGTCTATTCACAAGCACAGCGCGTGCCAATGCCGGCTCCCGAGCGTTCAACATAATACAAAAGCGAATACAACACGTTAGGAAGTCCAGCACAAAAAGGCAAGTGCTTGAATCATCAGAAAACTGAAGAAAACCACGTTTTTCCTTGTCACACATCAGAGCACACCGTTAAAGCCAGCCCAACACGACAACCGACACCATGTGCCTGGCGTAGGAATATCCGGGCAAATTAGAATCATTGTTTATGTAGTTATAGCTCACACCAAGCGTTACGTGCCCACCAAGGCGCCAATCCGCACCGGCAGCGGCGGTCCAGCGATCATCGGCGCGGTTCGCGTTCCAATGCTTCTCGCGATGCCAGCCACCACCCACCCGTAATCCAAGCGCATCGATCACCCGCAGACGAACATTCAACTCCACTTGGGGCCCCCACAGATCGTAGAACGAGCCGCGGGCATCCTCGGCCGCCATACCCGCCGAAACTCGCAGCCAAAGACGATCGCCTGCCAGCGAGACATCCTGGGCGGCCGTGAACTGATGATGGAAATTATCACGTTCGGATATCAGTTCGTGAAACAGCGAAGCCTCGAAAGAATAGGTCAGCGTAGTGGCCATGTCTTCGCCCTCGCCGATTCGGAAACGGGCTTCAGCGGTGTGTCCCTGCATGTATACCCCAAAGTCGTTCATCCTGAGTTGCGCCGGACCATCGAGCATGTCGAGACCGAAATGATAGGCCAGAGAAAGCAGGTGATCGTCGGCGATGCGATGATCCCATCCGAGCCCCGCGGCAATCTCGGTCAGATTATATCCCCGGGTCTTCTCGGCGGCATGGAAACTGCGGAACAGGCGCAGGCGCAAATCCAGCCTGTCGCTGTTTCCGAGCGTCGGCCGGAAGTAACCTCCCGCCGATACGAACGCCGTGGCCGAGGCCGCATTTCCTGGTTGTTGCGGATCGAGCGTGACGTTGGAATCGTATCCCCCGCCGACCGAGGCGAATGCGCCCCAGGCACGCCGCAATGAACCGGCTTGTTCCCCGGCGAGAATGTAGACGTTCCGACGTGCCAGAGCCGACAGGCGGCGATCCGCGTTTTCGAATGTCGCGGACCGGCGGAATGAACGCAGGGCTTCTTCCTGACGTCCCAACTTGAACTGGGCCATTCCCAGGTAGTATCCGGCCGCGGCGGCGAAACCCTGATCGAGATCCCTGGCCCGCCCGAGAGCTTCAAGTGCCTGATGGTATTTTCCCAACCGATAACGACACAACCCGAGGTAGTAGTGCAAGGATGCCCTCGTGTCGAGTGCGTCCTTCGCCGCCAGCAGGACCTCCTCGGCCCCGGAGAAGTTGCCGGCTTTCGTCAAGGCCAGGGCGAGATCGAGGCGGATGGCATGGTTCGCGGGACTCAACTCGATGGCCCTGCGAAAAGAGCCCGCCGCAGCTTCGATCTTCCCGAGCCCCAGTTGGGCCTGCCCCAGGTAATAGACGGCCTGGGCATTGTCCGGGCTTTCACCCAGCACATCGCGGAAGCGGTTTTCGGCATCGCGCAAGTCCCCCCGGCTGAAAGCCACAACACCCTTGGCGAAATTCATCTCGGAGGAAGCGGCCAGGGCCGCTGTTGCCGCCAGAAAAAAAACGCAGGCGGCAAGACCCGCAACATATCGACATTCCGCTCGCATTCCCGGTCCCGTGCTGCGCCGTGATGTCATTCCATGCGCCCGACCAGCGCCGCTATCCGCGAGATCGCCTCTTCGATCACCTCGATCGACGCGGCAAACGAGATTCTAAGATGCCCCGGCGCAGCGAACGCCTCTCCCGGCACCACTGCGACCCGTTCTTCTTCCAGGAGCGCTTCAGCCAATCGCAAGCCAGTGTCAATTACCACACCGCTCAGCTTCCTTCCTAAAAGCGCCTTGAATGACGGCAGGACATAGAAAGCTCCTTCCGGCTTCTCACAGGTGACACCCTCGATCTTCCCCAGCAGTTCGAGCACCCTCTCCCGGCGGGCAGCGAAGGCCCCGACCATGTTCTCGACGACTCCGGGGGGCGATTCGAGGGCCGCTACCGCTGCGTGTTGCACAAAGGTCACGGCATTGGATGTTGACTGATCCTGCACCTTGCGCATCGCGGCTATCAGGTCGGGCGGACCCAGTGCCCAACCCAGCCTCCAACCGGTCATCGAGTATGCCTTGCTGACGCCGTTGATCACCACGGTTCGTTCTTTCATCTCGGGATTACGTTGCACGATATCCAGTGGAGCGCAACCGTCATAGGCAATCCGGCGATAGATGTCGTCCGAGATCACAGCCAGATCGTGTTCGATGGCCAGTTCGGCCACGCGATCGAGATCGTCTTCGGTATCGACGTGGCCGGTGGGGTTACAGGGACTGTTGAGAACGATCAAGCGGGTTCGCTCGCCGATTGCGGCGGCCATGGCGTCCAGGTTGAGCCCGAAAGACTTTCCGGGCGGCGGCAAGATGATCGGCTGCGCACCGCTCAGGCGCACCTGCTCGGGATAGGAAACCCAGTAGGGCGCCTGTATCAGAGCCTCGCAACCGGGCTCGAGCAGGGACATGCAGGCGTTGTAGAGGCATTGTTTGGCCCCGCAGGAGACAACCACCTGGTCGTCTCCGTAGTCAACGCCCAGTTCTCGCGCCGCAGCCCGTCTGATGGCCGCGCGAAGCTCGGGGATGCCAGCCGAAGGGGCGTAACCGGTGTGCCCGGCTTCCATCGCCGCGCAGGCCGCCTTGCAGATATGATCGGGCGTCGCGAAGTCGGGTTCGCCGGCAGCCAGTGAGAACACTTTCTCACCCGCCGCCCGAAGCGCCTTGGCCCGGGTCGCGATCGCCAGCGTGGGTGACGGTTCGAGTCGCTCGACTCTCCCGGATAGTCTCATGTCAGCCTCGACTTACTGGTTCTCCCCACCTTGGCGCCGGGAGATCAGACGCTTGAGAACCGCCGGCGGCACAACACCGCTCACGTCGCCGTTGAAGAAGGCGACCTCCTTGACCGTTTGCGAACTGACGTAGAAATGCTCCTGGCTGGTCATCATGAAGATGGTTTCCAACTCTGGATGGAGCCGTCTGTTCATGTGCGCCATCTGGAACTCGTTTTCGAAGTCGCTCAGCGCCCTGAGCCCACGGACGATCACATGTGCGCCCTTGTGTCGAGCGTAGTCTACCAGCAGCCCGCTGAATGAGTCGATCTCGACGCTGTCCATTTCGGACAATGTCTCCTCCAGCATGGCCACCCTCTCCTCGACGGTAAAGGTCGGCAGCTTGCGCACGTTGACTGCCACTGCCACAACCAGTCGCGGGAAGATCTTGACCGCACGCTGCACGATATCGAGGTGTCCGCTGGTGAGGGGGTCGAAAGACCCCGGGTAGATGGCCATTTTCTCCAAGAATGCCTCCTTGTCGTGTCAGAATGCCCAGCCCGCATGCCACGTTAGCCAACTGCTATTTGGTTGTCAACTCGCTCGGACAAATAGTGTTATTGCCGTGTCGCCATAAGCCCTGCTTTTGATCTGCGCAAGATTGCCGGTTTTCTCGGGCAGTTCCAGTCCGGACTCAGTCTCGCAGACTACCCGGCCTGCCACGGCCAGCCTCTCCCCTTGGCCGAGCAACTCCAGGGTCTTTTGCACCAGGCCCATGCGGTAAGGGGGATCCACCAAGACCAGATCGACGCCGGCGTCATGATTGAAAGTTTTAAGATAAGCCACTACGTCACGACCCACGACGCGGCAACGATCGGCGAGGCCGCATTTCTCGATGTTGCTCCTGATCAGCGCGAGTGCCAGATTGTCCCGCTCGACGAAAACGGCCGACTCGCAGCCGCGGCTCAGCGCCTCTATGCCCAGGGCGCCCGTCCCGGCGAAAAGATCCAGGACAGCCGCGCAGGAAAAACCAACACCCAATAGATCGAAAATCGACTCGCGGATGCGATCGGAAGTGGGTCGAATTGCACGCCCGGCCGGCGTCGCAAGCCTCCGGCCGCGCAGCATTCCTCCGACGACCCTCATGGCGTGCGCAAGAGCGTACGGGCCAACCGGGGGGCGGAGTCGGAAGTCATGCGCCCGGAGAGAATGTTCATGGCTTCCATGTATGCCAGCGCCTCGAGTCGATCGGGGTCGATTTGATCGCCTGAAGGCTTCCCGAGGCGATTTCCGGCCACTAGCGTACGCACGAAAGCTCGCTCGATCCGTTCAGGATCCGGGCTGGTGCGGGAGGAGTCGATCAGTCCGACGCCGCCGGGTGCAATCATCGGCGCCACGGTCTCGGCCAGGTCGATTGCACCCTGGCCCAATTCGTCAACGCCTGGCAGCAGGATCACATCGGCGCTGATGCCGACAGTCTTTAAAGAAGCCACCAGGAGCGACACCCGCTCCGCTCCCCTGGCGACGGAATGCGACCTGCCGCCCAATAAGCGAATGACAACGCCCAACTCGAGGTCCAGCACCTGCGGCAGCAGGCCGGCGGCCATATCAGGCGCCGCCTGAATCTCGCAAGTGCTCAGATCGATCCCGAAAGAGGTGAAGCCCGCATCGAGGCAACGCGAGAGGTGGTCGCGAACGGCTTCGAAGGCCGGCCCTGCCGGTCGCTCGACGGGCGCCTCGTCGACGTGGAGCACAAACGGGGCCAGGTGATCGACCTGCTCTGCCGCCTGTCTCGTCGCGTGAAAGAAATTGTTCGGATTGTGCTCGCTCCTGAGATTTGCAAGATCAGTCGTGCCGGGTGAAAAACTCAGACCAACCACGGCCCTGCAATGAGCTGCCGCCCGCAGAATCGCACCTGCTTGTGACGGGTGCGCGACACTCGGCATCCATAAGACGGCCGCAGTCTCTCTCAGTCCGTCCAGCACCAAGCGGCTGTTGAGCAACGGCAAGCGGCTCTGTGCGCCCAGTTGATGAACGACGTTCGTCGGTCGAAACGACAGCAGTGCGTGGTATTGAGCATCCGTCGAAATGATTGGGTCTCCGGGGCGAGATCAGCCGTCGTCGCAGGCGTCGCCCAGTCCATCACCGTCGCCATCGGTCTGTTCGGGGTTGAAAACACTGGGGCAGTTGTCGTCACAATCGCGGCAACGGAAGTTGTCGGGCTCCCCTACCAGGCAAGGAGGGTTGTCGCAGCACGGACCGGTCTGCGGGTTGCATGGATGGTAGGCATCCTGCCCGTCGCCGTTCTCGCGGATCTCGTCTCCGTCCCGGTCGGGGTCGCAGACATCGCCTCTTCCGTCGAAGTCCTTGTCGGCCTGGTTCGGGTTGGGAATCTCGGGGCAGTTGTCGATCCCCGAGCAGGTCCAGTCATCCTGGCCGGGGTCACAAATCCGATCGCCGTCGTCATCGGCGTCGCATGGAGCGCCGGCTCCGTCGCCGTCGATATCGCTGTTGTCGTTGTCTGTAATTTCGGGACACTTGTCGCAGGCATTGCCCCACATGTCTTCGTCGTCGTTACGCTGGTCGCCAAAAGCTGCTATCTCCTGCGGCGTGGCAGTCCCGTCTCCGTCCATGTCGCAACGGAAAGCGTACAGCGGGTTGCGGCATTCGATCCCATTTGGCACACCGGGGCAGTTGTCGCATTGGTCACCGACGCCGTCCCAGTCGGCGTCGGTCTGATACAGGACAATGCGCCCCCGGGCATCGAGATCGCTGAAGAGACGCGGTTGGAAGGCGCACAATCCCAGCCCGGGATCGCATTTGAAACTCCCGGAACAGGCGGGAGTCGGAAGGCGCGGATCCGTCGCACACGTATCGACACCCTTCTCGTCGACGACGCATGGAACCCTGTTCCTGAGCTGCCGGCAGTGCAGGCAGCCCCGATCGTCGATGTCGTAACCACCCTGGTCATCGAAAGTCAGAAAACAGCGCCGCGGGCTCGGAGACCCGCTGTGTTCACCGGACAGGCAGGCGGAACAACTGTCCTCTTTGTCCGTTATATCCTCGCAAAGCGCGCAGGCCGGGGCTGCGGCCCTTTCCTGCGCGGAGACGGGACAACAGTCGTCTGTTGCCGCACAGCCGAACCGACTGAGGATGAACGAGTTTCTCACTCCCTCGCAGTTGTCGTCGCAATTGCCGATTACCTGCTCGTAGACCGTTTCCGTCGCGGTTTCGGGATGCACGTTGACGTGCACTCCGCAACGGCTGTCGACCGTCGAACCGCTGAAGTCGCCGTCGCTGCCGATCCCGTCCTGATCGGGATCGACAGAGCATGCGCCGTTTTTATCAGGATAGGCCCGGCCGTCAACCTCGATCTCACCGTGAAGGCAAATAAGCCCCTGTTCGCAATCCGAATCGGTGATGCAGTCGGAGCCCGTCGCCGAACGACACCCGGACACCCCAAGCAGGAGGACAACGGCCAAGATGACCGCCCCCGCTGAACCGATCAGCGTTCTCACATGAACCTCCTCGACGAGAAGCGAGGCATTTCCGCATCGATCCGGGGCATGAATAGTCCGGACCATCCAAGTGCATGGCATTTCTTGATAAAACAAAGCTGCATGTATGTCAAGGTGAAAGCCTAATAACGAAAAGCGTCTGGTTTTTTGACTTGCACGCCGGCCGTGTTTGTTTGTATGCTCCGCGCAAGGCAGGGGAAATTGTATGGGAGGAAGGATGGAAATGAGCGCGCGGCAGGCTTGTAAGATAACCTGTCTGGCTCTGCTGGGGATCGCGCTGGCCCCGAGGGCCACCGGACGCAATCTAGTCGATGAGGAAAAACAAATCTACATCGCCCAACCTGTTGTCACCGAGCCGGCCTGGACCCAGACCGGCGTGTATCTCAAGAGTTTTCTGTTCGACCTGCCCAACGCCGTCTCTCGCCCCAGCGCCCAGGTGGGTTTCGTCCTTAGGCCGGGGTTTACCTGGTCGATCATCGATATGTTCGAGTTGAACGTCGGCTTCACGATGGTCCTCAATCCGGACGAGACCGGCGACCGCGAGCTGAACGAATTCGCCGCCAAGAAGGCCATCAACGGCAACATCAAGCCGCCCGACAACTGGGACGCCAACCCTGATTTCGACCTGCCTGGGCTATGGATCGGCCTGAAGGGCAACCTGCTTGGAAAGAAAGCGGAAGACAGACTGTTTCTTGCAGTGGGGGTAAGCGCCAACCTGCCCATCTTTGAAAACTGGGCCACTAACTTCTCGCAGTGGAAGACCAGCCGTTTCCAGACTTCGCCGCTTGTTGTCAGCCCCTATGTTTCAGTCGCCTATGCCATGGGAAGGTTTGCGCCCCAGTTGCAACTGGGAGCGGACGTCAGGTTCAACGAATTCGCCGATCCCGATTCTGGGAATTATATACTCAACGAAGCCGGGAACCGTGAAATCGAGACCAACTCAGATTTCTTTTTCAACCTGGCGCTGCCGTTCGCTTTCGCGTACGAGGGCACCGTGCCGATGCTGGAGTTGAATGGAGTATACAGCCCAGGCGAGGGAACGCAGTTGTTCATCACGCCGGCGGTTACCTTCCTGCCGGGTGGCAGCCCGGCCTCACTCGGATTCGCGTGCATGATACCGATTTCGGATTCCGCCTTCCGCAAGAGCGAAGGTTTCCGCTTCGTGGTCAATTTCAGTTACGCTTTCGACGCCCTGGGCATTCCCGCACCACAAAACGAAAACGACGGAAGCAACGACACTTCCGATGAGGTTCCGCCGGCCGGCTGGTAACGCTGTTTCTCGGCGTTCACATCGGCCCGCGGCCTGTCAAGGAGTCAGGGAGTCAAGTTGGCCGGAAAAACATTCATCGCAGACATCAGCGACCAGAAGCGCTTGACGGGCAGCTTTCTAGTCCAGCAGAAACAAGTCCCGCTCAACAAGAACGGCAAGCCCTACATCGCAATGACATTGATGGATCGCACAGGCGCGCTGCAAGCGCGCGTCTGGGATAACGTCGAGAAGTACGCGCCCCTCTTCGAGGCCGGCGACTGTGTCGAGATCAGCGCCGTTGGCGTGTCCTACCAGGGCCGTCTGCAACTCAAGGTGGAAACCGTAAAGAAATTGCATCCAGGAGAGGTGGAGCTGGACGAGTTTCTCCCGGCCAGCTCGCGCGACCGCGGTCAAATGCTCGACAGGCTGAGGGAACTTCTCTGCACGATCGATAATAACCCCCTGCGCGATATGCTCTTGGCCCACCTGGACGACGACGACTTCAAAAGCAGGTTCACACGCGCCCCGGCGGCCAAGACGATCCACCATGCATTTCTGGGCGGCCTTCTCGAGCACACCCTTTCCGTCGTCGAACTGGCCGACAGGATAGCCGCTATCTATGCCGATCTCGATCGTGACCTCTTGCTGGCGGGTGCTTTTCTGCATGACGTGGGTAAAATTCGTGAGTTGGGATGCGAAACATCATTCGAGTACACCGATGCGGGCCGCCTGCTGGGTCACATCTACATCGGTGCCGCCATGGTCCAGGAATGGGCCGCGGCACAACCCGGGCTCGATGAGGAGTATACGTTGAAGCTCGTTCACATGATTCTTTCCCACCACGGCAGCTACGAGTTCGGCTCCCCACGACGGCCCAAGTTTGTCGAGGCCCTGGTGCTGAACTACTTAGACGAGCTCGATTCAAAAGTTGAAAGCTTTACAGAAATCGCCGCGCGCGAAAAAGGTCAGCGCTGGTCTTCCTTCCAGAGAGTATTTGATCGTTACCTGTTTCTCGGCCAGCCGAAACCCGCGCAACAAACCCGTGAGGATCAAACAGGGGAAACAAGCCGCGACAAGCCCTTGGTACACAATCCCTTCGAGAAACAACTCGAGCAATCCGGCCTGGCAGTGCAAGATGAGAAGAAGATGAGTAGCAAGCAAATGACACTCGGCCCGGTCGCCTCCCGCGGAAGGAAGGATACTGATCCTTGAAGTTCGGCGAGAAGCTAATCCAGGCCGGTCTAATCGATCGGGCACAACTCGATGCCGCCTTGAGCCACCAGGCGCAGACGGGCCAGATGCTGGGCGAGGCCCTCATGGAGCTTGGATACATCGGTGAGGCCGACTTCCTGAAGTTTCTGGCCAAGCGGTTTTCGACTCAGTATGTCTCCACGCGCAAGCTTTCGCGGGCCAAGGTCGCGCAGGAGTTACTGAACGTGGTTCCGCTGAAATTCGCCGAGCAGAGGCTGATGTTCCCCATTTTGGGGGGCAAGGCCCTGGGCGTAATAACCTGCGAGCCGCAAAACAAAGAGGCAATCGACGAGGTGCGCATTGTCTCCGGCTTCAATGAGATTCAGGTTTTCGTCGCCCACCGCGACGCCATCCGGGCCATGATCAGAAAGCACTACCGGGGAGATATTAACGCCTTCGATATGCTCGAAGACAAGAACAATATTGACGCGGAGGCCGGCAGGGCAATCTCCAGTGCATCGATTCAAATCGAGGAAGACATCCGGCCCGGCGAGCGGGGCCCGGTCGTTGCAGAGGTCGATGATATCGTCGCGCATAAAACATCCTCGTGGACCAAGGCCATCGAACAGGTCCGCGACAGCTCGCTGGTTTCCGACAACGACTTTATCGAAACACTAAACATCCTGGTCGGCCTGGTAGAGATGCAATTGCCAAACCGACAAGGTCACTCGGCCCGGGTGGCCAGGATAACCAAGGCGGTTTCGGAGTGCCTGAGCCTGGACGAACGGGCTACCAACCACAACATTACCTCGGCCTACCTGCACGACCTGGGAAAGCGGGCCTCCCTGCACCTGACCCTGTTGAGCATAGGCGCCAGCAAGGAGCATCGGCACCATGCCAAGCGCTACCACTTGACGCCTTCCCGTCTCTTCGACTCCGTTCACTTGCCGCGCTCGGTAAATAGCATTCTCAGTCACCTCTACGAAAACTACGACGGTACGGGACTGCCCGAGGAGTTGTCCGCGGCGGCGATTCCCCTCGGGGCACGCATCATTGCAGCGGTGGACGCCTTCGACGATCTGGTTCACAACTCGAACAACCTGGTCGGAGCCACCCTTGAGCCGGAACAAGCCCTGGCACGAATGAAGAAAGAGGGCGGCTACTTGTTCGATCAGCAGGTACTAGAAGCGCTGGAGCAAGTGATGCAGGCAGAGAAAAGCGGGGAATCCGTGGTTGCCGACCACGAAGTCATTCTTTTGGTAGATGCCGATCCGAGCGCTGTCGACGAGCTGCGTTCGAAACTGATCGCCGCCGGCTTTGGCGTGTGCGAGGCAAGAGACGGTGTGGCGGCCTTAGACTACCTGGCCAGCAAACGGATCGTGGCTGCGATTGTCGAGGTGGATCTCGAGCCGCATGACGGTTTTGAGATCCTCGAACGCACGGTTTCTCAGAAAATACCTACTTTTCTGATGGCGACCGATCCGCTGCCCGAGGTAATCACGCGGGCCTTCAAGGACGGCGCGGTCGATTTTATCACCAAGCCGTTCGTCGCGGACGTTGTGATCGCCAAACTCAACAAGGAACTATCGCAACAGGAAGACTCCGGGGACGGGTCCTCGGACTCGTCCTCTTCCATTTCGCGGGCGGTGACCCAGCCGCCCCCGGCCGAATCGGAAGCGGCCGACGACGCCTCGGCGCCGCAACCCAAAATCGTCGATCCCGAAACGGGCATTACCATCGAGGTTGAAGACGAGACCGCGGCCGTTGACGACGAGAACCTGCCGACTCCATCGGCTGTAACCATCTCCGGTGTGGGCGGGAGCAAGGGCAACATCATCTCCGGCTCGCTGGAGGGCAAGTTCGCCCTGTCCCTGATGCGCGCCCTGTCCGCCAAGCGGCGCACGGGCCTGCTTTCACTGAGGCTGGGAGAGAACAAGGGCGAGATGTATTTCCAGGGCGGGCACATTTACCAGGCCATATTCGGCGAGTCGCAGGGCGAGGAAGCGTTTTTGGAGTTGGCCTCCTGGAAGGACTGTCTCTATCGTTTCGATCCCGAGCAAGCACCCAAGTCGCGGGTAATCAAGACACCCACCGGCAAGCTTTTGCAGATCGCCGCCTTGTCGAATTGATGTAGCTTCCCACTCCCGAAAATATTTTCCTTCAAGCGGCACGGGACTGCTCGTTATTCATCAAGCAGCTTGACGAGTCGCCTGGCTTGTTTCTCGACCACCGGAACCAGCATCTGAACTGCCGGAGAATCCCCGTGTCGTGACCTGAATTCCCCGGCCAGCGGCCCGGTCGCATCCAGTACACCTTCGGCCACTTCCCGGACAAGTTGCAGCAAAAACTTACGCCCGACGCCGACGCTTCCGGCCAGAGCCGACCAGTCTTTTCCGCGAATCCGGCCGGGATCGGATGCGCCGCCGACGCGCATGGCCAGAGCACGATCGAGCCGCCGGTAGGCGCGGGTGCAAACCAGATCATAGGCCGGCGCCAGGCGTATGGCTCCCCCGTGCCCGTATACGAGCGACCGGTTCTTGGCGTGCCCGTCCGCGTTGCCGACTGCCGCGTTGAAAGCCAGCCACGAAAGCAGTTGTTCGGCGTCCATGAGCGGATCCGCACTCACCCGGCCCAATAGCCCGAAGCAGTCCGTAAACGACGGCCCGCCCTCCTGCTCGTACTTCGCCCGGTGACCAAGACCCAGCGCCTGACAGAAGTCTTCCTGGTGTACGCGAACTATACACCCGTCCCGGTCGAGCCGCCGATCGTAGCGCGCCACCCGGCAGACGAAGCCGCTCCCGACCTGGTCCAGTTCGGCGTCCACCACCCGCAGGCCGGCGGCTGCGGCCAGCCGCGTTGTCAACACCTCGTTGGCCGGAAGGTGTGCGAAATCGGGGTTGGGAAACTTCAGGATATGCGAGCTGGGCGAGTCGCCTAGCGGCAGGAAGTACTCGCCGTCTTTGAAATAGACCGGCAACTTATCCTGGGCGCCGGCGAGCGATAGACGTAGCTTGCCCTCGCCGGTCACAAACGGCAGCGCGTCTCCTGTGACCAACATGTCGGCCAGCGCCTGGCGCGAAAGCGGCCGGTATTCGCGTTCGCCGGCGCCCGAATAGTGTTCTTGTTCCACCACCACAGACAGCGCACCCGCGCACTCGCCGCCGATGGCTTTGAGAAGCGCGAAGTCGTTCTCCACAGACAGGCCGAGCCGCATGGTTACGAGTTGGCGCAGCCTGCCCTCGGGCAGCAGATTGGCGAAGAACCGGCCGGCACGCTCATCGGTGTAGGTCTCCCGACGAAGGGGCAGGCTCTGGGAAATCGCGAACGAATCGGCGCCGGCGAGCCACTCGTCGGCATATTCGAACACCAGCCGCTGGTCGGATGCCGTCCACAACCGGCCGACCAGACCGCCGGCATGCAGCACCGCCAGGCGATCCGTCTCCGTGCTCACTGCCCGTCTCCGGCAGGATAAACGGGAACGTCGGGTCGCCGGCCGCGTGGAAGGATCCAGATGTCGAGTCCGATTCGCCCGAGGACCTTGAGGGCCTTGCCCAGTTCCGCGGTGGGTTTCCCCCTCTCCAGGTCGGACAGAAACCGAGTGCCGACACCGGCCAGGCCGGCCGCCCAGGCCTGGTCGCTGCCGGACTCCTTGCGTTTTCTGCGAATCAAGGCGCCCAACTCGGCGGGGGTGTATATTCTACCGTACGGGATTATCTTGGTACTCATTCGACCTCCCCTTGCCTTGTCCTACCGTACGGGAAAATAGTACATCATCAGCCAAGAAAGTCAATAAATATTACCGTACAGGAGGAATCGTTGTTTCCGAAGTGGCTGGCACGCCTAGTTGGGGCACGCCTAGTTGGGTAGACGAAGGTGGCCCCCCTTGTTCGTATCTTCTCGATCGAGTTCAAACCAATTGCTTTGCCGTGCATAACTCCATGAGGTCGATCTGGCCTTAATTTCAAGTCGTCCGAATAGGTGGACAGGACGGGATCAAGTTAAGCTTGGAGGGGGCATGTATCACCAGTGTTTTCACGGAACGTTTTTATATATGTCGGTCCTACCTATTACAAATGCAGACATCGTCAATGATTGTAGTACTGGAGTAGCCAGGCCGCCCGCATTGCTGTTCCTCGGCGCAGTAGGGAGTGCAGTAGCTTCCAAGGCAATCGCCGTCTATGCAGTGAGAAGCATTCAGGGTTTGATCGCAATCTTCAAGACTGTTGCATCCAACGGGATACGAGATGAACCCACCATAGCAGTATAGATCTTCCTTGCAGAAGTCGGCTTCCGGGTTCACCCAAACATCGAAAGCATAGTGGAAGACCACACATGCCTCGTCAGCCTGCGCGTCGCCGGACACGGTTGGTTTGCAGTAGCAAGTGCCTTCGATTTCGATCGGCTCGAATCCCCCTGGGCACTGTTCGCTCAGGTCGCATTCGGCGGCGCAGTAACTGTACCCGCACTTGCCGCTTGCGCAGTCGGGATTGAGTCTCGAATGAAAGTGACATTCGCCGTCGACTTCACATGCTATCTCGGGGTTGGAAAGGTGCAGGCAGTGCAGGTCATCCTTGCAGAAGCCAGCTTCTTTGTTGATGTAGAAGCCGCTGTCGTCGCCGGACACGAAAGCCACGCACGGATCCCCCACTTCGGCTTCACCGGCTGTTCCCGGTATACAATAGCACTCCCCATGGAATTCATAAGGTACAAATCCCTCGTTGCACGTTTGATCCGATTTGCAGGGAGAGGCGCAATGGCTGGCTCCGCATTTTCCGGATCCTGCGACGCATTCGGGATTAAGGTTTGCATGAAACGGGCAGTCCGCGGTGGTTTCACATTCCACTGATCTCGCGCTGTCGGTGCCATATCCCAGGCACACGAGGCCCTCCTCGCATTCTCCCGCGTCTTGATTTACTGTAGAAAATGCGCAGGGCTCGCCCGCCTTCCTGCCTTCCTCCCCTTTGCTGCAGGTGCAGATGAACGCCGATGCAAGTAAGACCCAAAACGCTTTATTCATATCTGCCTCCCTCAAGATACTCACATTTCCCCGGGATTCTCATCTTGCCCCAGGCACGAGCGTTTGTTGAGTGTACTCGTGTGTGCTAAAAAATTCGGCGCTCCTGTACTATATGTGGGTGCCTTTTCAGTATGTGCAGGGGCGTAAGTTGTTGTTTTTGCTGATTCAAGAGAAATCCTTGGATTTACAAGTGGGGTGTGAATGCTAATCACTCCCCGTGCCTGCCTCTGGAACACCCATTCATGTAGGTGGCACCGCAGCCCGCCAAGTAAAGGGCAAGCTCGCTTCGCTCGTCGCCTCCGGCGACCCTTGACTGGGCGGTCTTTGCGGTGCCTTTTAGCAACGAGGCCGGACTGATGGGACAGCCCGGCCAGGTTTGGCCGGCAATCCTGTGAGATTCTTGACGTTTTCTGACCCACATATAGTACAGGAGACCCAAAAATTCCATAGGAATTTTTGACAAGACTCCACTTTATAGAACAATCAATGTATTGCGACTGACCGCGGGCAAGCCAGCAACTTGACCGTGCATCTGGCGTTCTTCGCGGAAGCATATTGAGCATTGTCCACGGCTTCTTCCCGGGCACCCCCGTCGTCTGTGAAGTAGGGGGTGTGCCCCGTTCCAAGGCCCTTGGCCCGGACTTCCACGTCGCATTCATACCGGCAATTGGGGCAGGCATATTCCACCCAGTAGTCACCCGTGTAACTGGCCTCGTATTTCCTACCCGCGTAAATCGGTATGTGCATTGCTGACCCCGGGATCAGACCCCGATGCTCAAAGATAAGGGGCCGGACCCCGACACTTGCTCTTTGTTTCGGCCGGGTGGTCGGCAACGAATGCCGACGGCCAGGTACCAGTAGGCTGTGCGGTTTAGCAAACCAAGTCAAGTCGCAGACCGGCACCAGGGCCTCCGCCCCGCCTCTCCAATCTTCCGAAATGATTAGAAGCGAGCGCTGATCAGGGGTTCGCAAATTCCCGAGTGCTTCCGACGAAGGGGCAGGCTCTGGGAAATCGCGAACGAATCGTCGCCGGCCGCCCGGGCCTGGTTGCTGCCGGACTCCTTACGTTTTACGTTTTCTGCGAATCAAGGCGCCCAACTCAGCCGGGGTGTAGATTTTACCGTACGGTAATTACTTAGAAGCCACACCGAACAGGCGCCTGGCGTTCGCGGCGGTGATTCTGCCGATCTCTTCCGGCGACAGATCTCTGAGTTCTGCCAGCTTGCGAACCACTTCGATCACATGGGCCGGTTCGTTGCGCTTGCCGCGGTAGGGAACCGGGGCTAGATAAGGACAATCCGTCTCGACAAGCAGGCGATCTAGTGGCACATCCTTGGCCGCAGCCCTCAATTCATCCGCCTTCTTGAAGGTCAAGGGCCCGGCCAGGCCAAGGTAGAAACCCATCTCCAGCGCCGCCCGTCCCAGTTCGGGGTCTCCCCCAAAGCAGTGAATCACTCCCCCTGCCCTTTCCGCCCTCTCCTCTTGCAGAATACGGATAGTGTCCCGGCCGGCCTCGCGCGTGTGAATCACCAGCGGCAAGCCGATTTGCGCCGCCAGGCGAATGAAAGATCTGAACAGATCCCGCTGCAGTTTGCGCGGAGAATAATCGTAGTGATAGTCGAGACCGACCTCGCCTATGGCTACCACCTCCGGCCGACGGGCAAGCACCTCGAAATCGATCAGGGTTGCGGCCCGGGCCGCTTCCCACGCGGCCCGGGCCTTCTCGGGAAGCGGGTCGCAAGGATCCCCCTCCCAGACAACGCCCAGGTGCGCGTCATGGGGATGTACTCCCACGGTCACCCGGATACGCTCCTCCATCTCGGCCAGCGCCAGCGCTTCGCGCGCGCCATCCGGGCCGAGGCCGATACAAATGATCTGGGTCAGGCCCGTCTTCCAGGCCCGTTCCAGGACGGCCTCACGGTCTGTCGCGAACGAATCGAAATTCAGGTGGGCATGGCTGTCGAGCAGTTCCATCGTCAAGGCGCTCCGCCCTCGTTCATTTGCCTGACGGTCTCGGCGGCAGCGGCCGCGACCTCGGCCAACAGAGGATCCTCCCGTTGCCGAGCCAGGCGCTCGAGCAAAGGCAGGCTGCGGGCATCTCCCAGGTGGGCCAGGCCGCGGGCGGCGTCCAGGCGATGGGTGTCGTCCGGGTTGGACAGTACCCCCTGCAATACATCCAGCGCCGCGGGCATTTTCAGCCGTCCCCATAGTTCGAGAGCCAAGCCGCGTTCCTCGGGTTTCTTCGAATCGAGACAAGCCGTGACGAAATTCGTACCCTGCTCGTCGCCGCAGCTATGCAGCGCGGCCGCCGCCTGGAGTCTCTCGAGCGGGTGCAAGTGCCAGCGCCCGAAAAAACGCTTGAGCGCATCGTGAGAACCCCGCGCGCCGATTTCCGTCAGCGCCTCGAGCGCGGCGAAGCAAAACTCAATGCGGCCCAGCGCCCACAGGAGAGCATCCAGGCCACGCTCGTCGCCGAGCCAGGCTAACGCGCAGGCGGCCTTGAAGCGTACAATGACATCCTCGTCATCCAGCAACCCGGCCAGACCGTCCACCGCCCGCGGGTCACCTGCACGCCCCAACTCGTCGGCCGCCCGTCCGCGTTCGACAGAATCGGACGCGCCGATCTGCTCGATCAGCCTTTCGATGTCGCCAGGCATGCGGCAGGTCCTTCCGTGCGGGAGTCGCCTTCCGTGGGAGTCAATGCACCGATTCGCCGGCGGGAAGATCGCCTGTAAACTCGGCCAGCACGACGTTCTCTCCGCCGGGCCCGGAAGCCAGGACCATCCCCCGGGACTCCACGCCCATGAGTTTGACGGGTTCAAGGTTGGCCACCACCAGCAGCTTCTTGCCCACCAGTTCTTCGGGTGTGTAGGCCTTTCCGATGCCGGCCACTACCTGGCGCGGCTCGTCTTCTCCAAGGTCGATCTGCATTACGACGAGCTTGTTGCTCTTCGGCACACGCTGGGCGGATTTGACTATTCCCAGTCGCAGGTCGACCTTCTGGAAGTCTTCGATAGACAGCATCTCTCCTCCCGGCTCGTTTTCTTTTCCTTCTTTCCTTGCAAAGCGCGCCTGAAGCCCCTCGGCCTGCTCGTCATCAATGCGTGGAAAGAGAGCAGGGCCGTTCTTGACCCGGGTACCGACCCCTAGACCGCCCCAGACCTCGATTTTTTCGTGTACAAGCTCTTCGGCTGAGGCGGATAGGCCAATCTGTTCTAACATTTTCTTGGCCGTCGCGGGCATGAATGGCGAAACCATCACGCCGATGAAACGCAGCGACTCGATGATATGGTAGATTACCGTCCCCAACCTATCCCGCTCGCCTTTTTTATTAAGCGCCCAGGGAGCAGCCTCGTCTATGTAACGGTTGGCGGCCCGTACCAGTTCCCAGATCGAACCCAGGGACTTATGGAAAGAGTAATGATCGAGATGCTCGGCGTATTCACGTGCAACCCGCAGGGCCACCTCTACCAGGCGCTCCTCGATAGCTTGCCTTTCACCCGATCGGGGGACCAGTCCCTGGGTATATTTCTCTACCATGGTGATCGAACGACGCAATAGATTTCCCAGGTCGTTGGCCAACTCGGCGTTGATGCGTCCGATCAATGCCTGGTGGGAAAAGTCGCCGTCCAGTCCGAAGGGAACTTCGCGCAACAAGAAATACCTGACCGGGTCGACGCCGTAGGCATCCACCAGCGCGTTGGGTTCCACCACGTTCATGAGGCTCTTGGACATCTTTTCGCCCTCGACGGTCCACCAGCCATGGGCAAAAACCGTCCTGGGCAGAGGCAGGTCCGCACTCAGCAAGAAAGTCGGCCAGTAAACGGCGTGGAAGCGCAGGATGTCCTTTCCGATCAGGTGGACGGCCGGCCAGAACTTCGTAAAAAGCTCGCCTCCCCCGCTCGACCCATCCCAGTCAAGCGCCGAAATGTAGTTGGTCAGGGCATCGAACCAGACGTAAACCACATGCGCCGGGTCGTCGGGTACGGCGATCCCCCAATCGAACGACGTTCGCGAAATACTCAGATCGCGCAGTCCCTCGCGCACGAAGCTCAGGATCTCGTTGCGCCGCATCTCGGGCAATATGAAATCCGGGTGGCCCTCGATGTAATCGATCAAGGGTTGTGTATATTTCGACATGCGGAAAAAGTAGCTTTTCTCCTTCAGGCGATCGAGCGGACGCTTGTGGATGGGACACAGGCCATCGTTAAACTGCGACTCGGTGTAGTACTCCTCGCAACCCGTACAGTACCAGCCCTCGTATTCTCCCAGGTAGATATCGCCCCTGTCCCGCACGCGCTCGAAGAGCTTCTTGACGACCTTCTCGTGCCGCGTCTGTGTCGTGCGGATAAAATCATCCGGCCGCACGTCGAGTTTTTCCCACAGCGCCTGAAAGCGCTCTACTACCCGATCGGCCAGCTCGATGGGTTGCATACCCTGGGACCGGGCAGCCTTGTCGATCTTCTGACCGTGCTCGTCGGTGCCCGTCAAGAAGCGAACCCGCCTGCCCATCGAGCGGGCATGCCTGGCCATGACATCGGCGGCTATGGTGGTGTAGGCATGCCCGATATGAGGCACATCGTTGACATAGTAGATCGGGGTGGTCACGTAAAACGTATCGGACATAAAAGTCATCTCTTGTTGCCATTTGGCAAAGCGGGGCCACCGGTAGCCCCGCTCCCGCGGGTTGGACTCTTGCCTGCCGGTTCTGTCTTCTGGCCTGCCTGCGATCTGGTCTTGTTCTTGCGTCTCCGTGATCGGCTGCGCGAGCGGCGCTTGCTCTTCTTTTTCTCGGGTGCAGTCTCGTCCTCTGCCGCCCCTCGCCTTCCTGCTTCAGGCCGTGGCTTCTTCCCGGCCGCGGCCTCTTTTACCGGGGCGCTTCTCGATGTTCTGTTCTTTCCCTGGCCCTTTACCTGTCGACTGGCTTCACGTCCTCGATTATCTCGATCCTGGTCCCCGGTGAACGGCTCATCACCGTTGAGCTCCGCCAAGCTGAAAACGATCTGCCGATCTTCGAGCTGCACGCGTACCCGGCAACCGGGAATATCGAGATCGATCACCCTGCCGGATCCAACGGGAGTTTCTATGTCCCTGCCCACCCGCGGCAGCAGCTTTCTCTGTTCACGATAGACCTTGTCCTCGTAAAGCAGGCAGCACATCAACCTGCCGCACAGGCCCGACAACTTCTGCGGATTGAGCGCCAGGTTCTGGTTCTTGGCCATCTTGATCGACACCGGGGAAAACTTGCGTAAGAAACGCGAGCAACACAGTTGTTGACCGCAAATGCCTATTCCGCCCAGCATCTTGGATTCGTCGCGCACGCCGATCTGGCGCATCTCGATCCTGACGTGCAGTTGCTTGGCAAGATCGCGAACCAGGTTGCGGAAATCGACCCGTCCGTCCGCGGAGAAGTAAAAGATGGCTTTATTGCCTCCATGCAGATATGCGACCTGGATCAGCTTCATCGGCAATCCATGTTGCTCGATCATCTTCGAACATGTCTGCAACGCCTCTTCTTCTCTCTTCTTGTTGCGTCTGATGAGCATCAGGTCGCCCGAGCCGACCCGGCGGATCACGCGCTGCAGCGACCCTCTCCTGGGCCTCTCGACCATGAACACCACCCGGCCGAGATTGAGATCCCTGGCGTTGTCCACAAGGACAGGGTCACCGACGCTAAGTTTTAACCCATGGGGATCGAACTCGCCGACCTTCCCGTCAGCAAAGACAACCCCGACAACGCGGTCAACCCGTGTAGCGGACTTATCCGCATCGGGGGCGGCCGGAGCGGCTTCGTCACCCGCAGGTGCGCCGTTCTGATCGACAGCAGTCGGATCTTTCCCGGTTTCGGTAGTCACGCGGCCCTCATCGACAGCAGTAAAGACTCCATGGCCAGGCGCGGGTTGGCGTTCACCCGCTGCGAATCCCGCGTGCCCCTGATCGACTCTATCCAGCGCATCAGGCGTCGTGGCGTGGTGCGCGCCACTGATTCCCGGAGGTTATCGGCCCGGTCGAGGTTGACGAGCATCTCGGCCGGCGCCCCAAGCCTGGCCAACAGCATGTCGCGGCACCACAACTCGAGCAACTCTAAAGCCTGCAGCAGGGCGCTTCTGTCCCGCCCGTGGACCTCGGCGGTTGAAAGCAGATCTTCGAGGTCGCATTCCGAAATCCTGGTCGTCACGTCTGCAATGCTGTCACGCAGGGGAAGTACGTTGCCAAGGACCAGCGCCTGAGCCCTGCCCAGGCTGCCCTGAGCCATGGCCGCGTACACCTGGGCGGTCTTCTCGTCAAGCTCGTGACGCTCGACAAGAAATGCCGCGATCGACTCGCGGGCCACTGCTCCAAAGGACAATGCCTGGCAGCGGGATCTGACGGTAGAAAGCAACGCCTCCGGCTGGGCCGTGACCAGGATGATCACCGAGTCGGGACTGGGCTCTTCCAAGGTCTTCAGAAAGCGGTTCTGGCAGTGGTCGTTCATCTGCTGGGCGTCGGCCACGATGACGACCTTGAAGCGCCCCAGGTAGGGCCGGTGCCGAAACAAGGCGGCCAGCTCGTCGATTTGTTCGTTGCGAATTTGCCGCGATGTCGCGCTACGCCCCTGTTTCTCGATTATTCCCCGATCGATGAGCCCCTGTTCCGAGGCTACCAGGCGCACGTCGGGGTGATTGCCGCTTACGATCTTTTTGCAGCTTGAGCAGCTCTCGCAAGGCGCCCCCTCGCCGGCCGTACAGTTAAGAGCCTTGGCGAAGGCCAGAGCCAGTAGTTCCTTCCCGACTCCGTCGGGGCCGTAGAACAGGTAGGCATGCGCAACTTTCCCGGCCAGCCGCGCTCGCTCGAGCTGGGCAATTTGTCGCTCATGACCTAAAATTGCATCGTACGCCGTCACAGCGCGGCCATTGTGATCTACGGGGCCGCGGAAGTCAAAGGAAATGGCCAGGCTCCTGTGGTTCGGGGTAGGAGAAGCTCTTGCCTTCGAAGTTACGAAGCAACGTGCAACTCGGATCGGAAGACACAATGTACTGTGGCAGCAGGGGGATCTTGCCCCCGCCGCCGGGGACATCCACCACGAAAGTGGGAATAGCCAATCCACTCAGGCGACCCCGCAAGAAATCCATGATCTCGACCCCGCGCGCCAGCGGCGTTCGGAAGTGCTCCACTCCGCGCACCAGGTCGCACTGGTGCAAATAGTAGGGTCTGACGCGAATACGCACCAAGCCGCGAAAGAGAGTCTCCAATACGTGCGGATTGTCGTTGACCCCGCGCAACAAGACGGTCTGGTTGCCCAGCGGGATGCCGGCGTCCGCCAGCCGGGCGCAGGCCCCGGCGGCCTGCGGGGTGAGTTCCTGCGGGTGGTTGAAGTGGGTATTGATCCACAGCGGGTGATAGCGGCGCAGCATGGCCGCCAGCTTGTCTGTTATTCGCATCGGCAAGGTGACCGGCATGCGGCTGCCGATGCGGATGATGTCAACACTGGACACCGAACGAATGGCGCTCAGGATCTTCTCAAGGACATTGTCCGCAAGAGTCAGCGGGTCGCCGCCTGAGACGATAACATCGCGGATCTCGGGGTGTTGTTGCAGATAGGCGACAGCCCGACCCAGCCTTGCGGCCGAGATGACCGACTCACGTTGCCCGGTGACGCGCTTGCGGGTGCAATGCCGGCAGTAGCTTGCGCAGATAGAGGTGGAAATCAAAAGCGCTCGATCGGTATAGCGGTGCACCAGGCCGGGAACAGGCGTATAGCGTTCCTCTTCCAGCGGGTCGTCGCCAAGGTAAGGAGGATCGACGAGTTCGAGCCCTTGCGGCACGGACATGGCAAAGACCGGATCGCCGGGATCGAGCCGCCGTATGAGCGAGGCATAGTAAGGAGAAATAGCCAGCGGAAAACGAGCCTCCGCCTCGGTCACACCACCTGGAACGACGTGCCAGCCGAAGGCCGCGGCCAGGTCGGCCACGGAGCGAATCCGGTTGCGCATCTGCCAGCGCCAGTCGTTCCACTCCTCCCCGATCACTTTCTCTGTCTCGCATGAAAGCTGCATGGCCTGCCTAGTCAAGTTACCAGCTACTTCGGAGGGAAAAGGGGTCCAGTTCGGTTTGGGCGATCTCTAAAAACCGTATTCGCATCTAGTACTGCATTTTCGCAAGAACTTTGACAGAAAGCATTTGCTCCCGTTCAACTTCCCGACTCAAATACTACCGAAATGCGGAAGCTCATGCAAATCCACATCACTCCCACCTTGCTTGGCACTTTCTTTGCTTGAAAAGAGATCGAGCCGTGCCGATGGCAGGATCAGAAAGTGGGCAAAGATAGTCGAGGCGGGAAAATATTTAAGGGTTGTTTTACTCGAAGATGGAGAAACGATTCATAGTGCCTTCTTCGACAAGTCGTTCAAGGAGGACTAGATCATGAAAGTGAAATATTTTACCGATACGGATACTGCTCATGTCGAATTTACGGACAGAGGGGTACACGAGACAAGGGAGATCAGTGAGAATATCTATGTAGATATGGATGAAAAGGGAAATATCGTAAGTATGACCATTGAACACGCGAAAGCCAACGCGGGACTCTGGGAGTTCTCATATCAGGAGATGTCCCGTCAAACCGCATGAAAATGCCAGGCCGAGGCAGGTAGAGTGGAAGATTGGGGGACGTACCTCTGCTGCGGTTGCATCGCCGGGTGGCTCGGGATACACTTTCGGCCGTGATCCGTAAGCGATTACGTTACCAGTCTCCGAGGATGCAGGCTGCCTCGCGGAAGATCAAGGATCCCGTCCGGGCTACCCGGTTGCTGGAGTTGGCCCGGGGATACCTCGATGCCGGCGCGCCGGAGGCGGCGGCCGACGTGCTGGGTCGCGCCGTGGTTATCGATCCCGACAACATCGAGCTGCGCATCCGGCTGGCGGAAGCGCTCTACCGCCGGGGGGCTTTCGACTCGGCGCTGGCCTGGCTCGATCCGCTATGCGATCGTGGCCCGGCCAGAGTGAACGTGCTGCGCGGCCGGATCCTCTCTGACCTGCGACGGGCATCAGAGGCCGTGGGTGCCTTTCGCCTGGCGATCGAACAGGGAGTCTGTGATCATCAAACACGCCTGTATCTCGCGGCGGCTCTTATCGCTTCCGGCCTGCTCGACGAGGCCGGCAACGAAATCGACGCCGTTCTGGACAGCCGGCCCGGAAACAGCGACGGACTGATGCTGAGCGCCACGGCAATGATTGAGGCGGGCCGTCATGACGAGGCCCTGCGCACCCTGGCTTTAATCGACGAAGAAAATCGCAGTGCCGAGCATTTCCTGCTGACCGCCCGGACCGAATTGCTGGCCGGCAAACCGGCCACGCGGATCGAACGAACTTTTCTTGCCGGGATGCAACGCTTTCCCGCGGACGGCAGGCTGCGCTTGGCATTCGCCCGCATGCTGGCCTCGCGTCGCGGTCGCGATCCGCAAGCGGCCTCGCGGGCAATCTCTCTGCTTGAAGAAATCGGCTCGGGACAGGCCTTGCCCGAGGCCCTGTTCCTGTTGGCCCAGATTCTTGCAGACACCCCCGAAGACCGGGAGCGGGCGGCTGTCTGTTATCAGCGCGGCCTGTCGCTGCGGCCCGATGATCCGGCGGGCCTGGCCGGCATGGGAGAACTCTTGCTCTTACAGGGCCGGCCGGGCCATGCCGTGCATTGGTTGATAAACTCGCTGCTTTCGGATCCCGAGCGCTCGGGCACAATCGAGAGCCTGGCCAAGGCCCTGTGCGCCATCGCCGACGACGAAGCCGTGGCGCGCTGGCTGGGTCTTATCACCTCGGCCTTGCCGACCCGGGCGCCGGCGGTTCTGACTCACCTGCTGCGCTTCGTACAGGAGGCCGGGCGCACGGATGCCTACGAGGACGTGCGCCGCGAAGGTCACCGCATGAAGAATCTGGTTGCGGTGCTGGCCAACCGCCTGCAGACCGAGGCCGATCCACGGCTGCGGGAGCAGTTCGACGTCCTCTATCGCGATTGGACGGATTTCCTTGGGCGCATCAGGTTACCCGTGCCGGCTCCGGCATTGCTCGCGCCCGGCGAGCTGCTCAAACGGGCCATTGACGAAGCAGCAGAGATTCCCGGAAGCGTACGCCTGTTCCTGCCGGCCAACCTCCCGCAGGTTAAAGGCGACCGGGACGGCCTGGCCGGTGCTCTAGCCAACGTCATCAGGAACGCAGTCCAGTCCGCGCCTCATGACAAGCTGGTGCGAGTGGCGGCCCGCAGCCGGCCGGGAAGCGGTTGGCTGGAGATTGCCATAAGCGACGAAGGCCCGGGTATAGACCTTATGGATCAGGGCCGCATTTTCGAGGCCGGCTTCTCTACCCGCGAAGGCGGCTCCGGCCTGGGGCTTTCGATCACCCAGCGGGTGATCATGTTGCACGGGGGAAGAATCTCGGTGGCCAGCGCTCCCGGCGGACCTACGACGTTCACCATCCGACTCCCGGTCGCGGATGTGCCGCTGCCGCAAGAGACCGCGGCCTGGCCGTCGCTTTCTTTCGAACGGCGCATCCGGAAACAATCCGGGACGGGAGCCTGAGGCATGCCGCGCAAGGTATTCGTCATCGACGATCAGCCGGAGGTGGTCGAGCTGCTGTCCGACCTGCTCGCGGAACGGGGCAAGCAGGTGCGCGGCTTCGCCGACGGCGACAAGGCGCTTGCCGCACTCGAGTCGTCTCCTGAAGGCGCGGCGTTGATCCTCTTAGATCTCGACCTCGGCCCCGGTCGGCGCCAGGGAATGGAAATTCTGGCCGACTTGCGTCAGAGACATGCTGAACTGCCGGTGATCATTTTAACCGGAAAGGGAACCGTCGACGACGCGGTTGGTGCCATGCGCCTCGGGGCCACCGATTTCATCGAGAAGGATCCACGCATGGGAGAACGACTCGGGCTGCAGATAGACAAGCTCGAGCGCATGTTGGAAGTGCTGGCGGACAACCGGCGCCTGAAACGCCAGAACCAGCTTTTACGTGAACGGGCAGGCCGGCAGGCCGTGATGATCGGCCAGCAAGGGGGCCTTTCCGCGGTAGCCGCCCAGATCAGGGCTTTAGCCGATATTCCACGACCGGTTCTGATCCTGGGTGAGCGCGGCAGCGGCAAAGAACTGGTGGCCGCCGCACTGCACGAGGCCGGCGCCACGCAGCGCGGGCCGTTCGTCACCATAAACTGCGCCGCCTTGCCCGAAACCCTGGCCGAGGCCGAGTTGTTCGGACACGAGAAGGGCGCCTTCACCGACGCGGGCTCGGCCCGGCCCGGCAAGTTCGAGCTGGCCGACGGCGGAACGCTTTTCCTGGACGAAGTCGGCAACATGGCCCTCAGCATCCAGCAGAAGATCCTGCGGGTGATAGAATACCAGCGCTTCGAGCGCCTGCGCGGCAACGCGGAAATCAAGGTGGACGTCAGGGTAACCGCGGCCACCAACGCAGACCTGGACGTAGCCATGCGCGAAGGCAGTTTTCGCTCCGATCTCTACGACAGGCTGGCCTTCGACACCATCCGGGTTCCACCCCTGCGGGAACGCCACGGGGACATCCCGGCCTTATGCCGCTATTTTATCGAAAATTTCCGCAGCGAGGTAGCGGGTATTCACTGCGCGGACATCTCCGTCGCGGCGCTTTCCAGACTCGAGCGCTATTCCTTTCCCGGCAACGTGCGTGAACTGAAAAACCTCGTAGAGCGGGCCGCCTACCGGTGCCGGACGGAGACGATCGAGCCCGGCGACCTGGACATCGATCGGGCCGGGAGCGGCGATGCCGCCGGCACGGGTTCCTATCACGAGCGGGTGGACGACTTTTCGAGTCGCCTGCTAATAGATGCGCTGGGGCGCTCCGGCGGCAATATCAGGCGGGCCGCCGGGGATCTCAGCCTGGGCTACGACCAGATGCGCCGCCTGTTGAAGAAGCACGCTGTACGGGTCTCGGGAGACAACAAGCGATGAGCAAGCTGACTGGAAAGATCCTGATCGTCGACGACGATGAGTTTTTTCTGGCAATGATGGAGGATATGCTCAAGGGACACGGTCACGACGTCACGGCTGTTTCAGATGGGGTAATAGCCATCACCAGCGCCGAGTCGGAGCCGCCGGATCTGATCTTGCTGGACATCATCATGCCGCGCATGGACGGCCTGGAGGTGCTCCAGGTACTCAAGCAGAGCCCGCAGACGGCGGACGTCCCGATTCTGCTCATGACAATAGAGCGCAGCGAGGAGATCCTGCTGGCCGGTCTGCGGCGGGGTGCCGATGACGTGCTCTTCAAGCCGGTCTCCTCGGAGGAACTCCTGGCTCGCGTCGATCTTGCCTTGCGGCGCAACCAGAAACTCAATGTCCTCAAGGACGTCATTCGCCGCCACCTGGATCCCAGCGTTGCCTACCAGGTTTTCAAGCAGCCCGCCCAGAGTATGCAACTGCGGCGCACGCACCTGGCGGTTCTGTTCTCGGATCTGCGCGGGTTCACCAAGCTGGCCGAGACACTGGCGCCCGAGCAGACCGCCGGCCTGCTCAACGCGGTTTTCGAGGAGTTGGTGCGTTGCGTGTTGCGCTACGGTGGTACGCTGGACAAGTTTTTGGGCGACGGTCTGATGGCATTGTTCGGCGCCCCAATCGGCTACGAGGACAACGAGACCCGAGCCGTATGCGCCGCGCTGGACATGCTCGAGAGCCTCCAGAAAGTCGATCGCAGCGTAGGTGTGCTCTCCGGCAGGCAAATAGACATGGGCATCGGCATTTGTTCAGGCGACGTCGTTGTCGGCCCGCTGGGAGCGCAAATGCGGGCCAACTACACCGCCATCGGCGATCCGGTCAACGTGGCCGCCCGCCTGACCGCTTTAGCCAAGGGGCGCGAGATCATCATCAGCAAATCGGTAGCCGAAAGGCTCGACGAGAGAATCAAGCTGGAATCCCTGCCGCCCGCCGAATTGAAGGGCAAGCGCAAGCCGCTCGAGATCTCCAGGGTAACCGCCGGCCAAAAGCTCGAGGTCGTCTTCAAGCGCAAGACCTGACGGCACTAGCCGCCGCTCAGGTGGCGAATTCCGCCGATTAGATTACCGGATCGGTGCCTGCGACTCTTGAAAAAACACAGCCTTACCGGAATACCCCGCCTGGGCATGATAGCTGCATTGCATCAGTGCGAGAACTTAGAACCCCATTCAAAAGGAGAAGGATCATGGGAGTTTTATCGAGAATCAACGATATCGTCCGTTCCAACCTCAACGAGCTGGTCGGCAAGGCTGAGAACCCCGAGAAACTGCTCAGTCAGGCCATCCTGGACATGGAGAAGCACCTGCGCAAGGCCCGCAGCCAGGTAATCGACACCATCGCGTCCGAGAAAACCATGGAGAAAAAGCGCCTCAGCGTCGTCGAGTCATCCGGGCGCTGGGAACGACGGGCCGCAATGGCGCTGCGTGGCGGTGACGAGGAACTGGCCCGCCAGGCCATCGTGCGCAAGAACGAATTCACTTCGCACGCCGCCTCGCTCGAGGAACAGATCAAGGTCCAGCGCGAGTACGTCGGGGCGCTGAAGCAAAGCCTGGTCTCGCTGGACGAGCGCTACCGTGACGCGCGCAACCGCAAGCAGGCCCTCGTCGCGCGCGCACGCGCCGCCAAGGCCCGCAAGCACAGCGCCAGGGCCATGTCACCCGACAAGACGCCGGGTGCGGTGGCCGGGTCGCGGGCCTTCGACACCTTCGAGCGCATGGAGGACAAAGTGCTGGCCATCGAGGCGCAGGTGGAAGCCTACTCCGAAATGGCCGGCTCGGGTGCCTTCGACAAGGAAGAAGTCAAGCTCGAGACCCGCTTCGCTTCGATCGAAAACGATGCTGAACTCGAAAAACAACTGGCCGAATTGAAGAAAAAGGTCGCTTCCGGCAAGAAGGAAAAAGCCCCGGATTGAAAGACAAAACTCATTGACACAACGGCACACAAGGCCGTATCTTCGGTCATCCGCGCAGAAGGGACCGATAGGCGGCCGGGAGTTATCGGACATGGGTATCCTCGAACGAACCAGGCATGTCATTCGGGCCGACTTGAACGATCTGCTCAAGAAAGCCAGGAACCCCAGGGCGATTCTAGACGCATATCTCGACGACCTGGAGATGATCCTGGACGAGGCCGTCAGCATTCGAAACACCGAGGAGACCGAACGAGACATGTATACCGCCCGGCTGCGGGATATACGAGCCATCATGGAAACCATGGAGAAAAAGGCCAAGATCTGCCTGAGAAACAACGACGAGGAACTGGCTCGCACGGCCCTGGAGCGCAAGCTCGATCTCCAGGAAGACGCAACCGAGTTGCAGAAAGAGCTCGATCAGCGCACCGACAGCCTCACGATTCTCGAAGAAAGCGTCCACGGACTCAAGGCCAGGATCGCCGAGGTCAACCGACGGCTGCGCGAGATGCGCTTCAGACACCAGATCCTGCAGGCCCGCTCCGAGCTGCAACAAACCATGAACCGGGCGGGACACGATCAGGACGAGCCGATGCTTTCCCAGGCCCGGGACGACCTGTCCGAACTGGAGGGCCGCCTGGAGGCCGAGGAATCCTTGCGCAAGAACACTCTGGACGACCGGGTGCTGCGCATGGAAGTGACCGAGCGCAGGCGACAGCGCCGCCAGGTAGTGGATGACGAGCTGGCGTCCCTGCGCCGGAAACTCACCGAAAGGCAGCAGAAGAAACAGAAGACGGCCGGCAAGAAAAAGAGGGGCTGATGATGCTTGACCTGGTCCGCGAAGAAGAGCTCGTGACGCGTGCCGCCGGCATGCCGTTCGACCGGGTGCTTGGATTGATCGACGCCGTCAACGCGGCGGATCTCGGCGACGCCTACGATGCCGCAGGTGACCGCTACATGGTCCTTACCGGCAAGGGGCATCGCAGCGGCGACGAGGCTCTCGAACTCGACCGCCTCGAATCGGCCTTGCGCCTGGTTCTCGGAGAGAGCGGCCTGTTGGTCTTCGCCTCACGCCTGATCTCGATACTCGATATCTCTTACCGCGCTATGACGATTTTCCGCGGCGCGTCTGCAGCTCATACGAATCCCGACGAGTTGGCCGGGCTACTCGGCTCGGCGGCCGCCTTGTGCCGCGAGCGTCTTGGCCGCACGCCCATCCCCCTTGACGCCAAGAAGCTGGAAGACAGCCTGGCCTGCTCCGCCGCGACGGCATCTGCGCTTGCTCGCATCGTTTCCGGCGACGGAATTTTTTCTCGCATTTTTTACAAGCGTCGGGCCGCTCGGGCCGTCGGCCTGATGACGGACAGCTTGCTCGCGCGAGGGGCCGAACAGGCTGCCTGGAAGGGATTCGGCCTGCTGGTCGATCCCCAACAGGCATCGCCGCGCGAGAGACACGATCGGGTCGTGCTGGTCTTCCGGCTCAGCGGTCTGGCCGGCTGTTTGCGGGCAGTCGGGCTGGCAAGTGACGCCTTAGGCAAAACGGCCGAGTTGGTCAAGGGAGCACTGGGTGTCTGACAAACCATGCCGCCGCGTGCGGCGTTCGAAGGAGGCCTTTTAGCCATGATGACCTTCTACTTAATATGTCTGCTGGTCGGCATCATCTTCGCCATACTGTCGTTTATTTTCTCGGGCGGCTACGAAGCCAGTGTCGATACCGGGGTCGATGTCGGCGCGGACGTGGCCGTCGGCGCGGATTTCGGTCATGACATCGCCGGCCATGATATCGGCATCGGCGAGGTGCACTTCCCGCTCTTTAGCCCGATAGTGATCGCCTGCTTCGTGACCGCCTTCGGCGGCGGCGGGATAATCGGCCTGGAGTTGCTTCCCTTTATGCCCATTCTCAGCCTGGCCGTCGCGCTTGGCGCCGGCTTGCTGGTGGGGGTGCTGGCCGGACTGCTGGTGATGAAGATCTACAAGTCGGCCTCCGCCAACCAGGTGACTACGGCCAAGGACATCGCCGGAACCATCGCCGACGTGACCGAGGCCATCCCGGCCAGCGGCGTGGGGGAAATCTCGTTCGCCGGCAAGGGCTGCCACATAAGCGGCCCGGCTCGGGGCGAGGAGAAGAAGGATATCAAGCGGCACGCCATGGTCACCATTACGCGGGTGATCGGTGGTCTTTACTATGTGCGGGAACACGTCGACGAGAAACTTCGCGACGTCGAAACCGATTCTGGCGAGTAACCCCGTCTTCATTTCCAAGGAGGAATCGACATGTTCGATAATGTTAGCACTGTAACCGTTGTCGCGGCGTTAGCGGTAGTATTCGCGCTGTTTCTACTGCTGATCGCCCTCTTCAAGCGCTACCGCAAGGTGGGGCCCAACGAGGCGCTGATTGTCTCCGGCTGGACCAAGCGCGGCATTCCCAAGGTGGTCAAGGGCGGGGGCACCTTCGTGGTTCCCCTCGCCCAGAAGGCCGACGTACTCAGCCTCGAGGTGATCACCATCGACATCCGCACCCCGGAGGTCTACACCGAGCAGGGCGTGCCGGTCATCGTCGACGGAATCGCCCAGATCAAAGTGCACGCCACCGAGGATGCCATCCGCACCGCGGCCGAGCAATTCCTCGGCCGCGGCCGCAACGAGATCATGAATGTCGCCAAGCAGACCCTCGAAGGCCACCTGCGCGCCATCCTGGGCCAGATGATAATCGAAGACATCTACAAGAACCGCGACATGTTCGCCCAGAAAGTGCAGGAGACATCGGCCACCGACCTGGCCAAGATGGGGCTGGAGATTATTTCCCTTACCCTGCGCGACATCAAGGACAACGAGGGCTACCTCGACGCCCTGGGCAAGCCGAGGCTGGCGGAGGTCAAGCGGGACGCCATCGTGGCCCAGGCCGAGGCCGACCGGGATGCCATCATCCGCAGCTCCCAGGCCAAGCAGAAAGGCGAAAGCGAGCGCTTCAAGCAGGAGACCCAAATCGCCGAGGCCAACCGCGACTACAACGTCAAGGTGGCCGAGTACCAGGTGATGGTCAACGACAAGAAGGCCGAGGCCGACCTGGCCTACGATCTCTCCAAGTACCGCAAGGCCCAGGGGGTCAAGAAGGAAGAGGTCCAGGTCGTAATCGTCGAGAAAGAGCAGCAGGTCATCGTCCAGGAGCGCGAGATTTCCCGCAAGGAGAAAGAACTGGACGCCACGGTCAACAAGCCGGCCGACGCGCGGCGCTACGCCGTGCAGGTGCAGGCCGAGGCCGAGAAGTACAAGATCGAGGCCGAGGCCAAGGGTCGCGCCGAGGCCAACAAGTTCCAGGGTTTCGCCGAGGCCGAGGTCATCCAGGCCACCGGAAACGCCGAGGCCACCGCCACCAAGGCCAAGGGTCTGGCCAAGGCCGACGTCATCCAGGCCCAGGGCCTGGCCGAAGCGAACGCCATGGCCAATAAGGCCGAGAGCTGGAAGCAATACAACGAGGCCGCCATCACCCAGATGTTCATCGAGGTTTTGCCGGAGTTGGCCAAGAACATAGCCGAGCCGCTCTCCAAGACCGAGAAGATCGTGATAGTCAACTCGGGCGGCGAGTCCGCCGGCGCCAGCAAGATAACCGGCGACGTCGCCAACATCATGGCCCAACTTCCGCCGGTGATCGAGGCAATCTCCGGAGTCAACATCAGCGACATGATCAAGCAGATCCCCGGGCTGGGCAAGAAAAAGCCGGCCTTGAAGACCGATTGAGACGGATGATGACGCTTACAGTAAAAGAACTAGCAGTGTGCACCGTATGCGTCTGCCTGGTGTTTTCCGTAGCGGCCTGCAAGTCCGGCGGCAAAAAATCCGCCCCGGCTACGGCAAGTGCGAAGGATCCACTCAGCATGGGAGTAGAGGCATTCAAGAAGGGCCACTACCCGGAGGCCATCCAGCACTACCGCGAGGCCTTGAAAAAGCAGCCCAAATCGACGCAGATCTACAACCTGATTGGGATGGCTTACAGGTTCCAGTTTAACCGTGAAGGAAAGCAGGATCTCAGGGCCAACGAGATCGCGGCCTTCAAGAAATCTATTGAGCTGGATCCGAATTTCGCGGTCGCCCTGGTGAATCTAGGCTCGACTTACTACTATGCCGGCAACAAGAAAAAGGCCGCCCCTCTTTTTAAACGGGTGATCGAGATCATGCCGAACCACCCCGAGGCCGGTCAGCTTACGAAGATGATAGCCGAGGCGCAGCCACAAACTGGCGAACCCGAGACCGGAGCCGGAAAGGAAGACAAATAACGATGTCGCTTGCAGATATCTTGAAGAGCAACGCCGCGTTTGTGCGCCGGCAGAAGGGAGCAAGAAGAGAGCATCCTGTTTCGGGCCGCACGCTTGTCATCACCGACAGCGGACCAGAGCTGACCGGCATCATCGAACCGGCCCTGGGCCTGGCCCCGGGTGAGGCCAGCGTAATCCGCATTGCCGGCGCCTGGGGAGCCCGCGGCGGGGAAGAGCTATATCGCTCGGTGGCCATAGCCCTGTATGTGTACAACTGCCGCGAGATAATCGTCGTCGGCCAGACCGAATGCAGGTGCTGCCCTGCAGACCGCAGCACCCTGCGCAATAACATGGGCCGGGCGGGATTGCTTGCAAACCTGCCCGATGAGGGAGGAAATCTGCTGTCAAGTCTGCGCGGCCCCGGCAGTGTGGAAATCGCCTTGCGCGAGACAGTATCTGTTCTGCGCAGAACACTGGTCACCGGCGGCATTCCCGTGTTCGGTTGCCTGCTGGACATCGAGACCGGGGCCTTGCGTGTAGTCATCGACGATCCTACCGCCGCCGCGCCGGAACCGGTATCAGAGGATGTCATGGCCGGCAGCGCCGATATCCCGGAGATTCCCCTACCCGAGTTGCCGGAGATTATACTGCCGGACATCCAGACCTTCGATCTCGATGCCTTGACACAACTGTCTTCTGAACCGACGCCCAAGAAGAAAAGCCCGCCGGCCGCGAGCCGGGTCGAGGGCGCCGGCCCGGTATCGTTTGCCGACCTTGCCAGTATGCCCGCGGCCTTTGCCGCATCACCACAAGCGGCGTTCAGGCCCCCGATCTCTGAAGAAGCCATCCAGGTTCCCCATATCCAATTCAACGTTCCCCGGGCGGCCAAGATCCAGGACACCGGCATGGCCCCCCTCGAAGACATCACGGCCAGAGCCGATATTAGCTCCGGGGCGGACATCGAGGCCATGCGGCGAGTGGATTCCATCCGCGAGACTTCCCGGACCAGGAACGAACCCCCTCGTCCGCGGCGTCCCCGCCCAAAGCGAGCCGAGCCGGAACGACCGGCCGTGACCCCGCTGGTTCCGCTGGCGACCGCGCAGAAACCGCTCGGCGAACGAGAGCTGTCGTTCGACAGCAACGAGGCTACACCGACTGCCGGAGACACGCGGGCCAATCGGACCAGGGTGGATTTGCGCGGCGGCTACGTGCAACATGGGGGTTCGGAGTTCCCCCTTGACCCGCAACTTCAAGCCGCGCTTCTGAAGGTTGCCCAGTTTCTGGGGCGGGAATTCTCCGGCCAGCAGCGCGGTAAGCTGATTAGCAATGTGCGCCGGGGCGCGTCTGCCGGCCAATCGGTCGGTGAGATGCTCAAGGTAGTCATCGGACCCGTACTGAAGCTGGGCAAGAAACGTTACGCGATTATCAACGAACTACTCAAGATGAAAGAAGAGCTCCCGCGCCAGGACCCAGCCATCGCCGAGGCCCTGATCGAGGGCATACTCTCAAACCGCTGAAAAACAAGCATTCGCCAAGGTTGACAATCTCCGCAGAGAGAGAATACACTTCGGGGCAAGTCGTTTTAGCACAAAGAAAAACCAACTCCAGGGAGTATTCCATGGTACGGCGATTCTTCGTTATCTGTATCGCATGCCTAGCAATCGACGGCTTGCCGACCTTTGCCTGGGCGCAGCAAGAAGAGAATGCTGCAGACAAGGACACCAGCGAAACCGACTTCGTGAGCGTCGATGTTAGGTCGGAACCCGAGGTGAGTTGGCCCTACCAGGAGCCCCTCTTCGCCTTGAGCGCCTTGACGCAAAGTCGCGTACGCATCGGGATGGGTTTTGCCAACAACCCCGATCTGAACTCACTGGCCTTCAGCATTGGCGGTTCTTTCGCCTTCTGGGACATGGCCGTCTACCTCAAGATGCCCATGGGCCTTGCGATGAACGACGAGATGGGCAACTCGTTCAACTTCGGCGACCTGGAGTTTGGCGTCAAGTGGCTGATCAGCCATGAGGAGAAATCGCAGAAACACCTGACCGTCGGCCTGAGTTTCACAGCCCCCCTTTCGCGGGTCGGCGAGGAGAAGGATCTCGCCGGAGTACAGCGTGGAGTGATCGCCGATGACAGCAACTTTGGCAAGCGCTACCTGCTGGCCCAGAAGCCGATGCTCGACATGGGCCTGATCCCCAAACTCAATGTCGGTCTTACTCCCTATGTCGCCTTCGGCCAGAATATCGGCCGGGTCAGCCTGCAAACCGACTTCGGATGCCTAATCCTGCTGATGGACAACGTCGACGAACAGATCTACGGCACCGACCGGCGCTATGGTTTCGTGTTGTTCTTCGACCTGGCCGCCCCGGTGGCCATCACCCAGGAGCTTTCCATCGTGGCCGAGTTCAATGCCAGCGTGGCCCTGGATGGTTTGCTGGGAACGGGCTTCGCCTTCACGATCGGCCCGCGCTATACCGTCAACGGGTTCAGCGCAGGCATCGGAGTCCAGCTTCCGGTAGGCGTCGACAACAAGCCTCCCGATGACGACAAGATGATCGGCCGCTACGACTCCGCCATCGTCGCCAGGCACCACATCGCGGCAATCCTCGACCTTTCCTACTCGTTTTAATTGGCAAAACGCGGTTTTTGGGGGAACCAGGCTGGTTTCAAGAACACTTGGAATAGCCGCAGTTTCTGCACAACATGCAGCCCTCGCTGTGCTCGACGGTGCCTCCGCACTCGGGGCATGAAAGCATCGCCTTGGGCCTTCCGGTATGCGGCAGCCGTGTTGGCGAGGCAAGGCTGGCTGTCTTTTCATATTCATCAGTCTTGTGGGTCACCTGTGGCTTGGCCTGCTTTTCATGCTCGGCGTCTCGTTGGGCCGTCACTTCACGGTACTTCTTCAAGGCCCGCGCGATCGCGTCGGCGCAGGAGAGAATCATCTCGCCGTCTTTCCATACCGGCGATGGGCAACGCACGCCGGAAAGTTGGCGGACGACATCCTCGGCGTCAATGCCGGCGCGCAAGGACAGCGAAATCAGACGGCTTATGGCCTCTGCCTGGGACGCGGCGCATCCACCGGCCTTGCCCATGGCGGTGAAAAGCTCGAAGATGCCCTCGTCGTCCTCGTTTATCGTCACGTACAGGTTGCCGCAGCCGGTCGTCATCTTCTGCGTGCTGCCCCGGACAACCTCGGGGCGCTCACGCGGCTTGAGTTTACCGGGCGCCTGCGCAATTTCCTGACCTTGCGTCCGGTTGACCTTCTCGATGTTCAACACCTGCTCGTCGCGGCTGCCGTCACGGTAGACCGTCACTCCCTTGCAACCCAGGATGTAGGCCAGGCGGTAAACCTCGGCCACGTCGGCCTCGGTTGCTTCCTTGCCGAGGTTGACCGTCTTGCTGACAGCGTTGTCGGTGTATTTTTGGAAGGCCGCCTGCGTGCGCACGTGCCACTCGGGAGAGACATCGTGGGCGGTGACGAACAGGCGCCGGTAGCGCTCGGACACTTCGGGAACATTGGCCAGGCTGCCGTGCTCGGCAATCTTGCGCATCAGTTCCTGCGAGTAAAACCCTTCGCGTCGCGCGATCTTGGCAAACTGCGGATTGACCTCGACAAGCTCGTCGTTGTCCATGACGTTACGCACAAAGCTCACGCCGAACAGCGGCTCAACACCCGAGGATGCCCCGGCGATAATGCTGATCGTGCCCGTGGGCGCGATCGTGGTCGTAGTAGCATTGCGTAGTTTCCGCGCCCCGGGCAGGTCGAAGATGCTTCCTTCGAAATTGGGAAAAGGGCCTCTCTTTTCTGCCAGGTCGGCGCTGACCGCGCGCGCCTCTTTCTGGATGAAGCCCATGACCTCCTCGGCCTTCTTCAGAGACGCCTCGGAGTTGTACTGGATCCCGAGTTGGATGAGCATGTCTGCATAGCCCATCACGCCCAGACCGATCTTGCGATTGCCCTTGGTCACGCGCTCGATCTCGGGCAGAGGGTAGCGGTTGACCTCGATTACGTTATCCAGGAAATGGACGGCATCACGAACCGTCTTGCGCAGGCCGTCCCAGTCGACCATGCCGTCGCTCACCATTCTGGCCAGGTTGATTGACCCCAGGTTGCACGATTCGTAGGGCAACAACGGCTGCTCCCCGCAAGGATTGGTACTCTCAATCTCTCCCAGGTGGGGAGTGGGATTCTCCTTGTTCAGGCGATCGATGAAGATGACCCCCGGCTCACCGTTGCGCCAGGCCAGTGCGATGATGGCGTTGAAGACCTTGCGGGCATCGAGCGTCTTGACCACCTTGTTGCTGTGCGGATTTACTAGATCGTAGGTCGAGTTGTCCTCGATGGCATTCATGAACTTCTCGGTCAAGGCCACCGAGATGTTGAAGTTGGTTAATGCCTTCTGTTCGCTCTTGCATCCGATGAATTCCAGGATGTCCGGGTGGTCCACGCGCAAGATGCCCATGTTGGCTCCGCGTCGCGTGCCGCCCTGCTTGATGGTCTCTGTCGCGGTGTCGAAAACGCGCATGAAACTCACCGGTCCCGATGAAACTCCCTTGGTTGAGAGCACCACGTCATTCTTGGGGCGCACGCGCGAGAAGGAGAAACCTGTGCCGCCGCCCGATTTGTGAATCATTGCGGTGTGCTTGACGGCCTCGAAGATGCTCTCCATGGAGTCTTCTACCGGCAGGACGAAGCAGGCCGAGAGTTGGCCCAATTCGCGCCCGGCGTTCATCATGGTCGGCGAGTTGGGCATGAACCTGCGCGAGGTCATCATCTCGTAAAAGGTGACCGCCGTAGCCTCACAGTCGGCATGTTGATCAAATACCTTGTCGGCGGCAGCAATCGTGCGCGCCACGCGGGCGAACATGTCCTTGGGTCGCTCGATCGGTTTGCCGTCCAGGCCCCGCCGCAGATACCTGCGCTCGAGAACTCTGACCGCGTTTTCGGAAAGCTCGAGCACCCGTTCGAAGCCGTGTTTGATCAGTTGCTTGTCGACCAACGAGATGATCGCCCGTGGTGTAACCCGGGCGATCTCTTTTCGCTGCAGCTCGTTTTCCACTTCCTGGCTGATGCGCCGGGCCGCATCGGGCTCGATTGCCCGTTGCTCTATCAGGGCATCCACGACCAGGTTGGAGTCGAAGTTGGTGCTCTCGTCCGCCGACTGATCCTCGAAAAGAACCAGCGGCAGCGGGTGATCCAAACGGTTTGCTGTTTCCACGATTGTGCCCACCCTGCCTTCCGGGCCAAAACCCAGGAATCGGAGTAAAAACCACATCTTGTAGCGTGCGGCACATTATGACACCAGATATTGTGCTGTCAAGACCTTTATCTGGCTGTTCAGAATCGTCCACCATTCCGGGAAGCTGCCGCTGGTGAGCCGACTTCTACCCAGCGCTCAACGCGCACACCGGCGTCCGGCGTGCATCCATCAGCATTACTTGCGCTCGCAGGGGGGCGCATCGTATGATGGCAGTACGCTCGTCTCGTTGCAGGAGGATGCCATGACCGGGCAGAAGGTCGATCCAAGAAACGTCTATATCTCGGGCACATCTAGCCTCAAGTCGAACCCCAAGTCGGCAGCCGAACAACTCAACGAGGAAGAGTCCCAGCAGCGCATCGAGGAGATGCGTGCCTTTTTCGACCAACTCCAGCGCGCGATCAAGACCATCGGCATCTACCGCCACAATACTTCTCACTACGGCGAGTACCTCGACCGGGCCTACAAGATGCTGGCTGCTTTGCTCGACCGCTACAGCTCGGTCACCCTCAAGGTTGATCAGCTCGGCTTCAAGTACTATGACGAGACGATCTACGAAGAGGACGCCACCGATCAGAACATCGCCCACAAGTTCTACCGCGACGGCGTACGTATATTGATCTTCCGCAATGGTTTGTCCCCCGAAGAGCTTCTGAATTTCGTGCTGATCTGCCTGACCAACTTTCACGCCTCCGAGTTCGTCTACGACGACATGGTCAGCCTGATGTGGAAGGCGGAGTTCAGCTCGATCGAGTACGTGGTGGTGGAAACTTTTGCGGTGGGCACCGAGACTCAGGAGGAAGCCAAGGCCGAGGTGGACAAAATCGTCAACTTTCTGTACAAGCGCCTGACCGCGAACACCGACGACCGCTTCAAGTTCGCCCGTATATCGCTCGAAGACCTCGAGATCGAACTGGACGACGTCGAGCAGGCCAAGGGCCTGGTGATCAAGGGCAACCCGGCGACATCCGAGGAGAAGGCCGCCATTGTTTCGCAACTCGAGGATCAGGATGACGACCGGGCGCTGCCCAAGCTGGTGGTCATCATCTTCAAGGTGATCGAGGAAGAGCTTGACCAGGACCTGGGCCAGGCGATCGAGGACGTTTTCATACAGTTGCTCGACTCCTTTCTGATTCACGAGGATTTCCGCGGCATCAACCAGATCCTGCGCAAGTTCAAAGGAATGGCGCGCAAGCAGCTTCCTCCCGGCAACCTGGCGCGCATCCAACAGATCGAGAGAACTTTCGCGGCCAAGATGGGCGAGGCCGAAAGAATCGGGCGCGTGGCCGACGTTCTCGATACCGCGGCGGAGATCAAAGAGCCCCAGGAGGTGTACCGTTACCTGACCCGTCTCGAAGAGCAGGCTATCATGCCGCTGCTCCAGGCCCTGGAACGCATGGAGCGCCAGGAGGCCCGGCACCTGATCTGCGACTCCCTGGCCGCACTGGGCAAGGATCAGATCGACACCTTCGTGCGTCGCCTGGAAAGCTCCAAGGCCAACCTGGTCCGGGACATGCTCTACATAATCGACAAGCTCAACCCACCGGACAGGTTGAATATGATTGCCAAGCTGCTCGACCATCCCAACCTGGCCATTCGGATCGAGGCTCTCAACACCATTGGCTCCGGAGGTGACGAGAGCTGCCGCGGTTACGTGCTCAAGGCCCTCAATGACGGGGAGGCACAAATGCGCATCAGTGCGGCCAGGCTGCTGGCCAACTTCGACATCGCCAAGGCCACCCGTACTTTAATGACCATTGTCCAGGATGCGGGCTTTTCCAAGAAGGCTCCCCAGGAACAGGCGGCCATCTACGCAGCCCTGGCCATGACGAATATGCCCGACGCCATGGCCCACTTCAGACAGGAGCTGCGATCGGCGAGCCTGATCTCGAAAAAGAAGTTGAGTGAGCACAAGCGCAACATCGTAAACGGCCTGGCCATGTCCGGATCGATCTCGGCTTACAAGCTGCTCAAGGCCGAGCTCGAACGCGGCTTCAAGGAAGAGGACGTCGCCGAGGCGGCCGAGCGGGCCTGCGCCAAGCTCAAGGAAAAGCTTCTGGGTAACTGATAAGTTTCGAGATGGACACTGACTAGGAGACAATTCGTGGCCGACATGATCAAGTTCCAGGGACTGCTTTACGAGGATCCGGAGAAGGTCGAGCTGGCCCGCTCCTATGAAGAGAAGCTGCAGGTACTGGGCAGGACGTTGATCGGCTCGCTCTACATGCTGGTCAGGAACGTCAAGCTCTACGATCCGGAAAACGAGATCTTCAACAAGCCTCTCGAGCAGCTCAAGGATTGCATCAACACCGTCATCGCCATGGACGAAAATCTGAACCTGCAGGGGGCCGGCGAATCGTTCTACCTCAACAACATGCTGGTCAAGATAGACATCAACTCGCTCGACAACGTGCGTTTCCTGCTCAACGAGTTCTCGCGGCGCAACGTCGGCGGCTTCGTCTTGAGCCAGCCAATCGCCATTCCCGAGCTGCGCGACTTCATCTACATCTTCAGTCGCGAGAGCGAAGAGAACGTGGGCGAGAAGGGCGTCTCGGCCCGCAAGCTGCAGGCCCTGAAGCTGCGCCGGTACGAGAAGATCCAGGAGATCCTCAAGGACCAGCACTTGTCCGACAACCTCGAGCGCGCGGTGGACCGTAAGCGCTATGCGCTGACGGTTTATGCCCGCTCGATCTACTTCATGCGCAAATACCTGGCCGGGTTGCGCGGTGACGGCCCGAAGCTCGCCATTGGCAAGGCCGGGCGCTTCATCCAGGACCTGGTCGACGTCTGCCACGGGCACCGCACCCATTTCCTGGGACTGACCACGCTCAAGAGCGACGACGAGTACCTGTGCTTCCACTCGGTCAACGTCGTTCTGATGTCAATTGTCTTCGGCGCCGAAATGGGTCTCGGCAAGGCTCATCTTCGCGACCTGGGCATGGTGGCCATGTTCCACGACATCGGCAAGGTGGACGTCGACGACGAGCTTCTGGAAAAACGCGGCAAGCTCTTGCCGGAAGAGCTGAAGAAGGTGCGCAAGTCTCCGATTTACTCGGTAAAGAAGATCCTGCGGGCCAGGCGCCTGAATGCGCTTACCGTCCACCGTATCGTCACGGCCTATGAACACAAGACCGACTTCGGCACCCCGGTCAAAGACCTGAAAGGTAACGTCTCATTCGTGGTGCCGCGCTCTGATCTGGGCGTCTTTTCGAAGATCGTCGCCATCGCAGATTGCTACGACGCCTTGACGTCTCGACGCCCATTCCGGGAGTCCTACAGCCCCGATATTGCCTTGACCCTGATGTGGACCGAACTCAAGCACAAGTTCGATCCGGTGTACCTCAAGATCTTCATGAACGTCATGAAGCTCCCCTCGGTGCGTGTGCTGTCGGAAAAGGGCGAAAAAGTGGTCATTTTCTGACGTCGGCTTTATCCAAGCTCGCGAACGATCAGGCGTGCAACTTCCCGGGAGAAAATGAGGGTCACGTGCCCGCGGTAGCGGATGATGAAGTTGTCTCCGCGTGGAGAGAGCGAGCAGTTCCATGGAATGACCAGGTTGTCGTGAGTGCTGGTTATACCCACAATGCGAACCCCGCTGGGCGCGGAACCGGCATTCAGTTTCTCCAGAAAGGCGCTTCCGCGCCGCATCTGGCGCAATGAGCGTCCGGGCGCCAATCGCGACAGGGCGCTGCCGAGATGCGGTGCTGCAACCGTCACCACGCGCCGGATGCCGTTTTTCAACCCCCCGCTCTCAGCCAGGAAACGGGCCAGGATGCCCCCCATGCTGTGCCCCACTAGATCGACCTGCCCGGCGCCGGTCTGATCGAGAACGGCCGCAATACGTCTAGCGAATCCCTTGGCCTGATCTTCAAGTCCCAAGAAGTATCTTTCGGGCCGCATGGCGAACACCGGCACCCCAAGGTCACGCTCCAGGCGTCGCCTGAGAATTTCCATGGTCAGGGCGTTCTCGAAAAAACCCGGCAGCAAAACCACCGGTACCCTCCCCGGTTGCAGCTTGCTCCGCCCGCCCAGTGAGCGCAGACGCCCGAGGGGCAACAGGTACAGCACCCATGCATTGGCCAGCCACTCGGCGATAACGACCAGGATAATACCAACCGTGCGACTGGCTAAAGTGTCGTGGGGACCGCGTGAGCCCCCCCCGGGAAATACCCACCAGGCCAACAGGAACGTAAGCGGGGTAAAAGCCGCCGAGACGATGAATGGGAAAAAGACTATTATCAGAAGCACGCTGCCCATCAGATCTATCTCTCCTTGACAGCGGCAGGATAACTTAATCGCTCGCGCGCCCGCAACCGTCAGAACACTTTCTTCAGGCTTGCGCTGAAGCCGTGATCGAAGTCGCCATCCGAAGCGAACCCCACCGAGTAGTAGATGTCGAACTGGATGGCGTCAAGAACCAAGGCGTGAAACCCGAGGCCGAAACTGTCCGCCACCCGCCATGTCTCGCCGCCGGTCTGGCGATCGATCTCGGGAAAAACAGCCAGATCATGAAACAAGCTCAACTTGAAAAGGTCGCGCGCCAAAGACAACCTGAATTCCAGCACCAGGTTCGCAGCCTTGGAGGTGAACCACTTGTCCCCGAAAACACCCCTGAGATACTTGCCCCCGACCGGCTCCTCGTCGTCAAACAGGTAATGTCCCCACAGGAAGGCTCCTCTCGATTTCACCCACAGGTCGTGCCAGCCCAGGCCGAACACCTTGACGTACTGCAGGCTGCCGCGACCGAACCCATTTTCCCGGTAGGCCCAGTAATACCTGGTATCGAGAATCAGGCGGTGCCGGCGATCACGCCGCAGGTTGCCGGGGTTGAAGACGAACTCCATCCTCCCCAGGACGAAGGGCTCGAAGCGCGCGCTTGACTCCTCGGGCGTGCCGGCCGTAGCTAGCTGATCGACACCAAAGATGAACCTCTCGCTGGCTCCGCCGCCGGCCGAGATCATCAAGCCTTCCCTGAACTCGTAGGCCAGATCGAGCGAGGCCTCGGTGCGGGCGCTGTAGTAGAGATCGATGTCCAGGTCGGAGCGCTGGCGGCTTCCAAGTTCTGCTCGTAACCAGATGTAAGGCCTGAGTTGACCAATCAGAGCGGGGCTGTACCAGCGCGCCTCGGCCACCGCGCGCGAAAGGGAAATGAACGGATCGCCGTTCTCGAGGTGCTCACGCAACTTGGCGCCCAGCAAGCCTCCTGCCATCCAGCGATCATATGTAAAGACAGCTCCCTCACCCCGATAGGCGGCCCCTACCGCGAGCCCGTCCGGAAAATCTAAATCGAGACCGAGATCCAGCCCCGCTCCCCAGCCCTTGCGCCCCAACTGAACATGTAGTTCGTAGCTCCCGGACGGCGGTATGACCTCGTGACCCCAGAGGGCGTCGACGCCAATTTGCGGGCCGGCGTGCCTTACCATCTTGCACGGCACGAGCCGATACGTCACTTGCTCGACGTTGTAGCGCGCAGACAGGGAGCGAAGCTGCCTCACCAGGTACGGCTTGTTGAAGATGTGGTGCGGCAGGCTCAGGCCGATCTTCATCTGCAGAGTGCGCAGCGTGCCCATTCCCAGAAAAACGACCTTTTCAAGTCGCCCCTCGTCCACAAGAACCTCGATATGGTTCTCGACAACCCCGGCCTTGACGGTCGCCAGCAAGTATCCCGAACGTCTGAGGAAGCCGAGGATCTGTCTCTCGACAAGCCGGGCGGTGGACCTGTCGGCCTTCGATCCCGGAGGCAACTCGAGAACGGCGAAGTAGACTTCGTCGATGATGGCATAGTTGCCGCGAATCTTGATGGACGGCCCACCCCGGGCCCGAACCACGCTGGTTGACAACAAACCGATCAGGCAGACCATGACCGTCATGGCTCGCCGGAAAGATCTTCCGGTCATGCCCTGCGCCTTCCCGCCAACCAGGTTAATAGTACAAGAGCAAGCACCCAGCTTCGACCAGCCGGCTCCCTTGCAGAGCAGGCGCAGCCACCCATGATTTTATTGTTCGATCCGCTATCGTTGTTATCGGGGCCGGGGTCGCTCACCAGGTCGGCCGGCCCGCCGTCGGCGGCATCCAGGTCGGGCACATCGCCGTCATCGAGAGGCCCGGCGTCTTCTTCAGCTCCATCGAATCCATCGCCTGCGTCGGGACCTCCATCCGTCCCCGGGCAACCCTCGGCCGGACAGACGCCTTCGAAGTCACCGGCGGCCACCAGGGCGTAGCCCTGGCGGGTGGAAGGATAGGGAGAGTTACGCCCGTTGCCGGGGATGTGCCGTCCAATGACTCGCAGCTCGAGGTTCTGCGTCGCGTCCGGCGAGATTATCACCCGTTCGATAGGATTGATGTTGTCAGGTTGGTCTGACCCGGCCGGCGTGGACCTGTTCTGATCGAAGGCGACATTGCCCTTGAATACCCGGCCCGAAACGTCCACTACCTCCAGGTCGAGATCGTTGACCAGCGCCTTACCGGCCCCGGGTGTCCCCGCAGGATCAATCCAGGCCAATGTCACGCGCAGCACGCTTCCCACCCGAACGTTTTGTAACCAATAGGTGTGTAGCTGACTTTCCTCGATCGGAGGATTGGCGGCCGCTCCGCGATCCGTCCCGTCGCCCCAGCTGTCGGTAAGCACAGCCAGGCGCCCGGCATCGCCGCTGAAATAAAGGCTGCGATCAAGTCGCAACACGCCCCAGCCCTCGATGTTGTTGGGCGCCGCCTCCATGTCGGCTATCTTCTTTCCCTGGACCACGTCGTATAGCGGACCGGGTACGCTGTTGGGGGCCGGCCCGATGCTCTCGGTCGAGTTTACCAGCACCGCTTTCACCAGGGCGGCCGAGGGCGAAAAACCGTCCGATCCCTTCGGCGCGCCGCCCGGATACCAACCCTCCACGAAGTACTGGCGCGTAAGCGCCGCCGCGCCGGAAACCAGGGGCGCTGCGAAGCTGGTGCCGACCCTGAACGAAGCATCCGTGGTGCAGTTGTTATTGGGGGGATCGGTGGTCGAGTCCGCCTGCGGATTGCCGTAGATGTCCGTCCCGCCTTGCGCTACCCAATCAGTTTCCAAGGCCGAACGTATGGCTCCCGGAGCAACCAGGTCGGGCCGCAGGCGCCCGTCGGCTGTCGGTCCCTGCGAGCTGAAGTGACACACGCCGTAACCGCGGTTGCTGACCCCGGCCAGCGAGGCTCCGACAACGATTGTGTTCTTTGAAGTGGCACCAATGCCGTCCAGTGTCGCGCCGTTGGGGCCCAGGTTGCCCGAACTGAATACTATTGTCAGATCCTGCAGGCGCCAAGCCGCCTCGTCCACGTCCCGGCTGTCACCCGTGTAGTCGGTGTCGGGATCTGTCTTGCCGAACGAGTCGTTGTGGATACGCGCCCCGGAGTCGTAGGCCTGGACGTACATGTCGGTCAGCGAATCGGGCAGGCCCACCTGGTTGCCGTCGCGCCGGCCGGTGTCCTGGAAGACAATCCGCGCTCCGGGCGCCATGCCGTCGTCGGTATCGCGCCCGGCGTCTGTGGACGAGGCCAGCTGGGCGTAGTCGTCGCCGGCCGCGCAACCGGAAACATGCGTGCCATGCCCCAACTTGGACATGTCGTCGTAGGCGTCGGCTCCCGAGAAGAGGTAGTAGGAAATAACCTTGTTGTCCGGGTTGGTGACGTTGACCGCCGGGGGTTGGGTGTTATTGTAAAGAGTCTGCTGCGTAGCATCCGGCCCGTAGCGGAACTGGCAGGCGTCGGTGTCGAGCCCGCTGTCGGCGATACCGATCACCTCGCCCATGCCTGTCAGTCCGTGTGCGAAAAGCGGCGTCGAGCGGCTCACAGAATCGCCACCCTGGATGACCCAGGCCGCCTCGTCGTTGTTGGCAACAATCCATCTCTCGGGCGTCACCCAGGCAACTTCGTCCAGACTGGTCAACTCGTCGAGCGCCGGGGCCAAATATCCTGCGGAGATCGCCAGGCGGGCGTGGCCGGTTCCGCTCGAGTCATCGCCCACGGAAAGGATCTCTCCGGCCAGGCTGCGGCCCGAGCGCAGACCGTCGAGAGACTGTCCGGAAAGCGCAAATACTTCGAGGACACAAGCCCGCTGGGGATCGAGCCGCGCAAGTTCGGGCGCGCGTTTCCACTCGGATCGGTATGCGCCCTGCCAACGTATGCCGGACATGCCATCGAGGGTGCCCGGCGCGTTCAGCCTGACAATATAAACGTCTTCGGGCAGGTAACCCAGCACGCGGCAGCCGCGTCGTTCAAGATCGTCAAGAATGGCGTGCGCTGAATCCCGCGCCTGTACCAGGCGCACCCGCGACCCGGTCAACTCCGCGCCCGCAGGCAGGCTCAACGGATCGAATGACCTGGACCCGAGAATAAGCGGCTTGCCGGGAGACCCATCCGCGACGACGGTCCCTCCCATCATCCCCAACACCGCGACTGCTACCAAGATCACCGCCGACTGTTTCACCGTCTTAGTGTATCAAAGAAGAGGACCCAACGCCACCCGGTTCTGATGAGAAACATGCTGATTACAAAATATCGAAAGTGAAACGCAGCATGATGCGTTGCTCGAGCTGCAGGTAGTCGCTCAGTTGACGATCGTAGTCGAGCCGTACAACATAGGCCAGCGAGGCGAACGATACCAGTCTTAAACTGATAGTGTTCTTCAGATTCAAAGCCGGGTGTTTGCTGTCCTCGGTTGACATGAACGGGATCAGGCTGTCCAACTCGGTGTCGATCATGAACCAGCGTGAGATGCGCGCCGAGCCGATTAAAGTCGCCTCGAGGCCCAGCAGGTTACTCGATTCCACCTGCTCGAAGCAGTTGGCGTCCCGGCAGGTCTGGTCGGGATCGTCCTGGCGATACTCCCTGGCCCTGAGCAGCGAGCGCACCAGGTAGTGGCGGGCCCCGCAGCCCAGTCGCAGGTGTAGGTCGAGCACCTGCCAGGGGCTTAGATCGAATGATACTCCGACGCCCTCCTTAAGTTCGAGCGGATCGAGCGGATCGGCCAGTCGCAACTCCCAATTTTCCAGGGGCGGGGGCGGGTTCTGTCGCTCTATCTCCATTCCGCGGCTATCGAGTATAACGATGTCCTTCTCGTCTCCGGGAGACAGCCGCTCAAACGTCTTCCAGCCGGGGAAGATGCTGGTGTCCAGGCCGAAACGCACGTACGGTCCCAGCCAGGAGAGCAGGCGATAGGTGTAAATGGCATCCAGGTCGACCTCGTCGTTCGTCTTCTGCCGCCAGGCCAGGAAGTCCTGCCCCGGCTGTACGGTTTGCCCCTCGTCGATCTGCAGGCGGACATAGACCGAGTGATCCGGATCGAGATAGCGCATGGCCCAGTCGACGAAGGCGTTGACCGTGATCGTGTTTCCGAATTCGCGGCCGACGACGTTGTCGGCGCGGTTCCATGAAAGGTCGCCGCCGACGATTAGTCCCAAGCGCCAGTTCTTGAACTCCGTTTTTCCCTCGCCGCGATCGATTACGCCGCCGCCGAGAAAGTTGCCGTCCTCGTCCTGGACGAGTGTGAAGTTGACAAGCTCGCCGGCGCTCAACAAGACCGTCATGAAGTCTGTGCGCGCGCGTGGGGTCTCTCCCGAGCGAACGATCATGTAGCGGCCGGCGGGAACGAGCCAGGTGCGCAGGGTCTCCCCGCGGGTTTCGTCCGCCCCCAGGCCCAGGCCAAAGTCTTCGCCGGAAGGCAATGTGAACATCTCGTAAACACCCCGAAACTGCATGCCGTGACGATCGACAACGCGCACAACCATTCCGGCCCAGTCCGGTTCCACCAGGGTGCAGTGCCCCTCGAACACCTCGACCGAGTGGGCGATCATCTGTGACTCAACACCGGAACCAACCATCAGCTGATATTTTCCCGCCGGCAACATGGTTTTCTTGCCGGTCGGCGTCCGTGCGATCACCTCGCCCGTGTCGGACAAAACCACGTAGGGCGGCTCGGCGGCCGAGTCGGTCATGGCCGGGACGAAAACCGCGCCCTTGCCGACGGGTATCAGCTTTGGGTCCATCTCCATCTGCTCTCGCGGCGCCGGTAGTTGCCACCCCGGCGGGCTGGCAGCCTGCTTTTCTCCCGCGGCCCCTTCGCCGTCAGTTACGGCCGGCGCGGCGGCCGGGGCGGCGACGCTCGCGCACATGAGCAGCAGGGTGGCGGCTAGCCTGCTCATTTTGCGCCCTCGCGCTTGTCCGCTCTTTTCAGGAATCCCACGAGTTGCTCCGTGATCTTCTGCATCTGCTCTTCCATCAGTTCGCTCAGGGCCTTGACGACATAGACGGGGGCCTTGTTGTAGACCTGCTTTTTGACGTCGGCGTCGTACGACCAGACTACATCCTCGCCCCGGTATCGCGTCATGCGTAGGCCGAAGGCAAGATGCGCAAACCACTGGTCTCCACTGTCCAATTCCTCGATGGCCAGCACCACCCCGGACAGTTCATAGTCGGGCACGCGCTCGTGGTACTCGTGGGCGACGTCTGCGAAAACCTTTTCGTGTCTGAGATGCCTGACGATCATGTCGGTCAACATCTTGTGCGGCTTTGCGGCCCAGAGCATGAAGTCGTAGTACTGGAACTCGTAGGGGGAGTAGCGATAGACAATACGCTCGGTGTCGTAGGCCGGCCCGATCTCGAAGTCGCGCACCCGCAAGGTCTTGCCGCCGGACGGATCCGCCGCCTGCTTCAGCGGAAGCAGCGTGTAGGACATTGTGAAGTAGTGGTTCTCGGGCACCGCACTGCAGGACCACAACGACATGGCCCCGACAAGAACATAAAGAAGACGGACACAAAGCTTGTGCATGATAACTCTCCGCTTACGGCAACACCCGCTTGCTGCGTTCCTTCTGGCGCAACAGGCGGGAGGGGTCTTCCCTGATCAGACGACTGAAGTCCCTGAGGTTCTCGGCCGTTTCGGCCAGGTAACGCACCGAGGCACGCAGATCCTCCCCCGAGCGCGAGACTATCAGGTCCACCCGGTCGACAAGGCTGGAGGTGCGATCGACCAGCCTCTCCATCAGCCGCGTTACCTTGCCCAGTTCCTTGTCCCCTACCCGCCGGTGAATCTCCGCCAGCGTGCCGCGCGCCTCTTCCAGAACCTCGGCCACCTTTTTCCCGTCCAGCACCTTCTCGGCAGCCCGGCGGATGCCGGCCACCGACTCACGGGTTTCCTTGGCTGTCAGGCGAATCTCGTCCAAGGCCAAGCTCAACCTAGACGAGGCGTTTGCAAGGTTGTGAAGTATTTTGTCGATCTGGCCTGAGTTGTTTTGCAGGATGGTGTCCGTCGAGTTCATCAGGCTGCCGGCACGGTCGAGCACATCGGCCGCCAGGGCCCGGTTGCTGGGCCCGGTCAGGTCCAGCAACTGGTTGACCAGCAGTTCGACCTTGATGGCTATGTTCTCCGCCTGTCCGGTCAACTTGTCGACCACCGATGTGCCGGCCTTGATTTCGCTGCCCGGGCTCAATCGCTCGGCGTCGGACGTTCCGCCGACCAGCTCGATGAACTTCAGGCCCGTGATGCCCTGGACGTTGAGTATAGCCCTGGCGTTTTGCTTGACCGGCGTGTCGGCCTGGAGCGAGATGGTCACCAGCGAGTTGCTGACCTGCTCGGGATCGATCCTGATACTCTCGACCCTCCCGACTCGCACACCATTGTACTTGACAGGCGCGCCGATCTCCAGGCCGGAGACCGAGATCTTGTAGCTCACCAGGTAGCGGTCGCGATCGGCAAGCAACGAAGAACCGACGATGGCGACAAACAAGCCAACCAGGATGCTCAATGACACCACCACGAAAATACCCAAACGAATCCTTTGCGATCTGGTAATCACAGTAATACCTCCCCTATGGCTTCAGGAGCCTCTCCAGGATGGAACGACCGCGGGTTTCGGCTCGGACCGGTTTCCTGGCGAAGAAATCCTTGACCACCTGCGTTTCGGTGCGGTGCGCCTGTTCTAGCGATCCATCGAAGGCCAGGCCGCCTCCCGCCACCATGATCACCCTGTCTGCTATTGCATCGATGCTTCCCAATTCATGAGTGACGACCACCAGCGTCATGTTAAGAGCCGCGCGCAGATCGAGCAGCAGCCTGTCGAGTGCGGCGGCGGTAACCGGGTCGAGCCCGGCCGAAGGCTCGTCGCACAGCAATAATTCAGGATCCATTGCCAGCGCCCTGGCCAGGGCCGCCCGCTTGCGCATGCCGCCCGAGAGCTCCGGCGGCGTCTTGTGCATGGCTTCCTCCAGGCCCACCAGCGCCAGCTTCATGCGCACCAGGGAATCCACCGCCGAGTCCGGCAGGCGCGAGAACTGTCTGACCGGCAGGGCCACGTTATCGGCAATGGTCATCGAGTTGATCAACGCACCGCCCTGAAACAGCAGCCCGGTCCTGCGTCTCAGTGCGGCCAACTCCTCCTCGTCGAGTGTCGCCAGGTCTTTGCCCAGCAGACGGATCGTGCCCACAGACGGCCTGAGCAGGCCGATGGCTCCCCTGAGCAGCGTGCTCTTGCCGCAGCCAGATGAGCCGGCGATGACGGTCAGTTCCCCCGGCCTGACGGCCAGGCTGACGCCGGTCAAAACCGTCTCCGCGCCGTAACTCAGAGAGACGTTCTCCATCTGCAGCACGGGATCGCTCACGTCTTACCTCACAGGTAAAAAGCCAGGCTGAAGATGCAATCGGTGATGATTACGCTGAAGATCGAAAGCACCACCGAGCGCGTGGTTGAATTACCGACGGCCTCGGCACCACCCCGGGTGCGCAGGCCGCAATGCGCCGCAACCATCAAGATAATCCAGCCGAAGACGACGCTCTTGAGCAGACCGCTGAAAACGTCCTTGAGGCGCACCGCCTCGATGGCCTGGTGGATGAATGCCGGGGCGGGAATTCCCAGGGCTGTCGAGGCAATCAGCATGCCGCCCAGGATGCCGCAAGCGATGCCGGTGAAAGTCAGCAGCGGCTGGGTGAATGTGACGGCATACAGCTTGGGTACCACCAGAAACCTGATCGGCGAGAAGCCCATCGACTCCAAGGCGTCCACCTCCTCGGTGACGCGCATGGTGGCGATCTCGGCCGCGATGGCCGAGCCGGAACGGCCGGCGACGATCACCGCCGTAACCAGCGGCCCCATCTCGCGAACCATGGCCACCGCGACCAGGTTGGCCGCGTAGATGTTGGCGCCGAACTGCCTGAGCTGATGGGCCGAAAGCAGCGCTAGAGTCAGTCCGATCAGTGACGAAAGCAAGGCGACGATGCCTAAGGCGCGAGAACCCAACAACATGGATTGCCGAGCGACCTCGCCGCGCGGCGCCCCGCGCCCACCGACGAATGGCCCGGCAACCGCCCAGTAGAAGGTATCGGCCAGCAAGAACACCATGCTCCTGAGCTGGCGGATCCCCGAATAGGCGCCCTCGCCGAGCGCTTCGAGCATGGGCGTTTGTCGCCGCTCGATTTTTCCCAACTCGCCCTGGACCCTGAACAACTCGAGTGTCTTGCGAGCCGGTTCACTGAGTCGAATCAACTCAAGATCCACACCGAGATCACCGGCCAGTCTCTGCGACTCCGCCAATATGGCCGCACCGGCGCTATCGACGTAGTCGACATCGCCCAGGTCGAGCCCCACCTTGGCCTGGCCCCGCGGCAGCCAGGCTTGGATCCAGCTCAGCACTACCGGGGCCGACTCGCGGTCGAGTCGACCGCGCACCTTGACCCGTATCAGGCCACCTTCGACGTAGCGCTCGACTGTGGCGTGCTGGGGCTGCTCCATGTCAATATTCCTAGCACGGCAAGGCCTCGATGGTCAAAATTTCAGCTATTAGAACAAGATGATAGACCACTCGGCGTTTCAACGCTAGAGCATGTTCTGGCGATACCACATTACATAAAGCAGCTGCAGGTTGCAGCCCGAACAAAAGAACTCGGGATCCGCGGGAAGCGCCAGACGGCCGTCCATCCAATGATGCAATACTCCACAGTGACAAGCATCGTCGAAACAACTCATTTTCAGGCAGGCCTGATCCGGACCGCAGGCCGGATCGCACTCGACTAGGTGAATGTCGGAAAGGCAGCTTTCACCCCACAGGTAGTCTTTCAAAAAGGCCAGCACCGAGTCGGCTTCTTTTACGTAGGCGACATCGCCGCTCAACTGGTAAAGCAGCATCAGCGAGAGCATCAAATAGTTCTGGCTCGAAAGCGTGCTGTAGTCGTCCGTGGTGGCGCCCATGTGTACGGCGCTATATGGAGATCGGTAGCGCCCGGGCGCGGCCAGACCGCTTAGCTCTGTGACCTTGAGCGGTTGCATGCCGTGGTACGTATCGACGGCACGCGTGCGGTAGCCGGAACTCCCGGTCAACTGGAACAGACGGGCATTGAGAATGATCATGGTGATGTTGGGATAGAGAAACGACCCGGGACGGGTAACGCCGTCGTCGAACTCGTAGTACTGACCGTTCCACGAGCGTTCGTCTATCCCGGCAAGCACTTTCTCGGCAAAATCGATCGTCTGTTGCCGCTCGCCGCCCTCGATCAGCAGGGCGCGCTGGAGCGGCATCAGCACCATCAGGCCGTTGATCGCCGTGGGACCGTAAGTCTCCATGGCATAGCCCGGCGAGAGATCCGGGGTGACGTACCAACCGAAGCTCCCGACCAGATCGATCAGGTTGGAAATCAGCCCGTCCAGGTCGGCAAGCCCTTCCCGCTCGCCCGTGGCGGCCATGTACTCAACCGTGCCCAGGGCCGCCATGATGATCAAGTTTACGTCGCCGGTCAGCAAGTCGGCCGTGTGAATCAGCTCGAGGTTCTTTGTCTCTGCGACGGCGGCCAGATCGAGGTAGGCCTGGTTGCCATCCTCTTTACCGGCCCAGGCAAAAAAAGCCGGGCCGTAGAAGGCACCGTCGTCGAAGTCCTCCATCCACTCGCCGGAAACCACCAGAAAGTCAGAAGAGCAATCCTGCAAATCCTGGTAGAACTGTTGCTGTTCGAACACCGGCAGATTGTCCGAACTCGAGCTGCAGCTTCCAAACAGCAGCGCCGGCAACAAGATCACGGAAATAATCGATTTCATGAAACCCTCCTGTTGCTTACCAATCGTAACTTTCGACGCGCTCGGCACCCAGCGTGCCGTGCTCTTGAAAAAACGCGGCCAGTTCATCGAAGGCGTCTTCCATTCGGCCCGATATCAACCCGGCCGGCGGAAGACTTTCGAGAAAACGCCGCCCGTAGGCGCGCTGCTGCAGGCGGTTGTCGAGTACGACCACCGAACCAAAGTCGCTGCGGCTGCGGATCAAGCGCCCGAATCCCTGCTTCAGCTTGAGCACCGCCCGCGGCAACATGAAGTGAGCAAACGAACTCCGGCCGGCCCGTTCGACTTCTTCCATGCGGGCCTGCACCAGCGGTTCATCGGGCACATCGAACGGCAAGCGGGTGATGATCACGTTGCAAAGCGAGGATCCCATCACGTCGACACCCTGCCAGAAACTATCGGTGCCGAACAAAACGCTGCTGTCATTTTCCCGAAACAATCCCAGCAGGCGATCCCGGGGTTGCTGTCCCTGGCAATAGGTTTGCAGTCCCATTTCTTCCAATCTGTCACGAATCAACTCGTACACCCGGGTCATCAGGCCCCAGGCGGTAAACAGAACCAGCGCCCGTCCGCCCGAGACCGCCGCCGCCTGGCAGACCGCCCGGGGAAGGTGCTGCTCGAAGAGCGGCTCTCCCGGGGCCGGCAGGTCGGCGGGCAACACCAGGCGAGCTTGGGACGTGTAGTCGAAGGGGCTCGAAACCTGCCGGGTGCTGACACGCTGTTCGGGCTGCAGGTTCATCCCGATCCGCTCTGCCAGGTAGTCGAACGAGCCGCCCACCGAGAGGGTCGCCGAGGTGAGCACCACTGAACTGAGGCGATCGAAAAGCGACTCGTTGAGCAGGCCGGCAATGTTCAAAGGGGCAGAGCGCACCGCGATGCGCCGCCGGCCGCGCCTGTCGGCCTCCATCCAGCGCACCTCCCCGTCCGCCTCCTCGGAAATGAGCCGCACGGTCTGTTCGGCGAGCAGCCTGGTCCGCTCGACCCAGGCCATCAGCTCGACCGACCTGCCCTCGTCCTCGGACACGATATCCAACCGCTTGACAAGCTGTTCCACCCGGCCCGAAAGTTCGCGGGCGCTTCGAGCTGCCTGGGAAAAACTTTCGCGCACCGCGGTCCAGCCCTGTTGGGCATATACCGCTTCCAGCAAGCGCAAGCGGGCATCGCCCCCGCCCTGTGCGCCAAGCTCGAGCGCCAAGGCTCCTGCTTCGTCGAAGGCCAGCTCGTATTCTCCGCGGGTGTTTTTGACAAGCGGGGTGATGGAGTCGCGGGCCCCGCCGGCCATCGACTCGTCTGTACCGTCTGCCAGCGACTGCAGCAGGCCGGCTTTCTTTCTCGAAGGAAGCATGCGTGACAGGATCCGGGACACTCCCAGGCGGGTCAGGCGCAACCCGAAAAAAGAACTGGCCGCGTCCTCCAGGCCGTGCGCCTCATCGAGCACCAGCCGGCGGTATGGCGGTAACACCGCCCGGCGCGTCCAGTTGTCCGTCTGGTACCTCAGCGCCAAGTCGGCGAACAGCAGGTGGTGGTTGACGACCAGCAAATCGGCCGCGTCCGCCGCGCGCCGCGCGCGGAGGAAGAAGCACTCGCCCTTGTGAGGACAACGCCGGCCGAGGCAGGCGTCCTGGTCGGAGGCCACCTGCTCCCACACCTGCCCGGGAACCGTGAACGGCAAATCCGCACGCGAACCGTCGGCCGTCGAATCCACCCACCCGGAAAGTTGCCGAATTGTCGCAGCCTCTTCGCCTATGTCCACCAGCATTCTCTGGCTGCCGAGTTCGGCGAGCCTGCGCCGGCAGATGTAGTTGCCGCGACCCTTGACCAGCACGACGTCGAGTTGGTCGCCGAGCACCTCTCCCACCAAAGGCAGGTCCTTTCTTACGAGTTGCTCTTGCAAATTGATGGTGGCCGAGGAGATGACAACCTTCTCGCCGCCGGCTAAGGCCCAGGCCGCCGCGGGTAAACCATAGGCCAGGCTCTTGCCCACCCCGGTGCCCGCCTCGACCGCCAGGATACCGTCGCCGTTGAACGCCTCGACGACGCCTTCCAGCATCTGGACCTGCCCGGGCCGCTCCTCGTAACCAGGCAGCACCCGGCTGACCGCCCCTCCCGCCCGAAACATGGAGGACAGCTTTTCGGCGTCCAGTACCGCGCCGGCAGTCTCACTCACCGGTCCACTCTTCATTGTCCCAACCTAGCGCCGCCAAGGACTTGAGACAATAACTAATTAGCGCATCGACCGAAGGACCAGCAAGGCAATCTCCGAGCGAGTGCCGAGTCGCATGGGCGGGCCCCAGAAGCCTGTGCCTTGGGTGACGTAAAGAAAGGTGTCGCCGAAGCGGTGCAGGCCGGAGATCACCGGCTGCTGTAGGCGCACCAGGTAGGACCATGGCCAGATCTGGCCGCCGTGGTTGTGGCCCGAGAGCACCAACAAGAGAGAGGGGGTCAGGTCATGACCCTTGACACTTACCTTTTCCGTGGTGTAAATTGCCGTCATGCCACGTCAGAAGAGAGAAGACCACAAAGGGGCTTGGCACCATTTGATGAATCGTGGTGCTCGGCGAAATCGGATATTCTTTTCGGATGAAGACTGTATTAAGTTCCTGGCGATCGTCGGGGAAGCAGTATTTCGATATCGGTTGGAACTGCACGCATATTCGCTGATGCCAAATCATTATCATCTTCTTGTCAGAAGCCTGGAGGGCAACCTTTCGCGTTGCATGCGATACATTAATGGTTCCTATACCCAGTGGTTGAACAAGAAGAAAAACTGGGATGGTCCTGTTTTTCGAGGCCGATTCAGGAGTCAATTGGTGGAGGACGAAGAATATTTGCGCTACCTATTGGCCTACATCCATCTCAATCCAATCGAGGCAAGACTGGTCATCCGCCTGGATTCTGAATGCTGGACCAGTCATCGAGCCTACCTTGGAAAAGAGAGTGTTCCACCTTGGTTGAGCGTGGAAACCTTCCTGCATTTATTCTCCGGAGCGACCAAGCTACATGCTTTTGTGAAATCGGTACGACAAAAAGTCATCATTTATCCTGAAGATTTCAATCCCGAAACTGGGCTGTATGGAAAAAAGGCGATTGTCAATAGAGTGGAAATGTTTAACCAGCCACCACAATATGACAGTCCAGAAACGACCTACATGCCAGCGGACGAGGTGTTGCAGAAAGTATGTCGGATTACAGGGGCCAACCGTGAAGAGATCATGGAAGCCAAAAAGGGTCCCGGGGCAAATCCTGCGCGACGCTTTGCCATCTGGGCCCTGGTAAGAGGCGCGGGAATGTTGCACCGAGATGTTGCAAAGTTCCTGGACTTACCACCCTATCAAGTGCCCAAAGTAATGAGCCAACTCCAACGAAAAGGCGCGCCACCGCCTTTGGGAAAGTGGCTAAAGACATGGAAGGCTAAGTATCAAGGGTCATGACCTGACCCTCCCTCCCTCCCCTGACCCTCCCTCCCCGAAGAACCAGCAGGGCGATCTCCGAACGAGTGCCGAACCGCATGGGCGGACCCCAGAAACCGGTGCCCTGGGTTACGTACAGGAAGGTGTCTCCGAAACGGTGCAGGCCGGAGATTACCGGCTGTTGTAGCAGCACCAGGTACGACCAGGGCCAGATCTGGCCGCCGTGGTTGTGGCCCGAAAGAACCAGTGCAACGCCCATTTTTACCGCCTGCTTGATGATGCGCGCCTGGTGCGAAAGCAGAATTACAGGGTTCACTCCCCGGCAGTTCGACAGGGCCTTTCCGAGGTCAGGCGCCCAGCGGGAATCGAAGCGCGCGCCGTCGAAATCGTATACGCCGGCCAGCACGAACTGGGCACCGTCCCGTTCCAGTTCCAGGCAGCGGTTATCCATCAGGTTGAATCCCAGCTTCTCAATCGCCGGCTGCCACTGCTTCCAGCCGGAATAGAACTCGTGGTTTCCGGTGACGAAGAACTTGCCCAGCGGGGCCTCAAGCCGCTTTAGCGGCTCCAGCATCGCAAGCCGCTGCTCGACGCTTCCATCCGCCAGGTCGCCGGTCAGCACTACTATGTCGGGATGAAGCTCGTTCACCCGGTCGATCACCTGGTCGAGATATTTCCGACCCAGGGTGGGCCCGAGGTGCAGGTCGGAAAGCTGGGCGATGGTCAACCCGTCGAGCGCCGGATCCAATCCCTTCAGCGGAATCTCCAGCTTGTGAACCATGGGCGCCCGCAGGGCACCGGCGACAGCCACTGCCGCGATGACGGCGGTGCCGCCCAGGGCCACAAGTGCCGCCACCCTTGAGATCAACAGGCGCCGGCCTCCAACATCGAACCAGGCCGCATGGCCTGATAGCCTGGCCGCCGCTCAGCGCCTGACCCAGCGGCCCATCCAGTAGCCGAGGCGGAAATCGGGGCCGGCGAACATTCCCGGGCCGTCCGATCCGTCGTTGGGTTTATAGGGATTCGACCTCCAGTAGAAGTTGCTCGGACCACGCAGCCTCATCGGCAAGGGCTCGGCCACAATCAGGTCTCCGTTGCGGCCTACCTCGCCCAGCACGGTCAATTCGGTCTGCCCGTCGATCGCGACACAGTCTCCCGAGTCGATCTCCTGCTGATCGCAATTCGTGCGCTCGAACTCCCAAAAGGGAGGCGCCGGGAACTCGCGCAATGTCTCAAGAGCCCGGTCGATGGCGGCCTGGTCGGGCTCATTGCGGCAACCCCACTCCGAGCTTGCATCACAGGCACCGGACACGTAGGTCAGATCAAAAAAACTCTGGCCCATCTCTACCGGCTGAAAACTCTTGCCCGGAGTATCGTATAGCTCTATGGCCACGGCCGCGCGGATCGCGGCCCGGGCGTCCTGGTCTTGCCGGATGTGGCGCAGCGCCAGCCAGGCGCCGTCGAAGGCCATGTTGTAGTTCGAGAAGTTTGTCACCTCCTGCATGTTGACTTCCAGGCTGTTGTCGCGGGCGATGACGGCGAATTCGCGCTCGTCTATGAGCTGGTCGTAAAGGAAACTGTCGATCTCGGGATCAGAGGCCACGTCCGCTAAAGCGCCGATAATCCCCAGAGTCATGATGGCATAGAATCCGTTGCGGATTCCGTCCACGTAAAGACGATCGATGTTGTTCTCGTTCAGGTATCCATGATAGGTGGTCCGACCGTCGGCGTCGCCCAGCTCGAGATCGTAACCGTTCGATCTTACCGTCATAAGGTTGCCGGCCAGAGCCTTGGCGTCTGCGCGCATGGTGTCTTTTACATCCGCGGGAATATCGGCATCGTCGGCGATCACCTCCCAGGCTCCGCCGAAGCCGAGCGCCCAGCCGACGAGCATGTCGCGGCTGCAGGAGTCTTCCCAGATGTAGCCGGGGTACTCACCCGAGTTGTCCGCACGCCAGGTGCCGTTGTTCTTCTCGGTCGGCAGTGGGTTGCCGCTCGCGTCGAAGAGCGGCGTGAGATCGGTGTTTTCACCGGCCCCGGGAAAGTTGGTGTTGGCGAAGCCGCGGGCGATCACGCCCGGAACCCCGGTGATGGCCATGGCCAGGTGCAACCCGGCAAGGCCCTCTAGCAACTGTTGGCGGGCGCGTTCGACGTCCTTTAGCGGATAGCACTGGTCGCGCATAACGCCGTAGCGGAATGCGTCTGCGGCGATGCCGGCCCCGGCGTAGGCGCCGGCCACCTTCCACCACGAGTCGGCGATGTCCGTGATGCGTAAACCGCTTACGGCTTCGAAATCCCAGCCGTCGGAATCGTTTATGAACGACTCGATTGCCGCGCGTTCGGCCGTCTTGTCGCGCGAGATGCTCATCTCGGTATTCAGGCCGCAAGGTAAAGTGTGAAAGAGGTGGAACTGCCGATCGCGCCTGCGGGCCACCGCGGCCAACTCGGCGTCGAAGCCCGCCTCGCCGGGCCCGGGGATCAGCCCGCGCCAGGCGTAGTCGAAGCTACCGGCACAACGCTCATTGGATGCGGAGCATGAAAAGAACGAAAAGAACATAAGCAGACACTGCGCCGTTGCCAAAGCGATCCTCATAAGAGAACCTCCTTGCGGTCTCCGTACTCCACAGCAACAGATCGAACTACCGGTTTTCCGCAATCACTTTTACTTCTTCGTTTCCAGCGCGGCCTTGGCTGCGGCGAAGTCGGCAAACTTGTTGGCCAGGTTGGCGGACATTTGCTTGCTCGCCAGGATATCCCCGAGAACCAGCAAACTGGTTTCACGGCCGTTGTTCACCACCACGAAGACATCCTTGTCGCCGTCCTTTTTGAATTTGCAGTCTCCGGGCGTGGGTTTCCACTTGCCGTCTTCGAACATGGACGGTTCGAGTTGTTGGCATGTGCCGGATGCGTCCAGCGTCCAGGCCTTATTGGATACACAGGCGACCGCCTGAGAGCCCTTCTTGAGCCCCGCATCGCCGAGACCAATATAGAGCTTGTCGCCGCTCATGGCGAAGTGATGGACGGTCGATGACGAACCGCCGGCGCTCTTCTCGATTGTCTTCACGGTACAAGGACTGGTGACAACGAAATCGAGAGTCTTCTCTCTCTTGCCGTTCCAGATGGTGACCTTGCCGGCCTTGACGTCCCAGGCCTCCCGGGAGCCTGACAGCGAACCTGCGACCGACCAGGCGCCTTGCCAACCTGCATTGATCGCGGACAGATCCCAGGCTGCGAACGGTCCACTGCCGGCGGGCTTTGGCTGCTCCTTGTCGGAGGCACCCGTCGCCGTACCGCCGGATGTCGAACTTTCTGTTTCCTTGTTGCAACCCGAAAAAGCCAGTAGCGCAATACCCAGAACGATTGTCAGCCATAGCGTCTTCATCAAAGCTCTCCTTTTGAATTTGACTTGCCTGGAATATTGGCACGCGTCAACGCCAATCTCAATGGGAAAGTGACAAATCGCTTTTTTCAAAAATTCTTGGCATCTTGGAACCAAGCTGGTCTAGAATCAGCCCCTGGTATGAACTCACTCATGAGGAGGCTCGGCTCGATGATCACGAAACATATTCGGAATATCGCCTGGCTCGCATTTGCCTCGCTGGCACTGGCAGGATGTCCGCAGAAGGAAGAGGCGGCTCGCAAGAAAGAAGCCGCTACCGCCGCCGCGCCTGCGCCTGCACCTGCGGTGCCAACGCCCGACAAGCTGCTGCCCGGCGCCTGGGAAGCAGACGTGCGGGCCAATCTTATCAAGCTGATCGACGGGCACGGTAAGGGAGCACCGGGATACGATGCGGCCAAGCCGCCGGTGGTCGTTTTCGATTTCGACAACACCAGCATCCACGGAGACATCGGGCGGGCTTTTTTCGACTACATGGTCAGCCAGCTCAAGATCAAGTTCACCGGCGAAATATGGAAAGCCCTGCCGGACGACCGGCGCGAGAAGATCCGCGCGGCCTACAAGGCTGTCATGCGTCTGCCGGCCGAAAAACAGGCATCATCGCCCGAGCTCCAGGAATACCGCAAGCGGATGCACAACGCCTACTGGAGCCTGTGCCGGCAGCTCGATTCGGCCAAGTGCTACCCCTGGCAGGTTCGCTTCTACGCAGGTTACGACCCCGACCAGATCAGGCGCATGGCGGGCGATGTCATGAGCAAGGAACTTGCCCGTCCGCTCGGATCGGAACAGATTCGTACAGATCCTGACGACAAGACGCCCACCATCACCAGCACCGGTATCCGCATTCACGAAGAGATCCGCTCGCTGATGAACCTGCTGCGCAAGCGCGGCTTCAGCGTCTGGGTAGTCAGCGCCGGGCCGCAGTGGGTCGTCGCCGGCGCCGCGAATCGCTTCGGCATGAACCGCGACCAGGTGATCGGCATGCGGACAAAACTCGTCGACGGAAAGCTGACCACCGAGATGGAGCCGCCGCCGACTTTCAAGACCGGCAAGGTCGATGCAATAAAGAAGTTTATTGGCCGGAAACCCGTGCTGGTCATTGGAGATTCATGGAGCGACGCCGAGATGATGGGCTACGCAGAGCAGGCGATCCTGATCGACCGTGGCTACGCCGACCTGAAGAAGAAGGCGCTGCAGTCTGGCTGGTGGATACAGCCGACCTTCCCGGTAAAGTGAATCGCGTGAAACAAACCCGGCATGGAGATTGCTTATTTACGGCGCTGATCTGCGCCTTGGCTCTTTGCACGACCCATGCCCGGGCCGCTGACCAACCCGCGATTGGCACCTCCAGCTGCAAGGATTCCTACAATGTCGAGGGCAAGTTCCTGGCCAACCCCGACGAATCGGTGCTGATCGCCGGAGTCATCGGCTGGTGCCGTAACAACAAGACCCGACTGCTGTGGGACGAACGCTACGCAAGCGTCGCCCGCCTGTGGAGCGGCTACCTGATCGAGGGCCAAGCGAGTCCGGGCCGGGCCGTCCCTGTCGAACGCCTGCGCTTCGAGTTGCAGCAGCGCGGCGTGGTTGACGCGAGCGTGGCACCCTTCTCGGTCGAGGGCGAGATCGAGAAGATGCCGCGACAAATGATCGAGTTTCTCGACCAGCAGGCCAAACGCGGCAGGTACACTCACTTCGCGGTCGGTGTCACGCGCACACCAGACCAGAAGCGGATGGTCAGCACGCTGCTGCTCGGCTGCCGCCCGGCGATCATCAATCCGCTGCCTGTTTGTCCATCGCCCGGTGGGCGCCTGGCTCTCGACCTCAAGCTGCTATCCGGCTATCGCCACCCCTACTGGCTGATGACCACTCCCGCGGGCCTGGTCGTCAAGGATTCCCTGCTTTACGAAGAGGGCGGCTGGCACGGCAAGGTGCCGCTGGATGCCGGACGCGGCGCCTACAAGCTGGAGCTTATCGTCTTGGGCCCCGAGGGACCCGAGGTGGCCGCGCTGCTGCCCCTCTTCGTGGGCGTCGAGCGCCCGGCCTTGCCGCAGAAAAAAATCCATCCCGCCCCCGGGCGCTATCGCAATCCCGAGGAGGCCGAAGCTGCACTCTTGCGTCTTACCAACGAGGCTCGGGCAAGATTCTCTCTTCCTCTGCTTGTGACCGACAAGAAACTGGGCGACCTGGCGCGGGAACACGCCATGCAACTCCTGATGGCCCGCCGGGTGGCCCATCGCACCAGGAAGACCGGCACGCTGGTCGACAGGCTGCGCCGTTCCAACATTCCCTTCGACCGGGCGCTCGAAAACGTCTCCCTTTCTCCATCGCCCGAGGCGGCCCACGAACGTTTCATGGAAAGCCCGGGACACAGACTTAACATCATCGATCCCGACGTTCGTCGCATCGGTATCGGCATCGCCATGGAGCGCGGGGCTCAGGACGACGTCATGGCGGTATGCGAAGTCTTCGTCGAAGCCGGAGAATCGGGGCAGACTACCAGGCTCACCAGTCAAATCGCACGCACCATCAATGCCTGGCGCCGAAAGAAGGGGCGCTTCGACCTCGGGCTCGACGATCAGCTCACGAAAATCGCCAGAAACAGCGCGCGACGCCTGGCGGCGATGGGGGACAAGGTCCAACCCCGGGAGGAAGGCAAGCGCCTGGTGGAGCGTCTCGAAGATTCGGGAGCCTTCAGCGCGATAACGGTCAGGTATTTCAGAACCGCGAACCCGGCCCGCGTCCTCGGTGTGCCGGAGATCCTCGACGACGACATCAACCGGCTGGGAATCGGTGTCACCACGGCCGACAGCCGCTTTCCGGGTGAGCTCTGGATTGCCGTGATCTTCGCGGGCCGTTGAAATGCCAGGCGACAAAGCAGCGCAGGTTTCGACAATCTACCATCCGCGGCTTTTTGCCTATCGTCAACTCATCGTGACCCTCGGCGCGTCCGGCGCCGCCGGTACCGAAGGCGGATCCATCTGGCTGGACTTCCTCAATCGCCTGCCGGTCACCCTGGGGGAGAGCGCGGCCAACCGCAGCGTGCGCTTCTCGGTCAGTGACCGTGTTCACCAGACGATCGTCAGGGGAATCGACGGCCTGGTAGACCTCGTCAAGCGCCGCGCCGACGCAGAATACGACCGCGAGAAGAAGAAGGCCCTCCTGCCCGACGAACGCATGCGCGCCATCCTGTGGCCCAGGCGGTTTTGCCCGCGCACCATCTCCGAGGAAAGTCCGCTGAGGGCCGTGGTCGCACAAAGCTTGGCGGAAACGCCCGACCTGGACGCAGGCGTTCTCGAGAGCTGGTTGTGCCGCGCCGGGGGCGGAGAGGCGCTTTTCAACCTGCTGGTATCGAGCGCCTCGATGGCGCTGGCCATGTCGCGTGAGCAACCGGCCTATTCGGGTATCTCCTTGATGACGCACCTGGCCCTGCTCAACACCCTGCTGGATGTCAAGGGACGCGTCAAGCAGGCGAGTGTCAAGAACATGAGCTACGCCCGTCTCGAGCGCAGCGTGGGCATGGCGATACATGCCTGCTTCTCCCGGGCGATTCGAGACGCGCAGGCTTCGGGAATGCCGTCTGTGGGCAGCGCCATGTACGCTGATTCATTGGTTGTGCTCACCAGCTTGAGCCCGGCGCCGTTCGTTTTCATTCGTCAGGATGAGTTGGCGACCGACATCAACCCCTTCGGCCTGTCACGGGAGATCGTTGCGGCGCTCGGTCCGGCATACCAGGCGACCCTCGAGCGCGGCAACGATCCGGTGCATTTGCTGAGTGGCTGCCTGATGGCGGTACATGGACAGAAGACCGTATTCGACCTGCTGATGCCGCTGGCGGTCTGCGAGGCCTTTCGCCGGCTGGCTCTCGATCACCTGCTGGCCTGTGAGGATCCCGACAGCGAGTGCGATCGACTCCTGGGCAGGTCCTTCCCGTCCAACGACGCAATCCTTTCGGTGCTCTCCGATGCAGACCTGCTTTCGGAGATCGCCACACAACTCGAACAACGCATCGAGGACGGGCGGCACACGGGCAAGATGCTTCCCCACACTCGCAGACTGCTGTTGGCGGTCGAGCGCCTCCGCAAGGACGGCTCTCCCGGCGCGCATTCCGACAGGAATTCCGTCTACCTGCAGGAGATGGTCGAACGTTTCCTGCTCTACCGGCTCGACGAGTTCGCCATGTCCCATCTCGGACAGGCCCGTCGGCGGGTCGTGGATCGCCGAACGCAAGCCGGCACTTCGCAACTGATCCAGGAATACGAAGCCGGCAAGCTCTATCGTATTGCCGATGACGACATGCCGCTGATCAAGGCGCGGGTCGTCTCCGATCAGGGACAGCTGTTCGTCGACCTCAAGGGTTACACCCGGAGAACCGCCAAGGCGAAAGAACTCGTCATGGCGGACTTTCTCAAGAAGGAATTCTACGAGCCGATCCTCGAGGCGGGTCGCAAGTACTGCCAGGGAGGTTCCATGTTGCCGGAGGAAGACAACATCCGCCTGGTGAACCTCCTCGGCGACGCTGTCGCCTTCTCGGGGAATATCGTCTCGCTCGTCAAGCTGGCTCGCGACATCCAGAACATCTTCCGTGACTACAGGCGCAAGATCGAGCAACAAGCACCGCTCGAGGAACAAGATGCCTACCGGGTCATCAGTCGCCGAGTCGAAGATCAACGCTCCGGAATCCTGGCGGAGCTCGAAAAACTGTCAAGCGAGTTGGCAGATGCCAAGCAAGAAGTGTTTCGCAGAAGCGCCCTGGATGCATCCGAGAAGGTAAGGCAGCTGCAAAAAGATTTCGAAAACCAGTTCGCAGATGCGGCCAATCGGCACCGCGTTTGCAAAACCAGGCTGGATGCGGAAAAGGATCCCGCCGAGCGTAAGAAGCTTACGGCCGAGCGCGACCAACTCAGACAAGCTCATGACAATATCAAGGAACGGCGCCGGCAAATCACACAAGAACTCAAGGCCCAAGGCGGTGATGCACTCTCCCGCCGCCTGACTGATCTGTTGTGCCAAAACCACCTGAAACAGATCAGGCAAACCGAAGATCGCCTACTGGTTCTCAAGCAGGAAGACCGGGCTCTCGAGGAGGCGCTGGAACAAGAACGCCGTATACACCTGGGAGCCGAATTGGAGGCCGGACTGTTCATATCATACGGAGTCGCCCCGGAAGTAATCAGCATCGAGGACGACGTCTGGGGAACCCAGCGGGTCTCCATCAGCGAGCGGATAAACGAGGCTGCCCGGGGCACCGCTCGCAACGCCGCCGTCTTGTCCGCCTTGCATGAGGCCCTGGCAGGCGCCCGTCTCGATAGAAGCAACCCGCGACTCGAATTGCCACACAGGGTCTTCATTTCGGAAACAGGCGCCTTGAGGCTAGAGCCCTCGGCATATCGCCTGTGGGGCAAGGCCATCGAAGAACACGATCGGGGACAGCTCGACGAATTTATGGCGATCTTGCGCAAACAGTTCGAGCAGGCCGGCGACAGGCAAACGGCCGGCCATGCCAAGGCCGGCTCTGCGAAGACCGGCAGCGACATCTACAACCTGGGAGAAGCGCTCAGCGCCGGAGCCCTGGACGCCTACCTGCGGCAGACGCGGCATACCCATTTTTTCTTTCGCCTGCAGGTTCGAAGCGGTGAATTGCACTCCGAACTGCGGGACAATTTTTTCTTCCCGGAGGAGGTAAACAGCCTGGTGGTCGGGCGACGGATGGGAGATGAGCTGTCGATCGAGGAAGTGGAGATTTTTCGTTACGTGGGCCAGATACTCTTCCGAGGATTCGAGGTCACTCGCCCTACTCCAGTCTACGAGATCCTGCGCCAGCGCAGCCCTTTTTTACAACTGCTCATCAGACACCATGTTCCGGCCTGGCTGAAAGAGGCATCCGCAAATCCAGAATGCAAGATAGAAAAATTAATTGACTAAGGCAGTTTCAGAAGCGTCCCGACAGGATCAAGCCGAGACCGCCGGAAGGGTTGTTGCACGGCCCAATGGTCAGTCCCGGGTCATCCGTTCGTTCAGCGGAAGGCCGGTCGCCGCTCTTGACCAAAAAGAGGATCAGTGATCCGGCCAAGAGCACGCCGCCGGAAGCAGAAAAAATACTTGTCATTACCGGCCGCTTGGTTGTCACGCCCAGGGCAACGCCGGTGCCGGCCAAGCCGGCGCCCAGCCCGAGGAAGGTCCAGGCCATGACTTTTCGCAGGGTGTTGCTGGAGGATCGAGCCTTGACTTCTACGGGAGAGGACTTCTCCTTATCATCTTCAACCGGCACCTTGGGCCGCTTGCGCTCGTAAAGCAGCCCGACCACCATGGCGTTCTTCAAATCCACCTTGAGGCGAGCCAACTGGTTGTATCGGATAACAACAAACTTGGAAAACTCCCCGTAGCCATCCTTGGTGATGCGCAGAATGTGCTTGCCAGGCGCAAGCCCGGCAATGGGCTTTGACAGGGGCGTTGTCGCCACCTGTTGCCCGTCCAGGCTGACGAGGGCGCCTGTCTCCGAGACATCCAGCGACAGAGATCCGACCCAACGCGTTGGAACCAGCAGTCGAACCAGGATCTCGTCCAGGGCCGAACGAAGCTCGTTCGTGGAAAGCGGCAGACTGATCGCGGCCTTTCGCAGTTGCGCCCCGGTCTTGCCGTCCAGCAGTCTCATGTCCAAAGTGATCTGGTCGCCCAATCCTCCCAGTGTTCCAGATAAAAGCCAGTGCACCCCCAGCGCCTTGGCCGTCTTGTCCAGCGAGGCATCCGAAGGCACATGATTGGCATGCAGCCGCGCGCGGGCTTTCTTTTCGTCCAGCAGGCGAAAGCCCGGCAGGCGCTTGACCGCCGTGGAAAGCTCGTAACGCACCCGGCGCGCCCGCTCGGCCTCCAGGCCCAGGGTGCGCAGATTCCAAACGGCCAGCGTCTGGGCAGGCTCATGCCTCGCGGCGCGTTTCATGCCACCCGGCCCGGCCATGACAGGCGCAGTCAGAAAAATTACAAGCAGACAGTATGACGAAAGTAAAAATCTCATGAGATGTTCCCTGGAACCTCGCGCCGAATCATGATAGCAACCGGGTCAGAGAGGTGTCAAACAGTCCTGGCATCCGGTGAATGATAGGCTCGGAGACATGAAAATAGACGAAGAATTGCTGGGCATGCTGTCTTGCCCCAGGTGTAAAGGAAATGTCCGCCTGAACGCGGCGGGGGACAGGTTTGTCTGCGTCCGCTGCAAGCTTCAATACGAGGTCAAGGACGGCATACCGATAATGCTGGTGGACGAGGCCAAGCCAATTGATGTAACCGGTCCTTCTCTCACCTGAAGCTCACCCGAGATCTCAGGTTGTTCAGGTACTCCACCAGACCGAAGCTCGCCTGGAAGCCATAGAACACTCCATTGAGCAGTTGCGAGTTCTTGGGGAAAAGCTTCAAAATGCGGGCCACTCTTATCGGATCGAAGTAGAACCGGCGATAGGCACTGCGTTGGGCGGCTTTGACGTCGATTCCGGTAGCCCGGGTGAAATAGGGGTCGGCGCCCCAGTATGAATGGGAATCCGAGATTCCATCGCCCAGCGGCATGTCCGGATAGGTTTGCTTGACCAACTTGTGAAGCTCTGTTTGGGGAAAGGGGACCACAGAAAAGAAATATGCCTTCAGAATAGAGGATTCGCAAGCAAAGCGTATGGTCCGCTCCATTTCCTCGCGGGTCTCGGTCGGAAAGCCGAGCATGAAAAAACCCGCCGGAATCACTCCGAGCTTGTAGGTGGTCTCTATCGCCCGCGCAACCTTTTCCAGGTTGAGATTCTTCTTCACGAGTTTCTGCAGTCGCTGACTGGCTGTTTCCACGGCGTAGGTAATCATATAGGCGCCGGCGGCTTGGAGTTTTTCAATGAGCTCATCATCCATGAGATCTCCCCTGACCCCATTGGGGAAGGCGATCTTGAAGCGCAGGCGCCGTGAGACTATCTCGTCCGCGATACTCTTGGCTCGGGGGGGCTTGAGGTTGAAGCAATCATCTATGAAGTGGATCTCTTTTATCCCGAACCTGTGGTACAAGACTTCCAACTCCCCAGCGACATTATCGATGGATCTCTGCCTGAACCTGGTCCCAAACAACCTGTGGCAATAACTACATTGAAACGGGCAACCTCGGCTGGTCATTACCGCCATATAGGGTGCAGCCGCCAGGATACCGTTCATATTTGTGCAACGGGAATAAGACGGAATATCAAGCAGATCCCACGCGGGAGGGGGGAGCGAGTCGAGATCGGCTTCGAACCGGCGGGGAGGCGTTTCAATCACTTTGCCATCCTCCCGAAACATCAGGCCCCGAATCCCGTGAAAGTCCTCTGCGTCAACCCAGGCCGTCAGCAGTTCAACGAAAGTCCGCTCGCCTTCACCCTTGACCACCACGTCGATATCCGGGACGTGTGCCAGCAGGTCGCCAAACATGGAGGCATGCGGACCACCGACGACTGTGAGACACTCACTGTTCCAGGCCTTGCATCTCATGGCCGATTCAATCAGGTCGGCATGCTCGCATGACAAGGAGCTGAAGCCTACAACATCCGGCTCGAACTCCCGGTAGAGTGTCGACAAGTCCCCAAAAGTCATATTGGAGGCCCGCATATCAGCCAGGCGAATCTCAATCTTGGGATCGAGCCACTCGCGTACGGCGCTCGCCAAATAGAGACACCCCAGGGGGGGGCTGGTCCCGGTACGAGCCCTGATGGGATTGGTCCTTACCAGCAGGATTTTTCTCAGCGGTTTCATCCCGCGGGCCTCCTGGCGCTGAAGGCGATGAGATAACCATGCTTGTTCAGACGCGGAAAAACTCTTGCCAGGATTCGAAAAGGCCAGTGTAGAAAACCCACTGCGTTCGAAAGCAGGTGGTGCGAGTCAAGCAATGCAAGCTCTGCCATGCGGATTACGCCGGGCATGAACAGCACACCATCACTCTCGATGACTTCGAATCCGGCCCCGGACAGCATCGCCCTCAACTCCCTCCGGCTCAACGACTGTTCAAATCCGTAAGGATAGATCCCCAGTTTGCTCATCACGTATACCAGCAGCGGTCGCAGAAAGGGATCGTGCTTGTTGGGAACACCGACCACGGCAATGCCTCCCGGTTTCAATACTCTGTATATCTCGGCGACACAGCGGTCCATGTCATGAACGTGTTCGATGGTCCCCATGCTGTACAGGAAATCAAACGACTCCGGCTTGTAAGGAAGCTCGTAGAGGCTGGCCACGGAAAATCTCGGTACCAGCCCGGAGCTTTTGAACTCGTCGGCCGCTTGCCTCACCAGGTTGAAGGAGATATCGATCGCATGGGTCACGGCCCCTTGCGATGCCATCCACGCCAGAATATTGGTGTTCTTCACCTCGTTCCACAGATCCAGCTTGAGCACCTTGCACCCGTTGCCGCCATTGAGCCAGTGCCCGATGATCCGCTTCTCGCCCTCCAGGTAGTATGCCGTAGAGGATGCACGCCGGAACTCACCGATCTCGAGGGCCTGCCTTTCCCAGAACCGCCTTATCTCACCAAGACTCTGACTCTCGGACGACATCCTCCGCTTCCTCCTTCCTGCGCAGTGGCTGCAGTTCACCAATTGAGTCGAGAAGATATGCCGGAGGCACCAAGGTGGTGAACCTGTTCACCCTGGAGAGCGTGTAGGCTCCGGCGTCCATCATTACCAGGATATCGCCGACCGAGCACGGGGGCAGCCTGGAACCCAAAGCCAGGACATCTGCCCCACTCAAGGTGCCTCCCGAAAGGTTCGTCCGGGACCACGGCAGTCCCCGGCCGGGATGTCCGGGCAGAAACCTCCGTGAAGCGAACAGCAGGGATTCGGGAACGAAGTTGTGGCTGGCATCCAGGAAAAGCCAGCCCTTCTTCACGGCAACGACCCTGGTCAAAAGAATCGAAGCGTTGCCCACCAGAGATCTTCCCGGTTCCACCACCAGATCGGTCACGCCCGAAGGGAAATCCTGGCCGAGCAGGGATTTTCTGACGATGCCGCCGAACTCTTCCAGGGGAGGGACCTTCCCGTCTGAATTCAACAGCCAGGTTCTCAGCAATCCACCCACGGAGGTGGAATGAAGAGAGGGAGATGGAAATCCTCCGCCAATGTCCGCTTCCTTTCCTGCCAGCCCAAATTCCCGGGCCACGGAGAATGCCTCCACCAGAGCCTTCAGCGCTTCTCGGTATACCTTGGGCCTGGTAACCTGCGACCCCATGTGAACCGCCAGACCTCGGAACCCGACCGATGGTCTCTTCGAGAGATAGGCAAAAGCTTCACTCAGCTCACCCGGGCTCATGCCAAACCTGTCCGCCATGAATTCGGCCGGTCCGCCGTGCCACCGGGAACCCGGGGCCTTCAATCTCAGGCAAACGCGAAGATCCCGGGATCCGGCGGACGCCTCCGTCACCAGGCGAAGCTGGTCCATGGAATCGACCTTGACGAACCTGACTCCCATCTCCACCGCTCTGGACACGGTGTCCGGCGTGTGAGCGGGACCATCCAGAAAAACTCCTTCGGGGCTGAATCCGGCCCGCGATGTAAGCTCGAGTTCGTGCCGGCAGGCTACCTCTGCCTCCATACCCATCCGGGCCAACAGCTTGAGCAACTTCGGCTCCCAGGCCGTCTTGACCGAATAGGCCACCCGGAGCTTCCAGGGGGAAGGAAGCCTGAACGCCCGTTGAAAGAGTTCATAGTTGGCTTTTAACCTCGACTCTGAGAACACAAAAGCCGGTGTCCCGGTCGTCTCGACCAGATCGGAGATACAAACTCCCGAGTAGCACAGAGAGTCGTCTTTCCACAGGAGATCGGGAATTCCGGTGGGAGGAAGGTTCATCTTGGCTCCTGGTGATGATAACCGAAGCCCATCAAGGTTCGCCGTAAAAGGCTCTTGGCTATTTCGGCAACCAGCCGGGGATGTCTGAGAAAATTACGATACCTTTGCCACAACGTCCACGGGTGCCGCGCGAAATTGTAGAGATTGAACTTCGCGAACTCACGGTGCGCCAGTTCTTCAACCTGCCGGGAATTCCACTGGGGTGTTTCGATGTTGCACCTTGAAAAACTGTTGTTCACAAAATCAAAGCCCGACTTTAAGAAGCCCTTCTCTTGGCAGGTTTCGTAGAGTTCGGTCCCCGGCAGCGGGTTGGCAATGAAAAACCAGGCATAGGTGAGACCCAGCCGGCGGGGCATCGTGAAGGTTTCTTTCATCTGTTCGAGCGATTCGCCGGGGAACCCGACGATAAAGAAGCTGCTGGTGCGAATCCCGGCCTTTTTCAGCTCGCGCAATATCGGGGGAACTTTCTCCAGCTTCAGCGGCTTGTGGATGATCTCGTCCAGAACCTGCTGATTTCCGCTTTCAATAGCCAGGGTCACCTCATAGCAACCCGAGCGCTTCATGAGTTCAACCAGATCTTTATCCAATGCCCAAAGCGCGATGCCGTTGGGGGTAGACCAGCTAAGACCCAGGTTTCGATCCAGCATGCCCTGGAGGAGCTTACGGAACCTGGCTTGACCCAGGCTGATGTTGTCGTCCTCGAACTGAACTTCCTCCACCCCGTACTCCCGGATCAGCAGCTCGAGTTCGTCGAGAATGTTTTCGGGAGATCTCGCCCGGTAGCGGTTTCCCCAGAACCGCCATGAGGAACAAAAATTGCATTTGGCGGGACAACCCCGCGAAGTGATGACGGTCGCGAACCTCTTGCGTTCCGAAAACAGGAGGTGGGGAACTCCGATCTGCCGGTAAAGCTCCATGGGAAGCAAGTCGCGGGCGGGATACGGAAGGGAATCCAGATCTTCAACGAAGCGCGTTTTCGGGTTCACCTTAATCTCGCCGCTGGAAGGATCCCGAAAAGCCAGGCCGTCTACGCTGGAGAGGTCCGCTCCGACTTCGATCGCGTCCAGCAGATCCACCAGAACCGGCTCTCCCTCTCCGAGTGCAATCATGTCCAGTTCAGGAGCTTGATCGAGGCAACGCTCCGGCAGGAAGGACGGATGAGTTCCCCCCGCCAGCGTGACAGCCGACGGCGCAACGGCTTTGCTCGTCTTGCACAGCTCGGCCACCACCGGAAACGTCGAGCTGTACAGGCAAGTGATACCCACCAGATCGGGCTGGAAGGCCTCGATCCGTCTTCCAATCTCATCGATTGGGAGCCCATAGATATAAAAACCGTGATTGCTGGGACGCTCGACGTGAAAGCCTTCCGCGACGGCATCAAGGACGGCCACCTCACACCTGCCCCGGACAACCGCGGCCAGGCTGGCGACCCCCATGGGCGGAAGTGCCTGCTTGATCCCCTCGCGGTGAATCCTGGTCGGTGGGAAGATGAACAGAATCCTCTTCACCTGCCTTTTGTAGCCACCGATTTTATTTGAATCGTTGTTCACGTTATCTCTTGACGTAACCATGACTCGAGTACCAATCCACGGCCTGACGCAGGGCGACCCGATAATCGCCGGGGTTGAAACCCAGCTCATACCTGGCCTTGTCGATTGAGAAAACCATTCGCTTGTACAGTAAATGTGCATTCCCGATCGTCAGGGCCGGCCTCTTCTTTGTAACACAATCAGCAATAAAATGCATGAGATAGGCACCAGTGAAGGGAAGCAATCGAGGCAGCCAGATGGTACGAGCCGGAAATCCCGAAAGCTCCTCGATTGCCTTGATAAAGGAACGCATGGTCACTATCTCCGGTCCGGCGATAATGTACCGATTTCCTCCTCGTCCCTTCTCGGCCGCCAAAAAGTGCGCCTGGACCACGTCATCCACACCCACGAACTGGCTTTCGATATCGACGAAGAACAGCGGCCGCCGATTGAGGAAATCCACAATCAGTTTTCCTTGAATCAGCGGTTTCGAGTCCCCGGGCCCGATGATCTGATGAGGGCAAAGGATGACGTACTCCAGCGAATCCCCGGCGCATTGCCGAACCGCCTTCTCAGCCTGGTACTTGGATACCGAATAGTAACCCGTCTGGTGAAGATCCCAGGGAGTGTCCTCGTCAGCCAACCCGTCCGGCGGCGCGGAACCGCATGCGGCCACACTGCTCGTATGAATGAACTTGCGCGCACCACAGCGGACGGCCTGGTCGCAGACATTCCTGGTGCCTTCCACGTTCACACGAAAAATCAGCGAGGAGTCGGGAAGCCATGAGTTGGTAAGCGCAGCCGTATGAAACACCAGTTCCCGGTTCTTCATTGCCGGGAGCAACGAACCGCTATCCAGCACATCTCCTTCGAATACCTGCACACCAAGATCGTCGAGCATCCGACGATCGGTTCCCCATTGAATGAATGCGGCCACATCCGACCCGTCCGCTGCCAAACGGGCAACGAGATGGCTTCCAAGGAATCCATTCGCGCCGGTGACTAAGACCTTCATCCTCGATTCTCGCCTCGCCTGTTGAATGGCCCGCGCCCGCGAAAGGCAGTGCGTAAAAACGTGAGGCCGGGATGAAGGGAGAGTTTGGACCACAAGACGATCCCTGGAACCTCGCGCCGAATCATGATAGCAACCGGATCAGAGAGGTGTCAAACAGTTGAGCACGCCTATACAACTCGTCCTGGTAACGCCGGAGATTCCCGCCAACACGGGCAACATCGTGCGCCTGTGCGCCTGCGCCGACGTGCCGCTGCACCTGGTGGAACCGCTGGGCTTCCGCTTCGACGATCGTGTCCTCAAACGGGCCGGCCTGGACTACTGGGACCAGTGCAAGATCAAGCGCCACCTGATATTCGAAGAAATCGAAGAAGATCATCCCAGGTCACGGTTTCTGTTCTTGAGTGCACGAGCACAACGATCTTTTTTCGAGGCGGCCATACAGCCTGGAGACTTCCTTGTTCTGGGACCCGAGTCAAGCGGCCTTACGGAAAGTTTCCTGAGCCGGGCCGACCGCCGGGAACACACCTTCCGCATTCCCATGCCCGGCAACACCCGCAGCCTCAACCTATCGACCGCGGCCGGCATCGTCGTCTACGAGGCATTGCGCAGGCTGGGCGCCCTCCGTAAGCGCCGGGAGAGCTGACGTGCCGACACTAAGCGTGGACGACAACGGGGCCGGGCAGCGTCTCGAGCGTTTCCTGCGAAAGGTTCTGGGTGGCATGCCCAAAAGCCACATTTTCAAGCTTCTCAGGACGCGCAAGGTGCGGGTAAACGGCAAAAGAGCCGGCCCCGGGCTGGTGCTTTCCGCGGGTGATACCATTATCATCCACATGCCGCCCGAATCTTTCGAGCGCGACACCCAACGAAGGCCGCCCGTGGCGACCAGTATCGACTTCGCGATCAAGTTCGAAGACGAGCACCTGCTGGTCGTCTCCAAACCTCCCTTCCTGCCGGTCCACCAGGGCGCGGGGCACAGAACCAACTCGCTGATCGACCAGGTCCATGTCTACCTGGAGGTCGATCCCGGTCCGACAGTCTTTCGCCCGTCGCTGGTCCACCGGCTGGATCGCGACACCTCCGGGCTGGTAATGATCGGCAAGACGATAGAAGTAGTTCGACGGCTGAGCAAGATGCTCCGTTCCGGGCAGGTGGAAAAGAGCTACCTGGCGCTCGCCAAGGGCATACCGCGGCCGAGAAGAGGCACTTGGGAATTCAATATCGAGCGCCGCGACGTCCCGGGCTCGAGACGCGCCGGACATTCTTCTCGCGCGGGCAAGAAACCCGCCGTTGCCCGGACCGATTATCGCGTTACGGCCACAAGTAAGCTGCCCATGGGCCGCGGACAGGGTCTCTCCGTCAGCCTGTTGACTCTCAGGCTGAAGACCGGCCGCACCCACCAGATCAGGAGTCATCTACTGCAGGCCGGGCACCCGCTGGCCGGCGACGTCCGTTACGGAGACCGCGCGCTGAACGTCAAGCTGCGCGAACACTACGATCTCAAACGCCAGTTCCTGCACGCCTATCGCCTGGTCCTGGATCACCCGGTCACGGGTAGGAAATGCCGCTGGACCGACCCCTTCCCGCCCGACTTGCAGCCGCTGGCCCGCAGCCTGCGCCTGGATATGCCCGCCGATTGATTTTTTCCCGGGCCTCGGGATAATATGAGGGTGTCCCCTGAAGGCGGAGGAATCCCATGATACAAATCTATCGTATTGCCAGACATGCCGGCCGGCTGCTTTGCATCTGCTCTCTTGTGCTTTTCTGGTTTGCCTTTGGCGGATGCGGTTCCGACACTCTGAGCGGTCCCGCCCGTTGCACCGTCGACAGCGACTGCGCCGAGGGCGAAGGTTGCGACGAAGGAATCTGCCACCCGACTTGCGTCACCAACGAAAGCTGCCCCGAGGGAATGCAGTGCTTCTCGGGATTCTGCCGCCAGCCATGCAGCGATGACTCCCGCTGCGGCGAAAACGAGATCTGCGAGAACGGATTCTGCGTGGCGGGCCCCGTGGGCGACGGCGGCAGCGACGGCGACGCTGACGGCGGTCCGGACATAACGCCCGACGATCGCGACGGTGACGGTATACCAAACAACGTCGAAGACAAGAACGGCAACGGATCGGTCGACCCCGGCGAGACCGATCCGGACGATCCCGACTCCGACTCCGACGGCGTCTGGGACGGCGTCGAGGACGCCAACCACAACGGGCAACTGGACGACGGCGAAACCGATCCGCTCAATCCCGATTCCGACTCCGACGGCATCCGGGACGGCCTCGAGGACAAGAACGGTAACGGACTGGTCGATCCCGGTGAGACCGATCCCACAAGCTCAGACAGCGACGAGGACGGCCTGCCCGACGGCCTGGAAGACGCCAATCACAACGGTCAGATCGACGACGGTGAAACCGACCCGGCCTCGGCCGACACAGACGGCGACGGCCTTTTTGACGGCATTGAAGACCTGAACCACAACGGAAACTGGGACGCCTGGGAATGCGACCCCAACAACGTTGATACCGACGCCGACGGCCTTCCCGATGGAGTGGAAGACGCCGACCATGACGGCGTGCGCGACACTGACGAGACCGACCCGCTGCGGACCGACACCGACGGAGACGGGCTACCCGACGGCCTCGAAGATGCAAACCACGACGGCGCCGTCAGCCCCGGCGAGACCGACCCGCGCAACCCAGACAGCGACGGGGACGGGATAGCCGACGGTCTGGAAGACGCCAACCACGACGGTGCGGTGAACGCAGGCGAGAGCGACCCGCTGAACGCCGACAGCGATTCGGACGGTCTGCCCGACGGAATAGAAGACGCCAACCGCAACGGCATCCTCGACGACGGTGAGACAGATGCCACCAATCCCGACAGCGATTCGGACGGGCTCGATGACGGTATCGAAGATCTCAACCACAACGGGCAGATCGACTTCGGCGAGACCGACCCGCTGCTTGCAGACACCGACGGCGATCTGCTGCCCGACGGATTGGAGGATGCCAACGGCAACGGCCTGGTGGACATCGGAGAGACCGACCCAACAAATCCCGACAGCGATTCAGACGGCATTCCCGACGGCTACGAGGACAGTAACCAGAACGGACAGCAGGACGCGGGCGAGACCGATCCATCCCGTGCCGACAGCGATTCCGACGGGCTGAGCGACGGCCAGGAAGACTGCAACGGCAATTTCCAGTACGATGCCGGGCAGGAGACCAACCCTCTCGATGCCGACACCGACGACGATGGTGTCATGGACGGTGACGAGGACCGCAACGGCGACTGTGTCCTTGGAAGCTGCACGACCGCCTGCCAGGGCCCGGGCGACTGCGCCGCCGGGGAGATCTGCATCGCCGCCGGGGTGTGCTACTCGGCCGCCTGCTCCGAGGGCGAGACCGATCCGCAAACCGGCGACACCGACGGCGACGGCCTGCAGGACAACGAGGAAGGGACCTTCCTGGTGTGCAGCACCGAGAACCTGAAGCCGGTGGACCTGTACCGGGGCTGGACCAACGACTACCTGCTGGCACTGGAGCCGTTCTTCTCGACCTTCTCCGACTTGAGCGCCGGCGGCAACGCCGTGGGCGCCGCCTTCTACAGTTCGGCCGACGAGATGCCCGGCTTCCTGGTCAGCCGCGCTCCCAGCGGCGCCTCTGCCGCCGCCCAAGAGCAGCACGACCGAGGCCTGCTCAACGGCGTAGGCACCATAAGCGGAGCCACCACCCGCTCGCTGACCACCTTCGACGGCTACGATGCGGTCATCACCGAATACAGCCTGACGTTGGCGGGAGCGCTCTCTCCCACGGCGCTCGACAACCAGCTGGCCGAGCTGCTGGCCGGTGCCGGGGCCCTTACCGGCAGTCTGGCCAATCAGGGCGCGGCCGCCACCGCCTACCATCTGTACACCGAGACGGTGTACCGCTCGGCCCAGCAGGCGATCACCATCGGCGCCATTTCCAGCGATGGGCTGCTGGACGAAGCCCAGCTCATCAGGGCCAGCGACGTCACCAACTCAACCGCTCTGGCCCGCGCCCCGGATCGCACCGACGTGCAGTGCGACACCTTCGCCACCGTGGGCGTCAGCCCGGTCGACTTCATCTGGGTAGTGGACAACTCCGGCTCGATGAGCGACGAACAGACGGCGGTGTCCAACGCCGGTGACGCTATGGATGCGCTGCTCTCCCAGACCACGCTCGACTGGCGAATCGGGGTCACCAGCACAGATAGTCGCTCCTCCCAGTCCGCCGGAGATGGCAAGCTGGTTGCCGGTGACTTCACCAGTGACATCAATACCTTCAAGCAACGGGTGGTGCTCGGCACCGGTGGCTCGGGAGCCGAGTACGGTCTGGCCATGGGCATCCGCGCCATCGACCGGGCGCTGCCCTGCGACCCCGACACCCAGAACCCGGATCCCACCAAGCTGCGCTGCGAGGCCACCCTGATCGTGGTGGTCATGAGCGACGAGCACGCCGAGACAATTGAAGACTCCTGCGGCGGCGACCACTCCGACGCGCCCTGTCCTCCCAACTGCGCCAACTTCGACTCGCTGGTGAGTAGCTTCGTCGACCAGTACACCTCGCGGGGAGCTACTCTGTTCGCCATTGCGGGCGGCGTGCCCAGGTGTGCTACCGCCTACGACGACTCCTGCGGCTACAATGCCGTGGCCTCGGGTATCAACGGTGGTATGTCCATGTCGATCTGCGACGCCGATCAGACCCCCAACGTCCAGAATATCGTTCGCGCCGCCCAGGGAGTGGCATCGATCTACCAGCTCACCAAACCGCCCATTTCGTCCACCATCAAGGTGGCCCTGCAAAGGGCTGCCGGACAAGTGCCCGAGATCGTCCCCCGCAGCCGCTCTGACGGCTTCGACTACGACGGCACCCAGAACACCCTGGTGTTCTACGGCTCCTGGCGCCCCAGCGCCGACAACCTGGATCTGACCGCCTCCTACCGCAGCTTCGAGCACTGCCAGCCCGAAACCGAGATTTGCGACGGCATCGACAACGACTGCAACGGAGAAATAGACGAGATCGACGAGGACGGAGACGGTTGGGGTTTGTGCCATGGCGATTGCGACGACACCGACCCGAACGTGTATCCCGGCGCGACCGAGGAATGCAACGGGGTCGACGACAACTGCAACGGTTTCATCGACGAGGGTTTCGATACCGACAACGACGGCTGGACAACCTGTGGGGGAGACTGCAACGACAACGATCCCACCATCCACCCGGAGGCCAACGAGTACTGCAACGGCATCGACGACGACTGCGACGGCCAGATCGACGAGGGTTTCGATACCGACGGCGACGGCTGGACCACCTGCGGCGGCGACTGCGACGACACTAATCCCGACGTCAACCCGGATGCCGAGGAAGTTTGCGATTGCATAGACAACGATTGTGACGGCCTGGTCGACGAAGGCTTCGATCAAGACGGGGACGGCTGGACGACCTGCGGCGACTGCGAGGAACTGTTCGACTGCGACGACAACGACGACACCGTCTACCCGGGCGCCCCGGAGCTATGCGACGGCAAGGACAACGACTGCGACGGCGAGATCGACCCCGACTGGGCGTGCGGATAAGGATAAATTAAAAGTAACCGTAGCGTAACACCTCGGCCCAGATATCGCACAGGGCATGAAAGGCCACCGCGCCGGCGATCGATCCGGTCCTGGCGCGCATCCAGCCGAAGACAAGCCCGGGGAAGAACGTGCCCAGCTTGTCCAGGCGCGGATCCACCAGGTGGCCGACGGCGAAGAAAGCCGCGGCAACGACGACCGACCAGCCCACCTCGGCACCGAGTATCTTGACCTTTTTTTTGAAAACCTTGTCCAGCCTGGTCTGCAGATAACCGCGGTAAAAAGCCTCTTCCGGCAGGGCAACCAGAAATATGAAACCAACGCACTCCTTCCAGAAATCAGCCGGCAGATGGAGTCTAAAATCCTGGGTGCGCGAGAACCACCATTTGTAGGCTGGCATGTAGGCCGGAAAAGTCAGCGCCACTAGAATACCCGCCAATAAAAGCCCCTTCCCCAGGCCCCGTCGGCTGATGCCGAAATCGGCCGGGTTTTCCCCCCGGCGGTAGAGCCACTCGAGCGGCAGGAACAAAAAGACCAGTCCGGCGATTCCCCACAAGTTCTCCTTTATGAAGGGCACGAAATCGAGGAGCTTGAAAGCCAGGATGACACCGATGGCGATCGCCCAGATGGCGACGACCTCGATCCACACCCGCTTCGGTTCGGCACTGAGCAAAACGTGTCTCCTGTCTCTGGCATCAGTCTGATACCACAGTGCCCCTGCCTTGACAACAGCGCCTTGAAAAAGCTAGCATTCCAGAAAGAGAAAATGAATTTTTCATACAAGAATTAATATCAGGGAGGTTGTCATGCGTTGTCATCGAAGCGTCTTTGCGATTCAGGCAATTGGCTCTTTCTTTCTAGTTGCAATTCTGGGGACGGGCTGCCCTTCCAGCACGCCGGGAAAAAAATGCGGACCGCCGATTGTCAAAGCCGGGGACGACCTGACGGGAAACGTCGGTGAAACCATCATTCTCAGAGGCAGCCTGCAACTGCCTCCCGAAGACCAGCAGGTCTGCGTGAGCGAGAAAGACTCGGTCACTTTTCTCTGGGAACAGAACGGCGGACCGGACGTGACCCTCAACGGCGCCAACCAGCGGCAGGCAGATTTCGTGCCCCAGCAGGCCGGAAGCTACAGCTTCCGCTGCAAGGCGACCTACCCGGTGACCACGGTCAACGAGACCACACAGGTTAGCCATTGGGACACCGTCAAGGTCGAGGTGGCGAACGTCGTCTGCCCCTCTCCTGTCGCCGAGGCCGGTGAGAACCAGTCCCTGGCTACGATGGCCGGAGTTCCGGCCACGGTCACGCTGAACGGCAGCGCGAGCCACGCGGCCACCTCGGCCGGTTGCCACGAGGTCAGCCTGTCCACTTATACCTGGAACAAGATCAGTGAACCGGCCGGTTCGAACGTCAACATTACAGACGCCGACAAGGTCTCTGCCACGGTCGATCTCACCGAGTTCGGCGACTATGTCTTCCAGTTGGAGGTTACCGACACGGGCGGCACCGACAATGGCCGGGCAGACACAATCAGCGACACGCTGACCGTATCTCTCGCCGAGCGCTCGCCCTGTGAAGACAGTCTGACCGTCAGTGTCATCGAGGCCGCCGGCGGCCAGGCCATAGCGGGAGCACACGTCACGGTTGTCGATGCGAACGACGGTGTGCACAACCAGGACACCGATGCCTCCGGCCAGGCTACCCTCAGCGGCCTGGCCGTGGGCACCCGTAAATCCATCACGGTCGCCGTGGACGACAAGGTGCCGGCCCTGCCCGGCGCACCGGCCGGTGACCGCCCGAAGTATGAGGCGACCACTCTTCTGAACCATTGTTCGGGAGAGGTCACCGTTCCGCTGATGATGACGGCCAGCGGCAGGGCCAATCACCAGACCGGCATCCTTACGGCAAAAGTCCCCCAGTCAATCTTCGACATGCTGCCCCATTCTCACAAGTGCGCCGGCAACTGCAGTGTTGACAGCGACTGCGACGCCGTCTCCAACTGCAACGGCACCTGTTACTGTGAGCAGGCGGCCAACGAGTGCCAGGGTCTGTGCACTCCCAATTCGCTGCTGCCGTTTTTCAGCATGGGCGGCAGCAACGTCTCCGGACAGATGCGGGTGGCAATAGTCATTCCCATGTTTGCCCTGGACAATTTCAGCCGTTTCCCGGTGGGCAAATTGTTCTCGAGGCCCCCGACGGACAGCGCCATCTTGCCCGGCAACCTGGCCAGCGACGACACATTTCTGAACGGCCTGGCTTCCGTCCTGGGCATCGATCCGTATGATGGACCCTGCGACAGCATCGATGATTGCCCCAACGAACCCGACTGCAACACGCCGGACTGCCCCGACCTGCGCTGGACTTGCGACTACGACGAGCACAAGTGCAAGGATCCGACCCCGTTGAGAAACATTCGCATGGAGCTGCCCGAGGGCCAGAACAGGCTCGTACTGCTGTCGGGCGTGATGAACGTCTCGATGCTCGACCTGCTGCCGGTGCTGCTGCCCTTCCTCGACAACAACGGCGCGGAGGTGGAGTATGACGTCGGATCGATGCTGGCGGCCTTCAAGCTGCGCACCCTGCATGCTTGCCCGATAACGGTCAACGTAGCAGCCGGCCAGGAGGACGACGCTTCCGCGACGCTGGCCGCCATCACCGAGGACGACTGCTGGAACGTCGACTATCAGCAGAAAGAAGACGTCATCCCACTGGCCGATCCCGGGGCCATCGATCCGGACAACACCTGCAGCAACGACCAGGAATGCAACGACATTACTCCCGGTTACAAGTGCCTTGCCGACCCGGACGATCCCGGCAGCACCTACTGCTTCATGCCGCTTTACCAGGTGACGATCATCTCAAACGACGAGACCTCCCTGCAGCCGGCGGCCACAGGCTTCGTGCCGACAACCAATGACGGCGACTCGAGGTTGCAGTCGTTGCTGCCCGCAACGGCCCGGCACGAGGTCAAGTGCGATGAAAACGCAGACGGCCTGCCGGAATCCTGCGATCCGCGGGTGTTCTGCGACGTGCCCATAACGGCCGACGATGTCGAGTGCTCCTTTGCCTTCGGCCTGGCGCTGACGGCGCTCGATTTTGCGCCCGGCAGCCAGGCGGTGCCCGAGGGAGGAAGGGCGATAATCGGCTTCGACTTCAACCGGACCCCCTTCGCCTACAAGCGGGAGCCGAAGTTCTTGGTTCCGCCCCTCGACACACTTACCGGAGCGTCTTTGAACATGACCCAGTTGTTCCTGCGCAACCTGGTCACCAGGCCGGACGGGAGCTACGAACTGTTGCCGGGTCGGCTGGGATCCTCCGCGACTTCCAGCTCGCAAGTGACGGTCTTGCAGATGCCGGCCCTGCTGACTCCGCCGGCGCTCGACGCGCTACCGGACGCCGGCATGGATATAACGGTGCATTTCGTGCCCAACGATGCGCTGGCCGGTTGCGCCAGTGTTACTTTCGACCAGATTTACGCCCTGGCCCAGCAGATGCTTGCGCCGGCGGCCGGTACACACGATTTTTCCAACAGCCTGAGCGAGGCCGACCTGTCAACGAGCGCCGTCAGGGGAATAGTCCTCGGCAAGGTTGATCGTGTCGTCGACGGCGACAAGGAACAGATTCTTTCGGACAACTGGTGGAGGGTCTACGCGCCTTCGGGCACCACGACCTTCGACCTGCCGGCCGCGGCCAGCCCATTCTCATCGGGAAGCGAGATCAGGGTGACTCTCTGGGGCAGCCAGTTCCGCGCCCCCTTCGACTTCGATCTCTTCCCTGTCGCTCGGTTGCTGACGGGCCAGGTATCGGAAGTCGAGGACGGCTGGCAACTGATGGTGCCCTAAGAAACGGCGTCATTTCCGAGCGGGGGAAATCTTCAAATTGCCGAGGGCCTGCTTGTCGGTCTTGATGCGCGCCCCGGCACGCAATTTCGCAAGCAACTTCTGCTTGGTGTCCAGGCGCTTGCGCGCCCGCAGGCGGCTGAGCAATCCCTCGCGGGCCTGAGCGAAAGTCTCCTTCACGGGCGGAATGCGTTTGATCAGCTTGATGATTTCGAAGCCGCGGCGAGTCTGGATCGGCGCGGAGATCTGACCGGGATTTTTCAGGGCGAAAGCGGCGTCGGCCAACTGCGGGCGCTGTTTGCGCGAGAAGGAGCCCATGTCGCCTCCCCTCTCCCGGGTGGCGATGTCGATGGAGAGTTCCCTAACCAACTTCTCGAACGACCCGCCCGCGCGAATCTTGGCCAGGACGTCTTTGGCCTCTGCCTCAGTCTTGACCAGGATGTGGCTGACATGGACCCGCTCCGGCTTATCGAATTCATCCTGATGCTCGGCGAAGTATTTCTTGGCCTCTTCTTCGGTAACGACGAAACCGCCCCGTGAGACGCGCTCGAGCAGCAGGTTATCGAGCAGGTTGCGCCTGTAGTTTTCGACCTTGCGCAGGTAGTCGGGGTCCTTGTCCAGCCCCAGCCGGGCGGCCTCCCCCTGCAGCAGCACATGGTCGATCAGCGACTGCAACACGTGCTCGCGCCCCTGGGCGTTATTCTTCATCTGGTCCGGGTAAGGCTCAAGGTAGCGAGAATATTCATCCTTCGTGATCGGTATACCATTGACCACCGCCAACCCCCCTACCCCCTTCGAGAGTCCGGGCTCATCCACGGCCGAATGGGCGTTCGTCCCGGTTTCCGTTTTCTTGTCGGCACCCTCCGGTGGGCACGCCGTAGCAAACAACAAGACGACCACCATGAACATTACGCTCCATTTTCCCATATTCTCGCTCTCCTGTAGTTCTCTCCAGTACCAACTACAACAGTACAAAAATGAACAGTCAAGGAAAAGGTCAACCCGGGCCATGATAGAAAATTTTAGTGTATGAATTACAGCGATCGACGGCACATGTCTTTACTCTCTTGTCCAAGAGGATATACACTATCAAGTGGTGATCATGCAGAGACTGGAAAGATATTCGCTTCCCATCGTCTTGATCTCCGGATTGATTCTCTTCCTGCCAAGCCTGGGTAGCGGTTTTTTAGCCGACGATGTCTATCACCTTGCCATTCTTGAGCATGTCGACGGACTGCCCAACCCGGGACCCCTGTCCCTGTACACTTTCGACGATGGAGATACCACCAGTATGGGCCCGCTACAGGGCAGACTCTCGAGTTGGTGGGCCTCCGCCGACTTCCGGATGAATTTCTTCAGGCCACTGGCCTGCGTGTTTCACCTTCTCGACCATCGGCTCTACGGGCTCAACCCCCTCGGCTACCACGCCACGTCATTGTTCCTGTGGGGTCTGCTGCTGGTCATGGTGGTCCTATTATTTCGTGAATTTACACGCGATTTTGATCAGAGTCCTGCAATCGCCATGCTGGCCGGGTTGTTTTTTGCCCTTGACGACGTCCATGCCCTGAATGTTTCCTGGCTGGCCAACCGACATGTCCTGCTCGGCGCTTTGTTTTCCCTGGGCGCCATGCTTCACTACCACCGGTTCCGCAAGAACGGAAAGATCCGTTCGTTGGTTATAACCTTGCTGTTGTTTTTGTTGGGCTTATTATCGACCGAGGGCTCGATAGCCCTGGTCTGCTGGATTGCGGCCTACGAGCTAAGCATACGCAGGGATCGGGCGGTCGTGTGCCTGAGGGCGGCAGCCCCCGCCCTGGCTCTCGCGCTGGGATACCTCATCTTGTACAGGGCGTTGGGATATGGAAGCTCTGGATCCGGGTTCTATCTTGACCCCCTGTCGGATCCCATGGGTTTCATGTGGCAGAGGGTTTTCAAGGGCATCCCGTTCCTTCTGGCCGGGGCACTGACTCCCGTGAAGGCCGAGATCGGGCTTATCATGATTACCTCCGACGCCTGGTGGCCCCTGCTGCTGGCCTGGGGAATCGTGCTGGCGGTCAGCCTGGTACTCGTTCCCCTCTTGCGTCGCGACCGGCTGGCACGGTTCATGGCGCTCGCGGCCTTGCTCAGCTTGCTGCCCCAGTTGGTGGCTCTGCCGCACAATCGATTGTTGTTACTGCCCAGTGTGGGCTTCGCCTGGGTGCTGGCCGCTTATGTGGTAGGCGCTCTGCGAACCGGATGGACGGACGGATCCTCTGAACCCGGTTGGGTTCGCAGGCTAATCGCCGTACTTATTGTTTCTCTCCACATGCTGGTGGCGCCGGTACAGGCGGTGCTCGCTACCATCCGACTCGGACAGGATGCCCGGCGGGAACGCGCCGTGGCCGAGAGATCCCAGATGCCTGGGAACCCGGAGGCCGGGGACGCCCGCGTGATACTGATCAGCGGCCCCGAAGACGGCCTGTTCATTGCCGGTCAGCGCCTCCTGTTGGGCTTTTCTCTTCCCAAGGCGATCTGGGTGGTCTCGCAGGGAAAAGGCGAGTTTCGCTTCGACCGCACCGGGGAAGCCTCGTTCTCGCTTAAGGTGATCAGCGGTTCAATCCTCGAAGGCATCGGCGCGCTGGTCTACCGGAAAGACTTCTCTTTCCGTAAAGGGGAGCGTTTCAGGCAAGGAGCGATGGAGATTACCATCATGGATGTGGAGGGAGATCACATACGGAAAATACTCGTAGTTATTGACCGTCCTCTCGATCGATCGGATGTCTGGCTGATGATCTGGGACGGCTCCCGGTATACACGTCTGCGGATGCCTGCCTGGACTCCGCGTGAGACCCACCACCATGACTGACGAACGGAACACTCCGCGTTCGTTGCCGCGGACAAACGATGGAGCCTTGTTGTTGATGGGGGGAACCAGCTTCTGCCTGCTGGTCAGCGAGGTTACCCTAGTCAGGGTCCTGTCTTTCTACTTGTTCCCCGAGGTGGTCACCCTGGCCGTCGCAATTCCCCTGCTGGGGCTGGGGGCCGCCGGCTCGGTATACAGCGCTCTGCGCAATCGCGGTCTCGAAGGGCACCGCCGCCGGCTATGTGTGTGGGTGCTCGCGACATGCATTTCGGGAGCGCTGTTCTTCCGCCTTGCACCTTACATGCCGGTGGACCTGTCTCGCCTGACCCAGGGGAGCGAGATCGCCGTTTTCGCCATTTTCTTGTTGATGCTTGCGATTCCCTTTTTCTTCGGCGGCATGATTCTGTGCGAACTTCTCGCCGAGCGTGCTCAGTTCGTGGCGCAGCGCTACGCGGCCGATCTGGTTGCCGCGGCCTTGGGAGCTTGTGCCGCCGTCCTGCTCATCGGACCCTTCGGAGCTCCCCGGCTGTTGCTGGCCGCCCATGGTCTGGTAGCCTTATGCGCCATCCCCATCGCCCGAAAGGCCGGGTCCCTCTTCAGTGTATTCGTAATCGGAGCCGGTTGCGTCGTGGCTATGTCTGTAGCCACCTTGTTCGTTGTGGGCGACCCGGATCTGCCGCTACCCTGGAAAATCGGCGGGCGATTGCCCCGGGGTGTCAAACCGATTGAGCATCACTGGACCCCGTATTGCCGAATCGACCTGCTGGATGAGCTCGAGTTGCATCCCATTTTCGGCGGGGGCATGGCCCCAAAGTATTCCGGCATCCGAGTAAAAATGATGGGAATCACCCAGGATGCCACCGCTCCGACCGCGCTCATCCGGCTCAAAGGCGGAAACCTGGACCAGGCCCGCTGGACTCGCCACATGCTTCAGGCGCTGCCGTACTACGTGATTCGACCGGACCAGGTCGCCGTCGTGGGTGCCGGTGGGGGACCGGACGTATTGGCGGCGCTGGTCGCTGGCGCCAGGCATGTCACCGCCATCGAGATCAACCCGGTGATCGTCGGTATGCTCGAAGATAGCTATGCCGATTACACCGGCCATCTGGCCCAGCGACCGGACGTCTCCCTGGTTTGCGTGGACGGCCGGTCGTACTTGGCGACCACCGACCGATCGTTCGACGTCATCCAGTTGTCCGGAGTCGACACCTTCACCAGTGGCACACTATGCTCGCTTGCCATGACCGAGAACTACCTCTACACGGTGGAAGCGATGGACGTGATGTACGAGCGGCTCGAAGAGGGAGGAGTTCTTTCATACAGCCGCTGGTTCCACCAACCTCCTCGCGAGATCCTGCGGATTGTCAGCACCATGCTGGAAATGCTCGAACGCCGCGGTATCAGCGCCCCCGAAAACCGCTTTCTGGTGGTGGCACAAACTTCCCGGGGTTCCTGGGCCGATGTGCTGCTGAAACGCGGTGAGTTCACCAAGGAGGAGATCAATCGATCTCTGGCCTGGACCAAGCAGGAAGGTCTGTACCCGGTGCACGTGCCGGGTCATTTCACTATGCCCGGGTTGAAAGAGTTGTTTTCGGCCGGCAGAGAAACCTTCATCGCCAATTACTCGTTCGACATTCGTGCCTCCACCGACGATCATCCGTTCTTTTTCAACTTCTACACCCTGGGTCATCTCTTCTCTTTCGGCATGACCAGAACCGGTCTGCCGTCAGGGTTCGAGATGCAGTATCCCGGCCAGGCCGGACCGCTGGCCTGGATTATTATGCTTGTCACCCTGGGGGTACTGGGGTTCTTCGGTCTGCTCTTCGTCTTCGGGCCACTGTTCATCTTGGCAAAACACCCCGTCCGACTCGGCCGGCACTGGCCGTTGCTGTTTTACGCCGGTGCGCTGGGACTTGGATTCATCCTGTTCGAACTCACCGCTGTTCATCACGTCCGACTCCTGCTGGGTAGCGGCATGACAGCCTTCGCGGTAATGCTGGCCGTTCTGTTGTTTTCTGCCGGAGTAGGCGCCTGGTACTCGGGCAGGAAACCGGTGTCGGGTCCGCGGTTGCGTCTTGCGCTTGTGAGCGCCGGAGCCTGTTTTCTAGTGTATACCGCGATTTACTACACCCCCATCGTCGGCGCCCTGGAGGGTTCGGGGCTATTCGTTCGCCTGCTGGTGGTAGGGCTCACACTGATGCCGACCGGATTTTTTCTGGGCATACCGCTGCCCACGGTGCTGCGTGCTCTAGGAGGCCAGTCCGGCACAGTGGCCTGGGCCTGGGCCGTCAACGCCTTCGCCACCGTAATCGCTACGACCCTGGCCGGCATGCTGGCCCAGTGGACCGGCTACTGGCTGGTACTTTCCTCGGCTGGGCTATGTTACCTGGCAGCGTTTCTGCTGGCCAAGAGGGTGATAAGTGGCCAATCACATGAAACGTCGTAGCTTACATTAGGAATGCGAGCCCTCCCCTGACCCCGGCGGATTGCTCTATCTCGAAACCGGCTGAATTTCCGCTTTGCTCAGCGTCTGCCGTGCCTCCATGGATATTTCCAGGGCAACCTGGGCACCCGGACGAAACGCTTGCCGTCCCAGACCATGAGCCAGACTTTGGGATCGTCCAGGGGGAGATCGATCGCGACGAGAAACTCTTTCACTTTTTCCCCGATCACCTTGCGGATTGTCACTCGCATGGCACCTTGCAGAAACCGTTCTCCCTCGCGCAGGTGAAAATCCTTCCTGCACGTGTGTGCGCTCAGGTTCGCTAATAAATCGCCTTCCCGCACGATTACACCGAAAGAGTTCGAACCGGTCTGGTTGAAGAGATACTCTCCCTTCCCCATTGTAACCACCCAGACCGCGGCAGGAAACGGCAGCCCCGCCGCCCAGCGCAGTAATGGAATAAAGTAGCTGCTCTCTCCCGTCGAGAGCAGCAGCACCCTGGCCCGGTCGGCCTCGCCCGGGCCGGGCAACTCCGAATTCATGGCCGCGGCCAGCGCCTGGTGACTTTTATTCCTGAACAGTTCCGTGACTATAACCGCATGGGCGGGCGCCAGTATGCCGTGTACCAGCACGAAAATTGCGGCCGCCCCGAGCGCCAGGCGGCCCCGCGGCAAGCCTTTCCGAAAGCGCCGCCAGGCGTCGACGACGTATGACGCAAGCACCCAGGCCAAGCCGACCGTGGGTAAGAGCAACATGAAATTGTGCGGATGGGCGGCAGCCCCGGGCAACAGGCTTATCAGGCCTCCTAGAAACATCATACGGGCTTGAGCTTGCTCTCTTCTCGATACATGGAAAACCAAAAGGACAACGGTGGCTCCCGCCAATATCCATGCCGCGGCCAGCGACCAGTGTACGCCGGTGCCAACATGCGGGAAACTCATCTCGGCCGGAACCGGCGTCAGCGCGCCGGTGATCAGACATGGCAACCTGACCGTCACGACCTGCCAGAAAAGGGCGAGCGGCTGCATGAGTTGATTCAGGAAACAATCGGAGCCGGCATTAGCATGCCCGGTTGCGGTATAAGCAAGTATGTAGACCGCCGCCGAGCATACAAACGGCGTCACGCGCAACACTCTGCCGGCCGGCTTGCCTGTTCCGAGAACGAGTTCATATGCGGCAATCCAAACCACCGTGGCAAGCGAACCCTCGGCCGACAGGAAGGCCAACCAGATAAAGAACAGGGCCAGCCAAAGCGACCGGCGGCGATCCCGGCCGCGGTAGAGGTGATACTGCCAGAGTGCGGCGACGGAGAACAGTGCTCCCAGTATACTGTAGCGATAGGCAATCCACGAAATGTTCAGCACGTGGGCCTCGTCGAACGCGAAGAAGATCCCGGCCAGCAACAACACCGCGGAAGGCTTGCGCGGATCGCTTTCCAGGCTGCGAAAGAAGATCATGACTACCAGCAAGAGCAGGCCCCACAGAACCAGGCTGGACACATGAAACCCGAAAGGCCCCCGCGCATACAGCAGGTGATCTAGCCGGAAGACCGCATCCGCAAGGGGGCGTAAGAGATCCTTTCGAAAGTCGGACGCGACCCACCAGGGATAGACCTGGCCCTGGATCGGCCCCATGCCGTCGTCTACGCCGTCGAGGACGGCGAGTTGGTATAAGTCATCCCCCACGAAGCCCACGTCCAGGCTTGGCAGGTACAACGTCACGCCCAACGCCACAACCATGAGCAACGAGTGTCGTCGCAACCACCCATGAATTCTCGTCAGGCTTTTGCTCATCGACGGCAACGATATCATAGTGGTTGCCGAGTCACATCAACCGTGACAGCTTTTTTTCAGCATGGTAATACTAACTGGTGCCCGTCTCGATACGCCAATTTTGGTTTTGAACATGAGTAAGTCGGCAGAAAATATCCTTCGTATCATTTCCCCCTTGTTCGTGGTCGGCCTGGGCATCGCTTTGTATTCCGGTGCGTTGAAGGCTCCGTTCACCGATGATGATGTCCTGGTCGCCCTGGAGAGCCCCCAGGCATACGATTCGTCCAACGCCTTGAGATACCTTTTTCACGACCTGGACTGGGTGGTTCCCGAGAACCTCGACCAAGCCTCGAATTCCAGTGAAAAACCCAGCAGGTTCGGTCTTTACCGGCCTCTCTTGATAACCTCCATCATCATCGACACATTCCTGTGGCATCATGATCCCTTCGGATGGCGACTTACCAACCTGATACTCTTCCTTACCTCTGCGCTCCTGGTGCTTGGTCTTTCGATACGGTTTCTCGGATCTAGAATCGGAGGGTTGACCGCTGCCTTGCTCTTCGTGGCCCATCCAATTCACATCGAGGCGGTCGTGAGTCTGCTTGGCGGCCGGGCGGAGTTGCTGGCCTTCATCTGTCTGGCAGCAGCCTGGTGGCTGTTTCTCGGCGGTGACAAGCGATCCGGTGCACGCAGGTGGGCCGGTGATATAGGCTCGGCCTGTCTGTTCATGCTCGGGCTCTGGTCGAAGGAGAACGCAATAGTCCTGCCCGGCATCCTGTTTCTGGCCGGCTGGAGCATACGAGGCCAGTCGTTCAGGACGCTAATAATCCGTCTAGTACCGCACATACTGGTATTTGGCGTGTATATGGCCATACGTCTGTCAGTCGTTGGCCGGGTCGCAGCCAACGACTGGTCGCTCGCTTTCGGAGATGCCTCATTCGTGCAGATCTTCCTTACGATGATGACCGTCATGGCCATGTACTTACGGCTGGCAATTCTGCCCTACCCCATTTTGCATCCGGATTGTTACAGGAACATGCCGGCCACCGTATCCCTCCCAGAGGGCGTGTTTTGCGCGGTGTTGGTTCTCGGTTTGATCGGAGCGGCCGGCTGGCTGCTGATCCTCAGCCGCAAGCGCGGACGGCCGCTCTTCTGGGCGTTCAGCCTGCTGCTTTTCTACGGGTGCCTGGTCCCGGTGTCACAAATAGTTCCTTTCCGGGTGATAATGGCAACGCGTTTCCTATACCTGCCATCTCTGGCCTTGTGCCTCTTGGCCGGACATCTCGCCATGCGCGTCTATGAACATCGCCGCTGGATTTTAGCGGCCGCCGGCGTTCCCCTCCTCGCGGCATACTCTCTTGGTACTCTTGTCACCATCCCTGACTGTATCGATCTGGATCGTATGTACAGTATGGTGATAAAATGTGATCCTGGTTCTCCCAGCCCCTACAACAACCTCGGCACCTATCGATTGAGGAAGGGAAAACCGGCCGAGGCGTTACCCTTCTTCCGTAAGGCATTGACGCTCGATCCAGGGTATTCGCAAGCCCTTTACAACCTGGCCTATACTCTCTCCTTGATGAAGAGAAACAATGAGGCGGAAACCGCTTACCACGAGACCCTCGCCGTCGATCCTTCTCACGACAGGGCCTGGAACAACCTGGGCATCCTGCTACAGGTCAAAGGCAACATTGCCGGAGCCAGTGAATGTTTCGAACGGGCGATCGACGCCGACCCAAGGCAACCAGCCGCGTTCGTCAACCTTGGCAGCCTGGAGCAGCGGCAAGGTGATTTCACGCGGGCCGAGAAACATTTTCGACTGGCGCTGAAGATCGCTCCCAGGCTTACCGAAGCGCGCTTCAACCTTGGCCGGCTTCTTGAACAAACCGGGCGCGGCGGCGAGGCCGAGCGGCAATACCTTAAAATAATCAACAATCGCCCGGACTACGCCATGGCCCACAACAACCTGGCCAACATCATCAAGGAAAGGGGCCTAATTGGTCCAGCGCTTGAACACTACCTGGCGGCGATCGAGGCCGATCCGAATTGCCTGGCCGCGCACTACAACCTCGGCAAGCTGCTCCTGTCAACCCGAAAACCGCAGGAAGCCGAGAAACATTTCGAGATAGTGACCGCGCGACAACCCGGCAATCTCGATGCCTGGCTGGGGTTGGCCTACGCCAGACTCGATCAGGGCAAAATCGTGCGGGCGAGGGAAGCCGCCGCCAAGGCCGCCGGCCTGGCCCCGGCGGAAGCGCGTGTGAAAAGCCTGCTGGACAAGTTCCCAAGGCCCGGGCCGTAAGACAAAACCCTGACCAACTCAACTCGCCGTTATCAGGGCATGGCGCGCATGATCAGGAGGCGCACGTCGAGGCCGCGCGGGTACCCACCGGCCGCGACATCCGAGTCTTCCATGAACAGCAGTGCGTCGTAGTTCAGGTTGATCTCCTGGTCGCCGTTGCCGTTCGGGGTCAACACCTGCCCGGACATCACCACCGGCGGAACCGACATAAAGATCGCACCGGCCTTAGTAGTGTCTGGATCAATGCCCACGTTTGCCGCCAGCACGGCAATCATGCCCTGCACGCCGCCCGAGATCGTGCCCAGCGAGGAGCCGGCCACCGCGTCGTAGAAATCGAAATCGGTCACCATGTTGGCCGTCCAGCCCTCGCCGGTCATGGTGCCCAGCGAGATGTTGGATTCCGTCTCGAAGAATGGCACGTGGCCCACCGGGCTCTGGGTGATATCCAGATCCACGCTCTCGAACCCATCGGAGAGCCGGATGCCCGGGTTCTGATGCCTCGCATCCGCACTGGTCGACTCGTCTGCCCCGCGAATTAACAGCGAGTTTACGCCGTTGTTGTTTCCCAGGGCGGTGTACTCATGGAAGGTAGCCGGACCCAAGCGGGGCACGGCCGAGACCACCATGTTGCCGGCGTTCTTACCCAACACGTAGTAGTCATCCGAACTCATGCCGTCGACTGTACCCACGATCACGGCCGAACGAACCGTGCCGGCGTTGTCGTCATTGACGGTAGCAATGCCGGTCGTGGCGTTGGGGCTACCGGCCGTGACCGCGTTGGAGTTGGTGTAGGGTGTGGTCGGGTTGTAGGCGTCAAGCCCCAGGCTGTGGCCAGAGACGTCCAACGGGTTTCCGCAGGTGTCCAGGCCCAGTAGTTTCACGTTGGCGCTGCTGCCGGCCTGACCGCCGGTCTTTGCAAAGATGAAGATTGGCTTGTTGCCAAGCCGCCAGAAGTTGGCCGCGGCCGAGGCGGTGCTATCGAGCCAGCCGAAGTTATTGGCGTCCGTGTCATCGTGTTTATATTCGTCCTTGCAGATGGTCGTGGTGCCGTCCCAAACCTTGACCGGAGTCGCCCCAGGCACTCCCTCGGGAACGTCCACCGTGATCGCGGTGGTGCTCTCGGAGGTGATGTTGGCCTGGACGCCGCCTACCCAAACCGTGTTTCCGGAAGACGCGAACCCCTGCCCGCAGATCGTCAGCGACCCGCCGGCCGCGATACCGGTCTGCGGCAACTCGCCCGGGTCGCAGGTGCCGTCGTCGATCGAGAGGCCCGTGATGGCCAGGGTGTAGCTCGCGAAGTCGGCCATATATGTTGACGATTGCGAGTCGTCGCCCCACCTGGTCTGGATCAGCGGCCCGAAGGCCGGGTTGGCCGCGGGGTAACTGTCACCCAGGGTCGGCAAGGTGATCGTCGAGGATAGTTCCTGGGTGGAGGCCGCGAAGAAGTAGACCAGGTCTCCACCGTGAGCGGCGCCGATCACCATGAAGCCGGTTTCGGCGGCCGGCATCATGATTCGCACCCGGGCCTGTCCATTCTCGTCGGTGGGCACTTGAAGTTGCGCGAACGGGCTGCCGCCCTGGTCGAGCAATGTGCCCAAGGCGTTGTTACAAACCTTCATTACCTGTGTGGGGCAGATGCGGTCCAGGTTCGGGCCGCTGCAGTTGTACTGCGCCTGGCTGCCACCGTAACACACCCCTTCGTTGGCCGGATCCTCCGGGTCAACGCCGTCCGTAAGCGGCTCTACTTTGAAGGTGACCATTTCGTTGGTCAGCGGAGCCCCCGTTCCATCGTTTACCTGGACAAGCAGGGGTTCCGGCAACTCGACTCCCACCGGCCCGAACTGGGCGTTGCCCGACAGGCGCACCAGGCCGGGCAATGTCGAATATGGGATGACCTCGACGGCGATGATCGGGTTCGGGTAACCCGCGCAGTTCTCGTCGATGCAGCCGTCGCAGTCGTTGTCGATGCCGTCGCCGCAGCGGGTCTCGTACCACTCGTAGTCAGGGTCGACGCTGGGATCCGCAAGGTAGGTAAAGGTGCAAGTGCCGTCGCCATTACAACTGTCCGAAGTACACGGAGAATTGTCATCACAAGAATAAAGTGTTCCCGTGCAGGTGCCGGACTGGCAAGTATCCGGGAACGAGCACGGTTCTCCGTCGCTGCAGGCGGAACCTTCGGGTTTTTGCGGGTTGGTGCAGTTGCCGCTGGCCGGCTGGCAGATGCCGGCGTTGTGGCACTGGTCGAGCGGCGTACAGACCACCGGGTTCGAGCCGGTGCAGATGCCGATCTGGCAGGTGTCTGTCTGGGTGCACAGGTTAGAGTCGTCGCAATTCGTGCCGTCCGGCTTGTTCGGGTCGGTGCAATTGCCGGTAGCCTGCTGACATGTGCCGGCATTGTGACACTGGTCGAGCGGTGTGCAAACCACCGGGTTCGAGCCGGTGCAGGTTCCCGACTGGCAGGTGTCGGTCTGAGTGCACAGATCGGCATCGTCGCAGTTCGTACCGTCCGGCTTGTTCGGGTTGGTGCAGTTTCCAGTCGCCTGCTGACATGTGCCGGCATTGTGGCACTGGTCGAGCGGTGTGCAGACAACCGGGTTCGAGCCGGTGCAGATGCCCGTCTGGCATGTGTCGGTCTGGGTGCACAGGTTCGAGTCGTCGCAATTCGTTCCGTCGGGCTTGTTCGGGTTCGAACAGTTGCCGGTTCCCGAGTTACAACTACCCGCGTTGTGGCACTGGTCGAGCGGAGTGCAGACTACCGGGTTCGAGCCTGTGCAAATGCCGGTCTGGCAGGTGTCGGTCTGGGTACACAAGTCGCCATCGTCGCAATTCGTCCCGTCCGGCTTGTTCGGGTTCGTGCAGTTGCCCGTCGCCGGCTGGCAGACGCCGGCATTGTGGCACTGGTCTAGCGGTGTGCATGCCACGGGATTCGAGCCTGTACACGTCCCCAACTGGCAAGTGTCGGTCTGGGTGCACAGGTTAGAGTCGTCACAGCCCGTCCCGTCCGGCTTGTTCGGGTTGGTGCAGTTGCCAGTCGCCGGCTGGCAGATGCCCGCATTGTGGCACTGGTCGAGCGGCGTGCAGACAACCGGGTTCGAGCCCGTGCAACTTCCCGACTGGCAAGTATCCGTCTGCGTGCACAAGTCGGAGTCGTTGCAGCCGGTTCCGTCCGGCTTGTTCGGGTTGGTGCAGTTGCCAGTCGCCGGCTGGCAGATGCCCGCATTGTGGCACTGGTCGAGCGCCGTGCAGACAACCGGGTTCGAGCCCGTACACGTCCCCGTCTGGCAGGTGTCGGTCTGCGTGCACAGGTCGGAGTCGTTGCAGCCCGTCCCGTCCGGCTTGTTCGGGTTGGTGCAGTTGCCACTGGCCGGCTGGCAGATGCCCGCATTGTGACACTGGTCGAGCGGCGTGCAGACAACCGGGTTCGAGCCTGTACAGCTTCCAGACTGGCAAGTGTCCGTCTGCGTGCACAGGTCGGAGTCGTTGCAGCCCGTCCCATCGGGCTTCTGCGGATTCGAGCAACTGCCCGTTCCCGGATTACAGATGCCGGCATTGTGACACTGGTCGAGCGCCGTGCAGACAACCGGGTTCGAGCCCGAGCACATCCCCGACTGGCAAGTGTCCGTCTGGGTGCACAGGTCGCCATCGTTGCAGCCCGTCCCGTTGGGCTTGTTCGGGTTGGTGCAATTGCCCGACGCCGGCTGACAGATGCCGATGTTGTGGCACTGGTCGAGCGCGGTGCAAACAACGGGATCGGCGCCCGTGCATGTCCCGGCCTGACAGGTGTCGGTCTGCGTGCACAAGTCGGAGTCATCGCAGGGCGTTCCGTTCGGCTTGGGGGGATTAGAGCAAACGCCGGTAATGATGTTACATGTTCCGACGACATGACACTGGTCGGAAGCCGTGCAGATCACCGGGTTGGAGCCGGTGCAGACGCCCGCCTGGCAGGTGTCCGTCTGTGTGCACAGGTTGGCGTCGTTGCAACCGGTGCCGTTGGCAACCGGGGTGTTGTTACAGACTCCGCCGACGCATGTGTCGGTCGTGCAGGTATTGAAATCTTCGCAATCGATGTTGACGATGCACTCCATGCAGTCGGTGTCGTTGATGTCGAAGAACATGTCGCAGTCGTTGTCCCAGCCGTCCGCGCAGGTCGGGTTTCCGAATGGCCCTTCCGTGGCGCCCGGATTGACCGAGATCTGGTTGTCGTCGCAATCATCTCCACCCGGGCAAGACTCGTCGAGGTAAGTGTCGCCGTCGGTGTCCTTGGTAGTGGCACCGGCCGTACAGCTCCCGCCCTGGCAGGTGTCGAGCGACGAGCAGATGTTGCCGTCGTTGCAGGCCGTCCCGTTGGGACTGTTGGGGTTGGAGCAGTTGCCCGTCCCGGGGTTGCAGATGCCGGCGACATGGCATTGATCCAGGGGCGTGCACACGACAGGGTTCGAACCAGTGCAGCTTCCCGACTGGCAGGTGTCGGTCTGGGTGCACAGGTTCGAGTCGTCGCAGGCCGTACCGTCGGGCCTGTTCGGATTGGAACAACTGCCGCTTCCGGGGTTACACGTTCCGGCAATGTGGCACTGGTCTAGCGGCGTGCAAATGACCGGGTTCGAACCGGTGCAGCTTCCAGACTGGCAGGTGTCGGTCTGGGTGCACAGGTTGGAGTCGTCGCAACCCGTCCCGTTCGGCTTTTGCGGGTTGCTGCAACTGCCCGTCGCCGGCTGGCAGATACCCGCGTTGTGACACTGGTCGAGCGGCGTGCACACCACCGGGTTCGAGCCCGAACAACTGCCCGACTGGCAGGTGTCGGTCTGGGTGCACAGGTTCGAATCGTTGCATGACGTACCGTCGGGCTTTGGCGGATTGGAGCAACTGCCCGTCGCCGGGTTGCAGGTGCCCGCGTTGTGACACTGGTCGAGCGCCATGCACACAATCGGGTTAGAACCCGTGCAACTTCCCGACTGGCAGGTGTCGGTCTGGGTGCACAGGTTGGAGTCGTCGCAGGATGTACCGTTCGGCTTGTTCGGATTGGAGCAACTACCGGTCCCCGGGTTGCATGTCCCGGCGTTATGACACTGGTCGAGCGCCGTGCACACAACCGGGTTCGAACCGGTGCAGCTTCCCGATTGGCAGGTGTCAGTCTGAGTACACAAGTCGGAGTCATCGCAGCCAGTCCCGTCCGGCTTGTTCGGGTTTGTGCAATTGCCCGTGGCCGGCTGGCAGATGCCGGCATTGTGGCACTGGTCGAGCGCCGTGCAGACAACAGGGTTCGAGCCCGTACAGCTTCCCGACTGACAGGTGTCGGTCTGAGAACACAGGTTCGAGTCGTCGCAGGCGGTCCCGTCGGGCTTCGGCGGATTCGAGCAACTGCCGGTGGCCGGGTTGCAGGTCCCGGCGTCATGGCACTGGTCCTGCGCGCTGCAGACGATCGGGTTCGCGCCGGTGCAACTTCCCGACTGGCAGGTGTCGGTCTGAGTGCAAAGGTTCGAGTCGTCGCAGCCCGTGCCGTTGGGCTTGTTCGGATTCGAGCAACTGCCGGTGGACGGGTTGCATGTCCCGGCATTATGGCACTGGTCGAGCGGCGTGCAGCTCACGGGGTTCGACCCGCTGCAACTTCCCGACTGGCAAGTGTCGGTTTGCGTGCACAGATCTCCGTCGTCGCACGACGTTCCGTTGGGCTTTTGCGGGTTCGAGCAACTGCCCGTGGCCGGGTTGCACGTCCCGGTGTTGTGACACTGGTCGAGAGGCGAGCACACAACCGGATTGGAGCCTGTGCAGCTTCCCGACTGGCAGGTGTCCGTTTGAGTACACAGGTTGGAGTCGTTGCAGGCTGTCCCGTCGGGCTTCTGCGGATTAGAGCAACTGCCCGTGGCCGGGTTGCACGTCCCGGCGTTATGGCATTGATCCTGCGCGCTGCAGACCACCGGATCTACTCCCGTGCAACTTCCTGCCTGGCAGGTGTCGGTCTGGGTGCACAGGTCGCCGTCGTTGCAGATCGAGCCGTCGGGCTTTTGCGGGTTCGAGCAGCTGCCCGTCGCGGGGTTGCAGGTGCCGGCTACGTGGCACTGGTCGAGCGCCGAGCAAACCACCGGGTTTGATCCCATGCAGGTGCTGGCCTGACAGGTGTCGGTCTGAGTGCAGAGATCGCTATCGTCACATGCGGTTCCGTCAACCACCGGGTTGTTCTGGCATTCACCTGATATGCACAGGTCTGTCGTGCAGGCGTTGCCGTCTTCACATTCAGAGTGCGCGATACACTGCATGCAACCTGAGTCGGCCATGTCCGGGAAGGCATCGCAATCGTTGTCCCAAGTGTCTCCACAGGTCGGATCGAGGTAGGGTCCTTCCGTCTCGCCAGGATTGATGAAGCCGCGGCTGTCGTCACAATCGTTGCCCCCGGGACAACTGCCGTCCAGATAGGTGTCTCCGTCGGTATCTTTATCAGTGGGGCCAGTGGTGCAACTTCCTGCCTGACAGGTGTCCGCCTGCGAGCACAGGTCGCCGTCGTCGCAGGCCGACCCGTCCACTTTATTCGGGTTCGAGCAGATTCCCGTTGCCGGGGCGCAAGTCCCGGCAACATGGCACTGATCGAGAGGTGTGCAAATTACCGGGTTTGCTCCGCTACAACTTCCGGATTGGCAGGTGTCGGTCTGGGTACACAGGTCACCGTCGTCGCAGGCGGATCCATCGGCCTTGTCCGGGTTCGAGCAACCACCGGTGGCCGGGTTGCAAATACCTGCATTGTGGCATTGGTCGAGCGGGGTACACATCACCGGGTCGGAGCCGGTACATGCCCCCGCCTGGCAGGTGTCGGTCTGAGAGCACAGGTCGCCGTCGTCGCATCCCGATCCGTCGGGCTTCGCCGGGTTCGAACAACTTCCCGTTCCCGGGTTGCAAGTGCCTGCATCGTGGCACTGATCCAGCGGCGTGCAGGCCACCGGGTCAGCGCCGATACAACTTCCCGACTGGCAGGTGTCGGTTTGGGTGCACAGATCCCCGTCGTCACAGCCCGATCCATCCGGCTTCTGCGGGTTCGAACAACTGCCCGTTGCCGGGTTGCATATGCCCGCATTGTGACACTGGTCGAGCGCCGTGCAAGTCACGGAGTTCGAGCCCGTGCAACTTCCAGCTTGACAGGTGTCCGTCTGGGTGCACAGGTCGCCGTCGTCGCAACTCGATCCGTCGGGCTTTTGCGGGTTCGAGCAACTGCCCGTCGCGGGGTTGCACACTCCTACATCGTGGCACTGGTCGAGTGCCGAGCAGCTTACCGGGTTCGAGCCGGTGCAGCTTCCCGCCTGGCAGGTATCCGTCTGTGTGCACAGATCTCCATCGTCGCAGTTCGAGCCGTCGGGCTTGTTGGGATTCGAACAGCTACCGGTGCCCGGGTTACAGATACCCGCGTTATGACACTGATCGAGCGGCGTGCAGGCGACGGGGTCCGCCCCCTGGCAGCTGCCGGACTGGCAAGAATCGGTCTGCGTGCAAAGGTTGCCATCATCGCAGGCCGAGCCGTTGGGTTTATTAGGATTCGAGCAGCTACCCGTCGCCGGGTTGCAGGTTCCGGCCACGTGGCACTGATCGAGCGCTGAGCAGGCAACGGGATTTGCTCCGGAGCAACTGCCGGACTGGCAGGTGTCCGTCTGGGTGCACAGGTCGCCGTCGTCGCAACCGGTACCGTCGGGTCTGTTCGGATTCGAACAGCTGCCCGTCGCGGGGTTGCACACCCCTACGTCGTGACACTGGTCGAGAGCGGTACAAGTCACCGGGTTCGCACCCGTGCAGTTTCCCGCCTGGCAGGTATCGGTCTGGGTACACAGGTCGCCGTCGTCACAGGAATTTCCGTCCGGTTTGGCCGGGTTCGAACAACTGCCGGTTCCCGGGTTGCAGATGCCGGCATTGTGACACTGATCGAGAGGCGTGCAGGCCACCGGGTTCGAGCCGGTGCAACTTCCCGACTGGCAGCTATCGGTCTGGGTGCACAGGTCGCCGTCGTCGCAACTCGAGCCGTTGGGCTTTGGCGGGTTCGTGCAGCTTCCGCTGCCCGGGTTGCAGACTCCAGCATTGTGACACTGGTCGAGCGCCGTGCAGACCACCGGATTCGAGCCCGTGCAGCTTCCGGCCTGACAGTTATCGCTCTGGGTGCACAGGTCGCCGTCGTCGCATCCGGTGCCGTCGACGACGGCATCGTTGTGACAAACCCCGCCGACGCATGTGTCGGTCGTGCAGGCATTGAAATCTTCGCAATCGATGTTGACGATGCACTGCATGCATCCCGAATCGAGCATGTCGGCCAACGTGTCACAATCGTTATCCCAGCCGTCAGAGCAGGTGGGATCTTCATTCGGACCCTCGCCGGCCCCGGGATTGATCAGCGGATCGTTATCGTGACAGTCGGTGCCAAGCGGACATGACCAGTCGAGGTAAGTGTCTCCGTCGGTGTCTTTGTCGGTGGCGCCCGCGGTGCAACTGCCGCCCTGGCAGGTATCAATCGAGGCGCAGGCATCTAGATCGTCACAAACCGAACCGTCGGGTTTGTTGGGATTCGAGCAACTGCCCGTAGCCGGGTTGCACATCCCGGCATCGTGACATTGATCCAGCGGCACACAGATAACCGGGTTCGATCCGCTGCAGCTTCCAGATTGGCAAATGTCTGTCTGCGTACACAGGTCGGAGTCGTCACACGATGTTCCATCCGGACTTGGCGGGTTCGAGCAACTTCCGGTGCCCGGGTTGCACACACCGGCGTCGTGACACTGATCTTGGGCGCTGCATACGACAGGGTTCGCCCCGTTGCAGCTTCCCGTCAGGCAGGTGTCGGTCTGGGTGCACAGGTCGCCGTCGTCACAGGCGGTTCCATCGGGTCTGTTCGGATTCGAACAGCTGCCGGTCGCCGGGTTGCACGTCCCGGCATCGTGGCATTGATCCTGGGGCAAGCATATCACCGGATTCGCCCCGCTGCATGCGCCCGCCTGGCATGTATCGGTCTGCGTGCACAAATCGCCGTCGTCGCAGGCCGAACCATCGGCCTTGTTTGGGTTGGAACAATTTCCGGTTGCCGAGTTGCATGTCCCGGCATCGTGACATGAATCCAGCGGCGTGCAGACTACCGGGTTCGCCCCACTGCAGCTTCCCGCCTGGCAGGTGTCGGTCTGGGTACATAGGTCGCCGTCATCGCAGGCCGTCCCGTCGGGGCTGGCCGGATCCGAACACGAACCGGTGGCCGGGTTGCACACGCCGGCGTCGTGGCACTGGTCGGACGGGATGCAGGCTACCGAATCGGCCCCGGTGCAGACACCGGCCTGGCAGGCATCCGTCTGGGTGCACAGGTCGCCGTCGTCACACCCGGATCCGTCGGGACCATTCGGATTCGAGCAACTGCCGGTCGCCGGGTTGCAGATTCCAGCGACATGGCACTGGTCGAGCGGCGTGCAGACTACCGGGTTCGCCCCGCTGCAGGCGCCCGCCAGGCAGGTGTCTGTCTGTGTGCACGGGTTGCCGTCGTCGCAAGTCGAGCCGTCGGGCTTGGACGGGTTCGAGCAGTTACCGGTAGCCGGGTTACAGATGCCCGCGTCGTGACATGAGTCCTGAGGTATGCAGACCACGGGGTTCGAACCCGCGCAGATTCCCATCTGGCAGGCGTCCGTCTGGGTGCACATATCGCCGTCGTCGCAGGGCGTGCCGTCCGACACGGGGGGATCCGAGCATATGCCTGTGGCCGGGTTGCATGTTCCCGCCGCGTGACACTGGTCGGAGGCCGTGCATGACACCGGATTGCTCCCCGAGCATGCGCCGGCCTGGCAGTCGTCGGTCAGTGTGCAGGCATCGCCGTCGTCGCAGGGTGTGCCGTCCGGTTTGTCCGGATCCGTACACGAGCCCGTGGCGGGGTTGCAGATGCCCGCGTTGTGGCACTGGTCGAGAGCCAAACACTGCACCGGGCTGGCGCCGTTGCAGTTGCCGGACAGGCAGGTGTCAACCTGGGTGCACAGGTTGCCGTCGTTACAGCCGGCGCCGTCCGGCTTGACCGGGTTGCTGCAAATTCCTGTAGTCGGATTGCAGATGCCGGCGTCGTGACAGGAATCGAGCGGTGTGCAGACGACGGGGTTCTGCCCGCTGCATACGCCGCCCTGACATGAATCAGGTGCCGTGCACAGGCTGTTGTCGTCACAGGGCGCGCCATCCGCCGTGTTGGGATTCGAGCAAGCTCCCGTGGCGGGGTTGCATACGCCGATCGTGTGACACTGATCGAGGGCCGTACACACCACGGGATTGGTGCCCACGCACACTCCACCCTGGCACCTGTCGTCCTGCGTACACATATCGCCGTCCGAACAGTTGTTGATGTTCGGCCAGTTGACACAACCGGTCACCGCGTCACAACTGTCGTCGGTGCACGTGTTGTTGTCATCACAGTCGAGCAGCGTGCCCGCTTGGCAGTTGCCGCCGATACACTGCTCGATTCCGTTGCAGACAATGTTATCGTTGCAGTCGTCGTCAATCGTGCACGGGCTGCAAGTTGGATCCGCGGCGTCGGTCAGCAGGTTGCAGTTGTTGTCTATCCCGTCCGAGCACAGCGGACTACCGGCCGGCCCCTCGAACATGTCCGGACGAACATTCGCATCGTTGTCATCGCAGTCCAGGCCCCCGCAAAAATCATCGCCGAAGCCGTCATTGTCTTGATCCCTCGGGACGCCGCTGCAGAAGCCGTTGGCGCAGGCGTCGCCCTGTGTGCAGTCGTTGCCGTCGTCGCAGGCCGCCGTGTTGTCGCCATGCAAGCAGTTACCCGTTGCACCGTCGCAGCTATCGTCGGTGCAGACGTTGGCGTCGTCGCAGAATTTCGGCCCACCGGGCTGGCAGGAGCCAGAACCGCAAGCATCGCCCTGTGTGCAGGGGTCGCCATCGTCACACGGCAGTGCGTTCGGTGTGAAGACGCAGCCACCCTGAGCCGGATTGCAGCTGTCGTCGGTACAGCCGTTGGTGTCGTCGCAGGCCAGGGTCTGCGAGCCCGGCTGGCAGAATCCTCCGCCACAGACATCGCCAACCGTGCATGGGTTCAGATCATCGCAGGCCAGGGAGTTGTTCGTATAGATGCAGCCCAGGGCCGGCTGACAGGCATCGTCGGTGCAATCGTTGGCGTCGTTGCAGTCGAGCGCTGCGCCGCCCGGCTGGCATGATCCGCCGGCGCAGATATCGCCTACCGTGCATAGATCGCCGTCCTCGCAAGGGTTCGTGTTGTCGACGTGGTTACAGGCACCGGTTGCCGGATCGCAGCTGTCGTCGGTACACTCGTTGGTATCGTCGCAGTCGACGGATGTGCCTGCCCGGCAGACTTTGGCGATGCACGTCTCGACGCCGTTGCATAGATTGCCGTCGCTACAGTCGGCGTCCGTCTCGCAGGGGTGGCACGGCCCGTCCTCCATGTCGGTCAGCCCGTCACAGTCGTTGTCCAGCCCGTCGGAACAAGTCTGCGGCATACCCTCCCCCTCGAAAGCCCCGGGGTAGACTGCCGCGTTGCCGTCGTCGCAGTCGTCTCCGCCGCAAGCCGGTGGTTGATGGCCGTCGCCGTCGCCGTCGAAGGGCGCCCCGAAGCAAGCCCCGGCCCTGCAGCTGTCGTTCATGGTGCAGTCGTCGCCGTCGTCGCAGGAGCCTTCCTGCAAGGGGATATTGACGCAGGCCCGGCCGCGCTGGCAGACGTCCACGGTGCAGTCGTTGCCGTCGTCGCACGAGAGAGACGCCTCCGGCAACTGGTCGACGACCCCGTCGCAGTCGTTGTCGGCGCCGTCGCAGGTTTCCGTGGCACCCGGGTATGAATCGGGATCCGTATCGTCGCAGTCGGCTCCCCCGCAAGACGCGTCGTCGAAGCCGTCCAGATCGTCATCATGACAAGTAATCGAGCACTCGCCGTTCAGGCAGCCCAGTCCCTGAGGGCAGGAATTGCCGCAACTGCCGCAGTTATCCCGGTCGCCCGCGATGTTCGTCTCGCACCCGTCGGCAGGATCGGCGTTGCAGTCGCCCCAGCCCAGGTTGCAATCGCCCATCGCGCAGATGCCTGCGTCGCACAGCGCCACGGCGTTGTCGAAGGCGCAGGTGGTTCCGCACCCGCCGCAGTTCCCGGGGTCGCTGCCGGTATCGACACATTCACCGTTGCAGTTCACCAGACCGCCCGAGCAGACGAGATAGAAAGTGACCATCTTTTGCAGACGAACGCACTTGCCGGCTTCGTAATGATCGCACAACGGCGCCCCGTTCACCTTGACCACCAGCCCCGCCTCGCCGACCGTGGTCGATCCGATGAAGGCCACGCCCCTGCCGTCCGGGTCCGTCGGCACGTCGGGCTGCTCTATGGTGTCGACCAGGTTACCACCCTGGTTACGGGACGAGAGCAGCTCCACCTGCGCGCCTTCGATCGGCGTCCGGGCTGCGCCTTCGAGGTAGACCCATACGGCGACTTCCGCCTCGGCCAGACCGCTGGTCGGAATGTGATCGGGATCGACCGACATGTCGCCCACGAGCTGGGCGTGAACCGCTCCGCTGTCACAGCCAGAGGAAAGCAAACTGCATGCCGCCAGCCCCAACACGACACCAACCGATAAAAGCCTCGATTTGCCTGTGCCCGTCTTCGTGGCCATCTCATCGTCTCCCGTCCTGCCCAACGTCCAGACAGTAAAAAAGCGGACCGCCATACCTCTTCCTGATAGCTGCCGACCAATCCGATTATCTGACTACATTTTAAAGGATCCGCCCAAAAAAGGCAAGGCGCCGATACGGGGGGAACTAGTTATCTTGACGGGAAAAAGCTACTTCCGACAGTCAGTTGCCAGGCGGATGGGAATAACGACTTTCTCGCCCCTCTTTACCTGCCCCTGCCCGCATCCACAAGCCAGGACCTGGCTTGTGGATGCGGCTTCGATATAGAACATGAGCATGCCCTCGGGAAGCTCGGCCAACGTTAAAGTGACGCTTTCCGTGGCGCTGACGGACTGTCCGCCGCGCTTGACGAAATCGGTCGAGTAATCGAGCACGCTCTTTTCCGCCTGTGAACCCATGAAGTCTTCACAGGCCGCCTGGGACCCATCGGAAAGCTGAAGAGGCAGGACATAGTAATTGATCGTCGTCGTGTCCTGCGGCAAATCGCGCGGCTTAAACTCGAGGCTCAACGAGATGCCACGGAAATCATCTCCGCCGCACGAAGCGCCAACGGCAAGCGCCAGAGCAAGGACTACAGACAGTATTGTTGTCTGGCTTTTCATTGATTCCTCTAGCGTATAACCAGCACGGCCTGTCCGGTGGTTGGCTGGGATCTACCGCCCCCGGCCGTCACGCCAAAATAGGTCCCCGCGGCGATCCCGGCGGCCCCCACTCCGATCAGCGTCCAGAACCACCAACTCTTGAGCACGGACGTGGAGCGGGCGCCTTCGGGCACTTTTCCGGCCATGAGATTTATCCTGAACGTCGCCGGCTGCTTGGGATTGCCCATGTTCGCGACCCAGCGGCCCTTGGCGTCGCTGCCCGCGATGTAATAGTCGATGAACATCTCCACTTCGTCGGTCAGGTGCCAGATGAAGGGGATGTAGCCGACGTAGGTGCGGGTGCCCGCCTCTCGTCCGCCTGCCTTGGCGGGCCGCATCTGCGCACTGGAGTACTCGGGATCGCCACGGCGCCGGTAGTATACCTGCATCCGGCGCAGTCGACTATGTATATCGACCACGTAAGCCTTCACCTCGATTCGCTCCGCGGCCGAGATCTCCCGGATGGGAGTGTGGCGCATAATAACCTTGTCCCGCTTCTGGATGCTTTGCTTGACCTTGTTGAAGAAGTTGAGGATCTTCGGCGAGGTCAAAAGGGGGTTCATCTCATAGTTCGGACTTACCTTCAGAAGAAGCTCGAAGGCGCGGACGGCGTACTTCTTCTGCCCCTGAACGATGTAGATCGAGCCCATGTACTTGTATATCTCGACGATGTCCTTGCGGGTGGTGCCCTTGACCCTGATAGCCGTCTTCAACTTTTTCAACGCGTCGCGGTACTGCAGGTTGTCGTAGAGGATCTTGGCCTCTTTGAGTTGCAGGTTGCCCCTGCCGAAGTCATTGACTTGCGACCAGGCCGGCTGCGAGGCGGACAGCACGCACAGGCAAAGTGCGGCGCGGGCCATACTACGGGTGATCTTTCCTGTCACAAACGCCTCCCTGGGCGCCGATAGCGAATCACAGGTTTTCTTGTAACGATCATGCGTTCACAAAGTCAAGGGTTTCAATGTAATTTTATTGACTTCGAATTTCACTGGATAATAACATGAAGCGCGGCTGGTATTCAAATTTACGCTTTCACCGACCGGGGCACATGGCTCAGCAGTTCGGGAAATTCAAGCTGTTGAAAAAAATCGCCGTGGGCGGGATGGCTGAGATTCACATCGCCAAGCAGCGGGGCATGGAGGGGTTCGAGAAGATAGTAGTCATCAAGACCATCCTGCCGAACCTGGCCAGCAATGATGAATTCGTGCAGATGTTTCTCGACGAGGCGCGCATCGCAGCTCGCCTGACCCACCCGAACATCGTCCAGATCTACGACCTTGGAAGAGTGGGAAGCACATACTTCATCGCCATGGAGTACGTTCAGGGTGAAAACCTGCGCACGGTGGCAAAAGCCTGCCGGAAAATAAAAACGTCGCTGCCCTTGCAGCACACGGTGAAGGTCATCAGCCAGGCCTGCGAGGGACTGCACTATGCCCACACGAAACAGGACACCAGCGGCACGCCGCTCAACATAGTTCACCGGGACATCAGCCCACAGAACATCCTGGTGTCGTTCGAAGGCATTACAAAACTCGTGGACTTCGGCATCGCCAAGGCCGCCACTCAGTACCAGGAGACCCGCGCCGGGATACTCAAGGGCAAGTATTCCTACATGTCGCCCGAACAGTGCATGAGCCAGCCGGTCGACGCGCGGAGCGACATCTTTTCAATGGGCATAGTGCTGTGGGAACTGGCCACCGGCTTGCGTCTCTACAAGCTCGACTCCGAGCTGATGATCCTCAAGGAGATCACCGAGGGCACCGTCCGGCCGCCACGCGAGATAAACCGGCAGATTCCCGCCGAACTCGAAGCGATAATACTGAAGGCCTTGGAGAAACATCCCGAGAACCGTTTCGCCGATGCGCTCGAGATGCACCTGGCTCTCGAGGAGTTCATGAAGAACCAGGGGCTGATATCCAGCACTGTTCACCTGAGCGCCTTCATGCGCGAGCTGTTCATGGACAAGCTCGAGAACCTGCGCAAGATCGAGCAGGCCCAGTCCGACGGCGACAGTCTCGAATCTTTACTGTTCGACGATTTGAGTGAACCGGACATGTACGTGCCCGGCACGGGCGCAACGCCATCGCAGGTGTCGCCCATAAGCACGCCCTCGAAGCCGCTGTTTCCCAAGCCGACCACCGGTATTTCAAGGATCGTCCCGCCGCCCGTGCCTGCGCCGTATGCGAAGCCCGAACGCAAGCTGCTGACCAGCTCGATCGTCATCATCCTGCTGGGAATCCTGGGCATCCTGGCATACTTCGTCTACCAGCAAACGAAAAAGCCGGGAGGCAGAGCAACCATTCGAGACGCCGGAACGGTAATCGCACCAACAACGGGCAGTGTTCACGTCACCTCCAGCCCGGCCGGGGCCGCCGTCTTCCTTGACGGCAACCGCAAAGGAACCACGCCCTGTGACGTAAAAGATCTGCCGTTCGGCAAGCTTTACGCCCTGCGTGTCTCGAAGGCCGGATTCAAACAATGGAAGACTCAGTTCAAGGTCGAGGATGTCGAGACGCGGCCGTTTCATGCGCAACTGGAGAAGGCCGGCGCCGCGACCACCGGCTGGGGCCGGGTGGAAATCGTCACTTCACCGCCCGGCGCGGCGGTCACGCTGGACGGCAAGCCTGTCGATGGGAAGACGCCCTTGACCCTGGAGCGCCTGGTTGCCGGGGAAAACCACACCCTGGTGGCCGAGCTTACCGGACGCAAGAGTTGGACGAAGACTTTCAGCGTCCCTGCGGGCCGAAGCGTCAAGCTGACCGGCGACCTGCCCCGCAAGGCGGTGGGCGATTCCGGCACAGAGAATAAGCGCGCCTATGTCAACCTGCGCTCCCGCCCCGGGGGCGCCTCGTATTTCCTCAACGGCAGCCCCGTGTCTTCGAGCTTTGCCCTGGAACCCGGGGGTAACTATTTAGTCAGCGCCAGGCTCAAGGGCTACAAGGAATGGTCGCAGCGCATACATCCCAGGCGCGGCGAACACATGAAAATCGTCGCCAGGCTCGTTCGCAGCCCAAACCCCAGGCTACAAGGCAAGGCCATCCTGTCGCTGGATTGCAAGCCCTGGGCCAAGGTGTTCGTGGACAACGTGGCCATCGGAACGACTCCCATCGCCAACCACGAGTTGCGGGCCGGCTCACACACCGTTCGCCTGGTGAACGGACAGCTCCAGGCCACAAAGACAATAAAGATCGTCGCCCGGGGCGGCGAGTCGATCAGGAAAAGCGTAGAGTTCGCGAAAGGCCTGCTGCTGGTGCGGGCCAAACCATGGGCCGACGTCTATATTCACGGCAAGAAGATCGGCACTACCCCCTTCGAGCCCCAGGAACTCTACGAAGGCATTTACAAGGTGGTATTGAAAAACCCTACCCTGAACATGACCCTAGAGCGTAAGGCAACCATCAAGCCAGGCGAGAAAACAGTCATCAAGGCCAACTTCCTGCAGTAAGTGTTCCGCAACAAAAAGACCTTCCAATACGCGTGGTGTCTGAAATATCATCCGAGCGGTTAGGTTCGTTGATTGATTGATTGATTGATTGATTGAGAGGGGAAGAATCGGTTTTCGATGATTCGGCAAGTGGGCAAGTTTCATCTGCTAAAGGAAATCGCCACCGGCGGCATGGCCGAGATCTACATTGCCACGCAGCGCCTGCCCGACGGCAGCGACAAGCTGGTGGTCATCAAGATGTTACTTCCCCATCTCAGGAACAACCGCGAGTACGTGCATCTTTTTCTCAACGAGGCGCGCATCGCCTCGCGCCTGATGCACCCCAACCTGGTGCAGATGTACGACCTGGGATACGCTGACGGGAACTACTTCATCGCCATGGAGCACGTCCACGGCGAAAACGCCCATTCGATAGCCAGGGCATTCCGCCAGGGAAAGAAACGCATCCCCTTGCGGCACTCCGTGAGAATAGTGCGCCAGGCATGCCTGGGACTGCAATACGCACATACCAAGACAGATGTCGCCGGGAGGCCCTTGAACATCGTTCATTGCGACATCAGCCCGCAGAACATCATCGTCTCTTTCGATGGAGAGGCGAAGGTGCTCGACTTCGGTGTAGCCAGGGCCACCAGCAACTACGAGAGGCAGGAGTCAAAAAATACGGTCAAGGGCAAGCTGCCCTACATGTCGCCCGAGCAGGTCACGGGCAAACCGCTCGATGCCCGCACCGACGTCTACGCCGCCGGAACCGTGTTATGGGAACTGGTCACGGGTCGGCGCCGTTACCGACGCATGGAAAACAGGGAAATCTTCAAAGACATCATCGAGGGCAGCGCGCCGCCGCCGAACCGCTGGAACCCTGAAATCCCCGAGCAACTCGATGCCGTCATCCTCAAGGCCCTGATCAAGAACCCTGACGCCCGCTTCCAGACCGCCGAACAGTTCGCCTCCGCCCTGGATGAGGCGACTCGTGTGACCGGGCAGGAGTCGACACCCGAGGACCTGGCGGCCTTCATGCGCGACCTGTTCGGCGAACGAATCGAGAAACCTGTTCAGTGATCCAGGCGCTCAGACGAGGCCCTTGGCGCGCCGCACCTCTTCCATCGTCTTGCGGTAGGCAATCTCCCAGTCGCGCGTGCCTTCCTCTAGGTTCCTAAGACGCTTGCGAACCTCGACATCGAGCTCGTCGTGAACTTTCAGGCGGCGCCTGATGATGTCCGCGATGCGCTTGCGCATGATCCTGTCCTCGGCATAAACCTCGCCGATGTTCGCCGACATTAGCATGAACTCGAGCATCTGGTTGATGATGAAGTCGAGGGCCTCGTCATCGAGGGGAACCTTCCTGTTGGCGGCGGCAAGGCGGCGGGCCTCGCCGTACTTGGCATTTCCCCAGCCATGCGAGGTCAGCACGTCAGTGGTGTAATCGCACACCTCCCGCTCGCTGCGGGCGTACTCGGCCAGGATGGCCTCGAAGTCCCTGGAAGCCTCGGCCTCGAGGCCTTCTTCAAGCTCGATATCGCCGTTGCCTACCAGCGTGTCGACTATCTCTTTGGCAATGATCGGAATCGTTTTTGTGTATATCTTCATCATTTACTCCATGCGATCGTATTCAAGTTCCCTTATCAGTACCGCCAAGATCGGTCAAGCCGTAAAGAAAATCATGGATGCGCCGTGCCAGGCGGGGTGTCACGCCCCTGACCTCGGTAAGGCGCCCGGGCACTGCTGACCGCACGCTCCGCAGGCTGCCGAAATGAACCAGCAGTCGCCGCCGCAAAACCGGTCCCACCCCGGGAACCTCATCGAGCAGCGAGCGTAACTTGCTCTTTCTGCGCAAGCGACGGTGATATGCGACGGCGAAACGGTGCGCCTCGTCCCGCACGCGGGCAAGCAGAAACAGCTCGTCGCTGTCGGGCCTGAGCAGGATCGGGTTCTTGCGGCCCGGCAGGTAGACTTTCTCCCTGGTTCGCGTGCCCTTTTTCTTCTCGGCGCGTCCCTTGGCCAGCGCCGCCAGGTCGACATCCGTAACACCGAGGTCTTCAAACACAGCCCGGACCGCCCCGAGCTGGCCCAACCCGCCATCGAGCAGCACCAAATCGGGGCCGTCATCCCTGCCCTCCAGAACGGGTCGAAAGCGCCTGGCGATCACCTCGCGCATCATGTCCACGTCGGAATCCGGGGCCGCATCGCGAATTCGGTAGCGCCGATACTCCGCCGGAGCCGGTTCGCCGTCCACAAGCACGGCCATCGAGCCAACGCTCCAGCTTCCCCCCAGGGTGGAAAGGTCAAAGCAGTCGATGCGCCGCGGCAAGCGTGCGAGGCCGAGCCGCTTCTCCAGGCGTTCGAGTCGATTCATCAGTATTCCGGTGGTGGCGAGCTTTGACCGGAAAGCTTCGCGGGCATTCTCGCGGGCCAGATCGATTAGTTCGGCCGTGCCGCGCCGGGGAGCGAGCAGCTTGACTTTACCCGGACGCCTCTCACACAGGAACTCGCGGAGCAAAGCAAGATCACCATCGCCCTCCGCCCCCAGGGACGCTTCGGGCGGCAGGAAGATCTCCGGAGGCACCTCGGCCCCGCTGCCGTAGTGCCGGGTGAAGATCTGGCGCACCAGGTCGGCCGCGGGTGCCCGGCTGTCCGAGAAAGAGAAGCGACTGATGCCCAATAGCCCCCCCCTTCTCACGTGCAAAATCACGATCACGCCCGCCGCACCCTCCCGGTGGATACCGAGAGCGTCCCGGTCTTTTCCGGACGGGTCGACGAGCGCTTTCCGGTCGAGCGCACCGCTGACGGCCGCAATCCTGTCACGCAGGCGGGTGGCATCCTCGAAACGCAGCTCGGTGGCCGCCGCTCGCATCCTGTCCCGAAGCGCCCCGATGACGTCGTCACCGCGACCGGAGAGAAGAGACACGGCCTGCTTGATACGCCGGGCGTACTCGTCCGGCGACACCTCGAGGGTGCAGGGGCCCAGACAGCGACCCATCTGATGCAGCAGGCACGGTCTTTGGCGCCCGCGGAAAGAGGTGTCGTTGCAAGTCCTCAGGCCGAACGCAGTCTGCAATAGGCGAAAGGTCTCCCGCGCGGCCGTGGCCGATGTGTAAGGACCGAACCATCGCCCGCCGCCGTCTGCGTGCGGATCGCCTCGCGGGCGCCGGCGGTCGAGGACCAGGCGCGGGTAGGGCTGCGAGCCCGTGATGCGGATCGATAAGAAGTTCTTGTCGTCCGTCAGATCGACGTTGTAGCGCGGCCGTTTCTTCCCGATCTGTTCGCGTTCGAGAGTTAAAGCGTCCTTCTCAGAGGACGTCACTACTACCTCAATGTCGCCCAGCTCGCGGTCGAGGCGTGCAACGAAGGCCCGTTCGTCACCGGAGGCCCTGAAATAGCTACGTACCCGCGAACGCAGGTTCTTCGCCTTGCCGATGTAGATCACGGCCCCGCGCAGCCCCTTCATAAGGTATACCCCGGGCCTGGTCGGAAGCCTCTCGATCAGTGCTTCCAACCGTGCGCCTCTCAGCGGCTGTACATTCCGGGCCATGCCTCTATCTATCCGCTTTTCAGGTGGAACTGCGCAAGCTCGCGAATGCGGTCGCGCAGTTCGGCGGCCCGCTCGAAATCCAGGTCTTCCGCCGCCGCGCGCATCTGACGAGTGAGTTCGTCGATCAACTGGATAATCCCGGCGCCGCTGGTGACGGTCGAACCGGCCTTGGCTCCGCGGTCCCGCCCCGAACCCATCCGCGGCAGGTCACGGATCTCCTTGGTGATCGAACGGGGCTGGATATTATGCTTGCGGTTGTAGCGCCTCTGAATCTCACGCCGGCGCCGTGTTTCGGCCAGGGCACGGCGCACCGAGTCGGTCTCGCGGTCGGCGTAGAAAATCACCCGGCCGTCTATGTTGCGCGCCGCGCGGCCGGTGGTTTGAACCAGGGCGGTCTCGCTGCGCAGGAAGCCCTCGCGATCGGCATCCAGGATGGCCACCAGCGACACTTCGGGGATATCCAGTCCCTCCCGCAGCAGGTTGATGCCGACCAGCACGTCGAAAGCGCCGGCTCTCAGTTCGCGCACGATCTGCATGCGCTTGAGCGTCTCGATGTCCGCGTGCAGGTATCGCACCCGGACTTCGTGCTCGGCGAGATAGTCACACAACTCCTCGGCCATGCGCTTGGTCAGGGTGGTAACCAGCACCCGCTGGCCGCGCGCGACCGTCTGCCTGATCTGATCGAGCACGTCGTCCACCTGGTTCTGCGCCGGACGGATCTCGACCCGCGGGTCGATCAGGCCAGTCGGGCGGATGATCTGCTCCACCAGAACTCCCCGGGCCAGTTGCACCTCGAAGGGGGACGGGGTTGCCGACACGTAGATACGCTGTCCGGCGCGGGCGTCGAATTCTTCATAGGACAACGGCCGGTTGTCCAGCGCCGAGGGCAGGCGGAAGCCGTGCTCTACCAGGGTCTGCTTGCGTGAACGGTCGCCCCGCACCATGCCCTTGATCTGCGGCAGGGTCTGGTGGCTCTCGTCGATGACGATTAAAGCATCGGCCGGCAGGTAGTCTATCAGCGTGGGGGGCGGTTCGCCCGGCAGGCGACCGGACAGGTAACGGCTGTAGTTTTCGATCCCGGTGCAGTAGCCCATTTGCTCGATCATCTCGAGATCGTACATGGTTCGTTGCTCGAGCCTCTGGGCCTCAAGCTCGCGTCCTTCCTTTCTGAAAAGCCCGAGCTGAGCGGCCAACTCTTCGCGAATGCCGTCCATGGAGCGCTCGAGCGACCGGGCGCCGGTGACGTAGTGGCTACCGGGGTATACCGAGACACTCTCGATCTGTTCGAGCCTGGCTCCGCGCAGGGGGTCGATCAGGTCGATCCGTTCGATCTCGTCTCCCCAGAAAGAGATGCGCAAGGCGCGCTCTTCCTCATAGACCGGAAACACGTCGACCACGTCGCCGCGCACCCGGAAGGTGCCGCGGTGAAAATCCAAATCGTTGCGCGTGTAATGGATATCAACCAGGCGCCTCAGCAAAGCGTTGCGGCCCGGCGTCTCGCCGCGCGCCAGATCCACCCGCATCTCGGCGTAGGACTCGACCGGGCCAAGTCCGAATATGCAGGATACCGAGGCGATAATGATTACATCGGGCCGCGTGAGAAGAGAGTGGGTGGCCACGTGCCGCAGGCGATCGATCTCGTCATTGATGCTGGCGTCTTTCTCGATGTAGGTATCGGATTGCGGGACGTAGGCTTCGGGTTGGTAGTAGTCGTAGTACGAAACGAAGAAGCACACGGCGTTGCGGGGAAAGAACTCGCGGAACTCCGAGTAGAGCTGCCCGGCCAGGGTCTTGTTGTGAGCGATGACCAAGGCCGGCCGCTGCAATCTTCCGACCAGGCCGGCGATGGTAAAGGTCTTGCCGGAACCGGTCACGCCCAAAAGCACCTGGTGCCGTTCTCCACGCTCCAGCCCCGCACAGAGCTCATCGATGGCCCGCGGCTGGTCGCCCGCGGGCTCGAACTCGCTCAGCAGTTCGAATCCGGGCATTGCACCTCACCCCGTCAACCGACCTTCCAGGTGGTTCCCTCGGGGCCGTCCATCAACTCGACACCCATGGTCTTCAGCCGCCCACGGATTTCATCGGCGCGCGCAAAGTCCTTGTCGGCCCGGGCCTGGTTGCGTTCGATCACCAACCGATCGATCTCTTCGGGGTCGCTTGCGACCAAGCGCAGAGCCCTGGACTTCAACGCCGCGAGCGCCTCGGCCGGATTGCGCTCCAGGACGCCCAGCACCGCGGCCATGCGATCGAGTGCGTCGCGGATTACCTGGATGGTGGAGGTAATCAGGGCCTCGGCCTTCTTTTCCTTGTTATCCAGCACGTCGTTCGCCAGGTGCATGGCGTCCGAGACGACAGCCAGCGCCGCGGCTGCGTTGAAGTCGTCGTCCATGGCAGCACTGAATCGCGGGCGCAACGCGTCCACTTCTTCTCGCCTGACGATCTCTCCGACGCCCGTCGCGGCGCTGTCTAAGAACTTGTCCATACGCTGAAGCGTTGTGTACAGGTAGCTCAGGCGCCTCTGGTTTTCCTCGAGCGACGGCAGGCGTATGGCCCGTCCCGCCGACTCGCCGGAGAGATTCTCGTTGCAGGCCGGGCATTTCTTCGCCTCTAGGTCCGCGCGGCTCAGCGCGGCGCCGCAGTCGGGGCAGTTGAACTCCACCTCGAAGTTGATCGGGCTGCGATAGTGGGTCGTCAGCAAGAAGTAGCGCAGCGCCTCCGGGTCGTAGCGCCGGCAGATTTCACGGACGGTGAAAAAATTGCCCAGCGACTTGGACATCTTCTCCTTGTCGATGTTGACGAAGCCGTTATGGAAAAAGTAGCGCACGAAGGGTACGCCGTGGGCCGCCTCGGCCTGGGCGATCTCGTTCTCGTGGTGGGGAAAGATAAGATCCTTGCCGCCGCCGTGAATGTCGAAAGTCTTGCCCAGATACTTGGTGCTCATGGTCGAGCACTCGATGTGCCAGCCGGGTCGGCCCTTGCCCCAGGGGCTGTCCCATTTTGGTTCTCCCGGTTTGGACGCTTTCCAGAGAACGAAATCGAGCGGGCTGTGTTTGCGCCGGTCAACCTCAACCCGCGCGCCGGCCTTGAGGTCGTCGAGGTTTCGTTTCGAAAGCTTGCCGTAGTCGGAATACGATGGAACGTCGAAATAGACGTCTCCGTCCACGACGTATGCGTGTCCGCGATCGATCAAGGCGCGCACCGTCTCGATGATGTCTGGGATGTGCCCGGTGACACGCGGCTCGACATCGGGGCGCTTGATCATCAGCGCGTCCATGTCGGTGTAGAACTCGCGGATGTTTTTATCGGTCAATTCGCCGGTCGAGATGCCCAGTTCACCCGCTCGCTTGATGATCTTGTCGTCGACGTCGGTGAAGTTGCGCACGTAGATCACCTCGAAGCCGCACGATTGCAGGTAGCGGTAGATCACGTCGGCGGTTACATAGGCCCGGGCGTGACCGACGTGGCACATGTCGTAGACGGTTACTCCGCAGACGTACATGCCGACCTTGCCGGGCACCAGCGGCTCGAACGGCTGCTTGCCGTTTGTGAGAGTGTTGTAAATTGTCAGGCTCATTGCGTTCCTCCCTAATGACTTAAGCGGGCGCGTCGCCTGATGCGAATGAGCGTGCGGACGTTCAGCACCCATAGCAACAGAATAACCAGGACCGCCAGCGGATACCACCAGGCGCTGCGGGGCAACTTGCCGTCTTGCAACATGTAGACGGGCCCCTCCCGCGGCGCGCTCGGAAAATGCTTGCGGTAGTAGCTCAACACGCGATCGTAGCGCCTGGTCTCGTCGAAGCTCACAAGCCTGCCATCGAAATCGCTGTCGATCGCGCCCAGGCAGCCTGCCTCCTTTTCCGAGGGAGCCGCTATCAAAATGCGGCTGCCCAGGTCGGATCCCAGCAGGTACAAAAAGCGCACACTGCCCGTCAGCAGGTCGGCCTTGATGCACATGTCCCTGGCGATGCCGTGCAGGTGCACGTAACTGTTGTGCTCAAGCGGCCTGGTCTGCATCTCTTCGGCCAGGCCGAGATCGACAGGTGTGCGTGATTCGAAGAAATAGGTCAGGTCATCGCGCAGCATGTAGATCAAGACCAGCGCCAGCGCCAACACCAGGCAGACGAAGATGCGCGCCCTGAGCCTGCGCGATCGCAATTTACGTTCTTCCGATTCCCCGACGCCCAGTGGATTCGTCTCGGCGCTCCCCGATTCGAAGAAACCATCTTCCCCTGACGCCGGTGCATTGTTTTGTGCGTCATTCATCTTCCGTTCTCTCTCTAACCAGCACGGCCAGCGCATGGGCGGCGATGCCCTCTTCCCGCCCGGTAAAACCCAGGCCCTCCTCGGTCGTGGCCTTGACCCCCACGTCGCCGGGGTCGAGCCCGAGCGCAGCGGATACTCTTTCGGCCATGCGTGGCAGGTAGTCTTTCAGGCGCGGCGCCTGGGCGACGATGGTAATATCCACCGAGCCGACCGCGAAACCGGCGCGCCCGATTACAGAAAGCGTCTTGTGCAACAGATCGATACTGTCGGCTCCCAGGTAGGCCGGATCGTCGTCCGGAAACAGGCGCCCGATGTCTCCCTGGGCTGCCGCTCCCAAAAGAGCATCGATCAACGCGTGCAGCGCGACGTCGCCGTCCGAGTGTCCAACGAGCCCCTGCGGGTGGGCAATCTCGACACCGCCCAAGATTAGCTTCCGGCCGGGTCCGAAGCGGTGAACGTCGTAGCCGAAGCCGACACGGGGAAGCATCAGGCCCAGCCCGGCCAGGTCGGAAGGCTTAGTCAGCTTGACGTTCCCGGGCTCGCCGGCGACGGTGGCCACCTTGTAGCCGGCTCGTTCCACCAGGGCGGCGTCGTCCGTGAAATCAACATCCGGGTCGCTCTTGTCGACCCGGCGATAGGCCTCTGTCAAGATGTCTGCCGTGAATCCCTGTGGCGTCTGCGTGAGAAACACCCTGCTCCTGTCAAGGGTGGCGCTGACGAGTCCATCGTCATCGACTCGCTTCAAAGTCTCGGAGGCGGGCAGCACGGGCACGCAGGCTCCGTGTTGCAGCGTGCCGGCAATCACGCGCTCTACCAGGGCGGCCGACACACGCGGCCGCGCCCCGTCATGCACCAACACAATTTCGCACCCGGCAGGCAGGCGATCGAGGCCCGCCTTGACCGAATCGCAGCGCCGCAGGCCTCCTGCGGTGACCAGGATATCGTCCCGGCCGCGCATCCGGGCGGGCAGCGTCTCATCCGAGCCGGCTGCTTCCGGCGGCACGACCACCACCATGCCGTCGAGCAACGAACAAGACCAAAGCGCCCGGAGCGTGCGGGTCAAGAGTGTAGCTCCGCCGAAGCGCGCAAACTGCTTGGGCAGCGGACCGCCGAAACGCGACCCCCGTCCCGCGGCCGGAACGATGGCCCAGCAACCGGGTCTTTTGGATTTCTCCGCCATCATAAGCCGCATTGTTACCAGATCCCGGCTTGACAGGCCACTCTAATCATGCAATCGATGCGAGCGGATGAGCGCCAAGAACACAGTCGGCCTGTTCGACTTCGACGGCACGCTGGCCCGCGGCGATTCGGCCCTGCCGTTCATCCTGTTCACGCTGCGGCGCTACCCGCGCGCCCTTATCGAATTTACGTATTTGGCCGCCCTGGCTCCGGGTTACGGCCTGGGACTGGTCACCAAGAAACGCATCAAGAACGCCATGCTCAAGATCCTGATGCACGTCCCCCCGCCCGAGCGGGAGGCACTTGCAAGAAATTTCCACGACAGGGTCATCCGGCCACGCTACTTCGCAAAGGGCCTGGAGAGGGTTGGCTGGCACAAGCAGCAGGGGCACACGCTGATATTGGCCACGGCCTCGGTGGATTTCTACATGAACCACATAGCCGGGCAGTTAGGTTTCGACGTCCTGGTGGCCACGCGCACGGCGATCGAACCCGTTCCCACGGTAACGGGCGCCAATTGCTACGGCCAAGAAAAGGTAAAGCGGTTGAAAGAACTGGATCTCTACGAGCAGACAGACTGGGCAAACTCCTGGGCCTACAGCGATCACCTCTCGGACAGGCCGATACTCGAACTATGCGGCCGGCGCATGGCCACCACCCCCTCCCGCGCCCTGCGTCGCCATGCCAGGCGCGAGGGCTGGCAAGTAGTGGACTGGTCGTAGGACCCAACCTCAGAAAGTTAAGTTTTCAGTACCCGAAGGTCTTCTCGATGGTGTCCTTGGCCCGGTGCAGGACAATATGGTCGAGCAGCTTGCTGGCGGTGGGGTGTTTCCTGAGTTCCTCTACCAATTCTGGTCCGGAGAAGCGCAATACCTCGACATCGTCCTTGGCGACCACGGTTGCCGTGCGACGGACGCTGGAGACTTCTGCCACCTCGCCGAAAATGCTGCCCGGCTCGAGAGTGGTAAGCTCTATGATGAAGCCTTCCTGCATGGTCTGGACATCGACCTTGCCGCTTTGCAACAGGTAGATGTCATCTCCGAGCGCGTCCTGCTCAATTATGATATCTCCCTTGGAATACTTCTCCAGGCCGGCCAACTCCGTCACCCGCCGCCTTGCGGCCTCGTCTAGCGTCTTGAACAGCAGGTTGCCGGCCGTAAGTTCGTCGTAGGATTGTTCGGTCATCGAGCCACCTCCCCTCTCGCAGCAACCATACCCCACAACCATTCCCGGACGCAATTTCACACCTGGCGCTTTTCTGCTTTTCTGTTATTATTGATTCGTCTTCTGCCGTGGAGGAAAAAAATGAGAGCAATTCTTGGAAAGATACTTTCGTCGGCCGTGCTCGCAATCTTTTTCACGGCCGCGGGCTGTTCGAGCGGCGGCGGCCCCTTCGACGGCGGCGATGGCGATGCCGACGGGCTCGACGGCGGCGGCGACATCACCTTCTGCCAGTCGAAAGACGATTGCCCCGCGGGCCAAGACTGCATCGGCGGCGTCTGCCAGGAAATCAAGGCCTGTAGTTGCAACTACGACTGCGGTGAGCGCAGCCAGAACCTGGTCTGCAACACCAGCCTCTCGCGCTGCGAGCCAGGCACCGCCCCGACGGCCTGCGACGATTTCTGCGACTGCTACGCCAACGAGACCTGCACCGGCGGCGAATGCATCCCGGCCGGTGGAGACGACAAGACCTGCACGGAATCCGATCAATGCGGCCAGGACGAGAAGTGCATCGACAACCGCTGCGTGCCGAAGAGCTGCACGACGCGCGAGGATTGCGCGCATGCGATCTGCCTGGTGTGCAAGAACGGCGAGTGCACCAAGCCGCCCGGGATGTGCCAGGGCGACGACGACTGCTGTGTCGGCTTCCACTGCAACTTCGGAACCTGCATCCCCGACTCGGAAGGCTGCCTGTCGGACGACGACTGCAAGGATCCGAATTATCCGCGCTGCCGCGAAGGCGAGTGCACGCCCGAGTGCGTCAACGACGCCGACTGCGCGGGCAACCAGGAATGCCGCGACAACGAGTGTGTCAGCCCCGGCTGCACCATCGAGACCTGCCCCCAGGGCCAGTGGTGCAACCCCACCGCCGGACCGGCCGGAGTGGGCGAGTGCCAGGACGGCTGCGATCAGAACTCCGACTGCACAGCCGGCCAGCAGTGCAACTACGAAAGCCACGTCTGCATAGACGACTGCTGCGGCGGCTGCCTGGCCGACCAGTACTGCGACACCAACGACTGCGTTTGCAAGACCAGGTGTCAAACCGACCAGGACTGCCAGCAAGACTGGGAGTGCGATCAAGTCAGCGGCCAGTGCCACCCGGCCGGCGCCGGCCAGGAGGGCGCTCCCTGCACCGTGGATCTCGAGTGCGACAACAGCCAGGGCCTGCTGTGCGACGACTGCGACATCTGCCAAAGCCCGCCCGAGAGCCAGACCTGCCTCTACGACTGCGCCGGAACCTACCAGTGCCCGCGAACCGATCTTAATTGCCAGCCGCGCGGCTACGCGGGCGGCAGCCTGCGCCTGCTGTGCATTCCCCAGTAGGAACAACCCCCGCCCCGCTCGGGCGCCCCCTTTTCTGAACCGCGCGAGGGAACTCCGGCCTTGCGCATGATACTCGTTTGGGCTATTCTGAAATCAGGAGGAAATGAGTGCAATGGAGGAAAATCGGGATACGTACGAGGAAATAAAGAAGCTGGCGAGCAGGCTCACGCCCGACGAGCGTTACAGGCTGATTGCCGAGATCCTGGTAGATAGTTCAGAACGCACTGTTGATAAATCTGTAGAAGAAGAAATGGATTCGTTGAAGGCCATGTGGCGGAAGTATTCCAGACCCATAGGTTCATGGTACCGGGACGATATTCATGATCGAGGGATGTAGCTTCATAGATACCAACGTTCTTGTCTATGCCCATGATGCTTCCGAGCCGGAAAAACGAAGAAGCGCGCAGGAACTGATTACGAAGCACGTGCGTTCGAAGACCGGCATTGTCTCCGCACAGGTGCTGTCGGAGTGCTACGTTGTCCTTCGGCGCAAGG
>CAZXHT010000001.1:173814-215602 GCA_964640665.1 uncultured Myxococcales bacterium
ACCAGGGAGATCGTGGAAAGGTACAAGAACCTGTTTCCGGTGCTTCCGATATCTGCGGCGGATGTCGGCGCTGCGATGACTGGCGTGGAGGTCAGAGTGCTTTCATACTGGGATGCGCTCGTCTGGGCCACTGCTAAATCTCACGGTGTCACAACCATTCTGTCCGAGGATGGACCCAGCGGCGCAAATCTGGACGGTGTGACGTTCGTCAATCCTTTTCAGCGAACCTGATATAAAAGGGATCGCCCCGACACTTGACTCAAGATGAAGATCTCCTGGCGAAGGCGAAACGCTGTCAGGCTGAGGGAATCGCTTTCTCAGGCGTTGTATATGCCCACCAGTTGCACGTCACCATTGGCGTGAGTTCTTACCTTTGTGAGATATTGGTGGAGATAATAGGGAACGTTGTAGGAATGACTTAATAACTTAACAACATCCCCCTATTCCCGGTCCAGGCGCTTCAGGATCATCAGATTGCCCTGCCGAAGCAGGCGTACCATCCGAGCCGTGGAAGAGCATATTCCAACAACGTTGGACTTGTTGGAATATGGCTCAGAATAAAGGCCAGTGTGCTGAATTATGCCTCGTATGGCCATAATACTTGCAGATAAACAGGATCACCGCGATCCGTGCCCAGCGCTGAAATAGCTGTTGGAATAAGGCCGAATCAAGGTCGCGACATTCATGCGTCCACCCGGCGCCCGTCCGTCTCTTGGCAATTCCGGCGGCCGGAAAAGATTCAAAGTGTCAAATGATCGAATCACCAAAGAGCCGACTCACGGTCCTCTGCGCACACAACGCACATTGTTGCCGTTGCCCTTGTCGCCGTCGTCGACGCCGCCGCCGCTGAAGTCGACGCGCCATGCGTCGGACGAGTCGCCCGCACAGGACGCCGACGTCCAGAACCAATTCGAAGGCGTGCCGGGAAAAATCGCAGTATCAATGGCTGGGGACGTTCTGTGGTTGTCAACGATGGTTCGAAGCTCCTTCGCATCCGGCAGATACCAGTCGGTGTGCCCGCCCCAGTCGAGGCCGTCGCAGTAATCAATGGCGTTTTGCCAGGTGTATGTGGCAACACCGCCCGCGGTACAGTCGCCGCCACTCAGGCCCGCGGGGCAGCCCTGCCACACCAGCCCGGTAACGCCATCCGTGACAACCGGCCGGCCGGCCACGGGCTCGGTGCGGATGAAGTGTTCGCCACCGGCGCCGCATGGCGCCGGTAACACCAAGCAAAGCAAGAACACAACTATTATCTGCGTGCCTTTTCTCATCGGGAAGCCTCCTTGAATATATCTTCATAAGGAAAAACCTTGAATGCAATTCGCCGCTGGGCAACGATCCTATTTCCCGAGCTTGCTCCGCTCTGCAGCACAACGGTGATCGGCAGCGCGGCAGACAGCGCCAGGGGCATTTCCTTGCGCCGGAAAAATAAGTTCTCCTTCCGCGTCTCCAAAATGCCGGTTGAAAACCCCAGGTAGTTGGCGAGGTATCCACGGTAAAAACCGCAGCGTCGATTGAAGCCGGGTCTTTTAGCGATCGTGCGCAGACCGAGTTTCGAACCGAATCTTGCCGCCTGGCCGTCCAGCAACTCGAAATGGCTTCCAATCTGGAAAAGCAGCAATCCATCGGCGCAGAGCTTTTGAAACCAGTTGTACTGGTGGCTCAACAATCTGAATTCTCGAGGAGGAAGATACCTTCTTGCAACCTTGTTGCCTTCGAGCAAGAAGTAATTGGAGAGCCATGAATATCTATGCCACAAGACTTTCACAAGCATTCCGGTATCCGCCTTTGCAAAGTGAGACAGGTATGAATTCAGGACGGCGAGAAGCCTCTCGAGCATGGCCGGCGGATATTTCAAAACGGCCAGTTTTTTTGCCGGCCGCGAGGACGGCCCTTCGGCAGATCCGGCGATATGTTCGACTGTCCTTACCAGTCTTGTTTCGTACTTTTCAAGCCTGGCTCTCAGATTGCCCACTACCCGTCTCCTGACAAGCCTGTGATCCGGGTGAACGACGTAACCGAGAAAGTCTATGCCGCAGCCTATAGGCTTGAGCCTGGTGCGGCTGTTATTCAATTCCAGTTTGAGCCTTACTCTGAGATACTCGCGAATGCTTCCATACAGATCCTCGAGCCGAGAGCGATCTTCATCAAGCAAGAGCAGGTCGTCCACATACCTGATGTAATACTTGACCCGCAACTCATGTTTGACGAATTGATCCAGAGCATCCAGGTAGACATTGCCGAAGAACTGGCTGGTGAGGTTTCCGATGGGCACGCCTGCGCCGGGTCTGCAATTTGAGAGTCTCTTGTGTACCGGTACAAGATCGAGAAGCCCTGGATCGCCCATGATCTCGGAGCCTTTTGAGGAATCATGAAAAAGAAGCACGCCGCAAAGCCGGCGCAGGGCACGATACTCGGCAATGTCTGTTCTCCCGACACCTGCCCTTGTATTGAATATCAATGGAAGGCTTTCCTGCGCTTGGGACGTTTCACCGCCGCCAGGCGGCGCAATGCAGGGCACGATACCGAAACGTTTTTTCAGGCGACGATCCAGCCTTGCAAACAGAATGTTCTTGTCGATCGACATGAAGAAGCTCTTGATATCCAGTTGAAGGTACCAGGCGCGCCTCCTGCCGCCCCTGGTGAGGGAGCGAATGAACTTCTCAAGCCTGTCCACCGCCGCATGCGTGCCCTTGCCGGATCGGCAGGCGAAGCTGTCTTGTATGAACACCCTCTCCCAGTCCGGTTCTATCGCTCTGACGAACAGGTGATGCACCACCCTGTCCCTGAACCTGGCGGCCACGATCTCCCGCAACTTGGGACGCCGGGTTACAAAACGCATCCCGGGCCGGGGCCGGTATGTTCTCGAGAGCAACTCATGCTCGAGGTCCAGAAGCTCGTCCGCGAGCCGCATCTCGAAGGCGATCGCGCCGGGCTTCGCGCGCTTGCGCCTGCGACAATCCAGGTAGGCCCGGTGAATCGACTCCGGTGAAAAGACGGCCGGCCGGGTGGAAGCGGCGTTCATGCAATATCCTCCCGGCCGGCCCGGCGTCCACGTTCCTCTGCGCACACAACGCACATTGTTGTTGTTGTCCTTGTCGTCGTTGTTGACGTTGCCGTTGTTGAAGTTGACGTTCCATGCGTTGGACGAGTCGCCCGCATAGGACGACGAACTTGCCCGGTCACTTTCCGTCCCCTGCCGATCCCAACGGTACGACAGGTTTTTTTCGCATGCCCGGCGGCTTGCACCGGGCGGATCGAGCGCACCGTGAACAACGTGCTCGCTCACGACCGTCCCCCCGGAGGGTTGGTGGGCCGTGATTCCGGCAACCTCGGCGCCTTGCAACTCTTCAACCAGCCCTCGGCCTGCCGGCCGATATCCACTGCCAGGCCGGCCGAGTGATGATACGCGTTATATGATTTGAAAGCATGCACCTCCTTTGCCAAGTGCAGAAGGTTCTTGAGCACTTCCACCTCCAGGCGCAACTCCAGAAGCTCTCTCGCCCTGTCGCCGCCCGCGGTATTCTGGGCGCGGATCACCCGCCCGAGGACATCCTGGGCGCCTGCCTGCATGCGGGCGCCCAGGCCGTACTTGTGGCGCCTGTCAAACCCGGCCACCAGTTTCTCGAGGTAAACGGCCAGCTCGAAGCTCTTCTTATATATGGGAAGGTGCTCGTAGCGCGCCATGCGATTGAGTCCACAATTTCAAAGCGTCAAATGATCGAATCACCAAAGAGCCAAATCACGGTCCTCTGCGCACACAACGCACATGGCGGTTGCTGACCTAGTCGACGCTGTCGACGCTGCCGTTGTTGAAGTAGACGTACCATGCGTAGGACGAGTCGCCCGCATAGGACGACGATGTCCAGAACCAATTCGAAGGCGTGCCGGGAAAAGCGACCGGATCAATCGACGGGTTCATTCTTCCGTAGTCCACTATGGACTGCAGCTCATACTCGTCAGGCAGGTACCAATCGGTATATCCGCCCCAGTCAAGACCGTCGCAGTATGTCAGGGCGTCTTGCCATGTGTGTGTTCCGGCGTCACTTCCCTGCCACACCAGGCCGGTCACGTTGTCGGTGACCACCGGCTGGCCGGCCACGGGCTCGGTGCGGGTGAAATCGGAATGACCCGAAGCCGGCGGCACCACGAAGTGCGCATAGCGTACGTTGCAACTTGCGTCACCACAGGCGCCCGGGGATATGCAGACTCCCTCGTAGCAAACATCGTACCAGTAGTCGGGAGAGGTGACGGATTGACAGAATACGTAGTCCTGTTCATTCACGCCGACATCCGTGTCGTCGCAATCCAGCCCGTAATCGCAGTCCGCCCCAAATCCATCGCCATCTCCATCCACGCAGTTTGCACACCCGTTAGACGTCCAGTTGTACACATCGCCGTCGCAGTTGTCACTGCCCCCGCTTGCCAACGAGCCATACCCGTCCCCGTCCGCGTCAACCCCGCCTCCGTCGCAAATCAGATCTCCATCGCAATTGTCATCAACGGCCGGGCCGATTTCGCAGGTCTCGACCGCGTCCGGATGCACCAGGGGATTTCCGTCGTCGCAGTCCACACCGGGGTTTGGACAATTCTCTGTCCCGGTCTTTCCGTAGCCGTCGTGGTCGTCATCCAGACCCTCGTCCAATGCTCCATCGCAGTTGTTGTCAATACCATCGCAAACCTCGCCCGCAGCGGCATTGATGTTCGGGTCGCCGTCATCGCAATCCGCCACCACGGCGCTCCCATCTGTCGTCAGCGTCCCGCAGGTCGTGTAGCTGTCCCCGTCACCATCGAAGCCGTTGTCGTACACACCGTCGCAGTCCTGATCCACGCCGTCACAAAGCTCGGCGATACCCGGATTTATCGCGGCGCTTCCGTCGTTGCAGTCCGCCGTGGTGGAGCTTCCATCCGTTGTTCGCGTGCCACAGGTCGTGTAACTGTCCCCGTCACCATCGAAGCCGTTATCGTACACACCGTCACAGTCCTGGTCCACGCCGTCACAAAGCTCGGCAACACCAGGATTGATGTCGGCATCGCCGTCGTCACAGTCGAAGACCAGGCCGGGACAGTCGGCAATCGGCTCTCCGCCCGGATATCCGTCGCCGTCGTTGTCCGTGAGCGGGCCTTTACACAGGTAGATATCGAACGCTTGCGGTTTGGTCGCCCGGCCGGATCCATCCTTTAATGAGAGCGCTATCTCGCGGGCGCCGTTGGCCCCCGAGATGTCCACGCTCGTGTGGGCGGCGAAGGGAATCTCTGTGGGGTTGCCGTTGTTTAGCGCTACCAGGATTTTCTCGGGAGAAAAAAGATCCTGGTGATACGAGACGTCTACTGAAATCGTCTCCTGAGCGGCCAGGTAGTTTCCGCCGTTTACCACGAAGCTCGGCGCACGGGGCGTCTGCTTTGCGGTTGGTGCGCCATCGCGCGCCGTTTCTTCCTCGCCCCTGGATGCCGTCAGGCAATAGGCATACTCGGTCTCCGGCACCACCTGCTCGTCTCGATACGACGTTTCGGTTATATCCAGGGTCGTAAGCAGCAGCATGTCCTTGCAGTTCGCATCCGGCGCTCCCTTGTAGATGCGGAAACTCTGCAGATCTTCTATTACCGGTTTATCCCAGGCCAGCTCGATTCCCACGCCGTAAACGACATCGGCCCTTAGATGAGCGTCAAGCGTCCCGTTTTCCGCGCTCACTACCGGGTTCGTCTCGTCGCGATCCACCGCGCAAGAGGCCGCTACCAGGGCCAGACACGCGCCGGCCAGGATTGCCCTTTTCATCAGAATTGCCCTCCCAACACGAATTGACCGCCGTTGCCCGCGGCCGCCGGCGCTGGTGACAGGTTCCAGGTCTGCCGGCGCTCGGGGGTGGTCGCAAAGCTGTAGATACTCCATCCCAACGCCAGGGCCGCGACGCCGATGCTTGTGTAACCGCCGACTCTTCCCCATTGGGCTTGCTTGTCAAGGGAACGCGCGTCGTCCAGGGCCGCCTGGCCCGTCGCCTTGTCCAGCGCCTGCCGGTAGTCGGCGTAGGCGTCGTCGGCCGAGTGCTGGCTATCCGCGGCCCAGACCAGCAGGCCGGCGGAACCGCCCGCGGCCAGGACGCCCAGGGCCAGCGTTCCCCAGGCCTGCCAGCGCTTGGAAACGAGACGTTCTTTGTATGCGCTATAGGCGGGGAGCGGCTCCAGTTGCAGGTCTATCCTGCTGGATTGGCCCACCGGTATGTCCATCTCCTTTTCGATCGTCTTGTAGCCGTCCAGGACGACCACCAGCTTGCGCTTGCCGGGAGTGACTTCTATCTCACCCGACCCGCTTCGCTCCGCGCGCAGATCCCCCGAACCCAGCGTCACCCTCGCCCCCGACTGGGTAATCGCAACCTGTACGGATACCGGCTTCGGTATGAGCTCAAGCTTTGTGACCTGCGGCGGCGCGCCCGGGAAGGCCGGCACTACCGGCACCTCGAACTCGTTCTCCAAGTAGTTCTCTTTTCCGGCCTTCACTGCCTGCTTTTCCCCGGCGGGCAAGACGACTTCCAGCGGGGCGCGGCCCAGCGATTTTTTGCCGATGAAGATTTCGCCGCCCGGGGGCACGGTGACCAGGCGAACCTTCCGCCCGGCCGAGAAGAGACGCAAGTTGACTTCGCGGGCCTCGCTTACCTGAACTTCTTTTTCCAGGGGCAGGTATCCCGCCAGCGAGAGTTTCAGCTTGTGCTTGCCGGGCCGCACCCGGCCAATCACGACGGGCGTGTTGCCCAGATCCTTGCCGTCCCAGGCCGCCCGCGCCTCGGGCGGATCGCTGAAGAGGGTCACCCTGACAAGCTTTCCTGCCGCCAGCGGCAGGATCAAGCGGGCCACAGCGCCGCCCCGCACTTGAACGCTCTGTTTGCCCTTCAGTGCGCCCTTTTCCGCCTCGACGACGTGCCGACCCGAATCCAGGCTGCGGAGGGTCACGGGCGAGACGCCCGCGTCCTTGCCGTCGAGCTTCACTCGTGCGCCCGTCGGGACCGTCTTGATCAACAGGATGCCCACCCCGCCGCTGTCTTCCCCGCTCATCTCGGCCATGGGAATGCAGATCTTGTCCGCCAGTTGCTTGACGGCGGCAAGCAGCGCCTTTTCGTCGCAAGTCGCCGCGACACTGGCGGCCTTCTCGGTGGCCGCCTTCTTCAGATCGTAGAGCATGGAGGTCAACTGGCAGCGGTCGCCGATCTTCAGGATCTTCGTGGCCAGCGTTTTCTGGGCGGCCAGCTCCCGGCCCAGCTCGATCTGGCACTTCTGGTCGTAGCACTGCTTGTAGCTTGCGATCTTTTGATTTCGTATTCGCGCCCTGATCTCGTCCCGGGGAAGCACCTGGTAGCTGCACTCGGCGACGAGCGTCGTCAGGTAGGTCGACATGTTGTCGAGCACCGCCCGCGGCAAATCGGGGCCGCGGTTCTCGATGTCGAACACGGCCATGATGGGCCGCTCACCCGCGCGCGCGGTTGAGGGCGACAAGAGCACGAGAGATAAAACAAGAGACACGAGAGACGATGTTCGCAGTACAGACATGGTTCTTGGCCCCCGGAATAATTGTTTCGATCGGTCACACGCCGGCACGCTATTCAACGCGCCGAGTGTATCACAGCCGGTCTGCCACGAAAGATTTTTTTCGTCCGAATGCCGCAAGGCAGTCGTCTCTCGACAATTATTCCTTGATTACGACCGGTCGATGGCGTATTACCCGGCGACCATGACGGCCCGGAAAGGAGGCGGCAGGTGGCACCGGGCGCAAGCAGGCTTCGGAATATCGGCATCTCCGCTCATATCGACAGCGGCAAGACCACGCTGACCGAGCGCATCCTTTTCTACGCCAAGCGCATCCGCAAGATGCACGAGGTGCATGGCGCCGACAAGGTCGGGGCCACCATGGATTCGATGGAACTCGAGCGCGAGCGCGGCATCACCATCGCCTCGGCGGCCACCTACTGCAGCTGGGCCGATCACCAGATCAACATCATCGACACGCCCGGGCACGTCGACTTCACCATCGAGGTCGAGCGCGCCCTGCGCGTGCTGGACGGGGCCGTACTGGTGTTGTGCGCCGTGGCTGGAGTCCAGAGCCAGTCATTGACCGTCGACCGCCAGATGCGACGCTACCGTGTACCCCGCCTGGCCTTCGTCAACAAGTGCGACCGGGTCGGGGCCGATCCCGCCCGGGTGCGCGACCAGATCCGCGACAAGCTGGGACTCAACCCCGTTTTGCTGCAGTTGCCCATCGGACTGGAAGACCGCTTCGAGGGTCTGGTCGACCTTGTCGAGATGCGGGCGCTGTTCTTCGAGGGCGAATCAGGGGAGCTGGTGCGCTACGAGCCCATTCCCGCCTCGCTCGAGCAAAAGGCAGCCTCCGCCCGCGAAGAAATGCTTGATAGCGTCTCGATGTTTTCGGATGAACTGACCGAGGCCGTGATCGAGGGACTGGTCGAGCCTGCGGAAATCAGGCGCGCCATCCGGCAGGCAACGCTGAAACACCAGCTTCTGCCGGTGTTGCTCGGCTCGGCCTACAAGAACAAGGGCGTTCAGCTTTTGCTGGACGCGGTCATAAGCTACTTGCCCGCCCCCGAGGACGTGATTAACACGGCCGTCGATCTCGAGCACGAAGATCGGGTCGTAGAGCTTTCGGGCCGTACCGACGACCCGCCGGTGGCGCTGGCCTTCAAGATCGAGGACACCCGCTACGGGCAGCTCACTTACCTGCGCATCTACCAGGGCCGGCTCTCACGGGAGGCGACGATCGTCAACTCGCGCAGCGGCAAGAGGCAGCGTATCGGCCGCCTGGTGCGCATGCACGCCGACCGGATGGAAGAGATCGGCGCAGGCTCGGCCGGCGACATCGTGGCCATGTTCGGAGTGAATTGCCGTTCGGGAGACACCTTCACCGACGGGAGTCTCGAACTATCGATGACCTCGATGCACGTGCCCGAAACGGTCATCTCGCTGTCGGTTGCGCCGGTCGACTCGAGCGACGAGGACAAGCTATCCAAGGCGCTCAGGAGGTTCTCGAGGGAGGATCCAACCTTCCGCGTGCGCACGGATGAAGAATCGGGTGAAACCATCATCTCGGGCATGGGCGAACTTCATCTGGATGTCTATCTCGAACGCATGCGGCGCGAGTACCAGGCGCGGATCAACGTCTCGCCTCCCCAGGTGGCCTACCGCGAGTCGATTGGCAAGCCGGTTCGCTTCGATTACACGCACAAGAAGCAAACGGGCGGGGCCGGCCAGTACGGCCGGGTGATGGGCACCATCGAGCCGCTCACCCGGGGCGAATTCGACTTCGTCGACAATGTCAAGGGCGGCGCCATCCCCAAGCAGTTCATTCCTGCGGTCGAAAAGGGATTTCAGATGATGCGGCATAAGGGACCGTTGATCGGGGCCCCCATGGTGCAAGTCCGGGTTACGCTCGAAGACGGCCGTTCGCACCCGGTGGACTCCAAGGAGGTCGCCTTCCTGGAGGCCGCCAAGGGCGCCTGGCGCGAGGAAATCGGACACGCCAAGCCGCGAATCCTCGAACCCGTAATGCGCGTGGTGGTCGAAAGCCCCTCTGACTTCGCAGGCCCGGTACTGGCCACCCTCAATCAGCGCCGCGGGGTAATCGCCGGCCAGCAGGAAGCGGCCCACCAGTGCCGCATCGAGTCCGAAGTGCCGCTGGCCGAGATGTTCGGCTACGCCACCGTGCTGCGCTCGGCTACCGAGGGCAAGGCGGAGTTCAGTATGGAGTTCGCGCGCTACCAGACAGTCCCGGAGAACATCGCTAGGGCGCTCATCGAAGAGGCCCGCGCGGGCAAGCCGGGATGAGACGGGGAGGAATCGTGGCCGAGACGAATTACAAGCAAAACGAAACCCTGTCGAAGTGGATCGAGCGACAGACCGGCCGGCACCCTGAAAACGACATGCCCGCGGCCGTACTGGCGCGGCCGGGTGTCGGCAAGACCGCTTTTCTTATCCAACTCGCCCTGGATGAGCTTCTGGAAGGCGGCGAGGTACTGCATGTCGCTTTGGGTTCGAACCTGACCCGTGTCGAGGCGCGCTACGACGAGCTTCTGGCCGAGCGCCTGCAGGCGCGTGATTCCGCGGAACGTGAGCGGATCCAGGTTGAGACCGGCCGCCGGCGGGCTATCCAGGCCTTGCTCGATGGAGATCTCACGGCCGATCGCCTGTCAGCCATCCTGAAAAGCTATCACCAGCACCTGGGTTTGAACCCCGGCCTGGTGCTTATCGACGGCGCCGACCTGGCCCAACTGGCCGACCGGCTCAAGGCCATGGCCGAGGCGACAGAGCGCTACGGCGCCCGCCTATGGCTGAGTTTTAACATACACCGTGACCAGTCCGGGGCGGACCTCGGCCGAATACCAAATCAAATTGCCGCCGGCTTTTATCCTGTGATCTTGCTGCTGCCCCAGGGAGAACTTATCCGGGCGCGGTTGCTGGCGGCCGACGCCGAAAAAAAAGGCGAGCAGCTTGACCTAGATCCCGGCACGTTGGCCCCCGTTTCCGGCGGCGGCAAGGCGGTTCGCCGCGCAGCCGAATTCACCCTGCTGTCCGGAGCGGCGGACGGCGCTGAGTTGGCCTTCGGAGAATGCGCCGAACGGCACGGACTTGCCGAGCGCAACTTCTCGTTCGCCGGCCGCCAAACCAGCCGTCAGCGCGGACTGGTGGTACTCGAACCCGGCGAGTTGGCTCTGGGCGATGTAAGTTTCGCCTATCTGCGCGCGCGAATGAAGCGCGACTTCGAACCCAGCCAGAGATTTCGAAAAGTGCTTCAATCCATATGGCATCAGGTCAACCCCGCCGGCGAGGTCTTTTGCGTAGGAGTGGTTCAGAAGGGCGGCACCGTCAAGGGCGGCACCGGCTGGGCCGTCGAACTGGCCAAGAAACAAAACAAGCCGATCTGGGTCTACGATCAGCAGCTTAACACCTGGTACGAGTGGTTCGGGCACGACTGGCGCGCCTGCGATCCGCCGCTGATAAGCCACTACCGCTTCTGCGGCACCGGCACACGCCATCTCACCGAGCACGGTCGCCAGGCCATCGAGGAGCTCTTCGCCCGTTCATTCGGATGACGTCCGTGAAAGAAGTTTTCGACAAGCATCCGACGCCTGCTCCACCTCTTTGATGTCCGAACCGGGAGATGCGAGGTTTATCACCCGGGAGTAAGGATGCCCCCAACGATCTGGATCTCCCGAGGCAAACAGGCATACCGTCGGTGTGCCCAGCGCCACGGCCAGGTGCATGGGTCCGGTATCGTTGGTCACAACCAGGTCCAGTCCGCGCATCAATGCGGCCAGTTCATCCACTGAAGTCATGGGAGCCGCGGTCAGTCCATGGGGAATCGCCGAGAGCAGCTCATCGCGCAGGCTCTCTTCCCCCGGCCCCCAGAGTGCCACCAGGCTTCCAGCCCCTGAAGACAGAAGTCGTTTGCCCAACTCAACGTAGTAATCCAACGGCCAGCGGCGTTCCTGCTTGCGGGAGCCGGCCCAGATGCCGACTCTCGGCCTGCCGGCCCCCTTCATGAGCAGCCACTGCTCCCAGTCGCCCTTGTGCCCGGCGCCCATCGAGGAACGCAGTTCGGGCGGCTCCATTTCAATCCCAAGCGGGACAAGCAGGCGCATTCGCTGTGCGAGTTCGTGCTCGTTGGCGGGTCCTGGGCGAACCACGATCGTGTGAAAACCACTTTGTGCGCCCCGATTGAAGCCGATACGCACGGGTGCGCCCGAGTAATAGGTCAAGGCGGCGTGGGTATGTGAAAACTCGTGCCAGGCACTGGCGTCCAGTGCAACCTGATAGCCGATGGATCGAACCTCGGAAATCGTTTTTCGCCACAGTCCGTGTCTTTTGAAGAACCATCTCTTGTCCAGTTTGTGCCGCCAGCTAATCCCCTGCAACCTGTCGGCCACTTGTTCCGACCTGGAGCTGGACAACAAGCCCAGCTTGGCGCCGGGCAAGCCCTGAGCAAGCGCATCCAACAACGACTGCAAGGTTAATAGATTTCCCACGCGCTCGTCGACGCGCACTACCAGAATTCTGTCAGCCTCACACGGAAGAACCAGCTCCGACGTACGCGCCGCAAACAAGCGCCTGGCCAACCAGTAGAAAGCCCTCGACATGATATCGATAATATCTCAGACCTGTGCTGTCAGAACGTTAATCTTCAGATCCGGCGGCAAGTTGAACGCCCTCAGGGCCATCTCGCGATCGAGCATGAACAGCCCGCTGCCCTGGGTTCCCGCCAGCTTGAGCTTCTGCACCACGCCGTCGGCCGTGCTCTCTTCCTCGACCTGCTCGGACACAAACCATTGCAGGAAATTATTCGAGGCGTGGTCACGCTCGTCTATTGCAAGGTTTACCAGATGGTCGATCATGCCGCTGACCTTCCGCTCATGCTGATAGGCGGCTTCGAAGGCATTCAGCGGAGATTCCCACTGGCGGGTCGGCTTTTCGATGGTCTCCAGTGTAACCCTGCCGCCGCGCTCTTCGATGTAGCCGTAGATCTTCATGGCGTGATACAGTTCCTCTAGCGCCTGGACCTTCATCCAAGCGGCGAATCCCGCCAGGTTCAAAGACTGGAAGTAGGCGGACATCGAAAGATAAAGATAAGAAGAGAACATCTCTGCGTTGATCTGTTCGTTGAGGGCCTTTTCTACTTTTTCATTGAGCATGATTTTTCTCCTTTTCGTTTTTTATGCAATCAGGAACTATGGCACCTGATGGCATTTAAGCAAGTCGTGTGCCATATTTCACAGTTTGCCTAAAGTACTGATTATTGGCCTCTCGAAAAAATGTCTCAACTAAAAAATCTGTATCAATCGATGAATCTGAGACACGTCACACCTGGACATGTATGCGTCCACACTGGCAACAACCTGTAATTACAGATGTCTTTTGGAAGCAAATCTTGACGGCGCATGGCACCAAGTTTGCTTCTATTGGCAAGAGGGAAGGGAGGCGTGGCGATGGAATACCAAAATAATCAGGCTCGATCGCCTTCGACTGAGGGCCATGTCCCTATCCCTCCGAAGGTGATTCGACGGGAAGGCAACCGACTCAAGAACCAAAAATCTCTCTATCTGAGACAACACGCCCACAATCCCGTCGACTGGTACCCGTGGGGAAAAGAGGCGCTCGAACGCGCTCGGCTCGAAGACAAACCGATTTTTGTCTCCATCGGCTATTCTTCATGTCACTGGTGTCACGTGATGGAAAAGGAAGTCTTCGAGGATGAGTCCGTGGCCGGATTCATCAACACTCATTTCATCTGCATAAAGGTAGATCGCGAGGAACGACCCGATCTGGACAAGGTCTTTATGGATGCGGTCATGGCCATGACCGGCAACGGCGGGTGGCCGATGTCGGTATTTCTGACTCCCACGCAAAAACCGTTCTTTGGAGGCACTTACTTCCCGCGCGCGCAATTCTTGGCGCTGATAATCCGGATTGATGAAATCTTCACAAGCAACCGCCCACAGATCGAATCCCAGGCGCTAACGGTGTTTACGCACATTTCCCGTGAACTGGAAACCAAACCCGGCACCATGGACGATCGGGCATTCAACAAGGTCATCTCGACGGCAAAACACGATTCCGACAATGAGTGGGGCGGCTTCAGAAACAGAATGAAGTTTCCCATGCCCACAACCTGGTCGTTCTTGCTGCACTACTACCGAAAGAGCCCCGACGACGAACTTGCCGCAGCCTTACGCACAACACTCGACCAAATGGGCTCGGGAGGCATCCAGGATCATATTGGAGGCGGGTTTCATCGCTACACAACCGAGCACACCTGGCTGGTGCCGCACTTCGAGAAGATGCTCTATGACAACGCGTTGATCGCCGGTCTGTATATAGAGGCCGCGGCGGTTTTTGGAGGAAATCGCTATGCACAGATCGCCCGTCAAACCCTGAATTTCATGATCCGCGAAATGAGCGGCCCCGAGGGCGGTTTCTTCGCAAGCTTCGACGCCGACAGCGGCGGCAGCGAGGGCTCTTTTTACCTCTGGACGCCCGAAGAAATAACCGCCGTGGTCGGCAAACGGGACGGCCCGGTTATCTCCGCGCTGCTCGGTGTAACGTCTGACGGCAACTTCGAGGGCAAGAGCATTCTCACCCGCCGAACCGACCCGGCCGGGCTATCTGTAAAGTTCGGACGTGAGCGGGCCGAGATCGCGGGCCTGTTCGACAAATATCGCCCATTGCTTCGTCAAGCCCGATTAGAAAGAACGCCACCCGGTCTCGACCGCAAGGTAATCACATCCTGGAACGGACTGGCCTTATCTTCTCTGGCCCGGGGATACAGCCTGTTCGGAGAGGAATCGTATCGCCAGGCGGCCGAGAAAACCGCCGACTTCTTGATGACGACCCATCACACCGAAGCCGGCACCCTGTTGCGATCGTCTTACGATGGAGCAGCCGAGCACGACGGCATTCTGGACGACTATGCGTTCTTAGCGGTTGGCCTGCTCGACCTCTATCAGGCCACGGGTGAATTGAAGCAACTCGAGCGCGCTCTTCGTCTGATCGAATATGCCGAACAAAACTTCAGGCATCCCAATGCGGCCTTCTATTTGACGGGCAAGGGACAAGATGCGCCGCTGGGGCGTCAGATGAAGATCACAGACGGAGTGATCCCATCTGGAAACTCGGCCATGCTGCAAGCTCTGCTGGTTGCGGCGGCACTGACCGGCAACGACAATTATCGCAAGCAAGTTGAGTCTGCTATCGACGCCTACGCAAACTTGATGCGCAGCGCGGGGCTGGAGATGGCGGGCTGGTTCGATGCGTCCCTGAAATACCGGGGGCCTTTCTACGAGGTTGTAGTCTGCGGCGATCCACAGGCGAGTGCCACAAAAGAGATGCTTGCCGAGTTCCATCGCCGGATGCCGTCTTACGCCGTGCTTACGCTTCTGCCCGCGGACGGCCCCTCCCCGGAAGCCGCCAAGCTCATGCCGGCCGTAGTGGGCAAACGCGCCACGGGCGGCAAGCCGACTGCTTATGTCTGCAGTTTCGGGGCCTGCAAGAAGCCCACCCACGATCCGGCAACGCTTGCGAGGCAGATTTCAGACGGTTTGGCAAATCAGTTGACTATAAAAAGAGAGCAGAGAAGAATGCCCGATAAGTCCATACCGGATAAAAACCACACTGGAGAAAAAATGAGTGATCCTAAAAAACTTATTATCGAAGGCTTGCAGCAGGCCATCAGGAGCGAATCGGACGGATACCATTTCTACACCATGGCCGCGGGCAACGTCAAAGACGAGAAGGGCCGGGAGGTATTCGAGACCCTGGCGCAGGAAGAGTTGGAGCACATGAGTTTTCTGAAAAAGCAGTACCAGTCTTTCGTTGAGACGGGCCGGGTGGACAAGACGGTCAGCCTGGGGACGCCTGCCGAGTTAAAGGGCGATAACCCGATCTTTTCGGAAGCTATAAAGAAGCGTCTCTCCGAAGCCCACTTCGAAATGAGCGCTTTGTCCATCGGCATTCAACTCGAGCTCAATTCCCAAAAATACTACAAGCAGCAATCCGATCTGGTGGATAATCCCGAGGTCCGGGCATTCTACAGGCAACTGGCCGATTGGGAGTCCGGACATTACCATGCGCTGCTTCGCCAACAGGAATCACTAAAAGAAGACTACTGGGCCGGAGGAGCTTTTGCGCCATTTTAACCTGAATCGTCGAAAGAGGAAAATCATGGACTACATGGCATCGATAGAGTTGGCCTTGGAAAACGAAAAGACAGAGATGGAGTTTTACAAAAACGAGGCCAAGCGCTCCAACAATCCGCTGGCAAGCGAGATGTTTTACAAACTGGCCGATGAAGAAAAGGAGCATATGACCCGGATCGCCCAACTGCATGACAAGCTGATCTCCGAGGGCAAGTGGCCCAAGGACGTTGCGCTTCAGGTAAGAGACACCGACGTCAGGCAGCTGCTTGAAGATATGGTCGCCAAGGACGGGTCTTTTGGCAACCATGACGACGATGATGTCAAGGCTTTGGAGAAAGCTGTCGAGTTCGAGGCAAAAGGTGCCTTGTTATACGCAGACCTCTCCCGTGCATGCCAGAACCCCATGGAGAAGAATTTCTTCGAGTTTCTGTCCAGAATCGAAAGGGAGCACCAACTCTCGCTGGCTGATTCCCTGGCCTACCTCAAAGATCCGGAGGGCTGGATGATGCAGCATGGTCGGGCCGGGCTCGATGGAGCCTAGCTACAAGGATCGCTTCGAAAAATTCGAATAGCCGACCGTCAGCCCGTCGTCGATCGGACACATGGAAAAGTGAAGTTGCCCTGGCTGATACAATATGCTATGAGATTTACAATCCAACCGGCCTAAGGTAACAACTTCTTGGATCAAAAAGTAAAAATCCTGTTTGTTTGCGAAGGCAACTCCTGCAGGAGCCAGATGGCCGAGGGATTCCTGCGCTCTTTTGGGGACGAAAATACAATTGCATTCAGTGCCGGTATCTCCGCCCAGGGCGTCCACCCCCTGGCCATAAAAGTCATGCAAGAGGACGGAGTTGATATATCAAACCACAAATCCAAGACTGTGTTCGACCTGGGCCCGGTCGGTTTTGACCTGATCATTACCCTGTGCGATGTCGCCAGGGAATTCTGCTCTGACTCGATCCTCGAAGACGACCGGAAACAGCCGGAGCACGAGCGCTTGTGTAAAAGCTCTCTGTTCATCGGCATGCCGACCAGATTGCATTGGGTAATCTCAGATCCCGCCAAGGCCGAGGGAAGTGACGAACAGAAACTCGCCGTTTTCCGATCTGTACGGGACCAGATCAGAGATGACGTAAAGGCGATGCTGGATCTCGGCCAACTGTCGGCCCTGGCCAGCCAACGTCTGCAAATGGAACTGATTCTGGATACCATGGAAGACGGCATTATCGTCCATGACCAGCACAGGTATATCTACATCTTCAACCGGGCGGCCGAGAAAATAACGGGCTATAAAAGAGAAGAAGTACTTGGAAACAGCTGTCACGAGGTATTTCGCCCGAATGGACTGTGTGGGTCCAAGTGCCAGCTGAAAGACGAGAAAATAGATTCGGTCAGCGAACAGCAATACGAGATTGGCTTCACTACCAAGGACGGAGAAGACCGGCGGCTGAAAATCAGATCCGCCTTGATGAACATGCCGCATGGCGGAGCCAAGGGGCTGGTAGCCACCATCCGTGATATCACCGAGGTCAGTGAACTGCGCTGGAAAATAAAGAACAAGTACAGTTTCCATGGCATGGTGGGTGCGTCGGAAGCCATGCGGGAAGTTTTCAATTCTATCCGCCAGGTGACATTTTCGGACTACCCGGTGCTGATAACCGGCGAGAGCGGAACCGGAAAAGAGCTTGTAGCCAGGGCCATTCACAACGAAAGCCGAAGGAGCGCCGGTCCTTTCGTGCCAATCAACTGCGGGGCGCTGCCTGAGAACATCCTGGAGAGTGAACTCTTCGGACACGTGCGCGGGGCATTCACCGGCGCCATCCGGGATAAGAAAGGACGCTTCGAACTGGCCCACAACGGCACCATCTTTTTAGACGAGGTCGGAGAGCTGAGCCCTGCCTTCCAGGTGAAGCTCCTGCGAGTGCTCGATGGGAAACAGTTCGAGCAGGTCGGAGGAGAGCGGACAATCGAAGTGGACGTACGGGTTATCAGCGCCACCAACCGTGATATCAAGAAAATGCTGGAAGAAGGCAGCTTCCGGATCGACCTGTTCTACCGCTTGTGCGTGGTGCCGTTCCGCCTGCCGCCGCTTCGCGATCGCCGGGAAGATCTGCCGCTGCTGGTGGAGCAGACATTAGCTAACATTCGCCGGGAGACCAGCAAGAAAATTCGAACCATCTCCAACAAGGCCATGGAAATGCTCATGGCCTACGACTGGCCGGGAAACATTCGAGAGTTGATCAATGTGCTGCAATTTGCGTCTGTGCGTTGCAACTTGGAAGAAATTCTTCCAAGTCATCTTCCACCGGAAATCAATCGCCTATCCAAAGGAACGAAGCTGCGCTCGGCGGATGAAGCGCATACCGCTCCCCGGTTTACAAACTCGAATGTAGCCGCCGGATTAACAACTGCTTACGACCCTTTCAGAAAACGCCGCCAACTGACTTCCGAGGCCGTAGTACAAGCCATCGATGAGGCAGGCGGCAACAAGGTGAAAGCCGCAAGGCTGCTCGGTGTCGGCCGAGCCACCCTGTATCGTTTCCTGGAAAAACATCCTGTCTCATAATGTCTCATCTTGCTGTTTTACGCCGTAGACAGACCAGACCATCGGCAGACGTATCTAGCGGAATTTTTTACATTTTGTTGCAAAACAAAAGATGGCATGCTCCTTGCTTTTGTATGAACCAGAGATCAAGCAATTGAAAGGGGAAGGCCGTTTTGCAATCATACAATGATAATCTGAACAAGCTCATACGAATGACCAGGGAGATGCTGGCACTGGCAGACGAAGGGGACCGGGACCGTAATGATGATTCTTGCGCTATCGTCTACGGAATCCTCAGAGACACAGGCTATCGTCTCAGGAGGCTTGCAGAGGAGGAATGCGAAAAGCACAAACAAACCGGCAAATGGGACTGATGTTTTGTTTTCCAAAAATTTGAAAGGAGTAGAGCCATGACCGAGAAACTGCAGATTTACAAATGCGAAGTGTGCGGAAACATCGTCGAAGTGTTGCATGCGGGCAAGGGCGAGTTGGTTTGCTGCGGCCAGCCGATGAAGCTCTTTGAAGAAAACACAGTCGACGCCGCCAAGGAAAAGCACGTTCCGGTCGTCGAAAAAACGGCCTCCGGCTACATTGCCAAAGTGGGCAGTGTCCAGCATCCCATGGAAGACAAGCACTACATCGAGTGGATCGAACTGATCGCCGATGGAAAAGCGTACCGACAGTTCCTGAACCCGGGTGACGTTCCCGAGGCGACCTTCGAAGTCAAGGCCCAACAGGTCAGCGTGCGCGAGTACTGCAATTTGCACGGCCTGTGGAAAGCCTAATCGGTGTCCCGGGGATAGATACGCATGGACGCCGTTCTTCTCGCCAGAATCCAGTTTGCCCTGACGATCGGATTCCATTTCATCTTTCCCCCGCTGACCATCGGGCTGGCCTGGCTGATCTTCTGGTTCATGAACCGCTACAAGCGCACCGGCGACGAGGTCTACGCCGTCGGGGCCCGCTTCTGGACCAAGCTGTTCGCGCTCACCTTCGGCGTCGGCGTGGCAACCGGCATCACCATGGAGTTTCAGTTCGGCACAAACTGGGCCGACTACTCCCGTTTCGTGGGCGATATATTCGGAGCGCCCCTGGCGGCCGAGGGCATATTCGCTTTCTTTCTGGAATCCACCTTCATGGGCGTGCTTCTCTTCGGCTGGAACAGGTTCTCGAAGAAAACCTTGTGGCTGTCGTCATTGCTGGTGGCGGTCGGCTCTACCCTGTCCGCCTTCTGGATCATCGTAGCCAACTCCTGGATGCAGACGCCTACTGGTTTTGAGGTAGTTGCCGGACGGGCCGTACTTACCGACTTCTGGGCGGCGGTTTTCAACCCGTCGACCATACCCCGTTACCTGCACACCATCGATGCCTGCCTGATCACCGGGGCGTTCTTCATGCTGGGAATCAGCGCCTGGTATCTCCTGAAAGGTCGACACGTCGAATTCGCCAAGAAATCGCTCAGGCTCTCATTGATCGTCGGTTTCAGCGCGGCTTTGATGCAAATCTTCCTGGGTCACTACCATGCGGTCCAGGTAACCAGAACCCAGCCCGAGAAGCTGGCGGCCTTCGAAGGATTGTTTGAAACCCAGAAGGGAGCCCCCCTGCTGATTTTCGGCATACCGGACGCAGAATCACGCCAGGTTCACGCGGCCATAAGGATTCCGGGCATGCTGTCGCTTCTGACGTCCGGGACAACGGACGCCGAGGTGCGCGGGCTGAATGACGTCCCGGAGAACGAGTGGCCTCCTCTGGGACTGACTTTCTTTTCTTTCCACCTGATGTTTCTTCTGGGCCTGTACTTCGTCGGCCTTACGTCCCTGGGGATGTTCTTGCTGTGGAGGAAAAAGCTGTTCGACAGCAAGTTGTTCATGATGCTGGCGATGTTCTCTCTGCCGTTGCCGATAGTGGCCAACGAGTTGGGCTGGATCGCGGCCGAGGTGGGTCGCCAGCCCTGGATCGTCTACAGATTGTTCAAGACATCGAACGCCATCTCCAAAAGCGTGCCCGCCTGGCAGGTGTTGGCCTCGATCATCATGTTCTCAGTCATCTATAGCCTGCTGTTTGCGTTATGGATCTTCTTGCTCAGGCGCGAGGTCAACAAGGGGCCCAAGCCGGCCTCCGGGCCGGTCACCCAGGCGGGAGGTGAGTCATGAGCGCTTTGCAGGTCACCTGGTTTCTGCTGGTCGGCTTGTTTCTGACCGTCTACGCCGTACTGGACGGCTTCGACCTGGGTGTGGGTTTTTGGCATTTGTTCACCAAAGAGGATCAAGATCGACGCACACTGCTCAATTCCATAGGGCCTGTCTGGGACGGGAACGAGGTCTGGCTATTGACCGGTGCCGGCGCGATATTCGCGGCCTTCCCTCCGGTCTACGCCACGGTTTTTTCCGGCTTCTACCTGGCTTTAATGCTGGTTTTGCTGGCGCTCATATTCAGGGCGGTTTCGGTCGAGTTTCGAAGCAAGGTCGAATCGGCCCGTTGGCGCAGCACCTGGGACGCAGCGTTCGGAATCGGAAGCTCGCTGGTGGCCCTCCTGCTCGGCGTGGCGCTCGGAAATCTGCTGCGTGGTTTGCCTCTCGATACGAATGGAGATTTCACCGGAAGCTTTTTAGGTTTGCTGAACCCATACGCTCTGCTGATCGGACTGGTCGGCTTGGCGATGCTGGCCACCCATGGAGCGCTTTATCTGCAACTGAAGACAACGGACGATCTGTGTGCGCGCGCGAGTCGTTGGGCCCGGTGGGCCTGGGTTGCTTACCTGGCCCTGTTTATCATCGCCGTGGTTGCGACCATTATCAGCCAGGCCGATCTTCTCGAAAACTTCAAGGCGGCGCCGATCTTGTGGGTAGTGCCGGTGCTGGCGCTGGCTTTGGTGATATCGATCGGAATCTTCGCGATCAGAGGCAAGGCCGGATGGGCCTTTGTCTCTTCCAGCCTCTCGATTGCTTCGATGATGGGACTGGCGGGCGCGGCCTTGTTTCCCAGGCTGGTGCCGGCGATTGGCATGCCCGAGCGCAGTTTGACATTGTTCAACTCCTCTTCGTCAGAGCTGACGCTGAAAAGTATGCTGATACTTTCGTTGATTGGCATGCCCTTTGTGATCGGATATACCATTTGGGTCTATCGGGCCTTTGCCGGCAAGGTCAAGCCCGGCCAAGATTACGGCACCGGCAATCTGCCCGACCGGGTCTGAATAATGCCTGAGCTACCCGAAGTAGAGACAATAGTCCGCAAGTTCAAACCCCTCTTGGTGGGAAAACGAATCAAGGGCTTTGCCTCTTATTGGCCGCGGCAGGTCAGCCCCTCGCTAGTCAAGCTTCGCCGGGCGATCACCGGCCGCACCATCACGGGTCTGAAGCGGCGCGCGAAGCAAATCGTCATTGTGCTGGATGACGAAAGCGCCGTCTTGATCCACCTGAAGATGAGCGGCCGATTCGAGTGGTCGGCCGCTTGCAAGACACCGCCGGGTCACGTCAGGGCTTGCTTCCGGTTTTCCGGCAAGCATGCCTTGCTTTTTTGCGACACGCGAAAGTTCGGCACCATCCGGCACGTCAGGGATCCCGAAAAGGCTCTGTCGCGTCTGGGCCCGGAACCCCTGGCTGCAGAATTTAGCGCGAAAGGCCTGGCCGGATTGTTGAGCGGACGTAAACGTATATTGAAACCCCTGCTGATGGACCAGACCGTGCTCGCCGGAATGGGCAACATCTACACAGACGAGTCTCTCTTCCGCGCCCGGCTGCACCCCTTGCGCCGGGCCGACGATCTTACTTGGGAAGAGATCAAACGCCTGCATCGTTCGATCCGCCAGGTGCTTCGTGAGGGCATCAAGCGCTCAGGAACAACCTTCGACTGGGTCTACCCGGGCGGCAAAATGCAGAACCACCTGCGGGTATATGGCCGCAAGGGCCAGCCTTGTCTGAATTGCGGCCGTCCGATCCAGATGATCCGGGTAGCGCAACGCTCGACGCACTTTTGCCCGGCCTGCCAGAAGTCGAGATGAGCAGGCTTACGGCCCGTGGAGGTTTTTCAGTGTAGCAACTCTTTAGCCTTCTTCTTGTCTGCATCGAATTCGAAATGATCGAGAATCTGGTAACTTTTGCCGGGGTTGGTCAGATTCTTGGCCGTGAGTTCGACTGCTTTGAGCTTTCCGGCGGAAAATTCGAAGGTATCGATCAACTTGCCGACCTGCTCGACTGAGAAATGTTCGCTTTTGGCGGCCATTTCGAGTATCTGGATTTTTTCACCCTCGAACGAAGCCTTTTTCAGCGACTCGAGAAGCTGCGCGAAATCGCCGGAGGGCACAACCGCGTTCTGGGTAGGCGCGGGCGGCGACTCGCCCGTGCCTATCTTAATGATGTTCGTGTAGTTGGCCTTCGGCTCCAGCTTCTTGTGCCAGCGCTGTCCCGACGGCAAGGCGCAATCGAACGTGTAGAAAAAGCGCGCCTGTGCCTTGAACTTGAATGGCACCTCGAAATCCTTCTCGCCGAACCAACTGCTGTCGCTCTTCACGTGGCACTTGGCTCCTTCAGGGGAAACAACCTTGAAGATGGTGGTATAGCCCTTCATCTTGTGAGAAATCGAGAAGGGTACATCTGCCGCCAGCAAAGTCGCCGAAAATCCAGATGCCAGCAGAAAAATGATAAAGCCTCTCATTTTCAAGTCCTCCTTTTGGTTTTATAATGACGGTTTACACCCGGAGAAATTCATTATCAAGAGACACGCAATACACAGCAGCTTTGATCGGTGGTCACGCAGACATAGCCCCAACCGTACCCCAGAAGGTATTTTTCGAGTTTTCAGACGGTTGAGCGGGCCTCGAGATGGCAGGTGTGTCGCAACCAGCAACCGGCGGTCCCTCTACCCGTCGAACATGGGGCCTTTTCGTAAGCCACGACCCCACCTATGCTTGTCCCGGTATGCTTTAGGCCGGGAAGTCGTCATCCCGGCATAGTTCAGTCCGGGATGTCATGCCGGTATGTTTTAAGCCGGCACCCAGTCCTCGCACTTTTTGTTTCTATCGGTCTCGGTTGGCTAGCCAACGCCTGCATTTCTTGGCCGCAATGAGCCTAGTTCCTGCACTTCAATGCCCACCACCGCATGGTGCATCCAGCGCATGATATCCTTCAAGGGTGTCCGACGCTTTTCCTCAGACCTCTGGGTCACACTGCGGAACAACGCCGGCATATTGAAGGCCATCCGCCGCAACAACATCACCACCAGTGTCCCTCTTGGTGCGTTCCGTATCCAAGGCCGGTCGTCTTCCTCGAACGCCATGTCCCAGGTCTCGATGGCCGTGCTTTTGCCGTCGATGGCCACCACGCCGAAGGGCAGCCCCTCGGGCCTCAGGGCCTTTCGTCTCTGTGCGGCCTTTACTTGCCGGTGAATGCATCGCCGCAGTTGTTCAGGATCTACGCGCACCAGCGTATCCCGCATGGTGGTGTCCGGCAGTCGCCGGTTCAAGCCCAGCATACGGCTCATCCCAAAACTCATCTCCGAACTCAATGACTCGGTCTGGGCAAGGCTTCTACACCGGCAGGCCAGTCCTACCACGCAGGTCCTCAACAGGACATCCAGTGCCCAACGCTTGCCTCGCGCCTTGCGTGGATCTCGAACTCTTTACAGCTTCAAATCAGGGAGCCGAGCCTTGAGCACTCCCGCCATTCTTCGCTTCAATCGCCTCTGTTCCGACATGACTCCTCCGTTTTCGCTTGCAGCCCGCATGACGGTGGTTCATCCTGGCACGCGGGCTTGGTTCTTTGGGAAGGGGCCCTGAATCCTCTTCAGTGTTTTGTTTTCAATCCGAGAAAATCGGATGTCTGCCCAAAGGCCAAGCTTTTTGCTCATGGCAAGTCCCGACCACAAGCGGATGTGCGTATACATCCTGGCGAGCAAAAGAAACGGCACCCTGTACACCGGGGTAACCTCAGACCTGCGCAAACGGGTGTGGGAACATCAGAACCATCAGGCAGATGGTTTTACCAAGAAGTACAATGTCAATCGCCTGGTGTATTACGAGGTGCACGATAACCCGACTACGGCCATCAAGCGGGAGAAAAGCATCAAGAGATGGCACAGGGACTGGAATCTCAAGTTGATCGAAAAGGAGAATCCCAACTGGGATGACCTCTATCCCAGTCTGTGATCATCTCAGGTACTCCGACTAGATCCCGGCTTAAAAAATTACCGGGATGACGAATTTATGAGTGTTTGCGAATTTATGCCCTCGCTGCCCACTTGTGACAAACCAGTGCTTGATCACTGTCCACAACTGCCTCGGTGCAATCCAATTACTGACTACCGATTAAACCTGCAATACACAGCACGTCTATTGACCGCCGGCCGAATCTGCTTATCTTTGAAGGTATCTATTTGAAGAACGGGAGCAACCATGGAAATCAAGCGCGCAGTTGGATTGTCGAGAATGAAGAAAGAGGTCGCATGCGGCCTGTATCGCACCACCAGGCCGATCGACGAGAGGATACCGGCCGACACCATGGTCTATTTTCACAACCACGGCAACCCCGGGCCCGGTGTCTATCCGGTGGAACGCTGGAGCCATAATAAGGCGATCTTCATGAAGGGAGGGGTCCTGATCCCCCAAGATGGCTACGAGCAAACCCTGAAGCCCCTGAAACCCGAGGCATTCTACCGGGTTCTCGATCCGTTTTACTGCTGCGAGAAGCACTGCCGCCTGTTCGAGAAGGACACGCTGGTCCAGCTAGGCTACAACGGCCATGGAGAAGCCATCTTGTTCGTACCCGAGTGGAGCTTCGACGGCCTCCAGCTGCCCGAGAAGGGCACGCGCGTAGATGACGAGAAGCTGGATCTGATAGAGACCCTCAAGGTAGTGGCCAAGTTCGACGCCGAACCGGATCCCTTCGCGGATTTCCCCGATGAGGCGGATAACTCTCTGAAACACTAGCACCCAATACAATATACGAGGAAGCGCTTCCGAAGTCGGTCGCTCTCAGCCCGAGACCTCGCCGACCTTCCTGCACAGCCGCTCGTACATTAACGGCGCAATGACCGCCAGGTTGGCCGTGTCCGCTTCGTTGTACGCGACAAGCTTCTCGAGCGCCGCCTCGTCGCCGGCCCGGTCGTACCTGTGCCACAGCCTGACGGCTTCAAATCCGTCTACTTCGACGAGGTCTGCCGGGCGTTCGATGCCGAGTTCTTTTTCAACGAACTTGAGCCCACCGGTCAGGCCCAGCCTCCGCCCGGCGAAACATAGATCGAAGTGCGGGATATCCCAGGCCAGTTCTGGAAATGCGGCTCTCAGAAACGGCACATCGAAACCAGATCCGAAATAGCTGACCAGGAGTTTGCAGCCGTCCAGGGCTTCCCTGATGGATTGTGCCGAGAGGCCTTGCCCTCGAATGAGAGCCTGGAATTCGTTGCCGTCGTGGATGCCAACCACTGTCACGTCGTTGTATCCGGGGCTCAGGCCGGTGGTTTCGATGTCCAGGTATCGCACACTATCGCCGAAAGTGTCGAAGAGATGCCAGTGTTCGGCACGAGGCAGGTTGCCGGCGAAGAAGGCCGTGTCCCGGTGGTCGAGGGCTGCGTTCCACTCGTCGACCCGGGGACGAAGGCGGTCGTATTTTTTCGGTGTCAGCGTTTCGACTGCGCCGGCGTCGAGAAACGTCTGCCAGTTGGGCACTCCCGCGTTCCAGATGGCGCGTTCCGTCTTCTGACCGATGCCTTTAAAGACAATGAAGCGACGGCGGATCATGGGCAGAAATCTACCCGTGGAAAGACCGGGCGTCAATGCAACGACTTCCAGAACCTCTGTGCCGAGGTGCCCGTGCAGAGGGTCAGCTCGGGTCCACCACCCGGCCGACGAAGAGGATCTGGCCGGTGGGGCGATCCTTGATCAGATAGATGAAGGGGCGATCGAGGGTGATATCCGGGCCTTGTGGGGGAATGCCGGTCTCGCCGACGATAACAGCGGTGGCAGCGGCCGCCTCGGTGCCGGCCTCGTTGACCTTGATGAAGGCCTGGTGCAGCACGTCCTGGATCATGAGATCCCGCCTGCCGTTCATGCCGGACAAGTCGGCGGCCGCGGTGAAGGCGACCCCCATGCCCAACTCCATCAGCAGCTCTTTCAGGCTGAAGGTCGCCCCGTCCAGCTCCCATCTGGGCATGGTCAGCTTCACCACGCCCCACTGCATCGAGCCTTTAAGATCGGCAAGGAAAGCGGCGTCCAGCCGCTGCTCGAACTCGCCGAGCGTTCCCATGCCGGGCACCAGGATCAGCATGGACAGATCTTCCCCGTCGTAGGGAATCTCCACGGCCTGGTAGCCCTCGCCCTCGGCGTAGGCGTACTCGAGTTCCTGGCGCATCATGGGCACGCTGACGGTCCCGCCGGCCAATGTGTAAAACTCCCCGTCTTTCGTATCCTTCTCCTCGAAGGGCGAGGCCCAGGCGGCGTTGAAGTAAATGGCGTTGATCAGCACCATCCGGGTGTCCGCGTCGATCACACCGGGCGGTATCAGGTCTTCGATGCGGTTCTCGGTCACCTCCTCGACCCAGACGTTGATTTTCTCCGCTGCCCCGTCAGGATCGGCCGAAAAATCCATCAGCCAAAGCCCCGCGCCGTAGTGCAGGGCCAGCACGTCCAGGAACCCGTCCAGGAAGGTGTAGCCCACCTGGCCCCAGATGGCGTTGACCACGTTGAGCCGGAAGCCCTCGCCGTCCGCGCCCTCGGCGCCCTCGCCGCGGGAACCCAATTCCAGGTCGATATGGTTGAACACCGGGTGCAGCCGGGTCTGCTCCAGCTCGAAGTGCAGCGCGCCGGCCATGGAACTCTCGGTGTCGGTTCGCGCGCCGGCCCAGGTCATGGCCAGGGCCACCTCGATGCTGTGCGGGGAGAAGAACAGGTTGTCGTCGCTGCCGGCCCGGAGTTGGTGGTAGAGGTCCAGGGCGAAGGCGGTGTTGCCCGCCACCTGGGCGGCCACATCGGCCGGATCTACTTGCGGAGCGTTGATGCGTTGTTTGTCTGAACGAAGCTCCGTCCCGGGCGGATTCGGGTCGGTCCCGTCTTTGCTTTGTCCGCAGGCGGGAATCACGAGCATGAAAGCAAAAGCAGCCACAATGGCGACAACCACTAATGAACGATACCTGAACATCATAAACAACCTCCTTGAAATAGACCTGTCGACACGACACCCCCACGGAACAGCAAGAAACATACCAACCGCGTCCTCCAGCAAACATGTTAGCAGAACAAGAGGTTACAGGAAAGCAGGCCGGCACGGCGCCGACGATCTACCAATATTTCGAGGGACCATCCTCAGATTTTCGACAGCCGGCAGGAAAGTTGAGAACTCTCGTGGTATATTCCTTGCTGTCTCTGATTCGGAAAGTGGAGGGATGCGATGAAGGATTCAAGATGTCTGTTCGTGGAAGTGGAACCGTGGGAGGCAGACCGTATAAGGGACAAGTTCAAACACTGCGGTGTTCTGGAAACTTCGGTGGAAACCCTGCAGGATACCGAGTTGAGGGACCCGGAAGGAATCACGATCCTTTCCCCGTTCATCCACAGCCTCGTGGAACGCCAGGCGCTTGAGCGCCTGCCCAACCTGAAGCTGGTCGCTACTCGCTCTACCGGACTGGATCATATCGACCTGGAAGCCTGTCAAGAAAAGGGGGTCACCGTCTGTAACGTTCCTACCTACGGAGCCAACACGGTTGCGGAGCACACTTTTGGATTGATTCTCTCCTTGACACGCAGGGTTCACAAGGCCTACGAGCAAACCATACGCGGTAAATTCAGCATCGAAGGCCTTCGTGGAATCGATCTGCGGGCTCGCACCATTGGGGTGCTGGGCACCGGCGCCATCGGGACCCATGTCATTCGTATCGCGCTCGGTTTTCAGATGAAGGTGCTGGCCTTCGATCTTCATCCCGTCCATCAGATGGCCGATGCAGTGGGATTCGAGTACGTGGACATGGACAGGCTGCTTCGCAAATCCGACATCGTGACGCTCCACGCGCCCCATACCAAAGAAACGCATCACCTCATCGATTCCGAGGCCATCGGAAAGATGAGGCAAAATGCGATCCTTATCAATACCGCCCGCGGCGCGCTGGTAGACACCGAAGCCTTGGTCGTCGGCCTTCAGACCGGCAAGCTCGGCGGGGCCGGGCTGGATGTGCTGGAAGACGAGCAGGTCATCATGGAAGAAGGAGAGATGCTTTCCCGCCGTTACGACGAGAAGGCCATGCAAACGCTGGTGGAGAACACAATACTCCTGCGTATGGACAACGTAATCATCACGCCGCACATCGGCTTCAACAGCGAGGAGGCCCTCGACAAGATACTCGACACCACCATGAGCAACATCCGGGCATTCCAAGACGGTCTCCCACAGAATGTCGTAAGGGCGTAGCGAACGAGATCAATGATGGATATTCGCTGATGCGCGCACGCAAATGGATCGCATTGGCCCTGGTCGCCGCGTTCGCTTGGTTCGCGCGCTCGGGATGGCGCGCCTGGTCGATCCCGCCTTTCCCAAGAACCTCGCGGCGGCCCACGACGCCCTGATCGCCGCCTACGAGCGGCGCCTGCTGGCATCCGCCACGGGCGGGCCGATAGGAAACGCGCTGCTGCTGGCGTTGCTCACCTCCGGCCCGGAGCTTGCGCCATGACGTTCGCCCGCGCTGTCTGGAAACGCACCCGGCGGCGACATCGATCTGGCGACCGCGCTGGCCTGCGCCGGCGTCCTGGCGCTCCGTCTGGCCGTCCTGTTCGTCATCGTCCCGCTGATCATCTATCGTGTCCTGGACGAGGGCTTGGCCCGGATACCGGTACGGAAACCGCCGGGCCCGGAGTGACGAGCACCGGGCCCCAACTGTTTTTATGGCATCTTGACGCGAACCGGGCGATCCTTGTTAGAATAATGCGGCGCTAGCCTGGTCAGGACAGGCTGAGGGTGTGTCCATTGGGCCACGCCGCGCAGGTGCGAGGGAGCCGATGGCCACGAAGCTGCACGCGCTGATGATCGGGCTGCTGGGACTGGCCGCCTGGTCGGGCTGCTCGGCGGGGGAATCCCCGCGGCGGATCGCTCCTGATCTGACCCCCGCGGACCTGGTCCTGCCGCCCGGGCTCGACCCCGTCCAGCCCGACCTGCCGGAGGGGATCCGGCTGCGGGTCATGACCTTCAACCTGTACGGCGGCAACTTCGCCACGGCCGAGGCCATCGGCGCCTTCATAGCCGAGCAGGATCTGGACCTGGTTGGGCTACAGGAGTGCCCGGCCGACTACCTGACCCCGATCGCCGCCGCGGCCGGCTTCGAGCACTTCGGCGGCCAGGGCGTGGCCCTGCTGTCCAAGACCCCGCTCGTCGACCTGCGCTTTGTCGAGCTGCTCTCCGGCCGCTCGTTCGTGCACGCCACGATCCAGGTCGAGGGCGTCACCTTCTCTGTCTACGTCGCCCACCTGGGCTGGAACTTAGACGGCGACCACCAGTGCCGCGAGCTCGTCGACGAGCACCTGGCGCTCGATCCGCTGAAGCACCTGCTGCTGGTGGGGGACTTCAACGACGAGCACCTCAGCTCCCAGATCACCATCTTGGAAGAGGTCGTGGCCGACGCGGCCACCGTCATTGGCTGGTACCCGGGCCAGCGAATCTCCTGGCCCTCGACCCGCTTCGACGAAAGCGAGGGCTCGCAGCTCATCGATCTGGTCTTCTTCCGGCGCTCCTTCGCACCGATCGTGCTGGGGATCGAGGTCCACAACCTGCAGCCGGTGCTGTCCGATCACAAGCCGGTGATGGCCGAGCTGCTCTACCCGCCCGGCGACCAGCCCTTCGGCCAGGACCCCTACGCCGCGCTGCGCGATCCCGAGCGGGGCTGGCCCGACCCGCTGCCCGCCAACCTGCTCGTCAACCCGGGCGCCGAGGACGGGCTGAGCGGCTGGCAGGCCGCGGGCGGCGCCCAGGCGGCCGCCGAGCGCGACAACCAGCGCCCGTTCTCGGGCCAGGTACTGTTCACCGGCTTCGTCCAGAGCCCGGCCGACGGCGTCCACTGGTCCTCGGGCAGCCAGGAGGTCGACCTGTCCTCCCGGGCCGAGGCAATCGACGCTCGCGGCTGCCGCCTGCTGGCGACCGGACAGATGGCCACCGGCTTCCAGACCCTGACCGACGGGCAGCACAGCTCCAACATGGCCAGGCCCTACGACGAGGGCGAGGTGATCGTCGAAGCCCTGGCTGGCCCCGCCGGCGGGCTGCTCGGCCGGGCCAGCTCGAGCCGCCGCGATACGCTGGGCTGGTTCCCCTTCGCCTTCAGCCTCGACCTGCCGCCCGGCAGCCGGGCGGCCCGGTTCACCTGGCTGAGCCACCACAAGATCCTCAACGGCACCTCCAACGACGCCGTCTTCGACGACCTCTGCCTGGCCTTGGACTGCCGGGCCGCGCCGCGGTCGATCCCGGGGCCTGAGCTGCTGGTCGATCCGGGCGCCGAGGCCTCCGATCTGGCGGCCTGGCAGGTCGACGGTTGGCGTCGGCTGGTCGACCTGGAGATCTTCGGGCTGGCGGTGTTCCCGCCCCTGAGCCACTCGGGCCAGGGGCTGCTGTTCGCCGGCGGGCCGCTGGACTTGGAGCCCGGTCCACCCGGGACTTCCAGGCTGGCCCAGCGGATCGATCTGTCCGCTACCCTGGACAGGATCGATGACGACCGCCTGGCCCTGCGCTGGGGGGGCTGGCTGCGCAGTTGGGCGGCCGTAAGCCGGGTGCGCATCGGCCTGGAGATCTACGACGGCGACGGGACGCTGTGGGGGAGGGTGGACGGGCAGGCGGTCGGGGCCGCCGAGTGGACCCGGGTCGAGCAGCTGACCCGCATCCCGGCCGGGGCCTCGGCGGTCGAGCTGGTGCTCGAGGCCGAGGTCGAGCCGCTGGGCACCGGCGTGTTCGCCGACGACCTGTTCGTCCTGCCCGAGACGATCGAGTAGGCCCACCCCATCCGGGGCGTGGGCGTGATCGAGGACCCCTGGTGAGAAGCGTTGTGGTGTGCGGGCTTCGAGGTCACTTTTCCGGCTCGACCGGAACTATGAGCCGTTGGATCCGGCGTCGTCGATGCGTCACGCGTGTGAATAATAGGCACGCGAGCGAGGGAATCAATAAAGAAACAACCCGATAAAAACATTCGTTGTTTGCCAAAAACCGGCGCACCTATATGTTTCAGAATCGTGAATGGCTCTCGCTGGGCTGTCTGGAGCCGGAAGCCGGTTCCGTCAGTTTGCAGGTGAGCAAGGGCAGCCTGGGGAACTTGGACCTCGTCCCCGTCGGTCCCGAGGATATCGAGCAGGTGATCATAGGGGCCGAGGATACAAACGGGGCCGAGGACGGGCAGTATCTTTATCTGCTGGCCCGGGCTTTCGACATCGACGGTAGCAAGATCTTCGCCGTGGACTTCGACTGGGATGTGGACGGGGTGGTCGAGACAGGGGAAGGCGACCTGTTCCGCTACGCGTACCACGACGGCACTTACGCGGATGTGAGCGCCTCGGCGGGACTGGCCAGCGACACGATCCGCATCGAGATGTCCGGCGGCTGGGTCACGACTTCGAACAACATCGGCTGCGCCACTGCGGCCGGCTCACCTTCGCTGGCCGTGCTTCTCAGCCTGTTGACGGCAATGGTCGGTCTGATTTTCCGGGAACGATGCATGAAATAGTGCCGCTGCCCGTGGACGGCAAGCTCCACACCCGGCGCCCGCGCCCACCCGGGTCTTCATCCGACCATTAAATAACAAGCAGCTCGGCCGATCCGGCATGTTCGACGGGTCTCGTTTATTTGGCGTATACATGGCCATGCAGTGTAAATATCGTGATCCGCGGCGTCACGATCGCAGATTTTCTAACAAGTGTAACGCTGTTATAAAACATAGAATCGACCGCGTCCTATCCAAAAAGTCAAGACTGTAGCTTCGCGAATTCCAGGTGGTTTTGCATGCCGGAGAATGGGTGGCGGAAACCGTTGTCGTGGCGCCTGTTGAGTTGTCACGATGCGGGAATCATCGTGATAGACAGCCAAAGCCATCGATCGACTTCTTTGCAGATGATTTGTCACCCATCACGTTCGGATAGTCTTTCTCGCTGCTTTTTGTGTCGTCTGAGAAATTGGACAGGACGTGGTATTCTTCACTTAATATCTTTGGCCTTCCTCGCCCGTCGGTATTCGGGGGGGGCACAGTTGCACATGGAGGTCGTGATGCGGATCACACGGAAGTTGCGACAGGCCGTAATCGTGGTCACGTTTTTCGTGCTTGGTGGACACACCGGCGGACTCCGTGCACAGGAACTGGCACCCTATCGGGATGGTCTCAAGTACGGCTACCAGGACACCAAGGGCAGCAAGGTCATCCCCGCCCGTTTCGACCTGGCGTTCGAGTTCAGCGAGGGCCTGGCCTGGGTCATGATCGAAGACGACGTATGTGTCATCGACAGCAAAGGGATCAAGCAGTTCTGCACCAGAATCGATTCGAGCCTGAGCTTCCATGAGGGCTTTTGCGGAGTGAAGCGGAACCACAAGTGGGGGTATATCGATACCAAGGGCAAGCAGATCGTTCCTTTCAAATACGACAACGCATTGAGTTTCGTCAGAGGCCTGGCCCTGGTCGAAAAGAAGGGCAGATGGGGCTTCATCGACACCCGGGGCAAGACGGCCATCCCGCTCAGGTATGAAAGCGGCCGCAGCTTCCAGGAAAGTCTGGCCGCGGTCAAGAAGAAAGGCAAGTGGGGTTATATCGACTCGAAGGGCAAGACGGTCATTCCATTCAAATTCGATGCGGCCTGGAGCTTCGAGAAGGGCAAAGCCAACGTCAAGCTGGGCGGGAAGCAGGGATTCATCGACAAGCAGGGCAATCCGATCATCCCGATCGAGTACGAGGACTTCAAGGTCTATCATGAGGGTCTTACAGCGGCGAAGTCCGACGGCAAGTGGGGATACATCGACAAGGACGGCAAGCAAGTCATTCCTCCCAAGTACGACGAAGCCTCCAGCTTCGACAAGGGAACCGCCCGGGTCGTTCTGGCCGGCAAGTCCGGTACCATCGACAAGCAGGGCAAGGAAGTCGTCCCTATCCGGTACGAGTTCCTGTCCGGCTTCTACGACGACATGGCCCAGGCCAAGCGGGATGGAAAATACTGCGCGGTCAGCCGGCAGGGAGTCGAAGCGCTTCCCTGCCAGTTCGATTTCGTCAGCACCTTCAGCCAAGGACATGCTTATGTGGAAAAAGGCAAGAAGTACGGCGTATACGACAAACAAGGCAAAGAGGCTGTCCCTATTCAATACAAACTGGAACACCATTCCCCGCTCAATGACCCACACGAAATCTTTCCGGTCATGCTGAAGGACGACACGGATGCATTGTTGATAGTAGACATAGGGCCGGGCGGAGAGATCCGTAAGCGCCATTACGACAAGATCTTCCCCTACCACGGTGGAAGCTCCTGGCCCTGGCCGAGGCGGGTGATGAACAAGGGTAAGATCGGCTACATCGACGTGCTGGGTCGCGAGGAAGTCCCGGTCATCTACGACAAGATCGAATTGGCCACTTCAAGCCTGTATCTGACCGAAATCGGGGACAAGAAAGGCCTGCTCTGGTTTCATGGCCGCGGCGCAGGCTGGATCCCGGCCGAGTACGACTCCATCGAAGACAGCTCGTTCTGGCCCATGGTGGTCGGCAAAGCCGGCAAGTTCGGGGTCATCGACAACAAGAACACGGCACTCGTGCCCATCCGGTACGATTTCGTTCAGGAAGGCCATTATTTTCCCAAGAAAGTGGGCCTCGACGGCAAGTTCGGCTACGTGAACAAGAAGGGCCGGGAGTTCATCCCGGTCAAATACCAGGAAATCTTTCCTTCGTTCCAGCCCAAGGACGGAACCTACCGGGCCAAGTTGGACGGCAAGTGGGGATTCATCGACAGACAGAACAAGGTGGTCATTCCCATCCAGTACGACGGGATCTGGGGGCTGTTCGAAGGCGTGGCCCGATACCGGCTCAAGAACAACACCGGCTACATCCACCGTAACGGAAAGGAACTTGGCCTGTTTAATCACAAGGGCCTGAAATATTTAAACGTCAAGAAGATGCAACAAGCCTGGTATTACGTCTCCAACCAGGAACCTATCGATGATCGCTTCGATTACAAGCGCGGCCAGTTCCAGATCCTGGTTCTGCCCAGGAGTGTTCCTTATCACCTGTCCGGAGAGAAACGGGTCGGCAAGGCCAGCATCCAACAATACCTGACATTGGTCTTGATCAACGACACCGGTAAGCGCATCTCGATCAACGGCCAGGACGGCAGCGTCTTCATGATCCAGGAGGCCAAGGACCAGAAAGGCAAATGGCGACCCATCGAATTCTGGCGAGGAAGCGGTTGCGGGATGAGCTACCGGGGCATCTCCATCGGCGCCGGCAAACAGGTCATGACCCTGGCACCCCGCTACAAGGGAAGTCTCAAGACCCAGATCCGATTCAAGCTCAACGACGGCAAGCGGATCCTCTACACCAAGCCGTTCTCAGGCTCGGTCAACCCGGTCCAGTTCAAGAAAGTCAAGGGAGAGTTCGTCAAATACCTGGACAAGGGCAGGTAGCAGAGGCCGGGGAGGTGCCAGGAACATAGTTGGAATTGCCGAAGTACCATAAATACCGATTTTCGCGATGTCGTTCTACGTCGCTTTTCGTCGCTTTACGATCCATCTACTCAGGGAGGTCCCTGACCAAACGAGTTTTCGAGAAATGCGTTGCTAAACCACGCGATCGCGTGGTATAAGCACGCATAATGAACACGCTGGCACAAATACTCTCCTCGCGGGTTCGGGCAAGCGTTTTTCAGCATCTTTTTGGATTGGGAGAAGCCGAAATACATGTTCGGGAATTGGCAAGACGGTCGGGGTGCTCAGAAGCAAGCCTACGACAGGAAATGCGCAAACTGAAGCGTCTTGGACTGGTTGACGACCGACGCAGCGGCAACAGAGCTTACTTCCGAGCAAATCGAGAACATCCTCTCTATCCCAACATTCACCAACTTGTCATCAAAACGGTCGGTCTTGTCGATGTCCTGTCAAAGGCAATCGCCAAGGCGGACATCGCCGTTGCGTTCGTATTTGGCTCGGTCGCTCAATCCAAGGAAGTTGGTCACAGCGATGTCGATCTCATGGTCATCGGTAGGATTGGATTGCGAAAATTGACATCTATGCTTTCAGGCGTCTCCGAAAAAATCGGACGGGAGATCAACCCGTGTGGTCAAAATACTCATGCGGCCTCTCGGTGGTAGAAACTGAGCAGACCACCAAGTCTCTCCCGGCGTTTGACTGCCTGACTTGAAGCTCGCGCGGCTCTCTTCGGGAAGAGCAGCAAGTTGCCAACGCCTTGATGAGGGCGTTCCTGATGATAATGGGTCTCGAATTCGGACAAAGCGCGTCGGAGCCCCGTCTCCCCAAATAGGATGAGATGGTCCAAACACTCGGATTTTGCAGATAGCACCCAGCGTTCCGCATGAGCATTGAGATTTGGACTGCGAGGGGGCAGCGCTACCGGCTTCACGCCGACATCCTTAAGCGTTCGCAGGAACACCGGACAGTACTTCCCATCGCGGTCGTGGATCAGGTAGTCATCGGACCTCACGAATCCAACGTCAGCCATGGTTACATTACGGGCGACTTGGGTCATCCAGGCTTCGTTGGGATGGGGCGTGATACCGGCGATGTGGATTTCCCTCGTCTTGATGCGCAGAAAGAACAAGACGTAGAAGGTCACCATGCCTGAACACGTCCAAACCTCGGTGGTGAAGAAGTCGGTACTGACGAGCAGTTCCAGGTGCTGCCGAACGAACTGGCGCCAGGTGGTGTTCTTGGTCCGCTCGGGTGCCGGCACGATGCCATGCCGTTTGAGGACGTTGCCAACCGTTTGGTCGGAGACGACATGACCGAGGTTGCACAGTGCGCCGACGATTCGGTCATACCCCCAGCCGGGGTTTTCCTCGGCCATCCGGACAATGAGCCTCTCGATTTCGGCTTCAATCCGGGGCCTTCCGGGCCCCCGGTTCTTCGAACCATCGAACTTCCTCGCGACCAGCCTCCTGTGCCAACCAAGGATGGTTGCAGGCTTGACGATGGTGGCGATCTCCTCGAGAGCTCGCTTACCAAGTTCCTTGCCGATCCTGGCCAAGGAGATCCGCTCGGTGTCGGTGAGGCGGACCTGTCCCTTGATCTGACCGCGCAGGATTCGATTCTCGGTGCCGAGGTATTCGTTTCGTTTCAACAGTTCCTCGTTCACCGACCCAGAAATGTAAGCGAGTAGTTTCTTCCAGCTCATATCGCCATTTACACCCGCGCATGGCCTGAGGTCGAGCCCATCGCGCCGTTCGCAATTTCCCAACATCTAAGCCGCCTTCGAGTTTTTTGACCAGACGAGTTTTGCCTCTCCCTCCCTGGTGTCTTCAATGTTGAACACGGCTACTACTGGGCTTTGGTCACCAGCCGACACCACAGGCGCCAACATGCCCACAACCAGAAGCGTCACCAACAAACTCGTCACCCTTTTCATCTGGTTCACCCTGTTAGAGGCCGTAAAATCTAGGTGTTACACAGGCGGCAAATAGATTCCGATCATCAAGGTTGGCTTATCTCAGTGATCTTTAGCAGGCACGACCAGCGGTAATTCGATGAAGCTTCGATGTTCAGGCGAGTGCCATACTCGCTGGACGGCCTTTTTGTAGTCCTTCGGTTTGGCGAAGAAGATGCTATTAACGAAGGTCTGTGGGTTGCGGTCGTACAAGGGGAACCAGCTCGACTGGACTTGCACCATAATACGGTGTCCCGGCAGAAATACATGGTTCGCCGTGGGCAGGGCGAATCGGTACGCGAGCGGCTTGTCAGGGGTAATGGCATGTGGCTTTTCCAGGCTCTCCCGATAGCGTCCGCGAAAGATATCGGCGGCGATCATGAGCTGGTAGCCACCCATCTTCGGGTCGCCCTCGACCTCGGGAGGATAGACATCGATGAGTTTTACCACCCAGTCGCTGTCCGTGCCACTCGTCGAAGCGACCAGGTTGACCATCGGCCGCCCGCTGATCTTTGCCGGTTTGGTCAGAACGTTGGATTTGTACACCAGGACGTCGGTCCGACCCGAGGCCTCGCGTTGATCGTCGACCAGCCACTCCAACCAGGTAAAGCCATCGTCATACCCGATAGGCTGAATCGGTCGCGCCCGGTAGGGAACCGGCTTGGCCGGATCTGAAACGAATTCGTCGTATTCCGAATTGCCGCTGCCTAACTGGGAAAAACCCAATCCCAAATTGGCACCCAGATAGAGCGGCGTCGCTTTGATCTGAAAACCTTCCTGGCAGCCGGGCCAGGCCGAAAATTCTCGCCACCGGTTTGTCCCGGTCTCATAGGCCGTGACCGGCGCCACGTCCGCCTTGGGCGCACCGTCGTGCAGGTATTGCTTCAGGAAGGGGCCCAGAATTTCGCGGCGAAAGTGGTACGAGGTATCAGTGGGAAACTTGAGTGCTCCCAACGAGCCGCCTGGGCCAATCATCTGACCATGTGCCCAGGGACCGATCACCAGATAGACCTTGTCGTTGTTTTTGTCCTTGGGTTCGATTGCCTGGTACACCGCCTGTGCGCCGTAGATATCCTCGGTGTCCCAGAGGCTATGGACGATCATCGTGGGCACCTTAACCGGCCGTTTGGCCAACACGCGGTCGACCGCCTGATCGCGCCAATAGGCATCGTAGGCCGGATGGGCCAGGATCTTCCGCCAGAAGCCCACCTGTTCGAGACCCCGGCTTTTGCCCAATGCACCCGCCGAGACCGCTTCCATGAACATGTCGTAATCGTCGAAATGAGAGGTCCACCACTTGACTTCGCTCTTGCGGGTGGCCTGCTGCTCGTAAGGGTAGGGCATATCCTGCTGTCGAAACGCCCCGTAGTGGAACCAATCGTCGCCGAGCCAGCCGTCGACCATCGGATTCATGGGCACGGCCACCTTTAGCGCCGGATGCGGATTCACTGTACCCATGAGCGCCAGAAAGCCGTTGTAAGAGATACCCAGCAGCCCAACCTTGCCATTGGACTCGGGGACGTGCTTCACCAGCCATTCGATGGTGTCGTAGGTATCGGTGGCGTGGTCCACCGGCGTTGGATTCTGTGGCCCGTGCAGCGGCCGGTTCATCACATAATCGCCTTCAGAATCATATTTGCCCCGGATGTCCTGGAAAACACGGATATAGTTCCCTTCAAGAATCACATCGGTTGCATTATCGTAGCCGTACAAGACAGGGCCGTAGTGGGCGCTTTGGGCATGGGTGGTCAGCCTATCAGCGCCGTAGCAGGTGCGAGTGAGCAGCATCGGAGACGATTTGGCACCTTTCGGCACCAGAATCACGGTGTGCAGTTTCACGCCGTCGCGCATGGGGATCATGACGGTCCGCCGCTCGTGGTCGAAGCCAGCGTTGGTCGGTTGAAATTTGGTCGGGATTTCGCTGGGGTAACCGGGATATTTTGCCGGAAACTGGATATCACTCTGGGCTGTCGCCCATGGCGTCCAGTACAGAAAAAGGCACAAGTTCACTACCCAGACGACCCTTTCCAATCTTGTCTGGCAAGTATTTTGGTGACAAGACATCTCGAATTCCTTTCTTACAACGTGACTTGGCTCCACACGGAATAGTTACTCATTATTTGCATCACTCGCGCAGTTACTCCATAGGAAATTTCGACAAGACTCCATTTTATAGAACAATCAGCGTATTGAGACTGATCGAGACACTGTTCTTACAGACTCGTAGCGCCTTCTGATAAGTCCGGGGGGGGTGGATTTAGTTTGTGGACTAATTCGCCTTCTCCGGCTTGAAAGTAACCCGCACACGACAAGCGTAACGCCGCCGACCAATCTCGGTTGCCGAAAGCCTCTTTTATTCCAGAAGGAGAAAGCAGCAAGATCGCACCCCCAGGTGTAAAAGCAGAAATCGCCTTGAAAATCTGACCTATCTGAAAATTTTACCACGCATCGTGGGAAATAGAAGAGATTAAATACAGCTTGATTGTGGAAAATCAGAATCCGCAGTCGTGGTGCACATGGCGTTGTCATCATGCCAGAATCTTCGCAATTGACGGCCAGTGCCGTCGATCGACTTCTTTGCAAATGATTCGTCACCCATCTCTATCAGCCGGACTTATGCCCTGGATTTACGCTCGGCTGAATTTTTGGACAGGACGAGTGGTCACCCGCAGAGCTCAGCTGGATAGAGCGTCGGACTTCGAATCCGCAGGTCGCCCGTTCGAATCGGGCCGGGCGCGCTCCTTATTTTCCCCCTGAATTCTGTATATTTCTGCGACTTACGATGAGCCCTGACCTTCTCATCGTTTTCCGTCCGAAACCGTAATTTTCCGGCGTTTTCAGCCTATTCTGTCACGCCACAGTCACACGACGGCAAACGGTGACCAATCTGTCCACCGCCCACGACGCTGGCGTTGACTTCGCCTGAATGCAGTGCTACAGATTGAGTTACAACTGCATTATCGGGGGAGAAAATGAAAAAGCTTCTTTGCATCGTTCCTTTGGTCTTTCTGTTCTGTTTCACCATCGCTTGCCAGGACAAGGCGGCAATGGCGGAGCTGGGAAAGTATAAGGCCCAGGCGAAGGTTGAAGACCAGAACAAGGCCCTTGTTACGAGGATATTTGACGAAATGAACAAGAAGAATGCCGATGTATATAAAGAATTGTACGCCCCTGATTACGGCTGGTATTTCCAAGCGAACAATCCAAAATCCCTGACCCGGGAAGAGGAAGCGGGATTCGTCAAGCTCCTTTGGGCTTCGTTCCCTGACATCCGCTGGCAGGTTGTCGAGATGTTCGCCGGAGGCGACAGGGTCATGGTCCGGTTTGTTGTCAGAGGAACACACACAAACGCATATCAGGGTCTTCCTCCGACGGGAAAAACGTTCGAAATTGGGGGCGTCTGGACCGCCCGTATCAGGGATGGAAAGCTCGTCGAAGCCCGAGAGGAAGCCGATGTTCTGGGATGGATGCAACAGCTCGGCATGGAGCTGAAGCCAATAGCGGCGAAGAAGAAATAGAATTCGGCACGCCACCAGCCAGACGGAGGTGCCAATGACTTCGGAGATTGATACTCACAAAAAACGGGGTTACCGTTGCCGGTAACCCCTTGAAACTAATGGAGCTGAACGGGATCGAACCGTCGGCCTCCTGAATGCCATTCTCATGGGCCGTCCACGATTCCAAAGAGTTATAATGAACCATTTTCCCCAGACGTGGCAGAACGACAGCGCTTTCAATGAGTTGCGCTGGGGAAACGTAACTATGCTAACTTGTTGAAAAATAAAAATGTGTCTCTGAAGCGCATTCTGTCGTTCCCCAGCAATTTCGACAGCCTCGTATACCTCTGCCTGCACCCGGTCGTTCCTCAGCGCGGTTCTCGTCGCCAGGCTCTTCTGGCGGCAAACGGGTTTTCGCGGAGTACGGGCTCCCGCGGGCCCACCGTCCCCTGGTTTTTAGATTGACAACAGAATTGACGGTATTTTATTATTCCACATCAACATGTTGGAATTTGAAATCAGCATCACGGTGGGAGTGCCGATCTGGGTCGGCCGGTCCCTCCTGGTGTGAGAAAGGAAGGCAGTCAGCTATGAGAACTTGGCATGCAGGGCTGGTGGTAGCGATGCTGATGGTCATCTCATCGTGTGGGAGTGGGAGTTCCAGTGATGGCGACCAGGGAACACTCTCCATGCAGGGAGCCTGGGCTGCATCAATGCGGACGACGCATCATTGCACGCTCAACGACTTTCGAGTCTTCATCAAGAATATGTGGGTCACCACCGGCGACGTCGTGGAGGGTCAACCGGACGACCTGAACTGGATCGAGATCTACTCATCGGCCGAACCGGTCGCCTGGGTATCGAGACAGATCGACATCGATCTTGAGGTCGGCACGTACCAGGCATACAAGTTCACCTGGCACAACGGATTCACGTGGGTGTGCGAGTGCGAAAGCCAGGGATATGAACTGACCGACACGATGGATCCGAATCTGTCCCTCGATGCTTACGTCACCTCGATCAACACCCCGCACGGCACCTATCGAGTCGATGGGGACAACAATTTCATCGTCGCCTCAGAAGGCGAACAGGTGAGTCCGTTCGAGATCCGTGCGGGCAATATCACGAATGTCACCTGGCGCTTCAATGCGGCTGGTTTCGACTGGGACGATGTCGATGACAGCGGCGACTACAACGTAGGCGATGAATTGAACGGTTTCCTAGCCGATGGAATCGAGTCGAATTCGATGTTCGACTTCCTCATCGAGTACGAGTAATGTGTGATGACCACGACGGGCTGACAGTCTCAAATATTTATTCAAAATTAATTCGATAGAAAAATTCACCTGATCCCAAATAATGTTAAAAGTGCCCGTACTCCGCGAAAATCCGTAACCACACGCCAAGACTGGAATTTGAGTGTATGGTACAAGCGTGTGTCATGCGCACCCTCTTCGTAGCCGTATGTGTTTTCTTCCGAGGCCTGTTGA
>CAZXHT010000002.1:0-36283 GCA_964640665.1 uncultured Myxococcales bacterium
GAGCATTCCGCGCTGTCAGCAAGACAGCATTGTGTATGACCTAGCACGAGGAGCGTGGAGAGCGATACCCAACCGGATTCGCTCTCGGGGAGCCTCGATACCCAGGATGTGCCGGATGAAGTGGGTCACCCTTCCAAGGCCCGGGAGGGGCTGCGCATGAAGGGTGGCGATTCAAGTCACGAGCACCCAACGGCGGTGTAAGGTATTCCTGATCCACAACACCAGAACCTCGAGATGGCGGTGGAGCTGAATCCCAAGCCGGAGTACATCCAGAAGCTGCAGCAGATTGTGTAAAACCCAAGGTTGTTTCCAAGGAACCGAATGTGTTGCTCGCGGCGTTGCCTGGCCCTATACTGCGGCCAACGTGGCCGATCAACCCAAAGAAATCAAGTTCACCGCCGAGCAACTGAAAACCATCAAGAAGTTCCGCCTGGCCATGATTCCCTTTCGGCTGATTCTGGCCCTGGCCTTTTTCTCGCTAATCGTAGGTGGCTTCAGGCGCTTCTTCGGAGAATTGCCCGGCCAGGTCTTCGCCGGGCTTTTCGGCTGCCTGATAATTATCGAGCGTATCTTTCAGGCCCCGGACGCCGGCGGGCAGCGTAAGGACAAGGGTTCCGCCGCCGTGCTATGGATTTCTTTCGGGTTTTCCTATGTCCTGGGCATGGTCGATTTCTACTGGATCAGCCCGCAATGGCCACAGTGGCGCATCCTGGGCTATGGCTGGTACTGGCCCGTGGCGGGTGCCGCGCTCTACGTCATCGGGCAGTTCATCCGGGTGACTGCCATTCGCACCCTGGGCCGTTTCTTCACCATCTCGGTCCGCCTGCACGATGAGCACCGGGTGGTGCAGCACGGCATCTATCGCTGGATACGCCACCCGGCTTACAGCGGGTTGTGGCTCATCAACCTGGGTTTCGTCACCCTGTTCGCAAGCCCCCTGGCCTACGCAGTGTATTTTCTGTTCGGCACGCCCGGTCTGATCTACCGCATCCGGGTCGAGGAGCAGATGTTGATCGATCAATTCGGCGACGAGTACCGCGCCTACATGCGCAAGACAAAGCGCCTTATACCCTTTATTTACTAGGCACTTGACAAACTCCTGAGTAAAGAGGGATATCGCGTAGAATCTTCGAGGAGTTCGACGAGGAAACCTGGTCGGCCGGCGAGAACCTCGAAAAGTCGCGTCCGGAGTACGAAAGGGCAAAAGAGATCCTTGACCGCGAAAAGCAATGGAAACATGATCGCGGTAATTCCAGATAGGCACCCCCTGGGGCCGGCGGTGGCGACACCCCCCCTCGTCGCCGTAGGTTCCTTGGGGGGGCCATTCGCGATTGGGGGAATAGATGAATCAACCAACGGGTAAAGTGAAGGGGGTCGTGTCCTACCTGGAGCTGGCCGATCGACGGAGCCACGAGGCCGGCGTGTAGGAGAAGGCTGCCATCTCGCCATGAACACCGGCGGGGTGTTACGCACCCGACCGAACCAGAAGATTTCCAAGAAGATCCAAAGCTCCTCATGTGGTACGATCAGGCGCTAACCCGAAGTGGAGAAGAGTAATGACAGATTGGAAATGGAACGGCGCGCGATGGTGGAAGTTCGACTTCCATACGCATACCCCGGCGTCGGATGACTACGGCAGGGGGTCAGACCAGGCGGCGCTCAAGGAAAGGACACCCAAGGAATGGCTCCTGGACTACATGAAGGCCGGTATCGACTGCGTTGCCATAACGGACCACAACACTGGCGCTTGGATCGATGATCTGAAGCAGGCGCTTCAAGCGCTCAGAGACGAGAAGCATTCTGACTTCCGAGATCTCGTCTTTTTCCCTGGCGTCGAGATATCGGTCAACGGAGGCGTGCATCTCCTGGCAATCTTCGGACCAGACACGCCTAAATCGGACATTGATTCCCTGCTGGGCGCTGTTGAGTTCCAGGGGACGAAGGGCTCAAGCGACGGTGTGACAGAAAATTCGTTCGTCGAGGTGGTTCGGAAAATCGAGAAAGCAGGCGGTATTGCGATCCCGGCTCATGTGGACGAGGAGGGAACAGGGCTTTTCAAGCTGCGGGGAACGACCCTGGAGCAAGCGCTGGGGTGTGGCGAGAAAATCTTTGCCATGGAGGTCTTCGATTCCTCCTCGGACAAGCCTCAGTTGTACATTGACAAGAAGCCGGACTGGACCGATGTCTTAGGCTCTGACTCCCATCGACCATCCGGAGATAGATGCCCGGGAAGCCACTACACGTGGGTCAAGATGGGAACCCCGACTCTGGAGGGGCTACGACTGGCGCTCCTGGACGGTCCCCTCTCTGTCCGTCGATCGGATGCCGCTGGCGGCGATCCACACGAGCATGCCGCTCTTGCTCTTGAGTCAATCGAGATCCGGCAAGCCCGCTACCTGGGTCGTGCCGATCCGTTCAGGCTGTCCTTGAATCCTTGGCTCAACGCGGTCATCGGCGGGCGTGGCACCGGCAAGTCGACCTTGGTGGAGTTCGTTCGTCAGGCGCTACGGCGCGTTGATGAGCTCCCGGCCTCCTTGGAGGAAGATTTCGAGAAGTATCGTAAAGTCTACCCTACGAGAGATGACGATGGGCTTCTTACCGAACAATCTGAATTCGTCGTGACGTATCGCAAGGATCGCAGCCGTTTCCGGGTGCAGTGGAGTGAAGCCGGCGATCTGGATCCGATCTTGGAGAAGACCAAAGACGGTGACTGGGAACGAGTCGAGGGGGACATCTCCCAGCGATTCCCCATCCGGATCTACAGTCAGAAACAGATCTTCGAGCTTGCCAAGGCACCTCTGGCACTTCTGCGAATCGTGGACGAGGCATCGGGAGTGGATCGGCGATCGTGGGATGAGCGCTGGAAGGAGGAAGAAACTCGTTTTCTTTCCCTTCGGGCCAAGGCCAGGGAGATCGAGGCCGGTCTGGAGGATGAGCCTCGCCTGCGCGGCGAGCTGGACGACGTGAAGCAAAAACTAGTCTTCTTCGAGGAGACCGGGCGCGCCGATGTGCTCAAGGCATACCAGAAGCGCTTGCGTCAGCAACGGGAGGTAGAAGCTTGGGAGGAAACTTGGACTAACGCCGGGGAACTGCTGCGCCAGCTTGCGGCGGACTTGGTGCCTAGTCCTCTCGGTAGTTCCATTTTCGAGGAGGCGGCGGGAGATGATAAGGATCTTCTCGACAAGGCAGGCTCAGCCGTGAAGCGTCTGGAGGCCGTTCGTAGAAAGGTTGAAGAACTAGCTCGAGAGGCAGACGAAACTGTAAGTGGATGGAAGAAGGATCGGGACGCTTCTGCATGGAAGCAGGCTGTTGATACAGCGATTGGTGAGTATGAGGCGTTCCGGGAGAAGCTTTCGGAAGAGGGTGCTGAGGATCCCTCGGTATACGGAGAGTTAGTCCAGCGGCGCCAGACCATAGAACAACGGCTGAAAGAATTCGATGCCCGCCGTCAGAATCTCGAACATGTCCGGAAGGACGCAAACGCGAGTCTCGATCAACTGCAGGAAATACGTCGTGATTTGACACGACGCCGTACTGAGTTCCTAAAAAAAGTTCTTGAAGATAACCCGTACGTCCGGATTGAAGTCAAGCCTTACGGTGCCCGGGAAAGCGTTGAAGGCGATTTCCGGCGTCTCATTCATCGAGAAGACAGAGGGTTCGATAAAGACATCGGAGGTGTGAGCGGAGAGGGCCTGCTTGGATGCTTTCTCACCGGACCCACTGATGTCAACGCCATCGAGGAAAGGCTTTCAGAGCTGAAGCGCAAGGTTCGCTTGATCTCAGTTGGTAAACACGATCCCTCAGATGTGCGAGACCAGCGTTTTGCGACGCACCTCGAAAAGCTTCCTCCCGAGGCACTGGATCGGCTCGATATGTGGTTTCCGGAGGATTCCCTAGATGTTCAGTACCGCATGACAGCGGACAGAACAGGTTTCCGCTCTATTCAGGAGGGGTCCCCGGGACAGAAGACCGCGGCGCTGCTGGCCTTCCTCCTTTCTTACGGAGAGGAGCCGATCGTCCTAGATCAGCCGGAAGACGATTTGGACAACCGCCTCATCAGCGACTTGATCGTCACCCAGCTACGAAATATCAAGCTACGAAGGCAAGTCATCGTAGTCACCCACAATGCCAACATCGTTGTCAACGGCGACGCGGAGCTCGTCGTAGCCTTGGCCCCGCGTGTAGGTGAAACCCACAAGGAATGTGACGGGAGCCTTCAGGAAAAGGAGGTTCGCGACACCATCTGCGCCGTCATGGAAGGGGGACGCGAAGCATTCAAACAGCGCTATCGACGCATCGCATTGGAGGGTCGCCATGTTTGACAGCCGGGAAGATCTAATGCGCAAGATCCGTCTTGGTGAAGACACCTCACTGGAGCTAAAAGCCGTCGGTTTTCGAGGCGAGAAGGTTACGGAACCAAGACGCGACGACCTTGCGGACGAGGTTGCAGCCATCGCCAACACCTCGGATGGTGTCCTCGTGCTCGGGGTGGACGACAAGACCAGAGAAGTCACCGGCATACCTGTCGATCGTCTCGATACAGTTGAGCGCGTTGTTTACGAGATCTGCAACGACAGCATCAAGCCACCTGTCATTTTTCACACGTTTCGCATGGAACTTCCGGACAGCACCGGGAAGTTGCAGCCTATTCTAAAGGTGGAGATCCCTCGTAGCCTCTTCGTTCATGAGAGTCATGGAGGTTACTTCCATCGGCAGGGAAGTTCGAAGCGCAAGATGCAGCCGGACGTCCTGGCCCGCCTCTTCCAGCAGCGGAGCCAAGCGCGCCTCATTTGGTTCGAGGAGCATACTGTTCCAGAGACCAAGCTTTCGAACCTTGACGAGGAGTTATTGCACCGTTTTCTCGGTTCTGATCCTGAGGATGTCTCCACGACGCTTCGTAAGATGAAGCTTCTTGCAGAAGACGAGATGGGTGCAGAGCGCGCGACGGTAGCGGGCGTCCTCATGTGCTCACGCAGGCCTGAACACTGGCTTCCCGGCGCCATCATCCAGGCCGTGCGCTATCGAGGAACCAGGCAGGACTCGAACTATCAGATCGACGCTCACGAGATCACCGGTCCTCTGCACCAACAGATCCGCGACGCCGTCAGCTTTGTCAGGCGCAACATGACTGTCGCCGCCCGGAAGGCTCCCGGACGCATCGATATACCTCAGTACAGCATTCGTGCGGTTTTCGAGGCCGTGGTCAATGCCGTGGCCCACCGCGACTACTCGATCCACGGCTCCAAGATCCGCCTGTTCCTTTTCGATGATCGCCTGGAACTATACTCACCGGGGCCGCTGCCGAACACAGTCACGATTGAGAGTATCGCTCTTCGCCAGTCCACTCGCAATGAGCTGATCACGACGTTGCTCGCCAAGTGCGCCGTGGAAGATCCCTCCGGTGGCGCTGGCCGCCAATACCTCATGGAGAAGCGCGGCGAGGGCGTGCCGATCATCCTCGAGGAGAGTCGTAAGCTTGCCGGACGGGAGCCGGTCTATAGACTGATCGACGATGCGGAGTTGTTGTTGACCATCTGGGCGGCACGGTTGACGGATTCCGACAAGCATGATGAGACAAGCTGAAGAAGGAGACAATGGTTCACTTTGGGAGTGGGGGTTGAAGGAAAGTCATGCGATTTATTCACACCGCAGACTGGCAAATTGGGATGAAAGCCAAGGGCCTCGAAGAAGCGGGAAGTCGTGTCCGCGAAGAGCGCCTGGCTGCGGTGCAGAGAGTCGTCGAAGTGGCCAAGCAGAAGGAAGCCGAGTTCATACTTGTGGCGGGAGATGTTTTCGAGGACAACGGTGTGGACCGTCGCCTGATTCAGAAAGTGGGCGATATTCTCGCCCGGTTCGAAGGGCCTGTATTCATCATCCCAGGTAATCACGACCCGGCAGTACCTGGTTCTGTGTGGGAGCATTCGGTTTGGGGATCTGCGGATAACCTTCATGTGCTGATCGAAGAAGAGCCTGTTGAAATTATAGGGGGATTCCTTCATCCCTGTCCGGCGCTGGAGAAGTACTCAAGCAGAGATCCTACCGCCTGGATCAAGGAGGACCATGGAGAGCTGATTCGGATCGGCCTCGCCCACGGTACCGTGGAAGGTGTGCGTCAGGATGAGCCGGACTACCCCATCCCTCTTGACGCCCCAGGACGCTATGGGTTGGACTACCTTGCTCTGGGGCATTGGCACTCGACCGCATTCTACGAGGGTTCTGACGGAGCGGTACGGATTGCCTACTCTGGTACGCACGAGACATCCAAGTTCGGCGAGCGTGACAGTGGAAACGTGCTTCTTGTGGAGATTGCACAATCGGGAGCACCGCCGGTGATTGAGAGAATCCGTAGCGGTGGATTGAACTGGGAGGTCATTGAGCAGGAGCTCCGGAATGAGGGTGAGCTGACGGAACTCCGTGAACGGATTGAGGCTTTTAATACTCCGGATTCCACGTTGCTGGAGGTGCGCTTGTCGGGAGTCCTTGCGGCTGCCGAGCGCGAAGATGTCGATAGGATAGATGAGATACTTCAGTCACGGTTTCTCTATGGCCGGATTGATACTGCCGGTTTGCTCCCCGCTCCCGAAGACGACTCTTGGTTGTCGGGGCTTCCGGTCGGGGTGCTTCGCGAAACCGCGACGAGGCTTCGGGAAATGGCCGCCTCGGAGTCGGTTGCTCGTGAGGCAGACACGACGCGACAGATCGCGGCACTGGCCTTGATGGAGCTCTACGCGATCGCCGGGGAGAGCTGCGGATGATCCTGCGATCGATCGAGGTGTCCGGTTGGCGGTGTTTTGTGGAGGCCGTCCGCTTAGGCCCCTTCAGCGAGGGATTGAACGTCCTATTCGCTCCGAACGGAGCGGGCAAATCCACGCTTTTTGAATCGCTCAGGCGCGGGTTGCTGGACGGACACCGGGTGTCCGGCAGGGATGTGGATTTTCTTCGTCCCTGGGGTCGGGCGCTGTCTCCGAAGGTCATTGTTGAGTTCCGCCAAGGAGACGATGAGTTTCGCGTACAAAAGCAGTTTCTTGACGGGGCTTCTTCTGTTCTGGAGAGGAAGGAAGACGGGCGCTTCCGGCCCGTGGCCGAGGGACACCAGGCAGATGAACAGGTCCGGTCCATACTCACAAAAAACCCGCCCGGGCGAGGTTTGTCTCAGCCAAGGAACTGGGGCCTGGCGCAGGTGCTCTGGGCACCGCAAGGGAACATCACGCTTGAGGAGCTGTCCGACGACCTGGTCTCCGACATCCGTACGATGCTCGGGGCTCAGGTAGCTGGAGCAGACAGCGGGCCGATAGAAGCCAAAATTGATGGGTTATATTCGAAGTTCTTCACACCGGGCGGGAGGCTGCGGTCCGGCCAGGATGCTCCATCCATAGTAGGGCTAACGAAGAGACTTGAAAAAGCAAAGGAGAATCTCGGTCAGGCACGGGAACTCCAGCTTTCATTTGAAGACGCATCTCACCATGTCGAGAAACTCAGATCAGTGAGGGCGCAGTCACGCCTGGACGCTGAGGAGCTTTCGAAAAAGCTCAAAGAGATCCGTGTCCAGTCTGAAGAGTATCGTTCGCTCAGTTCAGAGCTTGGGCAACGTGAAGATCGTGTCAAGGCAGCAGATGCGCAATACAGTGAGCTCAAGCAGCGAATCGATCTGGTGAACCAGACGAAAAGGGAGGTTGAGGATGCGCGAGAACTTGTTGCTTTGCTGGAAGAACAGCTTCCATTGACATTTCGGGAGCACCAGGAACGCGAGAAACAGATGTCTGCAGGAAGAGCGGCACTCGAAAACGCTCGAAAAGAACGTCAGCGTGTAGAGTCGGCAGAGGCGAGGGCGGAGGCCGCATGGGATTTCATGCGCCACAGGGAGGAGAAGAAAAGACTTACAGGAACCATCAGTAAAATCGAACGTGCCCAGAAGGCACTGTCGAAGAAGCAGAAGAAAAGGGGGCAGCTGCTTGCGCCGGAAGCCAAGGACCTGCGCACTATTAGGAAGCTAATCAAGAAGCGAGACGAGGCGAAGCTCATGGTTGAGGCTTCGCTGATAACTCTAGAGGTGGTTCCGGAGAAGAGCGGTAAGATCGAGGTGTTAGCAGGCGAAGAGACTGGTAAGAAACCTGTTTCAGCCGGGAGGTCAACGAAAATCCAAGGCTCGCCTGAAGTTGTGGTAGAGCTACCAGGTGTGGCACGGTTCAGGGCTTGGGGCCCTGCGGGATCCATCGAGGAACACAGGACCGCATTGGCGAGATCTCTCGATGAACTGTCGAGAAAAACCGGACCGTTTAGAACGGATGACTTGGATCAACTCGATTCACTTAAGGAACAAGCTAAGGAGTTGGATGGGGAGATCAGAGGGATCGAGAGACAACTGGAGACACTGCTCGAAGACAGAGAGCCCGAGGAGTTCCACCAAGAACAATCTGCTCTTGAATCTGCAATCTCAAAAGCGCTGAAAGAATACCCGGAATGGGGCAAAAAACTTCCCGATGCCGATGCTCTCAAATCCGAGACTGAGGAGCTTAGTGCCGCGTACGAATCAAAGGTGCAGGACTGTGAGACTGCATGGGAGAAGGCCCAGGAAGCTTTCTCGGCAATAAACTCCCGGAAACAAACAGAGGAGCAGCAACTGGCCGGTTTGCAGAAACAACTTGCAGACTCGGAGACTCGACTAACAAGCCTGATAAGAGACGGAAAAAAACCAGAGGAGCGAGAGGAAGAACTTCGACGAGTCTTGATGGAGTGGGATGCTTCAAAGGCAAGGTTTGAAGAGATAAGGGAGAAACTGGCGGAGTACGATGATGATCCGAATTCCGTGGTGGAAAGACTTGAGAGACAGATTGAAGCTGCCACAAAGGACGCCGAGAAAGCCGCCGAAGACGAGAAAAGGGAGGAAGGCAAGCTTGAGCATATTTCGGCCCAAGGGCCGTACTCCAAACTTGTTTCGGCAGAGGAAGAGGTCGTTGAACTTGAAATCAAGGTGGCACGCGAAAGGCTACGAGTTGATGCGGTTAGCCTTTTGCACGACACTTCGAGGATGTGTCGTGAGGAAGCAATTGCGTCGGTTTCCGGGCCGGTTGAACTGGCGGCGACTCGCACCTTTCACAGGATTGCCGGAAGACGACTGGGAAACATCCAAATTGATGGGGAATTCAGTCCTTGTTCGGTAACCCCTGAATCCCTTCAAGAGGCCGTGATGATCGCGAACCTTTCAGGCGGTGAGGCGGAACAGATGTACCTTGCCACGAGACTCGCCCTGGCAGAAGTTCTCGCTGAAGAGGAAAGGCAGCTCGTTGTGCTGGATGACGTGCTTACCGCCACGGACTCTGGCCGCTTGGCTCGCGTGATGAATGTTCTTGAGGAGGCAGCTCAACGTCTTCAGGTACTCATACTGACCTGTCATCCAGAGCGATACAGGGGTCTTGGTGGCGCCGAGTTCTTTGACTTGGAGGCCATTTCCGCTGAACCGGACGCTGGTCGTCGCCCCCAAAGGTCTGGTCCTTCATAGCTGCATATTTGGTGCCCCGGCCACTCCGGAGGGTGGGTGTTCGGGGCGTCACACCGCCGAGTATCGCCCGTCGGGGAGTTGACGAGCCTGACCCACGGTTACCAGCGTTTGAAGCAGGTCTTCTACGCGATCAGTACGGGCTCGTACAAATGTTCGTGCAAGCGATTCGGCCGTGTCTGGTACCGCATGTGCAACGAGCGCTTCCCGTAAAACACGGACCTGGTCGGGCAGGGCTTTGGGCCAAGGAGTTTTACGGGGCTTCTTGCCAGGCTTCGGTTTCGACTGCTCAGCCTCTCCCGCGGTAATCTCGGTCTGCTCGGTGCTGCCTGCGGGGTTCTGGAATTCCGGCCGCAACCAGCGAATCAGTCCACGAGCTTCTTCTGCAGCTCGTTCGGTGTTGAGCGAGACTAGGCGCTCAAGAATTCCCTCGTCGCTCAATGAAGTCGGCCAGCCGTAGGCATTAAACACCGCAGCGTCCAGATCGTCGTGTAAATCTCTGAGTACCGAAACCAATCCCCACTCATGCACGGCCTTTTCCTTCTTCGTCAGCGAATCTCCGGCACGAAGCTTGTCGAGAACATTATACGTGGCCGTCATCGTTAATTTGGAATGCTCTGCCAGTTGGAGTTTGCGATGCGCATCCAACTGCTCGGCCAAGGTTCGGATCCTGTCTTTCTGCTCCTCACTTGCTTCTGGGAAAGGAAATGCCTCGAAGCATCTAGTTTTGACGTAGACTGGATCATTTCCAACGCCTAGATGGCCGCCGGCAGCCAGCGCCCAGCAGGCATGAATTCTGCTGCTTAAAACGCCAAGGACGAAGGCATCATCAGAGGCGATGTTGACCAGTTTGTTGTCAGGCAGAATGGATTCATCCAGGAACTGAAAGAAGCGGTGCTTAGAGGTCTCGACCGTTGCGATGTAGCTGGGAAGGCCAGCAAGCATTTCCCTTAACTTTGGATTGGTCTCCCCGAACAGCCACCAGTTCTCTCTTCTGGATGCCCTCTTATTCTGGTCACGTTCAGGTTTCACTCGCTCAAGTATCCATTGGTAGACAGCAGGGAATTGAAGGCGCACCTGCTCTACTGGAAGCCCGAAAAGGTCTATCACCATCAAATCCCGGCTTGTTGCTGTCAGATCACGACCGTTTCTGTATTCGCGAATGTGTTTCTCTAGTTCTACCGTCGTTCCTAGGCCAAGATTCTTTGCTTCCTCCTTCGTGACGACAAACCCTTGCCCGAAGAGGCAAACGCCTCGATTGCTTAGATCCCTGTTGGCTTCGAGTGGAACAGCCCCCGCAACGTCAGGTCCAATTGTTAGGTCGGTCAGGATCTTGCCTGCCTTTAGGGAGAGAACAACCTCGAAGCCGTCGCCGCCGCTTTCCCGTTCGGCCGTGACCTGTTGTAGCGTGCCGTGGTGTTCACCTGCCGCGGCGGTAGTCATTGCGATTCGCACGGCGGCGCCGTCGGCAGAATCGACCCATGGATGGTCTGGAATGGCGAACAGTACAGACAGCGGCTTCTTCGAGCCAAGATGCTTATCCAGCACGCGACGATTAAATTTCTGGCGTAGGCTGTTGGTGGTGACGAAACCGAAGCGCCGGATCTTCTTTTCGCGGGCAAGGAGAGCGGCGTGGTTCCACCAGTACATGACGAAGTCGCTGGACGAGCTAACGTCCTTGTGCACTTGTCGGACTGTCTCAGTGTAACCCTCGCCGAGCGCATCGCGCATCTGTGCCGGGCCTATGAACGGCGGATTGCCAACGATGTAATCGGCTTCGGGCCAATCGGCAGGTCTCGGGTTGACATAGCGCACAACCTGAACACGTTCTGATTCATTCGGCACTTCTCGCCCAGTCACAGGGTGCGTTTTTGTGGTGCGGCCATCCCAGCGCGTCACGGGATTGCCATCGTCATCCAGCACGGGTTCGATGTCGTCCCACTCGATGAGCGCATCGCGGCATTCGATGTTGTGGAAGTTGCGGATAATAGGTTGAGGGGGCATGACGTGCCCATGATTGCGGAAGTGCCACTGTAACGTACCGATCCAGAGGACCAGTTCAGCAATCGCCGCGGCGCGTGGATTGACTTCTAGACCAAGGAACTGATGAGGGCCGACGGTCTCGCCAGCCATCTCAAGCACGACTTGCCGTTCCCCAAGGGAATCGAGCGTATCGAATATCTCACCTTCTATTCGTTTGAGGTGCTCCAGCGATACGTAGAGGAAGTTCCCAGAACCGCAGGCGGGATCGAGAACTCGAATGTGACACAACCGCTTATGGAACTTTTTCACTTCAGAGGCAGCCTTCTTGACTTCGCCCTGGGTGGCCAAGTTGACAGCGGCGGCGCGCACGGCCTCCCACTCGGCGCGGACCGGCTGGACGATGGTCGGCATAACCAATCGTTCTACATAGGCTCGGGGTGTGTAGTGCGCTCCGAGCTTGTGGCGCTCCACCGGGTTCAGAGCACGTTCCAGCAACGTACCGAAGATAGCCGGCTCCACATCGCACCAGTCGCGTTGTGCAGCCTCAATCAACAGTTGGATCTGGTCCTTGTTCAGGGGCAAGGCCGATCCGTCCTTGAACAAGCTTCCATTGAACTGAAGGACGTTCGTACGCAGGCTGGTCGAAAACCCGCCGCGATTCATGCGTTGCCAGAGTTCCTCGATCATGGGCACAAAATGATCGGGCGTATCCAGGAGACTTTCCAGGAGCCGTGTAAAGCCGTCGCGCATCAACAGTTCAACGTCTTCGGCAAACATGGTGAAGAGGCACCGCATGAGGAACGCCGCCACACTTTGCGCTCCATGACCTGCGCCCTCAAGCGAGACGGCCAGGCGCGCCAGGCGAACGGCAATATCTCGGGTGACGCGTGCGCTGCGGCTGGTGGGGTCGAGGTCCATAGGAGTCGTCCAGACCTGCTGCAAGCGTTCGCGGACCTCGGGCTTGGCGAGGTCCTTGAGAAATACACGGTGGCTGCCTGGGGCGGGAAAGGGAATGTAGGTGCCGCCGGTGCGCGTAAACTCCGAGTAGAGTTCGATTGAATGACCGACGTCCACCACAATCAGGAACGGCGGGCGGCCTTCGGAGGGCGGGAGCGCCCGGGCGTATTGCTGGGCTTGTCCATGTGCTCGGAGCATGGCATCGTCCCAGGCATGTGTTCCTCGCTGGCCAATTCCTTGGCGCAGCTTTCGTCTTCGTTCGCGTTCAGCCTCGGACAGCGCTTCACCATCAGCCTCTTGAGCATTGGCGCCCTGCTTTGCCTCCAGCACGAAACAAGCCCGCTTGTAAAGGTCTATGAAACCGGTGCTCGTGCTGCCGTCACCGTGAAGGAAGGTAACGGACCGCTCGAAAACGTAGGCGTTAGCGGTATTGTCCGGTGAGGCTGGCTCTGGGTGCGGTACGCCGATGACATCGCATAACTCGGACAAGAATAGCTGATAGTTGGCTCGTTCAGCGGCGCCAGAACTCTCCCAGCGCTCAATGAAGCGCTGGATTGGATCGTTGCTGTCGTTTCCAGTCTTTGGATACACGGTTCACCATTCTCCTGTTCTTGCCGGAATACTTGAAAGTACCAGAATAACGGGGGCGGTCAACCCCAGTTACACCCCCTCCCCTCTACTCACCTGGTGATACGGCACCTCCAACAACGACTCCCCAACGAGACCCGCAGTGGACGTCTCCGGAGAAAGGGCTTTTTGAAATTCCTATCCGGCGCAAGACAAAGCGCCTTATACCCTTTATTTACTAGATCGCTTCAGGTCGTACACCAGCACCAGGGGCACTTCGTCGAGATACAGGCCGTGCGCGATCTTCTTGTTTCCGGTCAGGTTCCAGATGCGGTACTCGGTGTCTACGAACTCGCGGTGGTATAGATAGGCCGTGAAGTCGGATGACTCGGGGGTCCAGGCCATTCTCAGGTCGCCGCGCAGATATCCATCGCGCTTGTAACTCCTGAAACACTCCCCGTTGACCTCGTGCAGATAAAGCCGGGCACCGTGCGGCAGGTTTTCGTTGATCCAGGGCAGAGCGCCGCTGATATCGTTCGACCAGTACTGGCGCTGCATTCCAAGGTCGGCGCCGCCGGCCACGCCGCCGGCCAGCTCGTTGTAGTAGGTCGTACCATAGTTGCCGACCTGCACCAGGCCCAGAAGCGAGGGCAGCAAAACCAACCCGGCCAAGGCGGTAAAAGCCCGCCCGGTTGTAAGATGCAGCCTCTCGATCTTTTTTTCGGGCAGCGCCTGTACGAGCCGGTCGAGGGCCAGACCAGCCAGGATGCAGGCGAAGGGCATGGCGTGCAGCCAGTGTTTTATGCCGCCGAAAATCGGGATCGTCGGGATGGCTATAATCAGCAGGGGAATGAATGCATTCAGAAGCAGCAGCCAGGCGTCGCTCTTTTCGATGTCGGTGGTTACTTTCGCGTCCGCGGTAGCTACTGTTTTCATTCCACCAAGACGCGCCAGCAGCTGAAGTCCTGTGTGAACCGGGCGTCCGAGGCGGCGTCCCAGCAGGGCCAGGAACCCGAACGTCGCCAGCAGCATTGTGGGCAGCGGTAGGCTGAGCGCTGTCACGATAAAGGGGTATGCCCAGGGGAAGGGCGGATCCGTAAGCAGCTTTCCGAAGTACTCCCAGTAGTAATTGATGTGATTCAGGTGAAAGCCCAGATACCAGCCCAGGCGCGCGATGGTGTCGTGCCACAAGAAGGGCCAATGCAGCAGGAAGACAACCGGCCCCAGCACGAGCATGCAGAAAAACGCCAGCGGAATACGGGGAAACTTCAACCCCCGCCGGGAGAGTGAGAAGTGGCGGCCCCCGGTTATCAACCAATGAATCCCGAGCACCACCGGCAAGAAAAAAGCATTCAGCTTGACGGCCAGCGCCAGACCCCATATTAGACCGGTTAAGATTGACCACTTCCACGAGCCCGCGGCCTTGCGAAAGGCCATAATGGTCGCAAGCCACATTAAAGTGACCGGCATGTCGAAGCATGCCAGCTGGGCATGAAAGAAATGCCGCGGGGCTAATATGAAAGCCAGCGCCGCGAACAAACCGACCCGTCGTGAGGCGACGGCCGCGCCGAACAGAAACACCAGTGCCACGCACAGGGCCGATAACAAATCGGCGGGCAGACGCATTGCCCTGACATATGCGCCGCGCTTATCGGGCGGCCAGCTTGGGCTCCGGGTTCTCGGGGGCGCAAAGGCCAGATAGCTCAAGGCCATCAGGTTCTTTACCAAGACCGGATGCTCGCGGTTTATCTCGTAGTGGCGGCTGATGACCGCGTCGCTGAATGCCCGGCCCGGGTTCTTCACAAGCTCACGGAACCATCCGGCATAGTGCTCGGCGGCGTCGACATAGTAACCCTCGTCGCGGGTCAGCCCCAGCTCCGGTGCGTTGGCGAACAATACGCCGAAAGTCGAAAGGGCTAGGCCCAGGGCGATCAGTGCGTTTGCATGCCGTGGAACGAATCTCATCCGCGCACCTGTGCATCGAAGCAGAAATGGCGCATGCCGCCCCGTGGCGAGCTGACGATGAAAGTGACCTGGTGAGGTCCCGGCCCGGAGGCCGAGATGTCCCATTCGGCGGGAAAGTAGCCCGTCAGGTTCTGCTGCACTACCCGGCCCAGTTCCCGCCCGTCCATCAGTACCCGCAAGGTGACCGGCGCCCCGTCCTGTGCCCGGGCGGCCGGCGGGGTGAAGCCGGTATGCACACGCAACAGCTTGCCCCCGGGAACGGACTGGTAGTGGATCTCGAGCGGATCGTCGGCCGGGTGGGCCCAGATGATCTTACGGGGATCATCGCCCAACTCGACTATCATCCGGCCGACGTAGTTCCAGTCGCGCCGGCTGCAGACCCACCTGTTCTCGACCCAGCGGGAGCACTGACGGGGCCCGTGCGGTTCGCGCATCGACACCCGGGCTTCGCCCAGCCGGTCACGGAAGTCGTAGATCACGCGGGCCGGCGTTGGCAGATCGTAAAGATCGATCTTCAGTGCGCCCGCCCGGATCTTCTTCAGCCGCGGATACGTCCCGAGATCGTGCCTGTGTCCGGGAAGAGAGACTACCCACAGCCTGGAGTAAGTCGACCAGTCCTCGGCCTGCGGATTGCGCAACTGGATGAATTCGAGGTCACCCACAAATTCGCGAATTCGCGCGGCCCACCAGGGAAGGACGATGATAGCGTCCCCCGGCTGCCAGTCTCCCCGAATGGCGCGCTCGGCCGCGCGGTAGTCGTCCCGCGAGGGCTGCAACAACGGATCGACGGCCCAGAAGCCGGCCGAGTAAAGCGACACCCCCAGCACTACAGCCAGCGGCAGCAGGCGCAAGGTCCTACGATTGGGCATTCGAGCAGGCACGATCTGTTTCTAGCAGATCTGCACGAAGTTTCCAGAAACTTATCAGAAGGTGTAGCTGGCCCCGATCCCCAACGACCAGTCGTCGACCGACTCGTAGCTGCCGAAGTCAGCGGAGGCCGGATCGTTGACGAGCTGCCAGATGCGCCAGTACTGGCCCACCAGGTACAAGAAGGATGTGATCTGGTAACGGGCCTCAACCAGAAACAGGCTCTTGTCATCGAAGCTGAAGGCCTCGGAGGCGCCCTCGAAGTTGTGCTTGTAGTAATAGGCGCCGAACTGGAAGACCTCCAGCGCGGGAACGTCGAGGTACATGCGCAGGTTCGAGTTGTAAGGCCCGTCGTAGTCGTCGTAGGAGGCTCCCACTGTGAACCAGTCGTTGACCTTGAAGATCAGCTCGGCATAGTAGCCGTTCAGGTTCTTGCCTCCCGCTTGATCCAGCACCTGGCGCTTGGGCAGCGTGACCTCCTGGTGGATGGTCTCGTCCTTGAATGGATAGGCGAACTTCTGGATCTCGTAATAAGAGTTGAAATAAGCCGGGATGTAGTCGGGTTGGAAGTAGCGATACTCGAGCCTGGCCGACAGGTCGATGGAGACCAGCGGTATGTGGAACACCCCCAGGATGCCGGCGTGGTAACCGACGCCGGCGTCGAGGATGCCGTTCAGGTCGGTGTAGGGAGTTAGCGTCAACCAGGAGGCGTCCAGCACCTTAAACTCGATGTCACCGCCCAGGACCGTGGCGGCTTTCTCCCGGCTGACCCTGGGGTAGCCGTCCTCTACCGCGTTTTCCTCCACGCTATATGGCGCCTTGACGTCCGACACGACCGTGAAACCCACTGCCAGGTTGTTCATGTACGACTCTGTGTCAACGAATGACCATGGCCTTACATACGCGCGGCCTCCAAAGAAGGTGGGGTAGAAGATGTTGTTCACCAACGTCTCCACACCGCCGTAGTCGGTGTTCAGATCGAGGGCCAGCCCCACCTTGAAATGATCGAGATCTATGTTGTTGTAGTAGCGACTGACAATAGTGCCGTGTCCCAGATCGGTGCCCCACAACTCACCCACCATGAAATACAGGAGATCCCCCTTGTGGCCGAAGCGGAAAAACTTGATGATCTTCAGGTAGTCGCTCCACTCGTCCCAGTCTTCCTTGCGAAATATCCCGCCAACCTCGTCGTTTTGTGGATCCTCGTCCAGCAGGCGCAGGCGCAACGGCACCCGCACGCCGAACCCGATCTTGCCCAGGTCCATGGAGAAGTCCAGGTTGATGGTGGTGAACAGGTCGCCGTCTATCATGCCGAAATTCATATCGCCCGCCAGGCGGCCCTTGGCGGCCGACAGGGGCTCCGCCCCTGCGGCTCCCTTGATCGAGTCGGCGCCCTGGGCAGAGGAAAGACAGGGCGTCGAGATGACGGCCAGCGCCAGGAGCAACGCTACAGTCTTCATTTCTTTGCCTCCTTGAGCTTGGCCGAGATGTCCAAAATCAGCTTGCCTTCGAGGTGAGACGGACCGCCCAGCAGCGTCCGGCCCCCGTCGGCCAGCCGCAGGTTTATTTTCAAGGCGGGTTTCACAGAGAGTTGCAACGACAGCATCGTCTTGCCGCTCGACCTGTCGATACCCTTGAAGCGAACAGAGATGGAGTGCCTGCCGGGCAGTTGCAGTTCGACTGAACTTCCCAAGCCGACCCGCGACTGGATCCGGTCCAGCAGGCGAAATTTGGATGCCGGCAACTCGGCAAGCTCGTCGCGGATGTCCTCTAGAGCCGGATCTACCGAGTGCACCTTGTCCTTTACCGCGTAGATCACCCTGATGCCGATGGCGACCTCGGTATCCGCAGCCGTGGCGGGCAAAACCAAGGCCAAAAGAAGAAGCAGACCCATGCAGACGAGTCGTGCAAGCCTTGTCATAGATCGTCTCCTTCCGATGCCTTGTCTCTTGCCCCGTCGAAATCGTACAGCCAGATCACCGTAGTGTTGTTCTTCGAAACCGTGAAAATCATCGAACGCTGCCCGGCGTACTCCATGGAATCGATGATGGCTTCGTTGTCAACCCGTGCTACGCGATCGTCTTCTGCGCCTGGTGTTAGCACGGGCGCCGGCTGCAGGTGAGGAATGAGCAGCACCAGCAGCACCGCGGCGGTCACCAGCGAAGTCAGCCAGATTGCCCGATAATGATAGAGCGCCTCTCCGAGCCAGATACGAGCACGCACGCTGAGCGGCTGGCGAACATCGGCAGCGATACCGGCCATCACTTGTTCGTCGAAATGCGAAAAGTCGGCCTGCTCGGCCGCGTCCCTGAGTGTCTCGCGCAGTATGCGCGACTGCAGTTCGAGTCGCTCGAGCGCCCCCCGGCAGTCCGGACACTCGGATAGGTGCGCCGCCACCCTGGCCTTCTTGCGGCGCGGCAGCTCATTGTCGAGATATCGCCCTAACAGGATCTCCTGGAAATGTTCATCCATGACTCACGCTCCCGGGGTTCACGTCTTCCTTTGGTTTTTCACGGCCACCCTTGTCGCCGGCGTGCCGTAGCATTGTGTCATGTTCCCCGCTCTTGACCAGGTACTCCGTCAACGCGCGTTGCAGGTTCTTCCTGGCATGGTGCAGGCGTGACATCACCGTGCCGCGATGAATCTTCATTGTGCGAGAGATCTCCTCATAGCTCAGTCCCTCGACCTCGCGCAGCAGCAGAACCGCGCGATGTTTCTCGCTCAAGGTAGCCAGCGCCCGCTCGATCTGCCGGCCCAGTTCCTTGCGCTTGAAGGCGGCATGCGGGTTGCCGTCCAGGAAAGTCGGCGCCACAAGAGCCTCGCTGTCATCCGGTTCGCGCCGTCCGAGCATGTCGTCGTAGTCAACCGTGTCCCGCCGATTTGCCTTGCGAAGGTGGTCGATCGACAGGTTGACGGCTATACGGTAGATCCAGGTGTAGAAACTCGAGGTTCCCTGGAAACTGCCCAGGTAGCGATGAACCTTGATGAAGACCTCCTGGGAGATATCCAGGGCGGCCTGTGGATCGCGCACCATCCCGTAGGCAATTGAAAACACCTTTCGCCGATAGCGTTCCATCAGCATCCTGAATGCCTCTTCGTCCCCGCGCCGTGCGCGCCGGACCAGCTGTTTCTCATCCGAAGCCAAGGGTGCATGTTCCAGCTGTATGTGAGACGCAAAGAAACATCTTGTTATTCATAGCACTAACCGCCTACGGGCCCACTGCGGACTCGCTGCAATAGTAGCCAGCAAGGTAAAAAGAGGCAAGAATAATAAGAAATAACAATCAGCGGCGATCCGACAGGCCGCGTGTCACTCTTGACACGTCTCGTGGCCACCCGTAGCGTAGAGTTTTGGGAGAGAAATGAGCCCGGCCGACAAGATTATTGCGTTTGTAACAAGATGCCGGCGGCGGTTTCTCGGCCTGGAGACCCTGACTGGTTGCTGCGTTCTCATGAGCATCGCGGCCGGAATCTTCCTGGCCGGAGCCTTCGGCTCCGATGTTTTTGCAGGGGAGTCAGGAGTGACCCGTCTCGTATTGCGGCTAGTGATGGCCGCCGGCATGTTGCTGGTGTTGTGGCGTTACCTCCTCGCTCCGCGGCTTCGCCTGGCCTCGGCTGTTTCCGTAGCCCGGGAGGTCGAGCGCCGCATTTTCAGCAGCCGCAACCTCGAACTGGTCGGCGCGCTGGAGCTTTCGCGGATCGGTAAGGAACAAGTCGAACTCGCGGGCGTCAGCCGTGAGTTGATCGAGGCACACCTTGAGTGCCAGGCCGGACGCATCGCGGAAATCCCGGTCGAGCGGGTTTTTAGCCGCGGGCGCTTGAGAAAACCATTGATCTTGCTCACCAGCCTGCTGGCAGTCTGTGCGCTTGCAGCCATTGTCTGGCCCGACAGGGCAGTAGGCGGCATTCGCCTGCTACTCGGCACGGGCGGCACGGCAAGTGTGCTTGCGGGAAGAGACGAACCGTCGTGGGTGGGGGATATCAGACTGACCTATCGATACCCGGCCTATAGCGGGCGTCAGCAGCGCATCATCGAGGGAACCGATGGGGCAGTTGTCGCACTGCCCGGCACACGGGTCGGCATCACGGCCAGGACAGACAGGAAGATCGCCAGAGCCGGCTTGCGGCTTTCAGGGCAGGCCTTGCCCCTGAAGATCGAGGCCGATATTCACTTATCGGGAGAGCTGACCGTCACGCGCGCCGGGCGTTACCGCTTCGATCTCGCGGACGCACGGGGGCGAGAGTGGGCCGATCCGCGGGGACACGCGATCGACATCGAGGCCGACCACCCGCCGGCGGTCGTGCTTAATCGTCCCGCCCACGATCTTGAGATCAGGAACCGTGACAGGCTGCAGCTACTCTACAACGCCACTGACGATTTCGGGCTCGGCGAGATCAGGCTGGCCTGGCGCGTGGTCGGACGGCCGGGCAGCGAGAAACGCCGCCTGCTCAGGCGCCCTGGCCCGGGGACACGCAGGACCAGCCGGCGTTCCTTCCTCTGGGATCTGGCCGAGCTGCATCTCGAGCCGGGCGAGCGGTTGCAGTTCTTCATAGAGGCCACGGACAATGATACGGTCTCCGGCCCGAAAATCGGTCGCTCTGCCACTTGCAATGCCAAGGTATTCTCGGCCGACGAGCACCACCGCGAGCTGCTACAGCAAATACAGGCTGCCTGGGAAGGGCTGCTGGCCGCCCTGGCCGATGCGCTCGATCTCGACCCGCAGGCCGGGGGCATCAAGGTGCCGGACCTCGATGCCTACCGGCGCCTGTTCGAGGGCGGCGGCGCCTTGCTGCAAAAAATGCGGCGGATAAACATCGCCTTGCGTTCCGACGAGCGGGCTCAGGCGTCGCTGGTCACCGCCTTCGGGCACGTCACCGAGCGCCTTGCATATCTGCATACGCGGCTGGGCCGCCTGCTGACTCCTTCCTTGGCCGGGGCGGAAATTTCTTTACGGTTGCTAGCCGACCAACGCGGCCGCAGGATCTCGCGCCTGGAGCAAGACGTGCTTTACTTGGAAGACCTCCTCGACCTGGTGCGCCTGGGCGAAATCGATCGCCTGGCGCGCGACATGGAAGAAGTCCGCCTGCGCCTGTCCGAGCTGATGAAACGTTACGCCAAGGCTCCCGACGACGAGACCCGACGGCAAATCGAGGCGGATATCGCGCGCCTGAAGGAAAAGATTGCGAAGCTGCTGGCTAGGCAGCGCGAAGTGCTCAAGGGAGTGCGCGACGAATATTTCAATCCCGATGCCTTGCGGAAATTGCTTTCCGACCGCGATATGCTGGCGTCGCTCGACCGGGTTCAGCAATTACTCAACCAGGGAAAGATTGACCAGGCCGCAGCCGAGTTGCAAAAGCTTGAAAGTCAACTGGCCGCTTTGCGCGCAGCCGTCGAACGATCCCGGGCCCGGATGGGGGGCGGGCGTTACCAAAAGCTGGCACAGAAAATGATCCGTTCCATGGGCGAGCTGAAGATGATCACCGAGTCACAACGTAAGCTGATGGATGCCACCGGGCGTATTCGCGATCGCCTGTTCGAGAAGCTGAAAAGCAGCAACCTGGCCGCGCTCGAGAAAAAGTTCGCCAAGTTACGCAAGAAGGTTGCCGGTGTCAGGCGTGACATCAAAGGCTTGCCACAAGAATGGCCGGATCGTTACATCGAGCAGCTTCGCCTGATCGCCTTGCAACAGGCCCGCCTGCTGGACATGAGCCTCGAGTCGCTCGACATATCCGGCTCGCTGGAGGCGGCTGAAAAGCTGGCTGATGCCGCCGATCGTCTGTCGAACGACGTGCGCATCAACGCCGCCATGGAGCCGTCCGCGAACCGCAAGCGCCGCGAATGGCTTGCCAAGAACCAAAAGTCCGCAGACAGGGCGGCCCGGAGAAGCAAGGGCATATACGAGGAACTCAAGAAGATCGTGCCCAGTCCAGAAAGACTGCTCGGGGGACGGGAAGTCCGGAAACTCGGGCGCTTGGGACAGCGTCAGGAAGAGTTGCGAGCCCACTTGCGCGATCTTGAGCGTGGCCTGCGACAGATCAACGAGTCGGCGCCAATCTTCGGCCAGGGCAGTCTCGGCCGCCTCGAGCGCGGAGGCCGGCACATGCGCCGGGCGGCCTCCGCGCTGGGCAAAAAACACCCCGGGCGGGCACAGTCCCAACAACGCGGCGCCGTCGCCGAACTGGAGGCATTGCAGAAAGCCCTGCAGAAAAGCTGCCGCGGGGGGGCGGGGGGGATGCCGCTGCCCATGGGAAGCGGAAGAGGATTGGGCCGGGGAATGGACATGGGCGGGCCGGGCGGCACACCGCAGGAGCGCGACGTCGAGCTGCCCGACCCCGATGAATATCGGGCCCCGCCTGCCTTTCGCGAGGCGTTGCTGAAGGGCATGAAGGATCCGGTGCCCGAGGCCTTCAGGCGGCAGGTCCGGCGCTACTACGAGGAACTGGTCAAATGACGCGCCGGCTGAAGATACTTTTCCTGCTGGCCGCCCTGGGCTGGCAGGCAACCGCCGCGGGACAAAAGGATGTGGCCGGGCTGGTTGCGCGACAGGTCGAACTAATCGACCGTCAACTCCACGAGTGGCGCTTCATCGAGGCACGCGAGACAGCTCAGGGATTGCTTACCGCTCATCCCGATCTTCCGGCTGTCCAGCTCGCCGCGGGCTGGGTAAAGTTTCACTTCGCCGAGCACCGCGCAGCGCGTCAGTTGATAGATCGCGCGCTGGCGGCTCTGGGCGATGATCTGCAAAGGGATTTTCGCGTCGAACTCATCCGGGCGGCTGCCGGGATCGCAGACGGCTTCGTGCGTCAGGAGAGTCCGGACGGCAAGGTTGTGGTATTTCACAGCCCCGGCGTGGAAAACATCCTCACACCCTACCTTGTAGAAACCGTTCAACGAACGCTGGCGGTTGTCGGCCAAGACCTGGGCTTCAAGCCGCCGCAACCGATCCTGGTGGAAATCCTGCCCGACTCCGCCGCGCTGGCGGCCATGACCGGGCTGACCGTCGACGAAATCAGCACCAGCGGCACGATCGCCGTCTGTAAGTACGGGCGCCTGTTGGTTACCTCGCCACGGGCTACATTGAAGGGCTACGGCTGGCTGGATACGGCCAGCCATGAGCTGGTACACATGATCATTTCTCAGAAGACGCACAACCACACGCCTATATGGATCCATGAGGCTTTGGCCAAGTTCGAGGAACGTCGCTGGCGATCGGGTGAGCCGCTTTTCCGCGAAGGACTCTTGCCGCAGGCGCAGAGCAACCTGGCTCGGGCCCTCAGAGAGAATCGTTTGGTCACTTTCGAACAGATGCATCCTTCCATGGCGCTCTTGCCCAGCGCCGCGGCCGTCGCGCTGGCTTTCTCCGAGGTCCAAATGGCGGCGCGCTTTCTCCGTGATCGGGGGGGCTATGCCGGCATTCGCAAGATGCTCGATTTCCTCGGCCAGGGACTGTCCGACTTCGAGGCCATCAAGCGTGTCTTTGGGCTGACGAAAGACGGGTTCGTCAGTGCCTGGACGGCCTACATGCGCCGACAGAAGCTGGTCGTGCTCAACGGCGAAGAACTTTTCGATAAGGACATAAGCGATCGGCGTCCCGTATCCAGCGGAGAACGCGCGCTCTCGTCCGGGCGCAATGTTGGTCTGCGCGACCTGTTCCACCTGGGCGAATTATTGAGGGCCCGTGGGCGTACGAGCGCCTCGGTCGTCGAGTACGACAAGGCGGTGCGCAAGGCGGGCAAGCACCATGCAGCATTGTGGCTGCTTTCGGATAAGCTGGGAGTGGCCCTGCTGACGCTCGGCCGCGATCAAGAAGCCAGCCTGGCCTTTCAGTCTTCCTTGCGCGTGAATCCCAATGACCTCGAAGCGCACCTGCACATCGCGTCGCTGCTGATCGAGGACAATCCCTATCGGGCCTGGCTGCAGCTGCGTGAATGCCTGCGTATTAACCCGCTCGATCCGCGGGTAGAGGCGCTGGCCGGTAAGGCTGCGGGAGTACTCCAGAAGCAAGGAGATGCTCAAAATGACTGGCACAAGCTGGCAGACAGATACAAACAAGCGCTCAAGCTGCTGGCCTACCGCAAGGCGGAATGGGCTTCAGTTGGAGCGCAAGAAAACCAAAAGGACGTGCAACACGGGCATGCCGGTCTGAAGATCTACTCCCGGCCCTGGGCCCGGGTTTGGCTGGACTACCGCGACACCGGCTTGACCACCCCGGTCTACAACCTGCGCCTCGAGCCCGGCGAACACGTAATTGCGCTGGCGGCTGCCTGCCGCAAGGACCCCGTTGTAATCCGCATCGTGGTAGGGGAAGGAGACCTCGAGGTCATTGACCGCGACCTGTGTCCGTCTTCCGGCGGGGACGTTCCGGTCGCGAAATGAGTGGCGGGCGCGGTGCGTTTTGAGTATCATACACTGGAACAGGGAGAAACCGTGGTTGAGGCACTGAATGTTTCTGTTTCCGGTAATAGTCAGCCGGTCGGCGACCGACAGGCGGTCGCCGAGCTGGTCAGGGCACGCGATCTTTTAGCTGCCGAGATCGGTAAGCGCATCATCGGCCAGCGGGAGGTCATCGATCATCTACTGATATCGCTTTTCTCGGCCGGCCACAGCTTGCTGGTGGGAGTTCCGGGTCTGGCAAAGACAATGCTCATCTCTACTCTGGCAGAGGTTCTCGATCTCGACTTCAAGCGTGTGCAGTTCACTCCGGATTTGATGCCCGCTGATATCACGGGCACCGAGGTGTTGATCCAGAATCGCGAAAGCGGCGAGCGCAGTTTCAAGTTCGTAGCCGGCCCGATTTTCACAAACATTCTCTTAGCCGACGAGATCAACCGCACCCCGCCCAAGACCCAGGCCGCCTTATTGCAGTCGATGCAGGAGTTCGCCGTCACGGCCGGAGGCGAGACTCATCGGCTGCCACGGCCCTACCTGGTCTTCGCCACTCAGAATCCCATCGAACAAGAGGGCACTTACCCGCTACCGGAAGCCGAGCTCGACAGGTTCATGTTCTTGATCGGGGTAGACTACCCTCCCGCCGAAGAGGAGCGTAGCATCGTCATGACCACGACTGGCTCGCTTGAGCCAAACTGCCGCAAGGTTCTCGGGCCCGAGCAGATACTCTCTCTGCAGGCGCTGGTGCGCAGGGTTCCAGCGGCGCCCGAGGTCGTGGCTTACGCGGTGCGCCTGGTGCGAGAATCGCGGCCCGATGAGCCGGGAGCACCGGATTTTGTAAAAGAGTATGTCTCCTGGGGTGCCGGACCCAGGGCCGGGCAGTACCTGATCCTGGGCGGCAAGGCGCGGGCCGTGCTCGATGGGCGCTTCGGTGTCAATGCCGACGACGTCCGCGCCCTGGCCCGGCCCGTGCTGCGCCACCGCATCATCACCAACTTCCACGCCGAGGTCTCATCGATCTCCTCGCTTGATATCGTCGACCGGTTACTGGAACATGTCCGGCCGTAGCATTTTCGAAAACGCTGCTGCATCCTTGCTCGCGGTCGCTGCCGCGCTCGGCATCTGCTGCTCGGGCTCGCGGCCGGATATAGAGAGGGCACCTCTGGACCGCGATGGAGGATCCGTCGACGGATCGTCCGTGGAGTTTGTAGGCTCTTACGACGGCGGCACGCAAACTCATGTCGATAACCTGCGCGTATCCGGCGGCGAGGCGCCTTACGATATCGAAGCTCGCGCCGTCTGGGTGTGCCGCACGAGTTACAACTCGCCGGACGATGTGCGCAGGATCGTCTCCACGGCAGCCGGGGCCGGTTTCAACGTCGTCTATTTCCAGGTTCGCGGGGTTGCCGATGCATACTATCATTCGTCTGTGGAACCATGGGCGGCGGCACTGACGGGCAAACTCGGTGTCGATCCCGGCTGGGATCCCTTGCAGACGGCCATCGACGCGGCACATCGTACGGGGATCGAACTGCACGCCTGGATCAATGTCTGTACCGCCTGGAAGGGACGTTTGCCTCCGGGACGCAGCCAGCCGCCGCACATCCTGCGCGCCCACCCCGAATGGCGCGTTGCCGGTCCGGATGGACGCCCGATGCCTTACTGCCGGGGCTACGTTTTCATAAACCCGGCCAATCCGGGCTTTGTTAAACACATCAAGGCCGTAGTGGCAGAGCTATGTTCTTTTTACGACCTGGACGGCCTGCACCTCGACTACGCCCGCTACCCCGCGGCCGACACCTCCCGCGATCGAAGCAGCAATCGGCTTTACTCGCGCGCGCGGCGAATTAATTTGTCGCTCACTCGCGCCGACTGGCAACGAGCGATGCTCACGCATCTGGTCGCCTCCTTGCGTGCCGAGGCTCATATAATAAGGCCGAGACTTATGGTAAGCGCCGCCGTGACCGGGATCTACAAAGACGACTGGGGCTGGGGCAGGGTCACTCAGGGTTTTTCCGACTTCCACCAGGACTCTCATGCCTGGGCGGAGCAACGAGCTGTAGATCTGCTCGTTCCGATGATCTATTGGCGTCCGACTTCTCCTCCCGGCAAGCGGGCGGATTTCTTGACGTTGGTCGAAGACTTCGCAACGCTTTCGAAAGATGTCGGGATAATCGCCGGCATCAACGTCGCGGCCGGGGATTTTACCGTCCTTGAGGAAGAGATCCGCATCGCTCGCAGTCATGCATATGCCGGCGTTTCCTTGTTTTCCTATACTCTCCTGGATAAGCGCGGATGGTTTAACAGGCTTGCCAAGGGCCCTTTCAGGAACAAGGCGTTAGTGCGCGAGAAGGCCCTGGCCACAGTCGTCACGTTACCCTGAAAAAAAGATCTACCGATTTCTTGACTGTGGGTGTGTGTAGGATATAATACTACCTGTAGCACGATGGAACACAGTGTCCTACAGAAAAGGAGGCGATTATGAGCCAGGCGGAAAGAAGGCGCTATCTCAGGGCTGCTTTGAATGTCTTTTTGAACGAGGACGTCAGCACCGGCTCCCTGTTGACCCGGGCGATGGACATCGGGGAGGGAGGAGTTCGCTACACGAAACCAGCGGGTGCTTTCCAGCGCGACAGCCAGGATATTTTACTGGAGTTCAGCCTGCCTGGCGACGACCTGCCCATCAGGGCTCGCGGAAAAGTGGTGCGCGACAGGCTCGACGAGAGCACCCACTCCAGTTCGGTCGTCTTCACCTCTCTCGGCGCCAAGAGCGCCGAAAGGATCCGAAACTACGTCATCCGCAGGAAAAGGGCCGAGTTGTTCGAAAGTCTGCGGCAGCAACACCTGTCGCCTATTGCCGCCACGTCCTGATTCAGCCGCCGGATTGTTGTTCAGCCGCCCGCTTGCAGGCTGTTACTTGAGCGCCTTGAGCACTTTTATCAATTGCCCGGACGAGATGCCCTCGATGCGGAAGCCTGTTGGTGTTACAAGGATCAGCCTGCCCGTGGCGGCCTTCTTTACCGGGCGCTTCGCCCTTTTCTTGCCGCGCGGGACTTTCATGGCTGTCTTCAACGTCTTCTTGGCGTCTATTTTTTTTACTCTCTTCTTGGCGCCGCCGGATTTCTTTTCCCAGTTGTGCAGCGTTATGTAGGGAACACCGACTGCCTTAGACGCCTCGGTGGTGTTCTTGCCGCCTTTTCTCAACCCGTTATAGCGAGCTAACAACGCCTGCCTTCTCTTGTCGCTGTAACGCTTGCCCGTTTTCTTACCCCCTTTTGCCGGGGCCGGCCTGGCTTTCTTGACTGTCTTCTTTTTCTTTCTCGGCATGTTTTTCTCCTTATAGAAACCGCTGTCATTATTTACCATCGCAAAGAACTTATAGTATACATTATGCTTTGTAAAGTATATAGTACCAATATAATTCGGTCTGTCGGTCAGGAAATGAAGTGAATGACACTACTCAAATCGTCAATATTTTAAAGTCGCTTATCGAAGGTGTCGGCGAGCGACTGGCGCGTGACGTTGCTGATGGAATCTCTTGTTCCCGCCTGGCTAAAAAGTTTGCTGCATTCGGTTCCCTCGATCCGGAAGAAGCTCTCACGCCGTCGAGGACCGAATCCGGCCGGCCGGCCTCCCGGGTCGAGAAAATATGCTCTGTTGATGGTTGTCAGCGCCAGGCGCGCGCGCGCGGCATGTGCTCTAAACATTACCAGCGTGTACGTTACGCCGAGCAGCGCCGGAGCAATGCGGACGGATCGAACGCCGAAAGTCAATTACGCGGTAGCGGTGTTTGCAGCCAGGTAGGTTGTGAAGACAGCATTTATGCCAAGCAGATGTGCAGCCGCCATTTCATGGCCTGGGTTCGTTCCAGTAGAAAGTCAGAAGACTAAAACGCTTAACTACGATGTCTACTTAAATTCTTTGCCTTCTTTCTCTTCCTTGCCTGCCTGCTTGACTGTTTTCTCATTCGGCCCGAATGCGGGAGGCACTGATTTCGAACCGACGTTTTCCATCTTGCAGTTGCCCTCGAAGACGACTCCCTGGTCGATTGTCAGTACTGGAGATTGGATGTTCCCCAGCAGGCGGCCGGGCTTGTGAATTTCCACCCCTGTCTTGGCCCTGATGTTTCCCCGCACCTCGCCATTGATGACGATGGTGCCGATATCGATCTCGGCCGAAACGCGGGCGCCTTCACCAACCACCAGTACCGAGTCGGAGTGAATCTCCCCGGAGAAAACACCCTCTATGTGCAGTGTTCCCTCGAACTGCAACTTGCCTTCGAATTCCGATCCCTTTCCCAGAATAGTAGTGATATTGTCGGTTTTCAGGCTCACGTCTTTCTCCTTTTTCGAGTTTGTCCTCATTTTGGCCGCCATGTCGATAGCCCGATCCACAGGCATATTGGGTTGCTCCTCTTTCTTGAACAGGCTCACGCTTACCTACCTCCCTTCTATCACCGCTATGATACGCTCTAGCTCGTCTGCAGCGTAGTAGGTTATTACTACTTTTCCGCCCCGGCCTCCCTTTTTCAAATCGACCTTTGTGCCCAAACGTCTTTGCAGGGACTCCACCACCCTGAACTCGGCCGGCGTGTAGCGGTTCTGCCGCGCAGGTGTTTTGTGTTTTTTCCCGGGGGGTGCTCCGCGCCTGGTCAATTCCTCGCACTCGCGCACACTCAGCGACTGCTTGACCACCCGCCTGGCCAGATCGATCTGTGCCCGTGATCCCGACACCCCTAGTATTGCCCTGGCGTGGCCCATGCTTATTTGTCCCACCAGCAACATGCGCCGGACTTCGGCGGGCAACCTGAGCAGCCTGAGCATGTTCGCGACCGAACTTCTGCGCTTGCCGACCCTCTTGGAAAGTTCTTCCTGTGTTAGCCCGTGCTCGTCTATCAGGTTCTGGTAGGCCTCGGCTTCCTCGAGGGGGTTCAGGTCCTCCCGCTGCAGGTTCTCGATCAGAGCCAATTCCAGTACCTCGGCGTCCGTCAGTTCCTTGACGATGACGGGTACGGTCTTGAGGCCAGCCAATTTAGCGGCACGCCACCTGCGTTCACCGGCGACAATCTGGTAGTTCGAACCGTGTTGACGAACTATCAGCGGATGGATTACGCCGCGCGACTTGACCGATTCGGTCAGTTCCAAAAGTTTCTTTTCGTCGAATCCCTGTCGCGGCTGATCGGCGTTGGGCAAAATTTTCGTAAGCGGGCAGTCGAAAGAAGAATTCCGTCTTGCATAATCATCCACGCGATTCTCAGCGTGTAAGTCGCCCACTGGTATCAGTGCGCCCAGGCCCCGGCCCAATGATTTACGCTTAACTTTTCTTTGTGCCATATTGTCCTTTTATTACAACTGCTTATTGGTTCCGAGCAGTTCCCTGGCCAGCGCCATATAGCTCTCGCAACCTGTGGAGCGAACGTCATACAACATGATCGGCTTGCCGAAACTGGGAGCTTCCGAAAGCCGGACGTTCCTTGGGATAATGGTCTCAAATACGCGCCCGTCGAAGTATCCCCTGACCTCGTCGGCCACCCGGTGAGAGATCGAGTTGCGCTTGTCAAACATGGTCAGCAGAATTCCCTCCAGGGAAAGCCCGGGGTTTAAACCGCGCCTGATGAGATCCATGGTGTTTATCAGGCTGGCAAGACCCTCCAGGGCATAGTACTCGCACTGCAGCGGAACGATCACCGAGTCGGCGGCGGTGAGCGCGTTGACCGTCAGGAGACCCAACGAAGGAGGACAGTCGATTATCACGTATTCATAACCCGCAGACAGTCTGTCAAGCGCGCCTTTCAACACCCGCTCGCGGTCGTCCATCTCAACCAGATCGACTTCGGCGCCGAAGAGTTCGTTTGCTGCCGGGGCCAGTTTCAAGTATTCCAGATCCGTCCCCAGGACGATCTCTTTCAGCTCACACTCGCCAAGCATCACCTGGTAGATATTCTTTCTTTCCTCCTGCGCGACGATTCCCAGGCCGGTCGTGGCGTTTGCCTGGGGATCGCAATCCAGAAGAAGCACCTGACGCTCCGCCACGGCGATCGAGGCCGCCAGGTTGACGGCGGTGGTTGTCTTGCCGACCCCGCCTTTCTGATTGGCAATGGCTATGATCTTGCCCATGAACAAACACCCGGACTCAACCAGTTATCACATGCGTCAAGGTTCAACAACCGCTTTTTTAGTCAACTGAATTCTGTGCCATCATTGCCTGCGAAATGTAATCAAGACCCGGTCCAGGCCCGAGTACGGCAGCCGGTAGGCTATCGTCTCTTCTTGTTCGAAGCCTGCGGGCAGGTGCCGCTCGATCCATCGCCCGGATCCTATCTCATCCAGATCGCCATTCCCGTGCGGTTGTCCGGCAAACAACCACAGACGCCCGGCCCGGCCGACCAATTTCGAGCCCAACTCGAGCCATTCGGCCGGCGGGAACGCGGCCCGGGACATGACCTCTTCAAAACTCTCGGTCTGGTCTTCGGCTTCCCAGCCCACCCTTCGCCAGCAAATATCCAGCCCGTCGTTCATCTCCATCTGCCGTGCGGCCTGCCGCAAGAAAGTCGTCTTCTTCCTGCGCGCCTCTGTCAGTGTAACTCGAAGCCCGGGCCGACAGGCCTTCAGGACCAGTCCCGGAAACCCTGCACCGCTGCCAACGTCATGCAGACGGGCCCCGTCCTCTAGTTTGTCCAGTGGGACAAGCGCGTCCAGGTAAAGTCTTGCAGCCATCTGTTGCGGCTCTCTTACCGTCGTCAAATTCATCTTCGCAGCCCAGCACCAAAGCAGGCGGAAGTGAGCCAGTAGCTTCTCATGGGCACCGGCGCCGATCTGAAGCTCCATCTTTCGCGCTCCGGCAACAAGTGCCTGCTCGAATAGCCGAAGCGCCTGTTTGTCGACATCTGTCGGCAAGACTCGTCCTTGGTTCCACGTGGAACACGAAAATAAATATTCCAACTCCTTAATCGTCTTTGTTCGCTGTCTCCTTGCCGATCTGAATCGATAGCAGCATCATCGCAGCCGGTGTCATCCCGTCGATACGCGCCGCCTGGGACAAGTTTTCCGGGTGCAGGGCAAACAGCTTTTCTTTCAATTCCGTAGACAGCCCGTCAATCTTTTCGTAGCATATCGATTCCGGAATTTTTTGGCGCCCCAATTTTGCAATGCGCCTGGCCTCGCGTGTTTGTCTTTCTATGTATCCCTGGTACTTGACCCGTACTTCCGCCTGCTCGAGTACGTCGTTCGGGTAGCCGCCATCCAGTTGCTCCACCAGTGAACCGATACAGATCCCCGGCCTTCTCAGCAGCTTTTCCAGCGTGGGCCTCCTGCCTTTTCCGTCCTTTTCCGACAACGTGTTCCCGAGGAGGTTGACAAGTTCGTCGAGCTTGCGGTTCTTGCTACGTCGCGATTCGAGGATCGCCTGAGGCACAAGTCCGATCTTCTCGGCCCACCTCTCCAGGCGACCCGTGGCGTTGTCCTCCCTCAGCAGCAGGCGGAACTCCGCCCGCGACGAGAACATGCGGTACGGTTCGCGCACTCCCAGGGAGACCAGGTCGTCAATCATTACTCCTATGTACGCCTCGTGTCGGCCAAGGAGCAGCGGTTCTTTCCCTGATATCCTTGCCGCGGCGTTCACTCCGGCAACCAGACCCTGGCCCGCGGCCTCTTCGTATCCGCTCGTCCCGTTTATCTGCCCGGCTAAAAAAAGACCCGGCACCTTTTTGACCTCCAGACTGTGACGCAGTTGATTAGGCTTTACGAAATCATATTCGATGGCGTAACCGTAGTCTCTGACCCTGGCGCTTTCCAATCCCTCGATGGAATGTAACATCTTGTCCTGCACGTCTTTGGGCAAGCTGGTGGAGATGCCGTTCGGGTAGATAATTTCCCGGCTCAGGTCGGTAGGTTCGAGGATGACCTGGTGGCTGGCTTTTTCCGGAAAACGCATGACCTTGTCTTCTATCGAAGGGCAGTATCTCGGACCCATGCCCTTTATAACCCCTGAAAAAAGAGGTGATCGATCCAAGGCAGCTTTTATTATCGCGTGTGTTCGCTCATTGGTTCTGGTCAGGTGGCAGCACACCTGTGGCAGCTTGGTTGCTTGAGCGTCGTTCGAAAAAGCCAGTTTGACCGGATCCGACACCTGCTTGGCGAGGCGCGAAAAGTCAATGCTGGCGGCATCCAGCCGCGCGGGGGTTCCTGTCTTGAGTCGTCCCAGCACGAGTCCCAGCCCGGCCAGGCTTCCGGAGAGAGCTTCCGCCGCCGGCTCGTCCAGGCGGCCTGACGGGTAAGAATCGAGGCCCACATGCACCAGGCCCTTCAAGAAAGTTCCGGTGGTCACCACCACCGCCCGCGCCCGCAATACTACGTCGCCGGCAAGCACTACCCCGCAAACCTCATTCCGTTCCAGCAGCAGTTTTTCTGCCATGCCCTCGATCAGTTCCAGGTTTCCGGCGCCGTCCACCGCCGCCAACATGTGATTCTGGTAGAGCCCCATGTCGCACTGAACTCTCCTGGCTCGCACCGCTGGTCCGCGGCTCGCGTTCAGTCGGCGGAATTGGATCGCGGCATCATCTGCGGCTCTACCCATTTCCCCTCCCAGCGCATCTATCTCCCTGACAATCTGGCTTTTTCCCAAACCACCGATGGCCGGGTTACACGACATGGCGGCCACCTTGTTCCTGCTCAGGGTAACCAGGGCGCAATTCAAGCCCAGCCTAGAGCATGCCAGGGCCGCCTCGCACCCGGCATGGCCGGCTCCAATGACTACCAGGTCGTACCTCGTTGTTCCACGTGGAACAGTCATTTGCCTATACAGAAATTTGCAAAGATTTTGTCTAGTATGTCCGCCTCGATTTCATCGCCCGTGAGCTCGCCTATCCCGGCCAGCGCGTCTCTGAGATCTTCGGCCGCCAATTCCAGACGTTCGGCCGAAATCATTTCGTCGGCCTTTCTGATCCCCTTCTCTATCCTGGCGATTGCGCTGAATTGTCTCGCGCTGGCCGGTATTCCGTCGGGAGGACCCATGTTTTTCACAATTTCCCGACCAATGACCTGCTCGAGGACATCCATCCCCTGGCCGGTCTTCACCGAAATCGGGATGCCGTGGGCTTCTTCCCGCCCACATATGACTTTCGCTGCATCCTTTTGATTCAAAAGGTCTATCTTATTGATGACCCATAGGCCTCTCGCCGGCCGCTGTTTATCTACCGGTGTCTCTTTTCGCACCTCTGTTACCTTGATTGGCAGAGCCGCATTGGCTATCTTTTCCCGGGCCATCTCCGCGGCTTCTTTCTCTACAGGCCCCAGATCGCCCCCGTCAATAAGGCCGGCGGTGTCAACCAAGCACACACGCACCCCATGCAAGGTCACTTCAGCCGTCACGGCATCACGAGTTGTCTGCGCCTGGTTCGACACGATCGACACCTTGCGTCCGGCAAGGGCGTTGACCAGGCTCGACTTCCCCACGTTTGGACTGCCGTAGAATACGACCTCAGCGCCCGAGTTGCTCCCTCTTTGCAACCCGCCCTTGAGTCTCTCCAGTTGATCTGTCAATGGATCCAGGCCGTGTAGCCTTCCGAGATCGTACTCTTCCGGAAAGTCTATTGTCGCCTCTACCAGGGCCAATATTTCTATTAGTTCATCACCCAGTTTTAGGGCCGTACTTCCTATCTCTCCACTGATGGCCCTGGTGGCCCCCTTGAGTTGTCCCGCTGTGCGCGCGTCAACGACCTGCATCACCGCCTCGGCACGACTCAAATCCATCTTTCCGTTCTCGTAAGCGCGTCTGGTGAACTCGCCTTCCCTGGCCGGCCTGGCCCCAAGCTGAATCAATCTTTGGCATACTACCGAAGACACTATTTCACCGCCGTGCGCGTGCACCTCCCCCATGTCCTCTCCGGTGTACGAACTCGGCCCCCTGAAGAACACCGCCAAGACTTCGTCGATGCGCTTTCCTTTGGAATCAATCATCCAGCAGTGTGTGAACCTGCGTGGTGCGGCTACTGGTCCTTTGCCCTTGCAACGGAGCGCTTTTTCGAGGATTCCGGCCGTTTCCCGGCCGCTCATACGAATCACGCAGACAGCACCACGGCCGACAGGCGAACCCACGGCCACTATTGTGTCCGTGTTCGGGTTCCTGCTTGGCATTGCCTTTCCTCGGTTCTATTGGCTGCAGATTTTTCTTATTTCCTCGGCGTGTCTCTCGATGTACCCGTCCACCTCGGTTTCATCGAGATCGAGATCTTTCAATACACCGCCGAATATCATTTTGAAGCCTTCATCCAACTTGCCGGCCACGAGTTGGTATTTCATTTTGACGATGGCAGCTTTCCTGAGGCGCTCCTGCTTGTCGCTTTTCTTGCCCTTCATTTCTCGCTGCTCGGCAATATCGAGAGTATGCGGAATTGCTTGTCTCCCCTGCCCTGTGTGGTGACGCTTTCACGCTCCACCAGTGATTCGTGCAACAAGCGCCTGTCCTGTGAATTCATCATGTAGATGTTTATCGTCTGCTCGTCTTCTTCCATCTTCTTTCCCAGGTAATTAGCCAGTCTTTCCATCTTCGCGGTTTGCCGGTCCAGCGAACCGCCGATGTCCACGATGAACCGCTGATCCGTGTCATTGTTGCGCGACATTACCCGGTTAACCAGATGCTGTATAGCACCGCGTAGTTCACGAGATCTTCCGCGTCGCAGATCTGGTCCTCCTTCCTGCAGGTCGATTTCGATTATCGTCTTGTCGCCTCTTTCGAGAACCTCGGCCCGGCTGGAGATTCCCATGCGTCCGAACACGCCCTTGCAAAACGCAGCGGCCCATCTTGCGTCACCCGCGGCCCGGTCTTTTTCCTCTTCGGCATCCAGGAAAGTAGCGACTTTTTCTTCGCTCGCTTGTTTGCCTTCTTCCACTTCCACTACTATCGCCCGACACATTTTGCCTGGCGCCTTTTTGAACTCCTGCTTCATGACATGGTAACTCAAGTCGCCCGCTTGCATGCCAAGCTTCTTGGCTGCTTTGTTCACGGCCTCTTCGACGCTACTTGCGAAAAATTCCTTTTTCATGAAATCCTCTCCTGTTCAGGCCCCCGGAGCGCCGGCGGCCGGCGCTTCTGCCTTGGGATTGTTTTCTGTCATGCGATTGTACAGCAACTGATGTCCGATGCTGAGCAACGAGTTTACGAAGATGTACAGCACCAATCCGGATGGCAGGTAAAGCATGATAAAGGTGAAAAAAACGGGCATTGCATACATCATCATCTTCGCCTGCTGTGAGTCGGCGGTCGTGGGTGAGAGTTTCTGCTGCAAGAACATCGCCACTCCCAGCACAATTGGCATGATGAAGTACGGATCTCTGAAAGAGAGATCATCAACCCAGCCCTTGATGAACGGCATCTGGTACAGTTCTATCGATGAATACAACATCCTGTATAAAGCGAACCAGATTGGCATTTGCAACAACATCGGCAGGCAGCCACCCATCGGATTCACCTTGTGTGTCTTGTAAAGCTTCATCATCTCCTGGTTCAGACGCTGTTTGTCGTCTCCAGTTCTTTTCTTCAGATCGTCCATCAAGGGTTTGATTTTCGACATCTCCTTCATGGAACGCATGCTCTTCTGTGTCAGCGGCAGGAGGACTATCTTTATGACAATAGTCAAAAATATAATAGCTATCCCGTAGTTTCCGACCATGGCGAAAAATGTCTTCAACAGCCACAACAACGGGTGACATAGGAATGCAAACCATCCAAAATCCACCGACTTCACTAGTTGTGCGCTCTTATCGTCCGAGCCTGCTCCCCCGTTGACTTTCTCCATCAGGCTCAATCTCTTGGGGCCGACATATAACCTGTAGTTATGTACCGCCTTTCCTCCCGGCGGAATGTCTGTCTCGGGGTACATGAGTCTCGCGACCATGGTTTGATCGTGGCTCGCCTCCATCTTGCAAACCGCCTTATCGACCCCCCTGGCTATCGCGGCTATCAGGAAGTACTGTTCGTTAATGCCCGTCCATAGCACCTGTGGCTCTGCGGCTGCCGCTTTTCCGGGCTCTGCCTCGATGCTTATTAGATCGCCGTTTGCC
>CAZXHT010000002.1:36293-174242 GCA_964640665.1 uncultured Myxococcales bacterium
GTCACGCTCGCTCCCATGCAGCCCGATGACTGTATCTTCTGGTAACCTGCATAGTTGTCCAAGATAATCTGTTCCGTGAGGCTGGCGGATCCTTGATTATGTACAGCGACCTCCAGATCAATGACATAATCCAATCCGCTTACCTTATAACTCTTTGTAATATATAAACTATTGTCGTTTGTGGCGATGTCGTAGCGGAATGTCAAACTGTCTTTTTCATCGTTTACCACTTTCCAGTCGGTATATTCCGGTAGTTTGAACCCTGTTTTCTCGCTTCGGAAGGAAGTGGAAAAGGGTCTTTTTCGCTCATCGTCGGTTGATACCAGGTCTTCCGGTCCCCACTCGGATGCCTTCTTGGTTTCTGAGCGTTCCTTGTAATCGTTTAGAATTATTGACTTCAGATTTGCGCCTCTTGAACTCCAGATCGCTGTGTAATGCTTCGTTTTCAGGCTGACCGTCTTTTCGGCAGGTCGCACTGAAGGCGGTAGTGTTTTTTTCTCTTTGCCTTCTTTGCCTTCTTTGCCTTTTTCGCTTTTGTCTTCGCTCTTGTCTGGCCCCGCTTGTGTTACTGCGCCGTCCAGTCCCCCATCCACGTTCTGATGCATTTTTTCCGGCGGCTTTACGAAAACTGCCTGCCATATCAACCAGACAGCAATGCAGAGTACCACCGCTATTATTGTTTTTTTGTCCATTTTTCTCCCCGCTACATCCGTCTCTGTTGGGTCGCCCGTTTATGGAACCGGATCGCAGCCCCCGGGATTCAGCGGATGGCATCTTAGAAGCCTGCGCAAAGAGAGCCACAACCCCTTCAAAAACCCGTGTTTTTTCAGACATCCAACGGCATATTCAGAACAACTGGGGTAGAAACGACACCTTGATCCCAGAAAGGGAGAAATAGTCAACTGGTAGAATTTGATCAGAATCACCACCAGCCACGTCATTCTCAGACCTTTCGCGCCCTCGTTACTTCATCCACCAACCTAAAATAATTCATCCCGTGCGCTTCCTTCTTGGGTATCACCACCACGTCTGAACCTCTCGGAAACATGTGTCTATTTCTCCTGAAGGCTTCTCTTATCAAACGCTTGAGCCTGTTTCTCTTGACACTGTTCCCAACTTTCTTGCTGGCTGCCACTCCCAGACGCGTTCTCCCGTGTTTATTTTTCAAAAACAGGATCACGAGGCTGTTTGTGACAAGCTTCTTTCCCCGTCTCTGGACGCGCAGGAACTCCCATCGACGCAGCAGGCGATCTTTTTTCTGGAAGGACTCGTCGCGACGAGACGACAGGCGAATATTAATTCTTATTTGAGGAGAGCCTGACCGTAAGCCGCGCCCTTCCCTTCCTTCTTCGTCTCTGGAGGATTTTTCTGCCACCGCTCGTACCCATCCTGGAGAGGAAACCGTGATTTCTCTTGCGTTTCCGCCGGCTAGGCTGGTAGGTTCTTTTCACTGTTTTGCGCCCCTTTCATCTCCGGCCTTCTCTACGCCCGCGGCCAGCGTCGTACTCTCGAACCGTCTGATCGGAATATAATTCCGAGAGGGCAATATCTTGCACAGGCATTCCCTGGTGTCAAGGAATTTGAGTACTATTGGGGTACGCTTGTTACCATCATCGAACTATTTGTGTTTGCATCTCTCTCCGGAGACATTTTTACTTGAAAAGCAATTACCTCTCTGGTATCAGATGACTCCAATCGCCCAGGCGACGAGGTCAGTAATGTTAATATTTTATCAAAGGGGGTAATTTTTTTCTGTTCAACTCTTTGTTTTTTCATTGAAAAGAGGTTTTCCACAGCTGTTGATAAAATTCTTCGAGTATGAGCTTTTCTTTTCTAAAACAGCGACCTTCGCACTGTTTGGCAGGTAAAATGGAAAGTATTTGGTCAGAGGTACTTGCCTCTATTGAAAAACGGGTGAACGCCGGAACGTTCAATCGCTGGTTCTCGTTACTCACCCTCATCTCCAGCGATGGTGACACTGTTTCCATTGGTGTTCCCAACAGGTTCACGAGGGACTGGATAAACGACCATGGCCTGAAGGATATCATTCAACAAGAATTTTCCTCACATTTCTCCAAAGAAGTCCGGATCGTCTTCAATATAACGGAAAACAAGGCCGCGGCGACATCCGCCGTGCCCTCGCTCCATGACACGCCTTCCGTAGTCGAAGACACCTCCAGCATAGCCGAGAAAGCAGCCAGGGATGCCGGTTTAAACCCTCGTTACCGTTTTAAAGATTTTGTCGTCGGTCCCTCTAATCAACTTGCTTACGCGGCATCACAGAACGTCTCCGAAAATCCAGCCAGTACCTACAACCCGCTTTTCATCTATGGCGGCGCCGGCCTCGGCAAGACTCACCTTTTGAACGCTATAGGTCACAAGATATTTGAAGACCGTCCCAACTCACGCGTGATCTACACGTCTACCGAAACATTCGTGAACGAGATGATCAACTCCATCCGTTCCATGAAGATGGACAACTTCAGGAACAAGTACCGGACGCGATGCGACATATTATTGATCGACGACATACAATTTATTTCCGGCAAGGATCGCACCCAGGAGGAATTTTTCCACACGTTCAATACTCTCTTCGAGTCTCACCGCCAAATCGTTCTCAGTTCTGACAGCTATCCGCAGGAGATTCCGAAACTTGAAGATCGTCTCAGGACGCGTTTCCAGTGGGGACTGATCGCGGACATCCATGCCCCTGAAATCGAGACGAGAATCGCCATCTTGCAGAAAAAAGCCGATCAAGAAGGTTTGGATATCCCTGATGATGTCTCCTTGTTCATTGCATCCAAGATTAAATCCAATATCCGCGAGATAGAGGGATCAATAAAGCGCCTTGGCGCCTTCTCCTCCCTGTACGGTAAACCCATCACACTCGATTTTGCAAAGGATGCCTTGAAGGAAACCCTTGGCACAAGCATACGCCTTTCTATCGACGACGTTCTTAAAGCCGTTGCCGGACACTACAATGTCAAGGTTTCCGATCTCAAGGGCAGCAAGAGACTTCGCTCGATATCCAGGCCTCGCCAAATCGCCATGTACATTTGCAGAACCTATCTCGACGCGACCTACCCGGAAATTGGAAACCATCTCAACAAAGACCACTCGACCGCCATAAGTGCAGTAAGGAACGTCGAAAAGATGATCGCATCCGATCCATCAGTTAGAGAAGCCATCGAAGCGATCAAGAGGCAACTCGGTTTTTGAATGAAAATTATTATGGAAAGCTTGTGGACTTCCATGTCAATAACCAGTGAATTACTCGAAATCGGTGTTTTCCGACATTTTACGAACAGTCTTTCAAGAGACTTATGTCTTTATTTTCCCTTTACTATGGGTTATGTTACACGTAATTCACACGTTTCACAGGCCTTACTATGACTACTGTTTCTTTAATTAATTAATACCTGTAAAACAATAATGAGGAGACTTTAAATGGAATTTTCCATAAACTCGGATGATCTGTCCAAGGGCCTGTATCGAGCACAGGGAATCGTAGAAAAAAAGACAGCCATGCCGATTCTTTCAAATGTGCTTTTTACAGCTTCGCTTGATGGCAAGATCTCAATTACGGCAACCGATCTTGAAGTAGGCATGACTTGCGAGCAGAACGGCGCCGTGAAAGAAGAGGGAAGTATTACCATCAGCGCACGTCACCTCTACGACATAATAAGGTCTTTTAAAAAAAAAGAAGTTACTGTAAAAAAACTCGACAATAATTGGGCTGAGGTCAAGTGCGGAAATAACGAGTACCGCATGTTGGGAATGGCTGCCGAAGATTTTCAAGATCTACCCGATGTGAGCAAAGCAAAGTTATTTGAAATTGATCCCGGCGTTTTAAAGAACATGATTGACAAGACTATCTATGCCGTCTCAAATGACGAGACAAGATACAACTTGAATGGCTCTTTTCTCGAAAAAACAAGCGATGGAGACTTCAGGATGGTTGCCACCGATGGGCATAGATTATCAATGATCGATGCTAAATTATCGGTGGATAAGAATGCAGCCGGATTCGAGGAAGGAGTAATCATCCCCAAGAAAGGTTTACTGGAGATGAAAAGACTGATCGAGTCCGAGGAAGACGGCTGTAAGTTAGGTCTTGATGGAAGCAACCTGGTTTTCGGGATAAACGAGGTAACCGTCGTCATGAGGCTGCTCGATGGACAGTTTCCGGAATATAAACAAGTCGTTCCAACGGATCAAAAGATTACAATAGGCATCGACAGGAAGAAGTTGATGGAAAGTCTGAGGCGCGTCAGTATTTTGTCGAGTGACAGGACGCTTGGGGTGAAAATAGGTCTTACGAAGGGAATTCTCAGAATAAGCACGTCGAACCCTGATCTTGGCGAAGCGAAGGAGGAGATGGAAGTCGAATACGATGGCAAAGAGTTAACGATTGGATTCAACGCGCGCTACCTGATTGACGCAATGTCTTCCATGGAAACGGATACGGTCGATATATCTCTGGATGACGATCTTTCTCCAGGGGTAATAAGGCCTTCAGGTTCTGAAAATTACACCTGCGTAGTCATGCCGATGAGAATATAGGCCTGACTGTTGTTTGTCAGGCGAATAGAGGTATCTGGTTTCAGGAACCTTTCGCGACAAGTAATCGAACTGGCTCGGGGTGTTAATTTTTTTAAGGGCGGCAACGGCCATGGCAAGACAAATACACTGGAGGCCGTGCATCTGCTGGCGACGTTGAAATCATTTCGCGGAGTTTCGGTAAGAGACGTAATTGCTCATGGCGAGGACAAGGCTGAAATTTCAGGTAGTCTGGAGCGCGACGGCATACCGATCGAAATAGGCCTGGTCATCGATCACAAGGGAAGAAGACTGAGAGTCGGGGGGCATAGTGTCTCTGTGGTGGACGACTACCTGGGCCGTTTGAAGGTGGCTACATTCACTCCTGACGACCTGTCGATGATAAAAGGATCCCCTTCGATAAGAAGGCGTTTCATGGATAGATCGGTGTTCCTGTTTCAGCCAATACACCTGGACCGCGTAAGAAGGTTCAAGGCAGCACTGAAATCACGTAATCGTCTGCTGCGAGATTCGGGTCGACTGGATAGGGCGGAAATAGATGCATTCGGCCAGTTGATGGCTTTGTATGGAACACAGGTTTCAAAGACGCGTGCGAATATCTTGAAACGCGTGAGGGATGCGGCCCGAAAGATATTTCACAGGCTGAGTGATGACAGGAACAACATCGACATCATCTTCAAGCCTGGTTGGAAAATGAAGAAAGACTCGGTTGCGGCGGATCTCGAAGCGCAGTTGCACGAGAAGGTAAGCACTGACATGCGCAGCGGTAAAACCGGCATCGGACCACAATATGACGACTTCGAGATTCTTATGGAAGAATCATCGGCGAGGCGATTCGCATCGCAGGGTCAACAGAGGAGTTGCGCTGTTTCTCTCTTACTGGGGGTGGTCGAGCACTTCATATTGGAAGAAAAAGAAAAGCCGATGATTATCCTGGACGATGTATCGAGTGAACTTGACAAGAGCCACCGCAAACGACTCTTCGAAAAGTTGACAGAGATTGGGGCGCAAGTGTTGTTAACGGCGACAGAAGAAGATCTGATCGCCGGGATAGCAGATCGCATCGAAAAGAGTTTTCTGGTGAACGAAGGAAAAATAACTCCTCTGGGGTAAATATTGGGAGTCATCGACTGGTCGATCGTCGGCGGCTATATGGCCGTATCACTGGCCATCGGGCTGATATTCGCCAAAAAGGCCGGACGTAGCCTGAAGGATTACTTTCTGTCCGGGCGCAGCCTGCCGTGGTGGGTAGTGGGCGGTTCGATGGTGGCTACTACTTTCGCCGCCGACACGCCGCTGGCGGTGACCGAGTACGTTCGCGGTGATGGTATCTGGCGGAACTGGTTCTGGTGGACGCTGGCAATCAATCATGTACTGGCGGCCGTCGTTTTCTCCAAACTCTGGCGAAGGGCCGAGGTGCTTACCGACAATGAACTGATCGAGTTGCGCTACCACGGAAAACCGGCCGCCGTCTTGAGGGCGCTGAAGGCATGCTACTTCTCGACCATATACAATTTCATCGTCATGGGTTGGGTAACGGCGGCGATGTCGACCGTGCTGAGCGAGTTCATCGACATTCCAATAATCTGGGCGGTTGTTGCCTGTATGGCCGTCGCATCGATCTATTCGTTGATGAGCGGATTCTGGGGTGTGGTGGTGACCGACCTCTTCCAGTTCGGCATGGCGATGATAGGCTCGGTGATATTCGCCGTGTTGGCCGCGAAAGCCGCGGGCGGCATGGATGCGATGTTGGCGAAGATAACGGAAATGGGCGCAGGATCGAAGCTGACATTCTTTCCCTCAATGAATTCGGGGCCCGAGGTGTGGGGAAAGTTCCTTGTGTTCGTCCTGGTCATGTGGTGGTCGACTCATAACGCTGACGGCGGGGGATACTTAATTCAGCGCATGATGGCGGCAAAGAACGAAAAACAAGCTCAGGCGGGAACGTTCTTTTTCGCCTTAATGCATTATATAGTCAGGGTCTGGCCATGGGTAGTAGTTGCCCTGGCATCGATAGTCCTGCTTCCGGAAACGGTAGCCGGCAGGCAGGCCTATCCGCAACTGATGGCGAAAATTCTGCCGGTCGGCTTGAAGGGGGTTTTCGTCGCGGTGTTCCTGGCCGCTTACATGTCGACGATCGATACGCACCTTAACTGGGGATCGTCATACATCGTGAACGATATCTACAAGAGATTCATAAAGCCAAAGGCCGGGCCAAAACACTACGTGGCGGTATCCAAAATAGTGTCACTGGTCTTGATGATAGTTGCAGGTTTCGTGGCGCTCAGAATACACAGCATCACTTCGGCCTGGGAACTCGTCTGGGCCATGGGAGCAGGCGTGGGGGCGGTCTTGATCCTCAGGTGGTTCTGGTGGAGGATAAACGCCTACAGCGAGATCTCGGCCATGGCCACATCCCTGGTCATCGCCATGGGCATGCAACTCTGGGAATTGACAACGGGTGAGAGCCTGGCACTGCATATAAAGGCGCTGGTTGTAGTTCTGGGATCGATTGCAGTCTGGTTGCCTGTCACCTTGCTCACGAGGCCGGAGCCCGAGAAGGTGCTGAAAAGCTTCTGCGAACGGGTGAAGCCGGGAGGCAGATGGCCTTTCGAGGTTGCCGGCCGTGGTTATGGGCGGAGTATGATCGTAGCCTGGATAGGAGGGGTGGGTATCATATACGGCGGCATGTTCACTATTGGTGCGTTGGTGCTGAGACAGACCGATAGCCTGAGTTGGAGCATCCCGCTGGTTACGTCGGGCGGAGCGCTGGTGTGGCTGGGAATGAGAAAAATATTGCGTCAGGGTCAATAGGCTGAGCGGAAAACTTTCTCTCCTGCAACATAGCTTTCCAGAACACGTAGATCGGATGGATCGAGAACAATCAGGTCGGCGTGCTTGCCGACGGCGATACTGCCAAGCCGTTCGGAGATGCCCAGAACGCTGGCCGGTACGAGCGAGGCGCAACGAACGGCGGTAGGGATGTCGAGGTGGCAGAGATCGACGGCGTTCCTGACTGCGTCGGCCATTGTCAAGACACTCCCTGCGAGCAGGCCGCTCGCAGTCCGTGCTACGCCTGCGACCAGAGAGATTGGTGTGTCGCCCATGGAGCAGTTGTCTTCGGAGCAACCAAGAAGCGATGTTGCCGATGTGACGAGAGCGACGCGATCGGCACCAAGGGCACGGAAGGCCAACTTTGCGGCGCTGGGATGGACATGAGAATCGCACAGGACGATCTCCGCGACGGCTTCGTCCGAAGTAAGAACAGCGCCCGCGGCGTTGGGATCGCGGTGGTGAAATGGCTTCATGCCGTTGAAGAGGTGGGTAACCAGTCGGCAACCGCGCCGTATTGCGTGTTCGGCCTGCTCGCAGGTTGAACTCGTGTGGCCGATAGCGGGTACTATACCCGCCCTGGAAAGCCAATCGACGAGGGAATCTGAACCGGGCAACTCCGGTGCGATGGTTACAATCCTCAACCAACCGGCCGCGGCGTTTGCGAAATCGGCGAGCAGGCCAAGATCGGGCTCGCGCAGAAAGTCGATGCCGTGGACACCGCAGCGGGACGGACTGATAAATGGTCCAATGAGGTAGGAGCCAAGCAGGCGGGTAGATCCATCGCCGGAAGAGGCAAGCGAGGAGATTGACGACAGGCAGCGCTTTGTTGTTTCGGGATCCGCAGGATAAAGAGCCAGGCACATGGACGTGGTGCCGTAAGCGGCATGAGTCTTCAGAATGGTATCGAGGCTTCCTGTCTCGGCAATGGTAGAGTCGACACCGCCGCCGCCATGGACGTGAAGATCGACGTATCCGGGCGCCAGCAGGAAACCACCCAGATCAATATCCTTGGAATTATGAGCGGGCATGCCGGAAGTCTCACCGATCCAGGCTATGACGCCGTTACGCACATCTACCGCACCGTCCCGAAGGATCTCGCGCTCGAGCACGACGGAACAATGTGTAAAGACGCAATCCAAGAAAACCTCCGCAAGGCGGTGTTAGAGTTCTTGAAAAAACGATGGAAGATTGTCGTACATCAAGGGCGGGGCTGTCAACAGGTACAAAAAACGTCCAGCGAGAAAAACAATAACAAAACAAGCGGTTATGGGAAATGGAGTCAATGGATTTTACTTTACTGGCATTAGCAATCGTGCTAACTTGCAATAGGGCTGCAGGAACATAAAATATTCCCAAGAAACAGGGACTTAAGGATGTACGGAGAGGCAGTGAATAACAAGGAAAAAGGTGTCGATCTCTACGATGCCGACAAGATAAAGGTACTGGATGGTCTCGAGGCAGTGCGCAAGAGGCCAGCCATGTATATTGGCACGACCTCGATATCCGGGTTGCATCATCTCGTGTACGAGGTGGTGGACAACTCGATCGACGAGGCCTTGGCGGGTTACTGCGATGAGATCAAAGTGACCGTGCACTCGGACAACAGGATTACGGTGGAGGACAACGGTCGCGGAATACCAGTCGACATGCACAAGACGGAGAACAAACCGGCAGCAGAAGTGGTGATGACGACGCTGCACGCGGGCGGCAAGTTCGATTCGCAGGCATACAAGGTTTCAGGAGGCCTGCATGGGGTCGGTGTATCAGTCGTTAACGCTTTGAGCAAACATCTGGTGATGGAGATTTTCCGCAACAGAAAAATATACAGGCAAGAGTATGAACGCGGCGATCCGATCACACAACTGGAGGTAGTCGGGGACACGAACGAGACCGGGACAAAAATAACATTCCTGGCGGATGACGAGATATTCGAGACGAACGATTACTTGTTCGATGTTCTTTCGAGACGTCTTCGCGAACTGAGCTTTCTGAACAAGGGCATCGCGATTCATTTTCTAGACGAGAGATCGGGCAAGAGCCTAGACTTCAAGTACGAAGGGGGGATCAAGAGCTTCGTCGAACACCTGAACAAGAACAAGACCGTTCTGCACGACAAGGTGATTTACCTGTCGGGAGAAAGCAACGACGTTTCGATCGAATTGGCCATGCAGTACAACGACGGGTACCAGGAAAATGTCTTCTCATACGCGAACAACATAAACACCGTCGAAGGAGGCAGCCATCTGATAGGTTTCCGATCGGCCTTGACGAGAACGATAAATTACTATGCGCAGAAAAACGGCCTGCTGAAGGATCTGCAGGAGAACCCGCAGGGAGAAGACATTCGTGAAGGACTGACCGCTGTAATTTCCGTGAAACTTCTCGATCCGCAGTTCGAGGGGCAGACAAAGACGAAGCTCGGAAACTCCGATGTTGAGGGCATTGTCAAGACAATCGTCAACGAGCAACTGGGTGATTTCCTTCAGGAGAGCCCGGCGGTAGCCAAGGTGGTTTGTAACAAGGGAATACAGGCGACACGTGGTCGCCTGGCGGCGCGCAAGGCGCGAGAAATGGTGCGCCGCAAGGGAGCGCTCGAAGGAATGAGCCTGCCCGGAAAGCTGGCCGATTGCCAGGAACGTGACCCGGCCAAAAGCGAATTGTTCCTGGTCGAGGGAGACAGCGCGGGCGGCAGCGCGAAACAGGGCCGCGACAGGAAAAACCAGGCCATCCTTCCACTGCGCGGAAAAATTCTCAATGTGGAGAAATCACGGTTCGACAAGATACTGTCGTCGGTGGAGATCGCCACCATGATAACAGCCCTGGGTACCGGCATCGGCAAGGACGACTACAACATCGACAAGTTGAGATACCATAACATCATCATCATGACGGACGCCGACGTGGACGGGAGCCATATCAGGACGTTGTTGCTGACGTTCTTTTACCGGCAGATGCAGGAAATCGTCCAGAGGGGCCACTTGTACATCGCGCAGCCGCCGCTGTACAGAATCACCAAGGGAAAGAAAGCCCTGTATATGAAAGATCAGAAGGAGTTGGACGATTACCTTCTGAGGCACGGCGCGCAGAAAGCGGTTATAAACAGTTCAGGAAAAGACGGCCGAAGACTCTCGGCGGAAGAAATTGAGGTTTTTTGCAGGGATATGCTGCGCTACCAGGAGATACTCTCAAGGATTGGCAAGCGCAAGGACAAGCGCCTGGTCGACGCCATCGTCATGTCTACGAACATGGAGGCGGAGTCGGTAACGGACAAGAAAAAATTGACACGGCAGATAGAAAGCATACAAGAATACCTGGAACGCTTTCATCCCGAGGTGCTTCCGTTGTTCCCGTTACTGGAAGAAGATCCCAAGTACCCAGGTTATTTGCTGCGCATTGAGACTCACGACAACGGCACCCGCAAGGAAACTTTCATCGACCGTGATTTCCTGAGCCGGGAAGATTTCAAGCAGCTGCGGTTGATAATAGAAAACCTCGCCGGATACGGCGATATCCCGTACGAGATCGGCGATCGTGAAGCAACGAAGATTATCCTCAATCCCGAGAACCTTCTCGATCACGTTCTCGAATTGGGCCAGCGCGGGCAAACGATCACGCGCTACAAAGGGCTGGGCGAGATGAACCCGGACCAACTATGGGATACCACCATGAACCCCGAAACCAGGACTCTAGTCCAGGTGCGGGTCGACGATGTAGTGGCGGCGGACGAAGTGTTCACCATGTTGATGGGTGACGCCGTGGAACCGCGGCGAGAGTTTATCGAGAAAAACGCGCTTGAAGTAAGCAACCTCGACGTCTGACGGCAGAACCATGAAAAGAACAATTTTTCGCTCGGTCGGGGGATATGTTCCGGACAAGGTGGTGACCAACGACGATCTGTCTAGCATTATGGAGACAAGCGACGAATGGATAGTAGAGCGTACGGGAATCAGGCAAAGACACTGGGTGGAAGAAAGCACCGGATCGAGCGACTTGGCTGTTCCCGCTTCTTATGAAGCGCTGGAAAGGGCCGGTATAGACGTCGGTGATATCGACTGCATCGTGCTCGCGACCCTCTCTCCGGACCACACCTTTCCCGGAACGGCCTGTTTTTTACAGCACAAGCTTGGGCTCGGGGGCATCGCCGCGCTGGACGTCAGGAACCAGTGCTCGGGTTTCATCTACGGCCTTAGTATCGCTGACGCCTGGGTGCGCTGTGGCCAGTACAAATGCGTCCTGTTGGTTGGAACGGAGGTTCATTCGACCGGCATCGACAAGACCACGCGCGGTCGGGATATCGCCTGCCTCTTCGGAGACGGGGCCGGGGCCGTAATTCTCACTCCCACAGACGATCAGAAAAGGGGTATCCTGTCCACACATCTGCACGCCGACGGAAAGTACGCCCGCTCGCTGTGGATCGAGGCGCCGGGATCATGCTTTTATCCGTTGCGCATCAACGAGCAAATGCTGGAGGAAGGGCGGCACTTTCCAAAGATGAAGGGTCGGCACGTATTCACCCATGCAATCAAGCGCATGCCGGAAGTCATAGGCGAGGCCTTATCAGAAAACGGTTTCAAACCGAGTGACGTCGACCTGTTCGTTCCACATCAGGCAAATCAGAGGATTACCGAAGCAGTAGCAAAGGTAATGGGTTTCGGATCAGAGCAGGTGTACTCGAATATCGAGAGATACGGAAACACAACCGCCGCCAGCATACCGCTGTGTCTCAAGGATGCCGAGAGAGAGGGTCGCCTGAAGAAGGGAGACCTGCTCCTGCTGGCATCTTTCGGAGCGGGTTTCACCTGGGCCAGCGCCCTTGTCAAATGGTAATTGCCAGAGAGAAACAGTTACGGGTATTGCAGATTCAGGAAGCGCGGCCGTCTGGTTCGGTGGTCGGGCCGTCAAACTCGTCGTCGAGAGAATCTGAGCTTTTAGGCGAGACGTCTTGCCCGTCATCGGGCTTGGCTCTTACGAATGGCTGTGCCGGTTGCGGGTTGATGCCCAGGGGAGTGAAGAGCGCCTGGCGCGGACCCGGTAACTTGCCGATTTGACGGACGAGATCCTCCTTCTGGATATAGATCTCCTCGCGCCGGCCGCCGTCGTGCTCGATCTTCAGGCAGAGTTCTAAAGGCGCAGGGCTGCGGGCGTCGATTTCGAGAATTGTCGGTGCTAGGTAACGAACCAGGCGCTGGACCAAGTCGCCAACCAGGCGGCCGCCGACCACCTCCGTCCCATCGATACTGACGGACGCAAGATCGCCGCGAGTGCGATAGAGTTCGATGACGTGGTTTTTGAGCAACCTGTAGAACTCGAGAAGATTCTCGGAGTCGGATGGGTTTACCACCTCATCCGGCACGGACGTCTCCGGCGCGCCTTCACCGGCTCTGGTAATGGCGATGCCGCCGTTGCGGCCCTTTTTCACCTTGACCTGCAAACCATCGCTGCCATTGCCTGTGTGCTTGATCAGCCGGAAGCTGCAGGCATCGTCATCGTCCACCACTTCGGTAAGAACGGCATCGTCGATGCGTAGCGTGTCGACGACGGGCTCCTTCTTAAGCCACGCCTTTTTGGTGCCGACGGGAAAATCGAGCCGGCCGGGAAGGAGGTCGGAAAACTTTTTCGGTTCACAGAAGAAAACAGAGGCCGCCGTGTCGATGAAGTATGAACTGCGTACACCGGTGACATCCAGAATCTCGGAGTAGGCCTGGTAGCGCTGGCCATCGAGAGCGCAGCGCAGCGTGTTACCGGCCAGCGGCACGACGCTGGGCGTGTAAAAAAGTTTGAGAAGATCCAGGATTCTTGCCGACAGGCGTGCAATTTCCCCCTGGGCGCGCTCGATCCGCTGTTCGATCTGATTTGCGAGCTTGGCCTTGCCGTCGGAGATAAACTGCTTGAGACTGCCGGCCGCGCCACTGGCTACCACGGCGACAATGTCATCAGAGGACAGGCCGGAAACAAATGCGTCGATGGTATCACGCAAAGAGCCATGGAAGCGGTTGATATTCTCGATGGACTCGACCAGGAACTGACGATCGGATTCAATGTTTGCGAGCAACTCGTTGATCTCGATATCGAGAAGGATTACGTTGACGGCCATATCAATGAAGCGCTTGAGCAGATCGAGAGTATTTTCCTGGGGCGGGAAGTCGCTCAGATCGCCGAAAAGATAACGCATCGGTGAGAATTCTACACCGACCCGGGGCGGCCGTCAACGGGCACCGCAATTATTCATAATTGCTTGATAATAAAGGTTATATGCTGATTTAGGGGGCGTAAAATTCGTTGACACTCACGCTGGCGTGGTGGTAGAAAAACGATGTGAAAAAGTTAGGATAAACGTGACCTTGTAGTGAAATAGAATTGGTTTATTAGAACCGGGCGACACGGAGAGGAAAACGGCAACATGACAGACTCGGCAATTCAGCAGAAGGTGAACATCGAAGATGAGATGCGGACATCGTATCTCGACTACGCCATGAGCGTGATAATCGGCCGGGCTCTTCCGGATGTCCGCGACGGTCTCAAGCCGGTGCACCGACGCATCCTGTACGCGATGTACTCCGAGGGGCTGATACACAGCCACAAGTATTCCAAGTGTGCCGGAGTAGTCGGCGAAGTGTTGAAGAAATACCATCCGCACGGAGATGCCGCGGTCTACGACACGCTCGTGCGCCTGGCCCAGAGTTGGAACCTGCGCTACACGCTCGTGGACGGGCAGGGTAATTTCGGATCTATCGACGGCGATCCGCCCGCGGCCTACCGCTACACCGAGGCGCGACTGAAGAGGATCGCCGAGGAAATGCTGGCTGACATCGAGAGTGCAACGGTTAATTTCGTACCCAACTTCGACGGGTCGGCGCAGGAACCGACCATTCTGCCCTCGAGGATTCCAAACCTGTTGGTCAACGGCTCGACCGGCATCGCGGTCGGCATGGCCACCAACATTCCCCCTCACAACCTGCGCGAGGTAATCGATGCCTGCATCCACCTCATTCGCCACCCGGAGGCCGGCGTCGAAGACCTGATGAAATATATACCCGGGCCGGATTTTCCTACGGGCGGAATTATCTACGGTGTCGGGGGCATCGAGCAGGCTTACAGGACGGGCAGGGGTATCCTGGCCGTCAGAGCCAAAGCTGGCCAGGAGGTACATCCCAAGACCGGGCGCCTGAGCATCATCGTTGCCGAGATTCCATATCAGGTTAACAAGGCCAGGCTGATCGAGCGAATTGCCGACCTGGTGCGAAACAAGAAAATCAGCGGCATCGCCGACGTCAGGGACGAGAGCGACCGGGAAGGAATGCGCATAGTCATCGATCTGAAGCGTGACGCCGTCTACGAGGTCGTCCTCAACCAGTTGTTCAAGCACACACCGATGCAAAGTTCGTTCGGCACCATCCTGCTGGCAATAGTCGGCGGCCAGCCGCGGGTGATGAACCTGCGCGAGATGATCAAGCACTACAATTCCCATCGACGCGAGGTGATCCGCAGGCGCTGCACTTACGAGTTACAACAGGCAAAAGCCAGGGCACACATTCTCGAAGGCTTGCAAATCGCGCTCGATCATCTTGACGAAGTGATCAACCTGATCCGCTCGGCCAAGGATCCGGCCGAGGCAAAACAGGGCCTGATTAGCGGTTTCGAGCTAAGCGATAAACAGGCCCAGGCCATACTGGAGATGCGCCTCCAGCGCTTGACTGGTCTCGAGCGGGAGAAGATCGCCGCGGAGTTGGAAAAGATCAGGCAGGAAATCGCCCACTTGGATGCCATCCTGCAGGACGTTGAGAAACTGCTGCAGGTAGTAATCGACGAACTCGAGGAAGTGCGCGAACGATACAAGGACGAGCGCAGGACAGAGATATACAGAGAGACCAGGGAAATCACGTTAAAAGACCTGCTGGCGGACGAAGATCACGTTGTTACCGTGAGCCACGCCGGGTACATAAAGCGCACCAAGCTCAACCAGTACAGGAGACAACGGCGCGGCGGCCGCGGCCGGAGCGGGATGCATACCAAGGAACAGGACTTCGTTGAAAATGTCTTCGTAGCCTCCACACACAGTAACATCCTGGTGATAACACAGAAGGGACAGGCCCTGGTCCTGAAAGTTCACATGGTCCCCGAAGCCAACCCGGCGGCGCGTGGCGTGGCGCTGGTAAACCTGGCCCGTCTGCAGAAGGGCGAGCAGGTAGCGGCTATCATCCCGGTAAAGTCCTTTGACGAGAAGAAGGACGACTATCTCTGCCTGGCCAGCCGCAACGGCTACATCAAGAAAAGCCTCCTGGGCTTTTATTCCAACATCAACGTGGCTGGTATACGCGCGATGCGGGTCGAGGAGCATGACGAGGTAATCGCCGCCTGCATCACGAACGGCGAGCAGGAAATCATGATCAGCACACGCAAGGGCATGGCGGTGCGTTTCGGTGAAAGGGACGCCCGGGCCATGGGAAGGGTCGCCCGTGGTGTGCGCGGCATCAAGCTGCGCCGGGAGGACGACAAGGTCGTGTCGATGGAAGTGGTTGATCCGGGGGCCACGATCCTGACCGTCTCCGAAAACGGTTACGGCAAAAGATCGGAGCTTGATGAGTATCGGCTGACAGCGCGCGGGGGCGTTGGCGTGAAAACTTGCCAGGTGACGGAAAAAACGGGTCCGGTAGTTGGGGTGATGCAGGTGTCGAGCGATGACGACCTGATGTTAATCACGGACGGTGGCATGGTGATTCGCACCGAGATAAATGGAATCTCAGTGATGGGTAGAGCCACACAAGGAGTGCGCCTGATAGACCTGAAGGAAGGAGAGCGTGTCGTCGGCTTGGCACGGCTCGTAGAAAAAGAGAGAGTTGGGGAGAACGATAAATGAAGCGCGGGGCGATCACACTTTTGCTCACCTGTCTGATCCTCACGGGTTGTATGAAAGAGGACATCGAGGAAAATTTCGCCCGTGGGATGGAGATGCTCTATAACGGCAGCTACGAAGATGCCGAAAGCCATTTTCTCACACTGGCCAGGCGGATCGAGAGGGAAGAGAAAAAAGAAGACCGGATCTGGCAGGCCAAGTCGCTGTATAAGGCCGGTAGGATCGAACACCTCTACCTCGATCAGCCGCGACGGGCCGTGGCCCGTCTACGAGAAGCCGTAAAAATTTTCCCAGAAGCGAATTTTGCCTTCAAGGCCCAGAAAGAGATTGCCTTCATCTTCTACGACCGCCTAAGAGACTACCGCACAGCGGCCCTGGAATTTGAAAGACTGGTCAACGCCTTTCCCGGGCGAGACGACATCTGGAAGTACCAGTACCGCATCGCGCAAAGCTACTTCATGATCCGCGAGTTCGACCAGGCGCGAGCAGAGGTGCGGCTTCTGCTGGAAAAGCACAAGAAGGACCGTATAGCGACCGAGGCGATGTTGCTGGTCGCAAATTCGTACTACGTGCAGGGCCGCTACCGTGAGGCGGCCGACTCGCACAAGGCGCTCCTGGATATAAGACCCGCTGAACAAATCGAAGCGCGCAGCCTATTCGAGATGGGAATGTGTTACCAGGAACTTGGTGACTATGCCCTTGCCCAAAAGAGCTACCTGGCTGCCTTGAAGAAACACCCGCGCCCGGATCTCGTAAAAATCCAGCTTAATTCCCTGCAAAAGCAGATGCTTGAAGAAGAGGTAGAAAAAAAGGAAAAATCTCCTCTTTCGCACGGGGCGAAGAAAATCACGAATACAGCGAAAGTTCTGAAGGCAGCGCCCAAGGCGGAAAATACAGAAGAAAATCGAACCAGAGATGCATTGGATGATCGCGGAAAAATGGAGAAAAAACAAAGTCCACCGCCCCCAAAAGACAAGCCTGGTATACCACCTGCATCAGAATCATCCGTTAAGAAAGTTGAAGAGAAAGAGAAACCCTGATGCCGGTATAAAAAATGTTGATCCAGTTGTTGGGTCGTGATAAATCCCCGCGCGATGCGCGCCGGAGGAAATTTTGGAAAAGTTCTCCGAGTCGCTCAGGAAGATATCGCCGTACATGAATATCGGGGGTATCTTCCTCGGCTGCATGGTAATCGGAGTTTTTGGGGGGCACTGGTTGGACGAGAAATGGGGAACGGCTCCATGGATGTTGCTTACAGGCGCATTTGTAGGAATGGCGTCTGGCTTCTACCACTTTTTCAAGACAGTGCTGCGCCTCGACGGGAAGCGGGACGGAAAGAAGAACGATGACGATGCGCAACACTGATACACCGACCGTTTTCGGGCCACGTACCCTGATTGCCATGCTGGGTCTCGTGGTCCTGGTTGCGGCGCTGTTTATCTTGGCCGGAGGATGGGGTGAATGGAGCCAGGCTGCCCTGGCCGGTTTGCTGGGAGCCGGTTTACTGGGCCTTTTGGGGCTCTGGGGTACACGGCGGGCCATGCTGGCCGACGAGCGGATGTTCATGGTCTACGTGCTGGGCGGCCTGCTGGTGAGGCTAATCTGCTACGCAATATACGCAGGCGTCGTTTTAGGCAACCAGTGGCTTGACAAGAATGGGTTTGTCCTGGGATTGCTGGTAGGCGTTGCGCTGTTTATGTTAGTCGAGATTGCCGGAATAGATCGGGCCGCCAGGCGAAGAACACGGAAGACGGAAGGAGTGATGGGTCGTGGTTGAACATGCGGCACAAGCGGCTACGAGCATTGGTGAGCAGGTCAAGGAAGTCATCCTGCACCATATCAACAATGGATGGGAATGGGGCCTGCCCTCGACTCAATGGGAGACGCCGGTTCAGCTGAACCCTGACCTGTGGCGCTTTTCTGCCCTGGGGATCGACGTCAACCTCTCCATAAGCAGGCATGTGCTGATGATGTTGATAGCCGCGGGGTTGCTGATCTTGATGGGAATCCTGGTCAGGCGCAAGCTGGCCCTGATACCCAAGGGATTCGTGTCGGTTGTCGAGTCATTTGTCTTGTTCATCAGGGACGAGTTGGCCGTCCCGACCATGGGCCAGCCCGCATCGAAGATCTACACCCCCTTCCTGTGCACGACATTCTTCTTCATCCTGACAATGAACCTGATGGGATTGCTGCCGTACTGTGCCACCCCGACGGGAAACATCAGCGTCACGGCGGGCTTGGCCACTATGGCTTTCTTGGCCATCCAGTTCGCGGGCATGCGCAAGATGGGCGTCTTCGGCTACTTCGGCCACCTGGTTCCGCACGGTGTGCCTTGGTGGCTCGCGCCGGTAATGATCGTGGTTGAGCTTATGGGAATCTTCGCCAAGCCCTTTGCCTTGTGCGTGCGACTCTTCGCCAACATGATAGCCGGGCACGTCGTGATCCTGAGCCTGATCGGTTTGATTTTCGTCATCGGCATCTACGTGTTCCCGGTCGTACTGTGTTTCGCACTGTTTATGTACATACTGGAGATATTCGTGGCCTTCCTGCAGGCCTACATTTTCACTATCTTGACGTCGTTATTCATTGGATTGTTCGTGGCAGGAGAACACTGAACGAGGAAGTCTACCTATCCTAAGGAGGCACGGGCATGCTGGCACATCTCGCGGCAGGAATCGGAGCAGGTCTGGCGGTTATCGGAGGCGGTTACGGCATCGGGCGCATTGCCGAAGGAGCAATGCACGGAACGGCCCGGCAACCATCGGCATCGGGCGACATCAGGACATCGATGATCATCGCGGCCGCGCTGATCGAGGGCGTCACCCTTTTTGCCGAGGTTATTTGCATTCTAATGGCCCTCAAGTAAAAGACGCTCGGCGGAAGGTGCGATATGGCGCTTTTAAACATCGATCCCCTTGTCTTGATCAGGATCCTCGCCGGCACGGAGGTAGAGGGAGAGAAGTTCTCCCTGATGCAGATTCATCCAGGCACGATCATCTGGACTCTGATCATCTTCGCCGTGTTGTTGATCGTTTTAAGCAAGTTGCTCTGGAAGCCCATTCTCAAGGCGGTCGGCGAACGCGAAACCAGGATCCGCGAGGCGCTCGAAAAGGCGGATCAGGCACAGGCGGATGCCCATAAGGCACTTGCCGGCCAGAAAGACATGGTCGAAAAGCAACGCAAGGAGGCTGCCGAGTTCATGACCCGGGCCAAGGATGACGCCCGGCGCTCGGGAGATGAAATCATCGATAAGGCCCGGCGGGAGGCGAGCGAGCAAACGGAGCGTGCAAGAAGACAGATTGAAGAAGAGAAAAACCGGGCAATCGAAGAGGTTCGAACCCATGCCGTCGACCTGGCGCTGCAGGCGGCCGGTCACCTGCTTGGCAAGAGCCTGGACGAAGCCAGCCAGCGCGGCATCGTCAAGGACTACATCGACAATCTGCCTACTCAGCTCAACAGGCGTAACTGACAACATCTTGACTTGCGGGCAGCGCTTAAAGCAAATATCATCTCGCCTGCATGTACTCGGTTGCCATTAAAAAACCTCAAGCACTCCGGGCGGGAGATCGAATCCGCCTGGTAGCTCCGGCCAGCCCATTCGACCGGCGCAAGCTCGCTCGCGGTTGCCGGATCATCGAGCAAATGGGCTTCGTGCCCGTTATCGACAAGCAAGAGTTCTCGATGCGAGGCTTTCTGGCCGGCGACGACGAGGCGCGGGCGCGCAGGCTCCGGCGCGGACTGCTCGAAGACGACACCCGGGCGGTCTGGTGCATCCGCGGTGGATACGGCTCTGCGCGCTTGCTTGAGAGGCTCGATCTTGAGCGCATCAAGGCACGGCCGAAACTGCTGATCGGCTTCTCCGACGTAACCGCCCTGCTGTTGCCGCTTTCCGCCCCGGGGGGCTTCGTAACCATTCACGGGCCGGTGGTTACCCAACTGCCGGATTTGTCGCAAGGCTCACGCCGCTGGCTCAAAAAACTCATCAGCGGCAAACAGCCCGCGGGCCGCGTTCCCTTGGGCAGGTTGAAAACCCTGGTACGCGGCAGAACCAGGGGCTTTTTGCTGGGGGGCAACCTTTCCGTGCTGACCAGCTTGCTGGGAACTCCGCACCTGCCGCCGCTGGCCGGCGCCATACTCTACATCGAGGATGTCGCCGAACTCGCCTATCGTCTGGATCGGATGCTTGTACAACTGAGACAATCGGGCGCCGTCAAGAATGTCTTCGGAGTGCTGCTGGGGTCTTTGAAAAACTGCAAGCCTGCGGGCCGCAAGTGCTATTCTGCCCGCAGCGTCCTGGAGCGGGCAGTGACCGAACTGGGGGTGCCGGCCGTATCGGGAGCCGCCTTCGGACACCAGCGGAGCAACATGGCGCTTCCCAACGGTTTGCTGGTCAGCCTGGACGCCGACCAGGGACGACTTGAACTGCTCGAACCGGCGGTGCGCTGATCGAAATGGCCGGAAGGAAAAGCCAGCCCAGGCTTTACACCCTGATGGACGAAGCCATCGAAGAGGGGGTTTTCCCCGGGGGGACGCTGCTGATACGTCGGGGTAAAGAGACGCTGCACGAGTCGGCCCATGGATTGACATCGTTGGTGCCTAAAGGCCAACGGGTGGAGATTGATACGATCTATGACCTGGCATCGCTGACGAAAGTGCTGGTAGTGACACCGCTGATCGTCGATCTCGTAAAACGCGGCGTGATGAAGCTGGAAGATCCCGTCGCACGTTTAGTGCCGCTCTTCGACGGCGCGGGCCGGGAGAAAATTACGATCGAGCATCTTCTTGAACACACCAGTGGTCTGGCCGGCTGGCGTGCCTATTTCGAGGAACTGGCCGCCTGTGGGGGAGGGAGACTTGTGTGTGAGTTTGCCGGGAGGGATGCCGTCAGGTCGATGCTGGCGGCCGAGGACCTGATTTCGAAGCCAGGCCTGCAAGCGCTATACAGCGATCTGGGTTTCATATTGCTCGACTGGGCCATTGAAAAGGCCACCGGCAAAACACTCGACCTGCTCTTCGAGCAAAGAGTCGCACGTAAACTGGGGCTCGACGATCTGTTCTTCGTCGACCTGAAGAACAAACGCAAGGCTCGCTTGGCCAGGAAGGGACGAAAAATTGCGGCAACCGAGCGGTGTCCGTGGCGGGGCCGGACACTGGTGGGCGAGGTTCACGACGATAACGCCTATGCCATGGGCGGCGTCAGTGGTCATGCGGGACTATTCGGCACAGCTCGAGATGTGGCCCGACTGGCCGGAGTCTGGCTGGCGGCCTACCGCGGCGAATCAACAATCTTCGATAGTCGGCTCGTTCGCCGGTTCTCGCGACGCACGAGCGTGCCTGACTCGACCCGCGCGCTGGGATTCGACACGCCCTCTGAGAAAAATTCCCAGGCCGGCAGGCTTCTGGGACGCGAGGCCATCGGGCACACGGGTTTCACGGGCACGTCCCTTTGGATCGATCTGAGGCGTGAACTGATTATCGTTCTGCTGACCAACCGCGTGCACCCCAGTCGTGACAACGACGCTATCCGGCGATTCAGGCCGCGCTTGCACGACGCGGCGGTGGAGGAATGCGTTCGATGAAGGTACATCTGGTTGCAATCTGCGGAACAGGCATGGGGTCGCTGGCCGGGCTGATGCAAGCGGCGGGTTATCAGGTCAGCGGCTCCGACAAGGCGTTTTATCCCCCGATGTCCAGAAGCCTCAAGGCCTGGGGTATCCCGACGGTGCAGGGTTTTTCGGCAGAGCACATAGGGGCGGATCTCGACCTGGTGATAGTCGGCAACGCCTGCCACGGCGACAACCCGGAAGCTCGGGCGGCACTGGACGAGGGTATCGAAGTCAAGAGCTTCCCCCAGGCCCTGAGCGAGCTTTTCATTAAAGGGCGGCGTTCCCTGGTGGTGGCCGGGACTCACGGCAAGACAACGACCTCCGCCTTGCTCTCTTTCTTGCTCAGCGAGGCAGGCCGGGACCCTTCTTTCCTGGTCGGCGGTATCGTCGAAAACTACGGTCGCAGCTTCGGGCTCGGAGGGGGAGAAGAGTTCATCGTCGAAGGAGACGAGTACGATTCGGCCTTTTTCGACAAGCGACCGAAGTTTTTCCACTACCGGCCCGAGATCGCCGTCCTGACGTCGGTGGAGTTCGATCATGCGGATATCTACGTGGATATGGATGCTTACCGGGCGGCCTTTCGGGGGTTCGTTCGACTGCTGCCGCGCACAGGCCTGCTCGTGGCCTGTGACGACGATCCGGAGGTGCGCGCCTTGATAACCGAGACGGAGTGCGAGGTGGTGTGCTACGGGCTTAGGGAAGGCAAGGGGTTCAGGGCGAGAGAGATTTCCACTACCAGCGGCGGAACAACATTCACCCTCGAAATCGACGGCGCCGGAAAGACCAGGTTGAAGACTCCTCTGTGCGGTGAACACAACGTGGCCAACACTCTGGCGGTGTTGGCGGTAGCCGCGCGGCTGGGCCTGCCTCCCGTGCAAGCAGGCCAACTGCTGGCAGGATTCCGGGGTGTGGCTCGGCGCATGCAGGTCAGGGGCACGCGGGCCGGAGTGACCGTGATCGACGATTTCGCTCACCATCCCACCGAGGTTGCTAAGACCGTGCGGGCGGCCCGTGAGCGATACCCCGCGGCGGATCTTGTGGCCGTCTTCGAGCCGCGTACCAATACCAGCCGCAGGACCTTTTTTCAGAAACGGTATCCCGATTCGTTCGACGGAGCGGACCGGGTAATCGTGGTTCCCCCGTACAACGTCGAACAAATAGCCGCGGATGAGCGCTTCGATTCGCAAGCGTTGGTGGAAGATTTGCGGCAGCGGGGATTTCGGGCCGATTGCCTGCCGGATGCCGCCGCTGTCGTCTGTGACCTGGCAACCAGCGCGCCCCCGGGGGCGGTGATCCTGGTCATGTCCAACGGCGCCTTTGACGACATCCACGAGCGACTGCTAGTCTCCCTTGGGGCTCGCGAGGAAGGATCGCATGGGTGAAGTGCTTCAGGTCGCTCTATGGATACTGGCCATTGGGGCGCTAGTCCGGCTGCACACGGCCTTTTGGTCGCGCTACTTCGAGGCCGGCCGCTACGCCGACATGGTTTATTTTGCCCGCACGCAGGACGGTTGGCGACTGGCCCTGCATCGCTACCAACCGCCCGATCAGAAATTTGCCCAACCCGTGATTCTGTGCCACGGAATGGGCGCCAACCGCCATAACTTCGATATTTCGACCGAGCGTTCCCTGGCGCGCGATCTGGCGGGGCGGGGCTTCGACGTCTGGTCGCTGGAGTTGCGCGGTGCAGGCATGAGCGACAGGCCCGGTTGGTTTACAGGGCGCAAGGGCCGCTACTCATTCGATGATCACCTGAACCTCGACGTGCCGGCGGCACTGGAGCGTGTCGTGGCCGAGACGGGCAGGTCTGACGTCCTGTGGGTAGGGCACAGCATGGGCGGCATGCTGGGATACGCATGGCAGGGGCTGGAGCGTGAACCGCGCCTGGCGGGATTGGTGACCATTTCGGCGCCGGTGCTGCTGAACGTCTCGGGCAACGTCGGCTGGAGCCACCACTTGGTGCGGCCCATGTTTTTCGGCCGCACGATCGCCTTCAGGCCGCTGGCCCGTTTTTTCAGCCCAATGATGGGCTGGCCCCCGCGCTGGCTGTCGCGAATCGTGGTATTGAAAAACGGCATGGAAGGCACCGTCATGCGCCGCTGTCTGGTGAACTTGTGCGAGAACACCACGGGGGCATTGATGCGCCAGTTCTTCGACTGGATCAGGACCGGACACTTCGAATCCACCGACGGCCAGACAAATTACCTCGAAAACCTGGCACGCATCGAAGCGCCGGTTCTGATCATCGCAGCGGACGCCGACAAAATCGCCTCGCCGGAAGCGGTCTCACCGGCCTACGAGCGAGTTGCTTCGGAAGACAGGCAGCTTAGAATTTTCGGGATCGATCGTGGCGACGATGCCGACTTCGGACACGGTGATATCCTCCTCGGGGTTCACTCCCGAGAACTGCTCTACCCGGAAATTTGCAACTGGCTGCAACAGCACGCAAGCCCGATCGCAGGCGGTGTTCAAGACGATTCGTCGAAGACGGACATTGGATCGGCCGAGAGGCCGCAGGCCGAGTAGTCGCCGGCAGCGAGGGCTTCACAGGTGCAACGACCGCTGTCGAGAATGTTTTGGCAGCGGTCTTCTTCTCGGTCGGAAAGATCGAAGTTGCGGGCCACCGAGTCGATGCTCTGGTTGCAATGGTCCTTCTTGGCCCGCGTAGGTTGACAGTTGCAGATCTTGTGGGCCAAATCCTTGCAGGCGCTGCCGCAGCCCACAGAAAGCGCCAGCGCCAGCACGGAAGAAAGAATCGCAATCAGAGTCCTGCTTTTCATGGGCACCGATGCTAGGGCCTTATACGCAGGCTGTCAACCACAATCGCCATCTTAGACAGGCTTCACGTACCTCGCGAGCACCGTTTTCGGCCCCACGTCTTCGAAATCGATAAGCAGCTTCAGCCCCAGGCGCGAGTGGCCGACATCACGCACGAGGCCGCGCCCGAAGATGGAATGTTGCACTCCCAAGCCGATCCATTCATCCAGAATCTGACGCGGGCGACCGTTGTCGACGGCACTCTGATCGTACTGCGCATCGTAGTCGACGACGATTCCGTCACCGTCGTCGAGACATATTTCGGCATGGTCTGTCATCGTTTTTTCCCGTTGCCTACTTGTCGACTGCTCGACTAGTTGATCAAGAAATCTGGATGGCGGGTTTTCCTCGCTTCTCCCGAAGATGGTGCGCGATTGGACACAACTCATCTGCAGCATTTTCCGGGCCCGGGTCATACCCACGTAGCACAGACGGCGTTCTTCTTCTACCCCGCCGCTGACCTGATCCTCCTCCTCCTCGGGCCGTAAGACCCGGTAGTGGGGCAACAAGCCCTCCTCCAGGCCCACCATGAAAACCATATCGAATTCCAGGCCTTTTGCTGCGTGCAAAGTCATCAGGCTGATTGCTTCACTCCCGGCGTCAGCCAGATCGACGGCGGTCACCAGGGCCACGTGATCGAGGAAAGACACGAGCGAGCCGTCGCCGCTCATGTCGGAGAAATCACGGGCCGCGCCCACCAGTTCTTCGATGTTTTCCCGGCGTCCAAGAGCCGTCAGGGCATCTTCGTGTTCGAGTGTCTCGAGATAAGCGCTGCGCTCTATGACCAAACCGATGATCTCGGAAGCAGGCAGATCACGCGCCTCGTCGCGCAACTCGGAGATCAGGTTCTTGAAGCCGAGTACCTTCTCCCGCTTGGACTTGCGCAGGAAATCCATTGGTCCGGACCCGATCGCATCGAGCAGCGTAAGATTTTTCCGGGTGGCAAAATCCTGCAGCCGTTCGCGAGTCAGCTTGCCGATACCCCGCGCCGGTACGTTGATGATCCTCCAGGCGTCCACGTCGCTGAGCGGATTTTGCACCAGGCGCAAATAGGCTACCAGATCGCGGATCTCCCGGCGGTCGAAAAAACGGGTGCCGCCCACGATACGGTAAGGAATGCCGTACAGGCGCAGAGCATCTTCCATCGCGCGGCTCTGGGCGTTGACCCGATAAAAAACCGCCACCCGGTTCAGGTTTTGCCCGTCGGCGTCGGCAGTGTATATCCTGCGAGCCACCTGTTCGGCCTCGGCGTGCTCGTTGTCCAAGAGCTTGACGTCTACCGGGGCCCCGCTTTCTCCCTCGGTCCACAGTTTCTTGACGTGCCTTCGGCTGTTTGCGGATATTACTTTTGAGGCTGCCTCGAGAATTTCCGGGGTCGAACGGTAGTTTCGTTCGAGCCGGATCACCTTGGCAGTCGGATAATCCCGCTTGAATCCCAGGATGTGCCCGACATCGGCGTCCCGCCACATGTAGATCGATTGGTCGTCATCGCCCACGACGCACAGGTTGGCATCCGCCTTGCACACAAGCCGCAACAAGCCATACTGCGCGCGGTCGGTATCTTGAAACTCGTCCACCAGCACGTATCGAAAGCGTTCACGGTAGTCGCGCAAGACCTCGGGCTGCTCGGCAAAAAGCCGGTGGGTCTGAAAGATGAGATCGGCGAAGTCGAAGGCATTGGTCGCCTGCAGCCGATCCTGATAACGGGCGTAGAAATTTCTCTCGAGGCGGTCGGGCAGGTCGCTCTGGCCGGGACCCTTCAGGCGATGTTTAGCGGACTCGATCTTTCTGAGCAATCTCTCGGCGCGCCGTCGCTCGGGGTCGAGCCGCAACTCCCGCAGTACGTCGATGCCCAGGCGGCGCGAGTCGTCCTCGTCGTAAATAACGAAATCGCGGCTACGACCAATCAGATCGGCGTGCCGCCTGAGGATTCGCGCACCCAGGGAATGAAAAGTCGATATCCACACACCAGCGTTGCGGCCGGAAAGCCCCTCGACGCGTTCACGCATCTCTCCGGCGGCCTTGTTGGTGAAGGTGACGGCCAGAATGCGGTGTGGCGCAACGTCCCGCTTCCCGATCAGATGGGCGATACGGTAGGTGATCGCCCTGGTCTTACCGCTTCCCGCACCGGCCAGGATCAGAAGCGGACCATCACCGTGCAGCACGGCCGCTTTTTGCTCGGGGTTCAGGTCACGGTCGAGATCCATTTGAAATCCGGGATTTTTTCGCCTACCGGGTTATGGCTGAATCACGGTTGGTCCGGGCCCTGCCGCTTGACCCATGTATCCAGCATTGCCCCGGTGGTCGCTTTTTGGCGGCCCTCTTCAACAGCCTTTATTCTCTTGCGCATTTCGTCGGGCCTGAAGCGGGCGGCCATGAGTTCTGTGTAGATTCTCTCGGCGTCGTCCCAGTCGCCCATGCGTTCGTCCATGCGGGCGACTTTGAGCAAATATCCGGGCCGTCCGGGAACCATGCGGATCGCCATGCGGTAGAACCCCCGTGCCTCGTACAACATCCCCTTGGCTTCGTTGATACGGCCCAGCAAAAACTGCAGCCGGGCCTGGTTCTCGTCGTTTGACGGGGCGTATGTTTGCAGCCGGCCGGCGATTCCTTCCGCCTCGTCGAAACGCTCCTCGGACAACAGCAATTCCACCAGGTTGTAGGCTAGCAGCGAGGACTCAGGCACCTGTTCGAGCCCGTTCCTCCAAACCTTTTCCGCGCGCTGCGGATCTCCCTGTTTCTTGTACACCCGGCCCTCGATAAAGTATGCCCGATCATGAAGCGGGTTGAGCTCCAGTTCCCGGCGAGCCAATCCGGCGGCCTCTTCATAGCGCCCGCCGGCGAAGGCTAGATCCGCCAGCAGGTCCATTGCCGCGATGAGTGACGAATCTTTGTCTAGTGCCAGCTGGGACGCCTTTGCCGCGGCGGCGTTTTTTCCCAAAGCGCGCAGGTTGCGCGCAACTCTCAAGTAAGATTCGCCATCGGTCGGTGTAGCCTGGATTACCTTGTCACTGTCTCCCGTCAGCCGGAGCACCTCGGTTGTCGTGGCCGTCAGAATGCGCGGGTCCCAGTGTGCGGCCAGGCGATACTCGGTCAGGGCCTGTTCGCCGAACCCGGCCATGAATAGAGCCCGGCCCAGCAGACGATGGATGACGGCCGAGGTCGGATTGAGGTACATCGCCCGCGACAGCCAGTGCGCCGCTCGTCCGAGATCGCGGCCGGGGCCTTTTTCCAGGTAGGCCTTGCCGGTGACCAGGGGGGCCAGGAAATCGGACGGGTGATAACGCAGCATCTCACAGGCCGCCTGTCCCAGCGTTCCCGGGCCGCAGGGCTCTTCGGCCGGGGCATCCCCGGCCTCGAGCAGGTCGGCGCTCCGCGCGGAGATCCCGTGAAAAGCGGCGTAAGGAACGGCAATAGCCGCGATGATTAGCGAGGCAACAGCCAGCAGTTGAGCCGCCCGGCCGGGAAGCCGCAGGCGCAACTCGCCCTTTCGTGGCTTTCCGGCATGCGAGAATGGGGCCGCCGACAGAATTCCCAGCACCACGACGAAAGGCAGCGCCACCCCGCCGACCTCGAGGTTGAAATCAACGAGATTCTGCACCGCGACCGTAAAGACCCCGGCCAGGCAACCCGCCATGGTGAGAGATTTCCTCGTCCGAGACAGAAACAGGAAAAAGGACAGCGCGAACATGCCGGCGAAGAGCAGGCCGAAAAGCGGGCCCCATTCGACCATGACCTGCAATAATTGGTTCTCTGCGTGGGTGAAGGTATTTTCGTAAGACACCGTCTTGTAGTGTGGGTAGATTGTCTCGTAAGCGCCCTTGCCGACACCCAGCACCGGGTAGTCGGCCATCATCGGCAAGGTTCCGGCCCATGAGCGGATTTTGACTTCCTCCTCGACGGCACTCAGGTCACCCAGTGTCTGGAGCTCCTTGACGATGGTGTCGTAGGCCAGGTAGCCGGCCAGGAGAAGCACGCCCACCATGGCCGCCTGCACCGCCGTCGTATGCCTAAGACGCCGCGCCCGGCGGGTGGCAGCGATGAAAAATAAAAGGATCATGCCCGCCGAGAAAGCCACTATGCCACCCCGGCTGAGGCTCATGAAGACAGCTACTCCCGTGATTATCCCCATGAAGCCGTATAGCGCCCGATCGTTACGCTCGCGGGCCGACAAGGAGATGCCCAGCGTCACCGGGGCGCACAACCCCAAAAAGCCGGCCAGGTGATTGGAATTGACGAAGGTCGAGAAGAAAAAAGAGCCCGCCGGGATCGGATAAACTCCCCAGATTGCCTTGGCCACGAACAGCTTGGAGAAAAACCCCACCAGCGCGACAGCGAAGCCGCTCCAGGCGACCGCTTTCAACAGCCGTCGGGCGCGGTGGCGATCATTGAAATAATTGACCACCACCACGAAAACCAGGGCATAGGCCAGGTAACGCACTAATTCTCCCGCACTGGCCGGGGAATCGAGACTGAGCGAGTGGAGTCCTCCCGATCCCCAGAGACCCGTGCCGTCGAGGACGAAGTCATAAAGCTCTGCCGCCCCGGGATTCAACAGCCGCACGAGAAAGGCAGGCAGCGGCACGAACTGCAGCAGTGTCACGAAGAAGGCGGCGAGCAAGGCCAGGCCCATGGGAAACAGAAGAAAAGACCTCTGGTTACGTCGTCTGCGCAGGGAAAGGGCTGCGAAAGCTACCAGGCACAGCCCCAACATGATGGCAGAAGACCATAGGTGCGCCGTGCCGATGGCCATGGGGGTGAAAAACAGGAGCACGAACACCGGCAGTTCAACGATCCAGCTCGATCGGTGAGGCGCGTGAGGCCGGTCGGCCCGATCTTCCAAGCTAGCCGATTCCGACTCGAGGTTTTTCGTGCGCCGCTTGTAGGGCATTGTCTCTCCAGGAAGGTTGACATAGCAGGAAAAGAGGAGATTTGCACGGATTTTTCTTGTATCCAATTTCAACGAAAAATAGTATTCTGTAAACTGTAGGAAAAATTGTTATAACTTATCGCCCTTTTCTTCCCGGGGGAGATGTGATGAAAAAAGTCTCTTTTTTGTTTGTAGCCTGCATGCTGGCCGTAGGGTGTGGTGGAACTGATGGAGGAGGCGCATGCACAAACACGATACCCTGCCCGGAAGGATTCGCCTGCGACGCCTCCGGCGCCTGTGTAGAGGCAGCACCGTTTATCGTGGCCACAGAAGAACTCGACGCGGCCACAGTGGGTGTTGCCTATCAGTTTACCGTCACTGCCAGCGGGGGTATTCCTGCTTATTCGTCCTGGGCGATCGAAACAACACAGGTATGGCTGACTATCGATCCCGATTCAGGCACCCTCGGCGGAACGCCGGATAAGTCTTCGTTCGGCACCGAGGTCACGGTTTCCGTCCGCGACTCTTCCTTTGGCGATGGAGCGAGCGCCTCGAAAAGCTTTCTGCTCAAGGTGACCGACTGTGAACAAGAAGGCCAACAGACCAGTTGCTACCGTGACGAGGGCGGCATTTGCAAGATCGGTGTCCAGACCTGTCACGAGAAAACATGGACCGGCTGCACGGACCTGGATGTGTCAACAAGCGCTCAACATTGCGGCCCGGGATGTGCAACCTGCGATCCCGTAAAGGCCGATCGCTGCAACGGCGTGTGCGCCTGCGGAACCGAGCTTCCCTGTACGGAATCCGATTCTTGTTGTACGGGCGCGTGTGTCAATACGCTGAGCAGTAACGTCAACTGCGGATCTTGCGGGCAGGATTGCAATTTGCTCATCCAAAACGCGGCCGGCTCCCATTGCGACGCGGGTAAGTGCGATTTCACGTCTTGCCTGTCGGGATTTCTCGATTGCAACGCTGATCGTAGCGATGGTTGCGAGACGGCCATCGACAGCGCTCATTGTGGTACCTGCGAGAGGGATTGTACGAGCAATGTGCAAAACGCCGATGGTGTGATCTGCGATTCCGGCGGTGGTAGCGGTTACCACTGCGAGTATTCCGCCTGCAGCGAGCCCTATGGAGATTGCGACGGCAACCGCCAGAACGGCTGCGAGATCGATCTGTCCGATCCGCTGCACTGCGGAGCATGCAACTCGAACTGCCCGGCCGGCGGCAACAACACGGCCTGCGTCTATATCGACGGGGTCGGCTTCAGCTGCGGTTGCCTGGCGGCCGGCGATTGCGAATCCGATCCCGCCCAGCAATGCTGCGACAACCGCTGCTACGAGTTTGCAGATGTCGCCCACTGTGGCAATTGCATAACCGACTGTACAAACAGTCCCATCGGTCCCATATGCGCTGACCCGGACAATGCCTCCTGCGGCTGTTTTTATCGCACGGATTGCGGTGGCCATGATCTTTGTTGCAATCACGTCTGCACGCCGGTCGATGATTTCCACTGCGGCGACTGCGCTATCGTCTGCGAAGCCGTCTACGGCGGCCCGCTCTGCGATATAGACAGTGAGTCCTGCTACTGCACGGACAATACCGAATGTGCGGGTTATGGCTCCGAGAGTTGTGTAGGCTCGGGCACGGCGGCACGCTGTGCAGACTAGCGCATCGTGATGACGCTGAGGATCTTGCTATTGTTTGCGTTGATCTTGATGGTGTAGTCACATCCCCGGACATCGCCCTGATCTTTTTCGAAGACCACGGTGTAAACGTTGTCACAGAAGGAAACGGACATGTTACGGTTCTCGTAGGTCATGCCCTTGTCGCGAAGCGCGAGTTCCGCAAGGTAGATGGCGATGGAGGTCGAGTAAATAGGCTCGCCGCTGGTGGCGGCAGCGACCCTGGTTTGCGTTTCCGGCGTTACATGGACCTTACTATCGCCGGCGGCACAACCGGCGGTCAAACCCGCCAGCCCAAGCGCAAACAAAAGGCAAGAAATTTTCTTTCCCCGATTTTCCATCGCCTCTCTCGAAAAGTCCTATAAAGCTACCACGCAACTGAGTACCGTGGCAACAAATTGAGCACTTACATTAGACATTTGGTCGCTCAGTCCTTCACCGACAGGATCGTCTGTCGCAGGTTGTAGCGCGGGCGGAATCCGAGGACGTCGCGAGCCAGTTTGCCGTCCACCATGCACTGGTACTGCAGGTGCGTAACCTCCCCAGGGGGGAAGCCGGACAGGCCGAGTCTCCAGAGCCTTTTCAAAAGAGGCCGGGCGACGACATGCGGCAGGGGAAGGGGCTTTTTTCCCAATTCTTTGAGAATGGAGGAGAGGGGGACCTCACCTGGTCCGACCACGTTGAAAATTCCGCTGATGCCCGGTTCGAGGCTGAGCATGATGGCCTGGATCAGGTCGTCCTCGTGGAGCATCTGAAGCATGGGATCGAAACCCAGTAAAGTGGGTGGCTTCGCCAGTCGCAGGTAGTTGGTAGGGGCATTGCGCACACTAGGCCCGATAACGTGAACAGGGCGCAGGATGACAGTCTCAATATCCGGGTACTTCCAGAAGAAACTCTGGGCGTACATATCCCACTCGATCAAGGCTTGCATCTCTGGGTAGTCGGCCACGCCGGCCAGCGGGGTGTCTTCGGGCAGGAAATTCGAATTGGCCGGGTCCGGCCCGTAGACCGATGCGGTCGAGATCAACACGACCTTGGGAATGCCGTAGCGCTGACAATAATCCAAAAGCTTGACCGTGCCGCGGACGTTCATCTCCCGATATATAGGCTCACCTGGCTGCGGACGATGCAACAGGCCCAGGTGAATCAGTGCCCGAATTTCCTTGCGGCGAAAAATATTCTCTGCCCTGCGGCGCCGGGCATCAACCTGGTAGTGGGTAACGTCCTTGGGCTTGCCCTCGAATGGTCTCTTATCGATGCCGATTATCGGGTATTCCGTGTGCAGCCTGCGCGTCAACAGGCGGCCGAGGTTGCCCGATATACCGGCGATGACAACCGACTCGGATGCCTTTTTGCGCCGCGGGCCCGATTGCCCGGAAGAGGTGATCTTTTTTCTTTTACCAGAAGACATTTTTACGAGCCTTCAGACCGTCTCGGAGCATTCGCTGGATCGTGCGGCGAACCCTCTGTACCTTTGGGTCGAGTACCTCGTCCTCGTCGTCGGGATCGCCCGAAAAGTGCATCGGCTTGCCGAAGTAGATATGATACTTGACAGGCAGCGGCAATAGGCCCAGCGGTCCCAGCCAGGGAAAAGTCGGCGTCACCGGAAAGGCCGGAAACCCCAACAGGCGAGCAACGGGCTTGAAGTCCAGAAGCGAGGGGATTTGCTCCTCTGCCCCGACCACCGCTACGGGCACGATCGGAGTGTCGGTCATCAGGGCCAGGCGCATGAAACCCGGCCCGAATTGCTGCAACTGGTAGCGCTTGGCGAACGTCTTGGATATTCCGCGCATCCCCTCCGGAAAGGCCAGGATGGCTTCATCGCGCCGCAGAAGCCGCAAGCAGTTGTCGCGGGTGCCCACTATTTGCCCGGTGCGCGGGAAGAAGAAGCTGACCAGCGGCAGCGTGGGTACCCAGGTTTCCACCATCGAACGCACCATTCGGGGAGGATCCGCCTCGATGAACATCGACAGCACAATCATCATCCCGTCGATGGGTATTTGTCCCGAGTGATTGGAAATCAGCAGTACCCTCCCGCGGGGAACGTTTGCCAAACCGGTTGTCTGCACCCGGAAGTAATTGCGGTAGATCGAGACTACAATTGGCAGGGCGTACTTGATGTAGTCAGGGTCGAATCCCCAGGGATCGACACCGTACTCATTGAGGCGGATGTCCAAGCGTTCGATGCGCTCGATGATGTCAGGATCGATAAGATCGTCGATTTTTACCCGCAGTTTTTCAAGCAGACCCGCCAACATCCCTAACCCGCGGCTCGATGTGTCAATCTGGATATTCGTTGCAATAGACCGCCCTGAGCAGACGCGGACGGGGTGGGCTGAAGTTGACGGCAAAACCCTTGAATCGGCCGGGGTTGTGACGCACGACCATTACCTGCAAGTCGTAGTCCAGAAGCGGAGGCTCAGAGAACTCGATAGCCAACCGAGTTCCAACGGGAGGCGGGGACGAATGCTGGAAGAAAGCGCCGCCCATCGAAACGTCCTTGAGCATGCAAACGCCGTTGCGGCGCGGGAGAGTCTTGCACAAGATGGGTTGCACCGGAAAGCGGGAGAACTCACGCCGTTCTGATCCACTCATGGCAAAATCCTCCCTCTCTTGACCACCTTGTACGACAAGGTACCCCAAACAACTACATTTGTCAACTTATAGTGTTACACAATGCATAGTTATTAACCGATTGCTCATCCAAACATGTTTGCTGCATCGGCCATTGTCGTGGCCTTGTGAGTCGAAAGCATCCGCTCGCAGAAGTTCCGTATTGCCTCGGCCTTGCGTTGCCAGGCGATAGACAGATCCGGCTGAACGGCCAGGGCGGGATCGAGACCGTCCGCCTGGACGTCCAAGAGATCCATCGCGTGCAACTCCAGGCATACAAACCCCTTGCGGGATGCTAGCGCGGCCAGCCAGGCCGCCCGGGGGGGACCCGCCAGGGCCAATAAACTGCCCGTGAGCGGCAGACCCAGAATCGTACTGATGGGAAGCTCAATCAACCCGCCCGTTCCTCGGCGCCAGGGAATGGAGAGATCGGGCCGATAAGGGCCGTGCGGACCGAGCGTCTCGCGGGGATCGGCTAAAAACGCCCCGCTATTTCTACCCCGTAGCTTCAGCCAGCCATAGACCGCCGCCTTGACTCCCTGGTAGGCGGGCGAGGGCAAGATCGAGCTGTCGTACACCGCACCGGCCCTGTCCACGGCCGGCAACACCCCGGCGCCCAGCGAATAGCCGGGCGCCCGGAAGCCGCACGGCCTGCTGCCGGTGACGCGCTCGATGTCCGCAGCGCCTTTCTCAACCTCAAGCGTGATGCGCTCGCCGCCGAGCCTGGAAAGATCGTAAGGATGTGAATGAGTGTGATTGGAAATCTCGTGCCCGCCCGCGCTAGCCTGTGCGATTGCCGCGGCGACGCCCGTGTCGGACAACGTCTCGCCGACCACGAACAGACTGCCGGGGATCCCGAGATCGCCGGCCAAATCGAGAAAACGCGAAATAGAGCTTTCCAGGCCGTCGCAGGTGCGTTCTCCCTGGCCGAGCCCGTATAGGCTGCGGTAGCACCAGACGGGATCCAGATCGATGGTCAGAGCGAAAAACATGGTGTCGACTCAGAGCCGGTCACGTAGCCTGAAGATCCAGATCAGGCGGCCGACGTTATACAAGGCCCGCGGCACCCTGCGTACCAGGTTTATGGTTGGATCGCGTTTTTCGCGCAGGGTCAACGGCAGTTCGACCAAGTCCAGGCCGGCCCGTTCGGCGCGGATGACGAGTTCCGAGGCGAACAGGTTCTGCCCCACTACACAGCGCTTGACCACATCGACGACATCCGCCCACAAGAAGGCCTTGGGCCCGTGCGTGTCCGTCCCGCGAAACCCGGCCCCGATGCTGAGCATGCCGCTCAGCACCCGCGAGGCCAGGTTGCGCACGAACGGGCGTTCGTCGCGAGCGCCGGGGGCCAACTTCGAGCCGACTACCATCCGGGCCCGGCCGGAGCGCAGAAGTCCCAGCGCCGAGCGATAAAAATCGGTGTCGCACAAATCGATTTCGTCGCAGATGCAGTATTTCCCGCGAGCATCGAGGATACCGGCCTTGAGAGCCCGGCCGTAATCGGGGTTTTCCAGGTGAATGCACCTGACGGCAGGATAACGCATCTGAAGCGCCCGCGCCTCTTCCCGGGTACCGTCATTGCTTCCATTCTCTGCCAGAATGATTTCGAATGATGCGGCAATGTCCGGCAAGCGCATAAGCAGGCCGGCCACCGAGTCAGTCACTATGGGCCGCTCATTGTAGACCGGGATGACTATGGAAACCTCTGGCGCGGCTGGCATGCCGAGAAAGCTAGCATTAATCAGCCGCGGGTTCCAACAGCGAGTTAAGGAGTTGTTGAGAAGTTACACTGAAACAGACTAACATTGAGCCATGTCGGGGAAAATACACGTCATCGTTCACGGTCACTTCTACCAGCCGCCCAGGGAAAATCCCTGGAGCGGGAGAATCGAGCGCCAGCCGTCGGCCGCGCCATTCCATGACTGGAACGAGCGCGTCACCAAAGAATGTTACGCACCCAACACGCACAGCCGGATCCAGGACAATCGGGGCCGCTTGGTCGAGGTGGTCAACAACTTCGAGCACATCAGTTTCAACTTCGGCCCGACGTTGCTGTCCTACCTGGAGAGCGAGCACCCGGATACCTATCGGCGCATCATCCAGGCGGACGAGATCAGCGCGAACGCTCGCGGATACGGCAACGCCATGGCCCAGTGTTACAACCACATGATCATGCCCCTGGCGTCGGCACGGGACCGCTGGACCCAGATCCAGTGGGGGCTTGCCGATTTCCGGACTCGCTTCAGGCGCGAGCCGTCCGGCATGTGGTTGCCGGAGACGGCCGTCAACGAGGAGACCCTGTGCGACCTGGTGCGGGCGGGGATCGAGTTCATCCTGCTTTCTCCGTCCCAGGTCGAGGCCTACCGCCGGCTGGACGGCGGATCCTGGCGGGACGGCCCCCCGCCGACCGATCGCCCCTATCTTTGTCGCACTCCGGCCGGGGATATCGACATCTTGTTCTACCATGCCGGCCTGAGTTCGGCCGTGGCCTTCGAACACCTGCTGCGCAACGCCGCCATCTTCGCAGATCGTATCGCCGGGGCGGCGCGGGAAAGCGATCTCGAAGGAGACCGGTTGGTCTTCGTCTGCTCGGACGGCGAGAGTTACGGACATCACGAGAAACTCGGGGACATGTGTCTGGCCTACCTGGCCACGCAGGAATTGCCGGCCAGGAACATGCTGATGACGAGTCCCCGGTGCTATCTCGCCGGGCACCGGCCGGCGTTCGAGGTCCGCCTCAAGCCGGGGCGGGACGGCCAGGGCACCGCCTGGAGCTGTGCCCACGGGGTTGACCGCTGGCAGGCTGACTGTGGTTGTTCGGACGGCGGCCGGCCCGGGTGGAACCAGGCCTGGCGCGGGCCACTCAGGCGTGCCTTCGATGAACTGCGGGACGAGATCGATCCCCTTTTCGAACGCCGGGGACTTGCCTATCTGAACGATCCATGGGCGGCCAGGGATGACTACATCAAGGTTGTTCTGGGAAAACCCCTCGGGTCTGCCCAGGCATTCTTCACCGAGCACCTGTGTGCCGATGCGCCCGGCGATGCACATACGGCCGTCTTTCGCCTGATGGAAATGCAGCGCCACGCCATGTTGATGTACACGTCTTGCGGCTGGTTCTTTGCCGACTTGGCCGGGCTGGAAGCGGTGCAGAACATGCGCTACGCCGCGCGAGCGGCCGAACTGGGCAAGCTCATTGCGGGAACGGCACAGGACTCCGAAATGCGCCGCTGGCTGGAAGAGGCCGGAAGCAACCTTCCCGAGGAGGACAGCGGCCTTTCCATTCTGAATCGCAGGGTGCTACCCGAGGCCCTGCCGCCCGCTAAAGCTGCTGCACAATACGCCGTGCTCTCGATGCTGCGTGCCGGAGAGGAGAATGACCGTTCGTGCGGATACAGGATCGAGGTACACGAAAGAAAAATTGCCGCGCGCAGCGGGTTCGAGGCCGGCGTTTACAAACTCACCGTGGTGGCCGAAAGAACACACGAGGGAGGCACATTCGGCGCGGTGGTGCTGGTCGGCAGCGGCTTGCGCCTGGCGGCCTTCATCGGCCGGGCAAGGCCCGAGGCAAATCCGCAAGACCCGGAACGGATCCTTTCCGAGTTGGAGCGTGAAGGTTTCGATCAGGCTTGCAGGAACCTTACGGAAAAAACCGGGCACTACTTCGGGTTGGGTGATCTGTCACCGCAAACCCGCGAACTCGTGGTGGGGGCGCTGCTTGACCCGTTGCTTGCCGAGCTTGGTCGTACCTATGAAGAAGTTTTCACGGGCAACGAGTGGCTGGTCGACGCGCTCGTGCCCCTGGGAATAGCCCTGCCGGCGCCCTTGCGCCCGGCGATAGGCTGGGCCGGCTCGGCGCGCTTCAACGCGCTGGTCGAGCGATCGCTGGACGACGCCAACCTGGAGCGGGCGGCCGAGTTGGCGGCAAGGCTTTCGGTCCTGAACGTTCCGCTCGACATGCAGTCCGCGACCAGACGCGTGTCGCACAGATTGATGGAGCTTCTCGAAGACATCCTGGTCGATCCGCGAGCGGAGCGAGTTAGCGCGTTCATGGGCTTGCTACGTGACGGCAGGCGAATCGGTCTGGACATCGATGAGGCGACCCTGCAGGTCAGGCTGGGTCTCGCGCTGGGCGGACTGGTCTCCGGATTGCTCGATCCGCGCAAGCCGGGTGGTGCGGCGCCGGATACGGCCCGGGCAATAGTCGAACTGGCAGATTTACTCAGGCTGGAAACGCAAGGGGCAAGGCTGATGATGGATGGTGACTGATCCTCATTCCCATGCCTCGAGCACCCGCAAAAAATTCCCTCCCAGGATCCCGGTGAGTTCCTCTTCGGAAAACCCCCGTTCGAGCAGCTTGGCCGTCAGGAGCGGCAGATCCGAAGCGTCTTTCATGCCGCGCGGAAGCCAGGTGAAACCGTCCATATCGGTGCCGATCATAAGGTGTTGCGGTCCTACCAACTCGGCGATGTGGCAATAGACATCGGCGGCCCTATCGAGGCTGCCAAGGATCCCGAAGCGCGACTGGTACCATGGGCACATCAAGACGCCGACGCCACCGCCGGCGGCAGCCAGGGCCTTGATCTGATCGTCGGTCAGGTAGCGATCCGAGCGGCCATGACGACGCAGGCCGGTGTGGGTGACCACGGGGGGCCGATCGAGTCTCTCGATGATCTGGTAAAAGGCTGGTTCACTGGTATGAGCCAGATCACACACGATGCCGTGAACCACGCAGGCATCCAATACCTCGCGTCCAAAATCGCTCAATCCTCCGTGGACTCGCGGGCCGAAGTGGGCGTCACAAATGCGGTTGGCAATGAAATGCGTCAAGGTCAGCAGGCGCAGACCACGCTCGCGCAGCCAGGCGATGCGCTCGATCTTGCGTCCGATTACATGCCCGCCCTCGACGGCAAGCAGCGCGGCAAGCTTTTCCTGGCCGAAGGCCGCCCGGATTCCTCGTGACGAACGGACGCGGACAACCTGTTCGGCATTGCGCTCGAGAAGCTTCTCAAAGCTTGCGACGATGCGCCGGCAGGCTTCCCAGGCGCGCAGGCGCAGGGGCGGGGGCGGCACATAGACGGTAAAGGCCGCGCAGGATATTCGTCCCTCTCTGAGACGAGGCAGGTCGATTACATTGCGCAGAGGGTTCCATAGCAGGGGCGGGCGGTGGCGCTTGTCGAAGCGCTTCGACAGGTAGTGGCCGGCAAGCAGGAAGTGGCTGTGTGTGTCGATAACCGGCACACGGTTGTGCAATTCAAGAGCGCGTGTCAGGTAGTCATTCATTTTATCGAGCCGAGCTTATCTGGTAATTCTGACCTTAGAGCATCTAAATACACTGCGGGACACAATGTGTCAACGACCTCGATTTGACCCGGGATGGGGTATTGGCTATGTTTTCGCCAGGGAGCGTAGCCATATCGTGGATGAGCGGCAACCAGGACCAGAGCGCGGCGGCGGGGTGTTTACTCCGATCGAGATCGGTCCGCTCAAGCTTCGCAATCGGGTGATCAAGGCGGCAACCTTCGAGGGTATGACTCCGGGAGGTTTACCGTCGGATGATCTAGTCGAACACCATCGGCGGGTGGCGGCCGGGGGCGCCGGCATGACCACCGTGGCATATTGCTCCGTATCGCCCGAGGGTTTAACGTTTCCCGACCAGATGCACATGCGCCCGGAGATCGTGCCCGGCCTTAGCAGGCTTACGGCGGCTGTTCATCACGAGGGCGCCACGGCCGCCCTGCAACTGGGGCACGCCGGTTACTTCGCCTCGCGTAAGGCCGCCGGCTGTCGTCCGGTCGGGGCGTCGCGGGTACTCAATCTGTATACTCTGACCCGCCCGCGAGTCATGAACCCGGCCGACATGGAGAGAATTCGCGACGATTTCGCCAAGGCCACGACGTTGGCCGCCGAGGCAGGGTTCGACGCCGTCGAGGTCCACCTTGGCCACGGCTACCTTCTGAGCCAGTTCCTGTCTCCCTACACCAACCGGCGCCGTGACATGTTCGGCGGGGATATCGAGGCGCGCCTGCGCTTTCCGATCGAGGTTGTCAAGGCCGTCCGTGGGGCCGCCGGCAGCAAGATGGCGGTGCTGGTCAAGGCCAACCTCGAAGACGGGTTCAAAGGCGGGTTGGGGATCGAAGAAGCGATTGAAGTGGCCCGGGCGCTCGAAGCGAACGCCGTTGACGCAATCGTGCTCAGCGGCGGGTTCGTCAGCCGGACACCCTTTTACATGCTGCGCGGCGACCTGCCGGTGGCCGAGATGGTTCGCAACGAGAAGAAGAGACTGCGCCGAATCGGCCTCAGGCTTTTCGGACGAATCTTCGTCAAGGTCTATCCTTTCGAGGAAATGTTCTTCTTCGAACAGGCGCAGAAGGTGCGCCGGGCTGTGAAGGTTCCTCTGTGTCTGCTCGGCGGAATACGTTCGTTGGCCAACATCGAAAAGGCCATGAGCGCCGGTTTCGATCTGATCTCGATGGGCCGCCCGCTGATTCTAGATCCGGACCTGGTTTTGCACATGAAGGCCGGGAAGTGCGACGCCTCGGTCTGCGAGCCCTGCAACCTGTGCGTGGCGCGCATGGAGGCCGGAGGAATAATCTGCGCCCATCCGCGCCTGGGCGCCTCGTGAAGCTTCTACCTCTGGAATACGCTGACTCCAGCCTTGCGGGCGGAGTTCGGCTTCTCGTCGGGGATGGTCCAGGCAAAGGCCAAAGAGCAGTCGAGCACCAATTTCATCAGAAGCGGCGTCCTTCATCAATCAACTTACTAATACTCAGGCCGGGTCCCACCCTTTTCCTGATCTCGCGGAACTTTTCCAGGATTTCGGCGAAGTCCGGTTCATGGTCATCTTCATTATAAGGAACCAGGCGGGCCACGACCTTGCCGCGACGGCGGATGACGAAGGAACGTCCCTTCTCGGTTTCGCGGAGAAGCTCGGCCAGGCGGGTCTTGGCTTCGAAGGAACCAATTTCATCTTCATGGACAACCAACTGGAATACCTCCTTGTTGTCTTCTGTAAACCAGTTTATTAAATCAGTAGAATAACGTCAAGGGAAGAAGGGGACGGCGGAGAAGATCATCACGTGGAAAAGCACCTCGACTCAGATGATTTATTGCCATTTCCTGAAATAGTATCGGATCTTCTTAATCGACATGTTTCTTGAAGGTCGATGTAGATATTGGTACACTGTTCTTGTAAAAAGATATATTAGCTCTCATTGACACCTCATGGGCTGGTATTCACGATGAACGACACGCAGATTCGGGAAGGCCTCCATAAAAAATTACTGAAGAGGCATCATATTTGTAAGGATACACTCGTTGTCAACGAGTTGGGCCTGAGACATGGTACTAACCGGGCTGACATTGTTGTAATAAATGGGAACCTTGTCGGATACGAGATCAAGAGTGACAAAGACTCATTGCACCGACTCAAAGAACAAGTACCCGCGTATACCTCGGTTTTTGACTGGTCTTCGGTGGTGGTTGGCACTCGACACAAGACGGTGATTGAATCGTTGGTGCCTGACAACTGGGGAGTAATAGTGTCATACCAAGGTCCCAGAGGCGGTGTCCACTTTGAAACGCTACGTGTGGCTCGCAGGAACCAAGCAGTGGATCCTTTCGCGATTGCACAACTACTCTGGCGAGATGAAGCCGTGGCTATCCTTGCGGAGAAAGATGTGCCAGCGCGAGTACTGCGACAGTGCCGTTCTGTGCTCTACAAGCATCTCGTGGAAATGCTCAGTCTATCGGAATTGCAGAGTCGGGTCAGGGCTTTCCTGAAGAACCGTAGAAACTGGCGACATCCCGCACAACCTTTTCAAGATGGTGGTTTGTGCCGACCCACCGCCAAGTTGTAAGGTTGCCCGTTGTTTCAGTGCCGCCTGCGCAGCCTTTAATGTACTCGTCCCCTTTTGAGAAACTGTCCCCACAGTAGCCTTGTGAATCCATGACTGTTCGGCAATGGCCTTTGTACTGCCCGAATTTATGGTCTCGGACATTCGGTCCTTTGACCACAAACCAGGCATCATCGATTGCGTACCTGATGCTTGCCGATGGCTTCACCTTTCGCATGTCCACCAACAGAACCTGCGGGTGGCTGATTGTATAGTCTCCAAAGGTGGGGATTCGAGAACTACCAAGCCTGCTGGCTACTTTCTTGTAAAGAAGCCATTCATAGCGTTCAATAACTGAAGGACTATGCTTCACTTCTGCCATTGACTGTGGAAACGAGGCACCTAGAAGGATGAATGTTCTCCACTTCTTCAGGTATGGTATTCGTTCGATGATCGCTTGCACGAGTTTGCTGAAGCCTTCAAGAGGGAGGAAATTGGGTGACCCCAAGTCGAGGACGAGGTCACACTCATTTGCCCTCATCTCCATGAGCTTCAATAACTTATTGAGGTTGACCTCAAGGCTTGATCTGTTGGCTAGTTCAATTCCTATACGTAGACAGAGACCTTTTTTATCCTTGCTGATAGCACGCTTGACTGAACTCTGGTAGCGATGATCTCTCTCCAGCCCAGTTACAGGTACCGCATGACATTTCTCAGCTCGGAGTTCATTGAAAACATAGTCGACCGGGTGCCTTCGGCTCTTCATCATTGTCTTCGAATCCAACAGATTGAGATCTACAAAGCAAGGCTGTTGTCCCCACTTTGTACTGACTCGCTTGGCGAAGGGTTCCAGGTGCTCATCGACTGTCCTCTTGTCAGACTGTGCCTCAAAATCGAAACCGATTTCCGGAACCTCTATGAACGGAGTAAGTGAACGCTTTGCTGACTTGGATAGCCGCAGCACGGCCTGATACTCCCCCTGTTTCCATCGGAGGCACGGAACATAATGTTCATGGTCGAATCTCATCGTAAACCTCCTTTCACTGTCCAAATCGGACCTCGGTGAATTGCTTCCTCACCTCGCCTAGTCCCACCATGTCTTTGAGGATTACGTAATTGTTCGCCTCTTTTCTTATCCTCCCTGCGATGATAGCGGTGCCTATCTTGAGCTTAATCGCTGCTTCCCTGATGGCCTCCTCGGTTCTAACATATCGAGCCAGAGCTGTTTCCCACATGTCATCAGGGATAAGCATATTCCCAGCGAAGTCATTGGCCTCCCGCTCCACGTCATCACCCTCTATGTCGAGGTCATCGAAGATGTCTTCAATCTTCCCTTTGCGTAGATGCTTGACCACATGGGCCAACTCGTGAAAAAGGACAAACCAAAAATTATCAAGTCTATCATACCGCAACGTCATACCGATAACTGGGTGTCCGTCTCTAAGAAGAAAAGTAGCTCCATCCAGATATGTCCTTGGAAGATGAGGTTCAAAAACAAGAGAGATGCCAGATTTTGCCAAGTACTCCTTGGCCAATTGTGGCCCATTAGTTTGTTGACTCATCTGCGCCAGCTCACGAAACCACCTAACTGACAGTCCCTTGCGTTCAAAATCGCCTACGTCTTTCTCCATGCCAGAGAGCAGGAGAATCCGACATTGCCAAGCGATGAGAGCATAGGTGTCCATATTTCTGCCCATACGGGCTCGCTGTCGGAGAAGGGCTGGCTGTCGCAAGGGCATTGCCTTCTCGATGAAATCCTTCACAAGTTCATCTGCACATGACATGGCCGTCGACAGTGAGCCTTTGAAGTCCTCAAACCAGTTCCGACGATACATTTCTTTTACTGGGAACAAACTCCAATCCAGTTCTTTGGGATCGCCTTTGTATGCCCTGGTAGGAGTCCCAACAATTTCGGCAACTTCACTGATGTTTAGGTTAAGGGTCCTCGCCACTTGTGTGATCCTCTGCAAGCTTGCTGAGGAATAATATTCAGCCTCATACCTTTGGACTTGCTGCTCCTTCACGCCGAGCATTTCAGCCAGTTCTCGTTGGGATAGACCCTTGGCAATCCTCGCTTGGATGAGTACCGTTGGCATTTGTTCTAGAGACGCCGCACTTAATACCGTGATCGCACCGGATTCCAGTGCTTCATATTCACGAATTTGATCGGAGAGGCTCAAGACTTCACTTTCCAATGCGCTAAATTCGGCCTTTGCTAGAACTGCTGAACCCGTGCGTTGTGCAGCTTCCTTGATGTCAAAGGCCTCTACCGCATCTTTGAGTTTCCGATACTGAGCCCTTGTTATTCTATACTGCCGGTCATTAGTAATCATTCAGTCCTCCATCCTCACATGAGTCGGACACGGACAATGCCTTTCTGCTTGCCCGTGTGCCTGTCCTTCTGGAAATACTCCACGAAGGTTCTTCGTCCATTCGCAAATGCGCTCGATGGGAATAACTCACCCTCGAATTTGTCCTTCTGGTTTTTTCGGCTGTCGCTGAAATCTAGTAGGACCGGGTCTAACTTCTTGGCGTTGACACCTACGGGGTCCCAGCAGGCATCGTAATCACCCGGTTCCGGCTTCCCGGTAACAAAACTTCCGTCGATGTAGACCGTTTTACACCCAGCTCTCTGAAGGGCCTCTATACTTGCTTTCAATCCTGTAAAAAGCATTTGGCGTCGTGGCGTCGTGGCAAATACCTTCTTAACCTCATCAAGTGTTGCATCGTGTACCCCAGGAGGCAGGACCGGCCAAGGACTCTTGATGTCAACCAGCTCAGGAATCATGACACAATTATATTGTTGTGTTGATAAATGATCCAGCAAAATGTCATAAAAAAATCAAAATGCCATGAGGCGGGAGTTGTTCTTCGAACGAGGCGTGTCAATAAACATATTTGTATTCGATCAAGCCAGCGATCGGGCGCGTCGAATTCACCGTTGTCGTCGGGTCGGGCCGCAATCTGCACACCGGGGACACTCCCGATAGCCACCGGCACATCGGAAGTCGGCAAGCCACAGACACGCACCGCGACCCAGTGCCGCCCGTGCCACCACCGCCACAGAACGATGGGGTGTTTGGTCTTACGTTGTCAATCGCTTCAAATTGTCAACTGCTTGGACAACGAGCTCATCTGGAAAAGCGCCACGACTCAGCAATTCAATTGCATTTGTTGTCTTGCACAGTCCGGGTTTCAGGCGATAGTCGAAAAGGATGTCACTGCCCTGATAATGCTCTGAGAAATGGTACCTTTCAAAATTGTGATCAACCAACGTGCCAATCGCAAGGTCATGGGTGGCAACAATAACAAGGTTGCTCTTTGCCAAGTATTGGATGACTGCCGCAGCAGCCGCGACTCGCTCCACGGGATTTGTCCCCCTGAACAATTCGTCAACAATGAAAAGGCAGTTGTTTCGGCTTGTGCTATACCCAACCAGTTTCTGGATGACATCAACCTCTACCGCAAACAAGCTCTTGCCGTTTTCAATGTCATCTGCAATGTCGATTGAAGTTTTAATGTAAAACAGACAGGCTTCGTACTTGCGTGCCACAGACGTATTGATGGTTTGAGCAAGAATCGCGTTCAATGCGACAGTTTTCAAAAACGTGGTCTTCCCGGACATATTGGAACCGGTAATCAACATGCTTGATCCATGGATTTCGAATGAATTGCCGATCGCCCGGTCTAGCCTCGGATGAAGAAGGTTCTCGGCCTTGATCAGGCAAGGTGTATCGACAAATTCTGGTTTGCACCAGACGGGCTGGCTTCTGCGGTATGATGCAATTGAAATGCAGGCATCGATCAAGCCGATGGATCGAAAGAGAATGCGAAGATGCTTCTGGCTGTTTTCAATTTGTTCCCGGAGGGAGCCATAAGCGAGAACTTTTCTGAGTGTCAGGATGTTGAGATAGTCCAGCAGTTGTGTCGGATCTCTGAGCTGTATATACCTGCATTTTCTGGCGAGCGGGAGACACTGGTTGATGCTGGCGGAAAATTCGACTTCGGAGGGAAAGTTTTTCCCGATAAGTTCGTGCAGATTTGCGCTCGATTGTATGAGTCTACCGAGACAGGAGAGGACATCGATTTCGTAGCCAAAAACCTCTTCGTACTTGTAGTGAACCATTAAGTTTATTAAAAACATCACAAGGGCGGCAGCCCAAAACAGAGGCTTGAAGACGGCCACAACAACGAACACAATCAGGGCGATTGTACAAAGCCTGACCACTGTAATTGACAACGGAGGCTTGGGGAGGTTCTTCCAGATAAGCCTCGGTAGAGAAAATGAAGTATCATCGTCAAGGGAGAGAAGCTCAACTTGTGCTTTCTCGCGCAATTCAGCGTCGGTTTCAAACAACTCGACAAGTGGCTCCGGGACAGTTATCGCCTCTGAGTTGAGGCATGGCGTGACGAGAGTCTGATAGAGGTACTGCGATCCAGGGCTCGAGGTTGCGTGGTCGATAGATCCAAACACAAAATTGATATCAAGATCAGACCTTGTCCTACTGTCCAGCGAGAATCTGTTGAAGTCATCCGGGTTCTCTGAATCGATCTGTTCATAGAATTTGCACTTCTCGATTGGCCGCGGCGAACTCCGGCGATTTCCCCATTCCCGGCGCAGCCTCTTGAGTTGTTCCGCCTTTTTCGAAAAGATGCAGATTCGAGAGAGAACCGATCTGAAATGAGCCGCCGCGTTGGTGAGCATTGTTTTCCCCTTTCAGTGCCAGAAGCCTATCCCGGCTCCGATATCGAGGTAGCCCGGTGCCCCGTCCACCGTGAGCGAGGCTCGCAGGTCGAAGGGATCCGTGTAGCCGAAGAGGTCCCACCTGAAAAGGCGCAGCTCCAGGCCGCCCGTGCCATGGGGTCGTAATGGTACGCCGGCGTAGCGGGGTGGCTCGAGGTAGAAGCCGGCTCTCAACTTGAGGCGATCGGGCCAGATTTCTGTTTCGGCTCCGAGCCTGAAGCCGAAAGAAAGGCCGTCACCGGACGCCCGCCTCTTCTGCTCGACGAATGAGTCGATGCCGACGCCGTCTGTGGTGCCGCCGATGATGAAAACATCCGCGCTCATAAGCAAATATGATTTGGGAAGAGACTCGTACTCCTTGCGTCGCTCGTGCTCGATCACCGCTTCCCGTACATCCAACGCCTTTTCGAGCAAGAGCTCCTCCGCCTCGCGAAGCTTCTTCTCCCGAGCCCACCAGATCTCGTCACGAGGCATGTCTAAAAGGTTGGGGCACTCGTCCGACGTAGTGATCCCTTCACGATCCGGTTTCTCCAGGGCCTGCTGGGCCACCGCGCGTTTGCAGCGCGCGCTTTCGATATGCTTGCGCAGATCCTGCTGCGGATCTGGTGGAGCCGACCAGACACGGTTCATCGGCCGCGGGCCGAACTGCCAGGCGAAACCCAACTGGACTTCCCAGGGCATGTGAACTCCGCGCGGCAGCACAAAGTTTTTGACGTAGCTCGTGCCGTCGCGCACCTCGACCCCCGGGGTCTTGTCCGGCCCGGACTCGACCGGCCCGCGGCCGGAAACTCCCAGCCGCCAGGGCATGTCGGCCAACTTCAAGAGCACGCCTCCTTCGACGCCGGCTCCGGTGAAATGCACCAAAGTGGTGTCGTCGGCCAGTTTGAGATCCAGGTCGGCGACCCGCGTTCCCAGCCCCACGATCAACTGCCCGCTAAAGAAGGCATAGGCCACACCGGCATGGCTTTCTATCAGGAAGATGTTAATCGGTTCTCCCGCCGAGCCGGTATTGTAGATCTGCAGTCGGGTGTCTGCCCCGATTCCCAAACTGCCGAACTGCAGGCGCAAACCCAGGCCGAGAAATGAGAACTTCTCAACTCCGATGCCCGAACCGTTGTTGAAGAAATCATCGAGCCCGAAGATGCCGGGCGCGCAGTAAGACAACGACAGACCGTACGAGAACCAGGAGAACTCGTAGGGCGGTCGCGAACCAAAAGATGCCGGATTGAAGTGTGCCCCATCGATATCCTCGGCCAGGGCGGTGTAGGCCCCGCCCATTCCCACAACGCGGCTCGAACCCAGCACCGGCCCGGTCACGGCGTCTATCTCGAAGTCGTTATGCGCGAAGATATCCTGGGCGGTCACCGGGCACGATAGTGCCACAATGAGCAAGATGGAGGACATGACGCGCATCGGCCTCTCCTCAGCAGAGGAAATCGAGAATCCAGCGCAAGACTCCCAGCATGATCAATGCCAGGCCCTCGCGGCGCGAGATTTTCCAGCCGGTGCGCATGAAAAAAACCACCAGCAGGCACATCCCCAAAAGCATGTAAACCGAAGAAAGCGAGTGGGTGTCGACCTTGAGGTTGCGAATCAACCCGGCCAGACCCAGCACTCCCAACAGGTTGAACAGGTCGCTGCCGATCAGGTTGCCCAGCGACATTCCATGCATTCCCTTGGCTGCGGCCGTCAAGGAAGTTGCCAGTTCGGGCGCCGAGGTGCCGGCTGCGACTATGGTGACCGCGATCAGCCACTCGGATAGCCCCAGTAAGCGAGCCAGTTCGGAGGCCGATTCCACCAACGAAGCGCCGCCGCCCACCACGGTGGCGATTCCCAGAAGCAGCAGGAAGGGATCCTTCCAGGTCGCCGTGCCCTTGGGAACTTCAGTTGTCGATCCCTTTTTCTGGAAGAAAAGCAAGGCGATGTAACCGATCAAGCCGCAAAAAAGAATGGCACCTTCCAGGTGTGACAGGTGATAGTCCGAAAGCATCAAGACGATCGCCAGAGAGGTTGCCACCAGCAAGCTGCCGTCGCGAAATACCGAGATGCGTTGCACCGGGAGAGCCTTAAACAGGGCGCAGCCGCCGAGGATGAATCCCAGGTTGAAGATGTTGGAACCGACTATGTTACCGACCGAGATGTCGGCCTTGCCGGTTACGGCCGCCGAAATGGTCACCGCGAACTCGGGGGCCGAGGTGCCGAAGGCGACAATGGTCAACCCGATCACAAGATCCGATATGTTAAAGTGACGACCTATGCGCGCGGCACTTTCGACCAGCCAGTCGGCGCCCTTCCACAGGAGCAGGATCGAGGCGACAAGCAGCGCCAGGTTTAGGATGAAGTGTCCCATTGAGTTCTGTTCGCGCGCCGCTTGCGGAACGGCAGCCGGCCGGGCCTCACTCGGGCTTTCCTAAAACAGCCTCGAAGAGATTCTCGTCCATCAAGGCACCCTTGGCTATACGCCTGCGATACTCGATGAAATCGATCGTGTCCCGGCCGGTCTGTTTGCGGGTGGCGAAGGCGTTGAAGCCCAGGAAGGCCTCCCCCATCATGTTGGCATCCAGCCAGTGTCGGTTGAAAACCTTGGCCTGGTCCCAGAAGAACCTCTTCTTGGCGCGCACCGAATCGATTGACATCTGCAGGCATCCGGGGAAGAGGTTGGTCAGGTGCCAGATCATGCCGTCCACCGCCTCGTCCAATAGTGAAAAATCAAACTGACAACTTTTGGCAAGCTCACGGGCCGCCTTGGCCTCGGCCCCGCTCTTCATCTCGCCGTAGACGATCTCTCCGTCATTGATGTAGTTGTCGGTCATAACGGCCGGGTTACGGATGAAGCGGCCGTCCTTTTTGAGCACCGGCGCCACCTTGGTGACCAGCCCCTTGACCTTCATCTTGTATGCAGACCACAGCTCGCACGAGATGCAGTTCCACATGGCGTCTTCCATGGTCAAGAACCAGGGTAAAAAGTCGCTCGAACCGCCCACGGGAGCCGATCCGTGCCGGGTACCGGCCTGTCCGAAGATTGCCGTATCAGCGGCCACCGCCAGATCGCAGGCCATCCCGATCTCCTGGCCGCCTGCCACTCGCATCCCGTTGACCCTGCAGATGACCGGCTTCTTGCAATCGAGAATGGAATCGACCATGCCGTTGAACAGGTCCATGTACTCGCCGTACTCATGGGGTCGCTTGGAGTAGTATTGCGCGTACTCTACTGTGTTGCCGCCGGAGCAAAAGGCCCGCTCTCCCGCCCCGGTGAAGACGACCGCCACCACGCTCCGATCACACGAGGCTTCCTTGAAACCGGCGATGACGCCCTTAACCATCTCGGTGGTGTAAGAGTTGTATTGCTCGGGGTTGTTGAGAGTGATCCGGGCGACGAAGAGATCGGCCTGTTTTTGCCCCTGCGGATCCGCCAGCGGAATCTTCTCGTACATGGTGCAGGGCGGTTCCTTGCCCCAGTATTCGCCCTTGAACAAACCGTGGTCTTTCAACTCGTCATCCCTGGTCAACCAATCGAGCGCCATGTTTCCTCCTTCGTAAGAGACACCATCATGTAGCCCAAAGAGCCGATCATTGCAAGAGCGGGAGCCGTCCAAAATTTTCCAAGCGAAAATCACGCTTGGCCTAAATCTTTTCTTTTTAACCCCGCCGATTGGTGATAAGCTCTCGGACATGCTGCGAGGATGTGGGTGTTTACATCCGGTCCGATGGACCGGTTGCAGAACGTTACTGTTCTTGCACCTGGTGTCTTGCGCGAATCCGGTCTTGGCCGGGACGCGGGAGGCGGGGCCGCTTATCGATTTGCCCGGCAAATTGACTTCGGCGGCCATGGAGATCATCGACGGAGAACTCGAAGAACTTGGCAAGGATCCCGACTGGGATGCCCTGCACGCCTTCCTGGCCTCGCAGCCCGCTTCGCCCGTGGCCCGGTACGCGCGGGCCTCCGCTGATTTGAAACGCTGCGCCGTTTGGGACGGGGAACGCGGCCTCGAGACGCTCGCGGCCTTGCGCAAGGAAGCCGCCCAGCGGGGTGATCGGGTGCTGGCCGCACGGCTGCTTCTGGCCATCGGCCGCGGGCAACTCGCCCTGCGACACAACGCCCGGGCGCTGTCCTCCCTCGAGACCGCGGCAGCCGAGCTGCGCAGGTTGGGAGATTCCCGGGGGCTGGTAGAGGCGCTTTTCCAACTCAGCAGCGGTCTGATCAACAATTCCCGCCGGCCGCGGGACGCCTTGAAATACATCAACGAGTTGCAGGTGCGGGCCGCGCGCCTCGACATGCGCGATTATGAACAGTTAGCCGCGCGTCTCTACGATGAATGGCGCAAGGGAATAGACGAAGTTGACGACTACTTCGGCCGGGCCCGTAACCGCTTGCAGTACTTCCCGCCGGCCCTCGGCATTTCCGAAGACGCGGACCTGGTGGCTTTTACTAACGGTGTGCTGGTCATGAACGGAGACACCGACGATCAGGTAGTGTCCGCCCGTCCCGAATTCGTGTCCTTCGACGGCCTGTTTACCCGCAAGTTGAAGCTGCCGGGCGACTCGCTGCAAATACGCGGATCGCTGGTGGACGATCGCGGCCGGCTGTGGGCCGCAACCAACCGTGGCCTGTACCGCTACGACGGGGAGGGTTTCGTACACCTGTACAATCCCGCTCTTGCAGACGAGGAGGGCAACGATCTCGCAAGACAGGTAGCACGCGAGCGCGGCCGGATCTCGACTATGGAAGTTGCCTTATCTTCAAATATCGTAAACGAGATAAAACAGGGCCCGGATGGTCGTTTCTATCTGGCAACAGCATCCGGGGCGTCTGTTTGTGATCGTGGCTTCAAGAAATTTCAGTATTTCACGCCGAAAAACGCTCCGCTGCCCGCGTCTGTCGAACGCATCGCCAAGGCTGCGGACGGATCGTTAGTGATTGCCTGGAGAGACGCCTACGCAGTGCGCCTGCCCGGGGGCGCCTGGAAAAGACGCGCCTTCGAGTTTCCCAAGGCCGCCGGCCGCCCGCACGGTAAGCTTTTTGGTCTTCTGGTCGACTCATCCGGGCACCCCTGGGTGCACGGTCTGGGGGGCGGACAGGAACTCTCCGGAACACGAGTTGTGCGCTATGTTGATCGACGCTTTTCGGCCATGACCCGCAACGTCAACCACGTGCTCAAGGCGAGTGATGGCGCCTATTGGTTCGCTTCAACCGATGGTCTCTGTCGCCAATCGGGTGCGCATTGCGACACGCTCAACGCCGGCCGCTGGATGCCGGCCGAGTGGTCGCTGGATCTGTTCGAGGGGCCGCCAGGAAACGTGTGGGTTTCTGTCTACCAGGGGGGGCTGATTCGCATCATGCCTCCCAACTACCGGCACTACGGGCTTGCCGAGGGTTTTCGCCAGCCGGTCAACGAAACAATCCGCGAACTTGCGGGTTACCTGTATTTCACAAACGGAGAGGGGTTGACGCGACTGGATCCCGCCAGCGGCCGCATAGACAACTTCGCCTCCGAGGCAGAGGGCATACCCTTAGGAGAGCTGAAGATATCGGAGAAGTTGAGTGATGGGCGGCTGGCCCTGGCCGGTCCGGACATACTGGCGCAAAAGGCGATCGTCCTCTTCGATGGGCGGCATGGCCGCCTGGTGGACGAACACAATGGATTGCCGGCCGAAAGCCTGATCTCCTTTTGCCAGGACGAGGCCGGCAAGCTCGAGGTCGCCTACGGCACGGGTTTGTGGCAACTCGACCTGCAGACGCTGCGTGCTCGGCCGGACCCCGACTGGCGAGCGATCGAGGGCATACAGATTGTGGATCTTGCCTGCGCCGCCGACGGATCCGCCTGGGTGTTGACCCCTGATGCCGTCTATCGACGGGATAGCAACGGCGTGCGACACATCGATCTCGGGGGTATTGGTTTGCACGGCAAGCCGCGCCAACTGATTGCGTCGGTGCGGGCCGGGGTCTTCGTTTTCGGACAGCGCCAGATATTGAACCGCCGAAATGACGCCTGGAAACAGATACCGGTCGATGCCGACAAATTCGACTTCCGCGTCCGCGACGTGGTCGAAGACGATCGCGGCCTGCTCTACTTCGCCACCGAAAGCGGCGTTTTCGCCTTCAACGGTGAGAACTGGACCCGCCTGAGCGCGCGTGACGGATTGGTTTCCAGGACAGCTTTCCAAATGTTGGCGCGCGGGGACGGGTTGTGGATATCCGGAGACGGAGGCGTCACTTGCTGGAACTGGCCTGAACAGCAACCGCCGGAGACGTTTCTGTTGTTCAGAGGCGATGCTTTCTTCGCCGATCCCGACGGGAGAGCGCTTCGCTTCCGGGCTTCAAACGGAATAGAAAAGGAAGGTTGGGTGCAGCTACGCGGGACGGCCGGCCTGTTCGAGCTGCCCGAAAAGCAGGCCGGCTCGTTTTTAACGCCTGCCAGACGAACGGGTCTCCTGTTGACTGATAACGCAGGTGCAGGCGATTCGACGGCCTCCGGGATGAAGGTAGTAAGGTCGAACAGGCTTGAGTTTTTCGCTTCGGCCGGTGTGCCTTTCATGGACGATACACCCGATGAGTTCTCGTACCACTACCGGGTCGACGCGGGTGCCTGGTTTCCCGCCCGGGGAAGGAAGATTGTTGTCGGCGACCTGAAAGATGGAGTGCACCGGGTGGAGATCCGCGCCACGGATCCACGCCTGGTTTCGGATCCCACACCGGCTCGATGGTCCTTCATGGTCGAGACGCCGATGTCCCCCTGGCTGCCGGCCGCCTTCGGTCTTTCGGCCGGCTTGCTTTTGTTCTTTGCGCGCCGACGCTGGATGTGGTTGCTGCAACGCTTGATGCACAGGCACTTCCATCCTCTCGACCCGGCATCATTCGCCCCGCAGCGGCCGGCCAGCGGGCCCGATTTCATTGGTCGTGGGGAGCAGTTGGAAACTCTTTTGCGCGTGGCCGCGGATACCGGGGGGGTGGCCGTGGCATGGGGGGAGAGAGGAACAGGAAAACACTCGTTCATGCTGCGGCTCGCCGCGCAGCTGCGCCAGCGACACGTACATGTCGTCGAGATGGATCTGGCCGTTACGACTGCCGGCGGCGACGTCGCCAACCTGGTTGGCAGCCTGGGCCGCACCTTGCTGGACGTTTTAGAGTCAGACGGAGTTCGGATCGATTTGGCGCCGGCCATGGCAGGGGAATCGCTGTTATCCTTGCCGGGCAGCCTTGGCGGGGAGTCACCCGCCAAGGACATGCCGTCTCCACCCGGATCGTCGGCCTCGGGTGATAATCCGTTTGAGGTATTGAGTCGGACATTGCGGCATCTTGATCAGCAGGCGCCGGGTGAACGAGTGGCCTTCCTGATTGACAATGCCGAGGTGCTCGGCGTGGCCCTCGATTCGGACGCCGGCTATGGCTCTTACTTGTTTCCCTTTATGCGCTCGCTGGTTCAGGAACGTTCCTGTGTAACCATGGTGCTGGCCATCGAGGGCCGCTGGTTCAACCTTTCGCGGATTTACAGGCAGCTGTTTGCCTTCGCATCTCCGCTGGCCATCGATCGTCTCTCGCGGGAAGAAAGCAGCCGCCTGCTTACGGGCAGGCTCAAGAATCAGGCAATCGTATCCGAGCGGGATCTCGGGCGGCTTGTGGATCTGGCCGGCGGACATCCTTTCTTGCTGCAGCAAATTGGCAAACATCTGGTTGATGAAATGAACCGCCGGCGGACCAACGTGTGCTCGGGCAAGCTCGTCAAGGGGATATCGACCGTCCTGGTCGATGAAGTCGACAGCCAGCTGCAACGGATGTTTTTCGATCTTTCGCGCGAGGAAAAACTCGTGGTGACGGCCTTGTGCACAGGCGACCGTCGCGCAAGCAAGCTGGACACGATTGCGGCCCGTCTCGCGGAGGCCGGCGGCAAGTTGCTGTACGAGGAAATCCGCCGGGCCGTTTTGTCGCTCGCCAAGGACGGCACGCTCTTGAAAGACGAGGATTACTTCTCCCTGCAAGGTGACCTGTATCGCAGCTGGGTGCATGCGCACCACTCTTTAGCCTCTGTGTTGGAGGAGTCGCATGACTACGTGGGCCACTACCAGCTCGTCGAAAAGCTGGGCTCCGGCGGCATGGGAGTAGTTTACAAGGCACGCAATCTGGTAACCGGTGCCACGGTGGCACTCAAACTGCTGCGGGCCGAGCTGTCGGAAAAGAAGCGTTCCCGGCGCCGTTTTCTGCGCGAAGCCAGACTGGGAAAGAGCATTCGGCACCCCAATATAGTGCGCATTCTCGATTACGGAGAGCAGGCCGGACGACTTTACCTGGCCATGGAGTTCGTGGACGGCAAGACCTTGACCCTCTGGACTCGCAAGGCCGGCGGCCTGTCGGCACAGACAGTGTTGGAAATAGGCCGCCACCTGTTGTCGGCGCTGGTTGCCGTCCACGAGGTGGGGATCGTGCACCGTGACGTGAAAAGCGACAATGTCATGGTGATAAGCGCGAAGGGCAACTCTATAAAGTTGATGGACTTCGGCCTGGCGGTGGGCAAGGACGTCTCTCGCATGACCCGCGCCGGCTCGTTGCTGGGCACCGTCGCCTACATGTCGCCGGAGCAGGCGAGGGGCAAGGTGGTTGACGCCCGTTCGGATCTCTATTCACTGGGGGTGGTACTGTATGAACTTTGTGCCGGCGCACCGCCTTTTGCCGGCCCCGATGCCGCGGTGCTGCATTCTGTGATATACGATCTGCTCCCGCCGCTTGATGAGCGGGTTAAAAATATTCCTGCTGAGCTTTCGGCCTTCATCGGCAGGCTGCTCGCCAAGAATACCGACCAGCGTCCATCCAGTGCCCGCGAAGCTCTCGAGCAGCTCAACGGTCTAGCCGAACGACTTGGATCTTCCGGAGAAAACCTGTTCATGGGCGAGGCGGCGGCTGATGGCCGAACCGATCGGGGCACGACAAGTGGCATTACATCCGGGACAGAAGTGACCTCACACGCACTGGAAACGCTCAAGTCACAGAGCATCTTGTTGTCTTCGCTGTCGACGGCCACAAAGGAATCTATCTCCTCGCTGGCGGACGCCACCCACGATGCCGCCCGGCTGTTGCTATATCGCATCTCGGCCGATGTGGCTCGTGGCTCGATCGAAGGCGGCGTCTTGAGAGATTGCCTCGAACAGGTTTGCGACACGCTCGAGGCGAACCGCGGCCTGGTGGCCCTGGGGAGCGATGATGGAAAGTTCGAATGTGTAGCGTCCTTCAACCGTGATGTAGAACAGATTGAGAAGCTTCCGGTCTTGTTCTCATTGTTTCACCAGTGTGTAGGCAAGCAGAGCGGTCTCCTGTACACGGCCCCGCATGGTTCTGTCGAGGATGGAATGGGCACCGCCGTTTTCGCACCGCTCTGGGCCGCGGACAAGATCCTTGGCGCTTTCATGGTTGAACGTAGCGGAGCCGAGGCGCGTCCATTCGATTTTCATAGCCTGGAGTTGATGGCAGGCGTCGGCTACCTGTTGGGACTCGGACTGGAACGCGAGAGGCTGTACAAACAGGTGCTGAATCAGGAACGCCTGGCCGCGGTGGGACACATGCTGGCCGGGGTGGCGCATGATATGCGTTCTCCAATGGCTGTCATTTCCGGCTACGCAGAGTTAATTACGTTTGAAAAAGACTCTTCCAATCGGGAGAAGAACTGCGCCGTTATCGTGCGCCAGGTGGGAGAGATGAACCACATGATCGGCAATCTGCTGGCTTACGTTCGCGGGGACACGCAACTCAATCCCGCCCAAATCCGGGCAGAAGAACTCGCCGTGGAGATCGAGGAAACCTTCCGGCCGCAATGCGAGCCGCGGGGCATCGAGTTGAACATCAGCGCCGGGGAGGGGCCGGCGCGGGTCGATGTCTCCCGAACCAAGCGCATCATCTACAACCTGGGCAAAAACGCCGTGGAGGCCCTCGGTGAATCCGGCAAATTGGAGATACGCCTTGAGAGCCGGGACAACGGACTCGAAATCAGGATCCGCGACAACGGGCCTGGAATCCCAACCGAGGTGCGTGAGCATATGTTCGACCCGTTCTTTACAAGCGGCAAGAAAGGAGGAACCGGTCTTGGCCTGGCGATCGTGAGTCGCTTCATACACGACCAGGCCGGGTCGATATCCACACACTGTGGGGAAGGTGGCGGCACGACCATGATTGTCCACATCCCCGATGTAACCAGCCGTAAAAGCTAAAGGTTCCAAGTACAGGCCTCGAGATTTTGACAAGTCGGCCATGCTGTGCTAAACAGCTTGCGCTCGGGTTTGTAAGCGGCCATCGGTGCAGTATGGCCGGATACTACCTTGAAAGAACAAGGTATTGCCAATATGCGCAACGTATATTTCGACATCGACGACATGACCAAGGAAATCGAGGCGCTGCAGACCAAGAAAAAGAAGGACTCACACGCGTTCCAGGAAAAGTTCGAAGTTTCCTGGATCTATCATGAAAATGCGCTCGAGGGCACCGTGTTGGACATCTTCGACTTGAAGGCGGCGCTCGATCACGCCGCGTTGGAGGACGGTGTGCTGATTCCCGTCTACCAGCGCATCCGCAACCACAAGAATACCATAGAAAAGATCAAAAACAGCGCCACTGGCAACTCGCGCATGCCGACACTCTCGTTCATCAAGGAAGTGCACCAAGTGCTGAGCTACGGACTTGACGAGCGGCCGGGGGGGCAGTACCGTAAAGATGTTCCCATCCATCGTAGTTATTACCATGAGATCATGGCTCCCTCGCGCATCTCATATGCCATGAACAAGCTTGTCAGGGATCTCAAGACCAAGGAATTCAAGCAACTCCATCCACTTCAGCAGGCGGCCGAGGTGCATTTTCGCCTGATGCACATCTTTCCTTTCTCCCGGGAATGCGGCAAGCTGGCGCGCCTGATCATGAACTTTTTCGTAATTCGCGCGGGCTACCTGCCGATCATAATCCCCGCCGTGGAAAGGCAACATTACTACGAAGCCTTACGCGTGGGTCCCAAGGTGGTTCACGATCTGATCGTCAGCTGCATGGAACAGACGATCAATCTCTCGCTGCGCTTCTTCGATGGCGGCACCAAAGAGATCTGGTAAGGCTCAAGGTCCTCCGGAGAATTGTCGAACGGCCTGTTGAAACATCTTCATGACGGCCGGATCGAGGCGGCCGTCGAACTTGATGTTGTGAAATCCTTTCATTTTCTTGAGCATTGCCAGAAGGTTGTTCAAGTCCATCAGCTTGAGCTTGCCGAGATCCTCGTCGGCGTGACTATCCTGCAGCCAGCGCTTGAACATCTTCTTGACTTTTACGGGCTTTCCCGAACCACGCACGAAAGCAGCTTGCAGATCGCCCGGGGTGGCTTGCTTGAATGACAATTTGCGGGTGTAGGCCCGCATGCACTTGAGAAAGGTCTTTTGACCCAACGCTCGGCGCAGGAAGTGCAGAAACAGGGCCCCCTTGCCGTAAACCAATCCCGCATACTGCAATTGGTTATCGAAGTCCTTGACCTGACGGTCGACCGCGCCGTCACTGCCGCCGAAAGCCCGATGAAGCTGGTAGGGCAAGGCCAGCTCCATCTGGAGCTGACGCGTGGCCGCCTGGCTGCCATGTTTTTTCTCGAAGTACAGCACCGCAGCATAGTTAGCCGGCGACTCGTCCAGAAAAGGGTGACGGATCGAGTCGGAACCCACCAGGGCATGAAACCACTGGTGGGCGATCTCGTGGGCCAGGACGAACTCCTCGATGCCGGTTTTCTTCATCAGGCCGGCCATCATGTCCCCCATGGGTCCCGCGGCACGCGGACCGGCCACGGCGATCGCTATTGTCACCAGTCCGGGATACTCCATTCCTCCGGCCCCGCCGACCAGTGGCGCGTAGGCGACGTCGAGTTCGGCGTAGGGGTAGGGGCCGAACATACGAGAATAGATTTTCACGGCGCTAACGGCGCGCGCGAGAAGCACCTCTGCCTCGCTCTCCTTCTCTTGCAGAACGAAGGCGCGCAGGCGCAACCCACCGGACATCTTCTCCCGGACGACATAGCGGGTCGAGACCTGCAGGGCAAAGTCGCGCACAGCCGTGCCCATTAGAAAGACGTCTTTCTTGGCGGCGGCACCGGGGCCCAGGGGCTGCTCCCCGATTTGGATGCCCGAGGAGGCCACTCGCGCCGTTTTGGACAGGCGCAGCTTCACCAGGTAGTTGGCCACTTCGAAGTTTGCCAGGTCCCCCATTCCGGGCGGCGCCTCGGCGTCCCAGCCCGAATCCAGCCGCGCGGGCAAGATGGGATAGAAGTAGCCCAGGTTGAAGACACCACGACTACGGCCGTAAGTGCCGTACCCCTCCCGACCCTGCTTTCCCATCAACTCGGCCAGGACATTGCCTATCTGTGCGCCGGCATCCGCATGTATGCTGGGGACCACTGCCTTGCAGGTGATTCCCAGAAGCACACGGGAATTCGCGGGCAGGGGTATGGCCAGGGAGATGCGCATGGCGGTCGGGTTGATCCACTCGAATTCGGCCGGGGCCCCGTTGATGGTGACCGCCGAGATCTCGAGATTGCGCGCCTTGCCCTTTGTGAGCCAGGCGACGTTGGGGTAGGTGCGGAAAACCAGGTCGGGCAAGGGCTCGCCGGTGGTGTTCTTGTAGTTGACCTGCTCGTGGATATCGATTGTTCCCAGCACGGTGTTGAGTTCCATGTCGATCTGGTAAAGCGGCAAGTCGGATAGCGAGGCCACCCCGACCCTGGCCGCGGTATTCTTGCGGTACGCCCGTGACAGTCCGCGCAGGAAGGGCTTCGAGTCATAGTCGCCGGGCGCGTTTTCGGCACCGCTTGCGGCCGATGCGCACAGCAAGCAGGCGACGACGATACAGCCAATGCGAGCGTGCGGCTTTATGAAGATCCTGCCCGATTGAGAGACCATGAATCTTACTCTAGGCCAAGCAAAAGGCCGGCGTCAACGTCCTCTCGTTGACGCCGCGGTGTAGCAATGATATTTGCGTAAAAAAACAAAGGGGATCAAGATCATGGAAGAGAAACTCTGGCATCAACACAACTGGCCCGAGGGCGTGGCTCATGAAATCTCGGGCTTCGAAAAGCCGGTCTTCTCACTCCTCGACACGGCGGCCGAGAAGTGGCCCGAAAACACCTACACCATCTTCGAGGGTTCCGGCAGGACCTATGCCCAGGTCAAGCAGACAGCCGACCGGTTGGCCAACTTCTTGGTCTCGCGCGGCGTAGGCAAGGGAGACCGGGTGGCTATTTTTCTGCCCAACCTGCCGCATTTCCCGGCCATCTTTTTCGGCATACTCAAGGCGGGGGCGGTCTGCGTCACCTGCAATCCACTCTACAAGGCCACGGAACTCAACTATCAGCTCAAAGACTGCGGGGCCAAGGTCGTGTTCGTCATGGATCATCCCCAGTTCTACCCCACGGCCCAGAAGGCCGTCGAGGACACCGATGTCGAGACCGTTGTGGTCTGCGGGATAAAATCATATCTGCCTCCGCTCAAGGGCTTTATCGGCGGGGTGCTCGGAAAAATTCCCCATGCCGCCTCCCATGATCCCGGACACTTCTTCTTCGATGAAGTTGTATCATCGGCAGACGGCGCCACGCCCAAGGTCAACATCGATCCCGAGCGGGATCTGGCATTGGTTATCTACACCGGGGGAACCACCGGCTTGCCCAAGGGCGCGGCCCTGACGCACGCGAACTTCGTCTACAATGTTATGGCCGTCCACGAATATGTTCGCTATCCGCACACCGAAGGGGCCCCTCCTGAAAAAGTTCGCGTGGGTGGATTTCATTCCTTCCTGGGCGTGTTGCCTTGGTATCACTCCTTCGGCATGTCGCTGTGTATGCTCTGGGCGTGTCACACCGGCAGCCGCCTGGTCTGCATACCCGACCCCCGGGCAGGCAAGCCGCCTTTCACGGAAGTGCTCCGGGCGGTCGAGAAATACCAGACCACTGTGATTGCCGGGGTGCCCACAATCTACGTGGCCTTCACCAACCATCCGCTGCTTAGCAAGTTCAACCTGAAATCGGTTCAGGCCTGCGGCTCTGGAGGGGCGCCGCTGCCGGTCGAGGTAGCCAAGCGCTTCGAGGCGGCCACGGGAGCGGTGCTCTTCGAGGGCTACGGCCTGAGCGAGACATCTCCGGTAGCGAGCCTCAACCCTACCAACGTCAAGCAACGCCGCTTCGGCTCGGTGGGTTTTCCCCTGCCGGGCACAGACATCAAAATCGTCGACGCGGAAAGCGGACAAACCGAGCTTACCCGTGGCGAGGACGGTGAGATAGCCATCTGCGGTCCGCAGGTGATGCAGGGCTACTGGCAACGCCCCGAAGAGAACGAGGCGGTCTTTCGCGAGGTTGACGGCAGGCGCTTTTTCCTGACGGGCGACATCGGGCATTTCGACGAACAGGGCTACCTGGTGATCACCGATCGCAAGAAAGATCTCATCCTGGTGGGCGGCTTCAATGTCTATCCGCGCGAAGTGGAGGAGATCCTCTACCAGCATCCCAAGGTGGCCATGGCTGCCGTAGTGGGTATCCCGCACGAGAAGAGCGGCGAGATGGTCAAGGCCTTCATCCAACTCAAACCGGGCCAGAATGCCAGCGAGCGGGAGATGCTCGACTTCTGCCGGGAAAACATGGCCGGTTACAAACGACCCCACTCGATAGAGTTCCGCGATGCCCTGCCCCAGTCGGCCGTGGGCAAGGTCCTCAGGCGCGAGCTGCGCGACGAGGCGCTGGCGCCTCATCCTACTCAAGTGTAAAGATCTCGGCTCGGTAAGTGTGGACGGTGTTGTTACGGTCACCAAGCATGCCCAGCCAAGTAACGAAATTAATACCTATCGGGTGTTTCCATTCGGGGCTAGACCACTTGAGATGGCAATATCTTTACTGTACGGAAGCCCTCGCGCTTGGCCGCGTCGACAAGCCTGTGATCGAGGCAGACCAGCGGTAGATTGGGCGGGTGATCCTGGGATGCAACGATAGCTGCCGCCAGCTGCAGGGCGTCCGCCGCGCGAAGGGAATGAACTCGTAGCAGGCGGCGCGCAAGGCCGCGCACTTTCGAAGTCGGCTGGACCTCGTGCCACGAACGGGCCAACTTGTCCAGTCGATCGAGAGCCCGATCTATCGCCGATGCCGCCGCTGGCGTCTCGCGCTCGAGGCGAGAAAGGGCCGAGACACACTCGATCTCCGTGCCCCACCAGACAATAAGATCAGGATCGCTTTTGACAAGCTTGCGCAGCGCCGGGCTGCTCGATTCGCGCACCAGCAACGGAACCACCGCAGAGCTGTCCCAGAACCTCACCGGCCCCTCTCGCGCTCTTCGAGCAAGATAGTCAATGCACTTGCGCGCTTCGGGAGTGATGGCGGCTGTTCATCGAACAGGACTGGATCGAGAGGCTCCTCGGCGCGGCGGATCAGACCGCTGCGTTCCAGCTTGTCGAGCAGTCCGCTGGCCTCACCGCCGTCGACCGCGCCGCCCACCGTAATCATCCGGGCCACGGGCTTGCCTCGATCCAGGATCAGGATGGTCTCGCCTCGTTTGACCCGATCGATCAGAGCGCTCAGCTGGTTCTTTGTTTGAGTAATAGAGGCCGTCTTCATATGGCTATTATGGCTCTTTTGTTAAGACCTGTCAAGCCCTATAGCCCCATTTTCTAACAATGTATGACTTGTTAGAAAAAGTGGATTTCCGTCAAGAGCTTGATTTTTCGGAAACGTATGGAGACTGCTTGAGCGTTTTTTCAGGGGTCTTCCATGGGCGCGCTACGTCCCGGTGCATGACTCGCCAAAATGCCCAGGCTGCGCCTATGAACATTGCTATGCATAGCCACTGGGCGGCGGTCAGGTCGAGGTAACGCAGGTCGACGTTGCCGTAGTGGCGCGAACGCAGGAAGTCGAAGAAGAAACGCACCGGGGCATAGAGAAACGGCACCAGGGCCAGGAAAAACCCGTCGGGCCGCGGCTTGCGGCCCAGCCAACGGGTTACTGGGTAGAGAACAAACAAAGTGTAGAGAAACTCGTAGAAACCCAGGTCGTGGCGCGACCCGCCGGGGAATTTCACCGCCAGGAAGAAATCACTATGTATCCCGGGATGGTCATGGGCCAGGCTGCAGCCCAGCCGCCCGAAGACCCAGGCCAGCACGATGCCCCAGACGAAGATGTCGGCGTAGGCCAGAAACGGGATCTTGCGCTTGCGGGTGTAGATTAGTGCCGTGATCAGCGCACCCAAGAAGCCACCCATGGACGAGATCGGCGCCCAGATGAAGAAGATCTCCCAGGGCCTTTCTGCCAGCCGTTCGGGAAAGTAGAAGACCATCGAAACCACATGAGCCATGGTGAAAGCGCCCAAGATGATCCAGATGGCCATTGTGTGGGCCTCCTCGGGGTCGAGACCCACTCTTGCGGCTCGCCGCTTGGTCGAGAAGAACCCCACCAGGATGGCGCAGGCTACGCAGACGCCGAAGGGATCGATGACCAGGAACCCGAGATCGGCCGTCGGAATGTGTATGTAAGGGATCATTGCAGGCGGATCAGTTCAGCGGAGATTTCTTGACCTCTTCCTCGGCTATCTTCCGGTGTACCTCTTCCATGTCAAGTTCGCGGGTTTTCTGGATGATCTCCTCCAGCGCGGATTCCGGCAGGGAGCCTGCCTGCTGAAAAATCATGATCTGCTCCTTGAACACGGCCAGGGTTGGAATCGATCGGATGCCGAACATCATCGCCACCTCTTGCTGGGCCTCGGTGTCGCAACTGGCGAAGGCAATGTCGTTATGCTTCTCGGAAGCTTTCTCGAAAACCGGTCCGAACATCTTGCAAGGGCCGCACCATTCGGCCCAGAAGTCGATCAGCACGATAGCGTTGTTCTTGATTGTTTCGTCCAGGTTTTCCTTGGATAAATCGAAATGCGACATGGGATTCTCCTCGTGTTGTTGGATCCGACGCAGACCGCGGCCAGACCCGTTTTTCAATCGATTGTCCAGTATAATCACATCTGAGCCCGAGGCAAGTAGACGAATGTTTTTTGCTTCGACCGGCTACTATTTCGCGGGCTTGATCGTCATGCTGGTCCCGGACGAGTAGGCGCTGAACTCGGGGGCGTACATGGGCTGGACTGTGGCCGGGCCTATTCTGAAGCTGCCGGCGATGGCCGCCCGCATGCGGTAGCTGAAAGGGTACTCGCCCTGGGGCAGGTTTTCGAAGAAGAAGTTCATGCCGCTGTCGCGCACCTCTTCGTACCAGTAGATGCCCAGCGCCCAGCGGTGTCGACTGGTGATGCTGACCGGCTCGCAGCCGGCCGGGCGCGGATCGCGCAAGTGAACGTACTGAACCGGGTGCTTGGAGGTCAGCATAAGATGCACCTCGATCTCGTCGCCCGGCTCCAGCCGGGCGCCCTCGGCCAACGGCTGAAGGACCGTCTCGCGTCCGGATTTTACACGCTTGAAGTATTTACGCGTGACTTTCAGGAAATCGCCGCTCGCTTCGGCCGGCAGCTTCTCGGTCGAGAAGTGCCAGGTGGCCGAGGCGAACATGTAGCCCGGGGTGTGTTTCTCGACCACGACGGTGGAAGTCGTTACAGGATCCACCTCGGGGCCGGGAATGACGATCTGGTTCTTCTTGCCTGTGTACTCGTCGGGCTCGAAGACGAAAGACTTTTTCAAATCTCCGATGGTGACGGTCGCAGCCTCGCGCACACCGAGTTGGTTGGTCTGCTTCAGGTATTTGGCCAGCGAGTAGATTACCTCGGCCGTGGCCCGGGTGGACTTCCAGTGGTTGAGCTTCTTGTTCAGAAACAACCATAGCACCAGCCCGTCGAGTTTTTCGTTGTTGGGCATCAACTCGAGCAGGGTGCGCACGGCGAAGGCGTGCGTTTCGATTGTGTCGTTGTACCACAGCCAGCCGCGATCCTCCGGGGCCCAGAAGGTGCCCATGTCCTTTTCCGTCCTGGCCGAGTCCATGACGCTCTCCCACACGAGGCGGGCCTTTTTATCGCGATCCATGCGGTGCAGCGTTAAAGCCAGGTAACCCTTGAGATAGGGAGAATGCTTACGCCAGTGCTCGAATGAGAAATCGAGCATGCGCCGGCGGTCTGTGTCCGAAAAGACCGAGTTGGTCCAGCTCACGTCCGGGTAGTTCGATAGCACGTAGTTCAGGAAAGTAATGAACTCCCAACAGCTGTAGTGGGTCATGCACTCTTCGACAATATGATCCACATAGTGTTGCTTCATGTAAGACCAGGCGCGCTGGACCATATCTTTGGGAACATCCACGCCGAACTCGAGCGCCTTGGAGAATCCGTAGAGTATGTAAAGAGTCATGTAGGGCGAAGGCGGTCCGCCCGGAAACCAGGGGAAGGCGCCGATAGAGGTCTGGGCTTTTTTCAACTTGGCCAGCGAGGCGTCGCGCTGAGCGCGGGTTATCCTCGGATCGAGCACGTTGATTAGCGGATACTCGCTCTTGCGCCCGCCCTGGGCCTGCTGCAACCAGGGAGTTTCCTCCAAGGCCATCTTGCGGTTGGGATCGTCCGCGTCCCAGCGCTCTAAGCGCGTTTTGCGCGCGGCGAATTTCTTGGCCATGCGCTCGATGGCGGGAAAGTCTTTGTACATCGAGGCAAGGATCCCGGTCGAGATGAAACGGTTCAGGGTCTGCTCGGTGCACTCGTAGGGATAGTTGACAAGATAAGGCAAGGCCGAGAGGACCGAGTAAAAGAGCTGCGCATCTAAAGTGACCACCATCTGCTCGTTGATCAGTGTCGGGTCGTCGTTCCTGGCGAGATCCGGAAACTTCATCACCCGGCGAGCATCGCCCTTGAGACTCACGAAACGCGATTGGGACAGGTGAAGTCGCGAGGGAAGGATGGGAAGCGGCCTCAGCTCTCCGTCAGAGAACGCTCCCGACCTGGCCGCCACCTTGAAGGCCACCATTCCGACCCTGGGAGGGGTCTTGACGGCGAAGGTCAAATTTGTGCCGGAGCCGGCCTTGACCGAGAAGCTCTTCTTGACATCGTTCGGGGCGAGTCCGAAGTCTGCAAGCAGGCTCTTCTTGCTGTCCGCGTCGACGATGTCGAATGTCAGCGTGCCTTGCATGGGCTTATCGGATGCATTGTTGACAACCACCTTGAGCTGCGCCTGATCGCCCTCTCGCAGGAAGCGCGGCAGGTAGGGGCGCACCATCAGATCCTTGACACTGCGGGCCTCTTTCTTGAGAGACCCCGAGGAAAGGTCGCGGGTAATTGCGTGCACCCAGACGTTCCACGAGGTGACCGAGTCGGGCACCTCGTATTCGAAAGTCACCGAGCCGTCGGTGCCGGTGAGCAGTTGCGGCTGGAAGAAGGCCGTCTCCGAGAAATTGCTGCGCAACGCGACCGGCGCGGCTGGCTTGCTTTCACCACCGATAGCATTTTTGCCGGCCTTGTCTCTCGATCGGTCCTCACTGTCCGAGATCTCCCCGGCCTCTTCGGCCGGGGCCTCGTCCAGTGAGGCAGTCACCTCGGCCGATTTCTGCTTCTCGGATTTGCAGGGGGCCGCCATTGGGGCCTTGGTCGCGAGTGACCGCCGCAGCTTGCCGCGGTGCCCCCGGCGCCTTCCCGGTCCGCCGATGCCGTAGCCCGAGTAGAAATAGAGACGGTCGACCTGAAGAGAAGGGTAGCCCGGCGGCGGCGCGAATCCGTCGCAGCGCACCCATGAACTGCGCGCCTGGCCGAGGCTGGTGCGCACCGAAGCGCATCCGGTGCGCGAGGGAAACAGCGAAAGCGGCACCGGAGGATTGTGGGGCGCGAAAGAATCCAGGCTGCGATCATACATGTAGGCCAACACCTCGGCGGCGGCCACCGCGGTGTCCTTGCCGGCCGGGCCTGTCACCTTGACGCTCCACTTCTCACGAGTACCCGGGGTGAGCTTGTCGCGAAAAGTGCCGAACTCGATCTTGAGTTCCTTGTTATCCCAGGGGACGAATACGCTGCGCTGGAAGCGCATCAACTGGTGGTCTTGCAGAACCCAGAGAGTCAAGCCGAAGCCTCCGCGATCCTTTTCGGTTATCGGTATCTCGATTAAAGTGGAGTCCTTGCCGGCTTCGAGTTGCCGGCGCTCGAAACGTTTTCCGTCGCGGTAGAGATCGAGAATCAGCAGTTGGTCGGACAGACCCGAGAGAGCAACTATACGGGCGGTCTGACCGACCTTGACCGAGTTGCGCTCTACCTCCAGCAGGGCCGGCAGGGCCAGAGAGGTCTTCTTGTCAGCCACCACGAAATCGCGCGAGTTCGAATAGTCCGCGCCGAATGCATCGCGCGTCTGGTAGTGCAAACGGTAAGCACCGGACCTGAGCGCGGACAGTTTCAACTCGGCCTTGCCCTTGTCGTCGTGTGTCAGCTTGCCGTGGGAAATTTCCGCGCCCTCCTTCCAGGTGCGCAGGACGGCCTCTGGCCGGTAGCCGGGATTCCAGCGCGCGCGCTGCCTGTCGCCGCCGGTCATGAACGCCTTGTCCTTGGAAACTCCCGGCGGAAGAGGCAGGGGCTGGTCGGCCGGCAGGAACGCCCGGGCGGGTTGTACCAGTGGCGTAAGCCTCCAAGATCCATGTCCGGGGGCCGGGTTGCCGTCGAGATTGGTTCGGGCTATCGTCCAGGCTGCGGCCCTGCCGGCCATGAAGAAATTCTCGTTGCTCGAAAGCGCGGCCTCGACGGCCACGAATCCCAACCGGAAGGCGCGCTTCGCCGAGCGAGTCTCGCCGCCCTCGTCGGTCACGTCGGCGGATACTGAGTAGCGGTAAGTGACGTCCTTGTTCTGCTTGCCGAGACGTTCATCCGCCTTGGGCGTGAACGCGATTTTGAATTCACCGTCCGCGCCGAGACTTCCGCTGCCGGTGTCCACCGTCTGGGTGCGGCTGCCTCCCCCTCCACCCCAGTACCAGTATGACCACCACCAGGGGTAGACGGGTGTACGCGTTACCCGCCAGCGGACGCGGGCGTTGGTTACCGGCAGCCCGAAGTAATAACGGGCATCTCCGCTGAGCGACGCCGGCCGGTTGAGCCTGAGAGGATTCTTGGGATCCTTGAACTTGACCTCGAAGGTGGGCCGCTTGTATTCCTCGACGCGCACCGTGGCGTTGCCCTCCGGGCTGGCCTGGATCTGCCAGCGGCCCAGAAGTCTGCCGCCCGGAATGTCGAACTCGCCGGCTGCGCTGCCGTAGGAGTTGGTGGTCAAGGTTTTCGACGCCACCTTTTGGTAGTTGGCGTCCATAAGAGAGAGCGTCACCCGGGCGGAGGGCGTGGTCTTGAGGTCGGTCCTGGAAGCACTGCCGCCGTAAGCGATCACCTTGAAGCTAATCTTCTGGTGTGGCCGGTAGATGCTGCGATCGGTGTAGATCAGACATGACCTAACCGGGCGGGGCTTATTGTAGCCGTAGAGATAAAGATAGCTGGGGTCGATCGCCAGCTGTTTGCCCTTGCGGGCCAGAAGAAAGTACGATTGCGAATCCGAGCGGCGAAAATCAACGGTCCCCGCCCGCCCGGTCGTCTTGACAGACACCGGGTGGTGCTTGGTGTTCCAGTCGTGCTTGTAGAGGTAAACCTTGACGCCCGGGACGGGACGTCCGTTTTCGCCGGAGAGAACGTTAACCTCGACCTTGTTTTGCTCCTGGCGCGTGACCATGACCAGGTCGCCGATGACCATGTTGACGGCCAGGATCTGATTGTCGTGTCGCGAAAAGTCCTCGCGCGCCGAGGCGGCAATCACGTAGAAGCCGACTCGCTCGATCGGCGGGATAACGAAAGTCTTGTGCAGGCGATAGTCGGGAGTGGCGGGCAGATCTTTTGACCAGGCCCGGGCGGGCTTTTTCTTGAGAAGTTTGTCGAGTTGCCGCCCGTCGAGGAAGAAATTGTAGTCTTTGGTCGACTCGATGTGTTTCTGCAGGTCGACCTTGTATGCGCGAAAGAATACTTTCTCGAGATTCTTATGGGTGACCAGGATCGAGCGCTTGTTCGGGGCGTCGGCGGCCATGCCGGAAAGTTGGTAGGCGGGTGCCTCGATCGACTTGGCTATACTCAGGCAGCGTCGCCCGCCGATCGAGTCGGGAAAGACCCGATGTCCCTCAATGGCAATCTTCCTGGCGCGGATCAGGCTGTCTGGATCCGTCTCGGTTCTCGTAAATTCGGCCAGGGCGGCCATGCCCACGGACCACCAGGCCAGCTTGCGAACGGGCTTCAGCCTCTCTTTCAGCTTGTGCTTGATGGCTGCCCGATCATCGGCCTGGGTGAAGCTTGCCTGCAGCCTGCGCAGTAGTTCCAGGCGAGCCTCGAAGGCGGCTTCAGGCTCGCCGCGCTTCGCGTGAAAACTCTCCAGGTCGCCCATTATGGCCGCGATCTTCAAAAGAGGATGCAGGGCCGGATCGCCGAGCGACACGGAGGCCGGAAGCGGCCGCGCGGGACCCAGTAACTTTTTCAGCGGCAACATGGCGATCTCGTTGGACTGTTCGGGGCGCCAGCCGGTCGTGTCGGCCAGGAGCTGAACCCACAGGTAGCAGACCGCGTCGCGCAAGCTGCCTCGGATCTTGCGCGGGTAGTCGTTGTTGCGGATGTATTCGCCCAGGCTCTTGCCGGGCAGATTGCCGAGCTGATCGCGGTGCTTGAAGACCTCGAGGTAGGCTTGTCCTGCGGCTGTGAAGATCTGCTCCATGGTCCAGGCCTTCAGATCGACCGTGCCCTTGGCCTCGACCTTCTCGCGCTTACGGATCTCCCAGGAGTAGTTATGGCCATAGGTCGAAAGCGATTCTGCGAAGAAAAGTTCGAGGACGCTGTGGCCCAGCAGATCCTCCGGCCAGGGTTGTTCCTTCAGGAAACGCACCGCCTTCTCGTAACCGTGCAGCGCCGTGCGCAACTGGACGTAGCGGATCAACGCCCGGGTCCACTCCTGGCTGTCTTTTTGCTCGGCGGCCTTGGCGATCATTTTCACGACCAGCTTCGAGGCGGCTTCGTACTTCTGCTCGCCGGTAAGCTTGTCGAACTCTTTCCAGCCGTCGTCGAACTTGCCCGACCACTCGACTAGTGGCAAAGGAGCGCTAATCTTGGCGTCAGGAGGGGGAGATGCTTCTGCGACCTGTCCGCCCCCCATTTCCTGCGGTCCCTCTCGCCCCGGCGGGCAGCCGGTAAAAGCAACACAGACGAAAAACAGCAACGATCCCAAGATCCACGGTCGCAACGAGCGCATGGTTTTCCTCCCTGGTCAGACTACTGACAGGTATTTGACGGATGAACTATTTTGCTCACAAAATGCAATACGATCCATATCGTCTGAGGATCTTTTTCACAAGCAACTGAATCACCACCCCCGGGACGGATGTGGCATCCACGCGATCTTGCAGGCTATATGGTTTCCAAGAGGCGCTCGATTTCGGGGCGTAGGGGCGGCAGTTCGTTTTTGATGACTGTCCAGATAATGCTCAAGTCGACGCCGAAATATTCGTGGATGAGCTTGTCGCGCATTCCCGCCATGTATTGCCACGGCACATCAGGGGCTTTCGACCGTATTTCTTCGGGGATGCGTTTGGCGGCTTCACCGATCACTTCCAGGCTGCGCACCACGGCATTGATTGTTTTACGGTCGTTCTTAAAGGCCGCAAAGGACATTGCCTCGGTAAACTCGACGGTCTCGTCTACGGCCTCGAGAATATCCTGCAGACTGTCACCGTAATCTCGCCTCACAGCATTGACACCTCGGCCAAAATACGCCTGCCGATACGCGGCTTGAGCGCCGCCCTGGATACCAAATCTACCCCGACACCGAGCCATTTACTCAGTTGTTCTTCCAGTTCCATGAATTTGAAAAATCCCACCGGCTGGTTGAACTCGACTAAGATGTCGACATCGCTTTTCGCGGTCGCCTCTTCGCGGACGCAGGAGCCAAAAACTCCAATATTGCTGACCCCGTAGTCGTTCAACAGTTGTTCGCGACGTTCTTGTAAAATCGCCTTGATGTTTTTCAACCTGGGCGGCTCAGCCCCCAGAGCGGCCGCCCCCGATTTCAACCACTCGTCAAGCTCAGCGGTATCGAAGCGCCAGGCATTACCGACCTTGTGTGCCGGCATTTTTTTTGCCTGCGCCAGCTTGTAAAGCGTGGAACGCCCCATTTTCAGGTGCTTGGCCGCCCCTTCGATGGTCAACCAGTTTGTCATTTCGATTTCCAGTAAATAACATAAAAAGATAAATATGAACAACTATTACCAAGGATAAACAACTACCACCGAAAAGTCAAACACAGCCTTCTCAATGAATCTCGCTGCTACTGCCAGGTTCCTTGCTGAAGGGCTGTGCGCCACCAGCAACGGGGCCTTGATCCTTGCGACCAGTTCAAGCGGTGACCTCTTCTCCGCCTTGCGCCGATCCGCGCTCTTTTCGTACACCATCTTGCGTGCGTCCTTGAGCTACACTCCCACCGGCACATCGAAAGCTATCGAAAGATAAACAGAATCTATATCACAAACAAGCGGCAGTTGCATCATACTCGGCCCGGTGGTACCTTTTGCGCCGTGAAATTGCTGCGTTCTAGTATTATTGCCATCTTGTGGCTCGGCGTGCTGTGGGCGGTCTCGCTGCCTGTCGGCTGCGCGCACGGGGCTCGCATCGTTCTCGATGATCCGGCCGGCGATGACAACGGGCCCGGCTCTTATCGTTACCCAGACAATCCCGCCTTCGGCGCGGGCAGCTTCGATCTGCGCCGATTCTCCTTGACCCTCGAAAAAGACTACTGGGTGGTGTCAATCGCCTTCGCGGCCAGGGTCAAGCGGGCGCCGGTTTTCGTGTCGCGCGACGACCGGCGCGATCTCTTCATGCAAACCGTCGACGTCTACCTGCGAACCTGCGCGGAAAAGGGCCACCTCGACAGCCTGCCCGGCCGCGGAGTGATGTTCGCCCCGGGACAGGCATGGAATCGAGCACTGGTTCTCTCGCCCGTGCCCGGGCTGCTGCGCGAGGCTCTCGACAAGACCTTCCCCGGCGCCGGGGATGTTTTCGTGCCGCGCAGGGTGCGCATAAGCGGTCACAGGCTCGTGGCCAGGGTGCCGGTCGCTTTCCTGGGGCAGGCTTGGCCCGCGGCGGTATCCGTGCTGGTCTCCGCGACCCGCTTTTCCCCCTCGTTCGATCTGATCGACCGCGCCCGGGGGCGCCTGGCTCCCGAGGGACTGGTGATGACGGTTGAGAAATCGGCTGGCGAGTGCCGCCTGGACGATGCCGGCGGAATAGCCTGCCACTTTTCCGGTTGCGATCCGTGCGGCGGGCATCCAAACGTTATCGACCTGCTCGCGCCCGAGGGAACACAGACGGATCTTCTTTCCAGCTACAACCCAGACACCGGCGAGCCGGCCAGAATTCCGCTTGTCGCGGTCGGCCCGTCCGACAAGGAGTAGTGTGAGATCATGGCCGGAGTAGTCTTGAAAAACGTTACCAAGCGTTTCGGCGAAGTGGTGGCGGTACGCGACGTAAGTATCGAGATAGAAGAAGGCGAGTTTTTGGTGCTGGTCGGACCTTCCGGTTGCGGCAAAACCACTACGCTGCGCATGGTGGCCGGGCTCGAGGAAATATCGGAAGGCGATCTGCTGATCGACGGCAAGCGCATGAACGACGTGCATCCCAAGGATCGCGACATCGCCATGGTTTTCCAGTCCTACGCCCTCTATCCCCACATGAACGTCATGCAGAACATGAGCTTCGGCCTCAAGATGCGCGGTATGAAAAAAGCCGAGGTTAAAAAGCGCGTCGGTGAAGCGGCCGAGATTCTGGGACTCGGCGATCTGCTGAGTCGTAAACCCAAGGAACTTTCCGGCGGCCAGCGCCAGCGAGTGGCCATGGGGCGGGCGATCGTGCGCAAACCCAAAGTTTTCTTGTTCGACGAGCCGCTTTCCAACCTGGATGCCAAGCTGCGGGTGCAGATGCGTGCCGAGATAGCCAAACTTCACCGGCGCATTGGCACCACCATCATCTATGTCACACACGACCAGGTCGAAGCCATGACGCTGGCCGATCGTATAGTAGTCATGCAGGGTGGCCTGGCCCAGCAAATGGGCGCGCCGCTCGATGTGTTCGAACATCCCCGCAACCGATTCGTGGCCGGATTCATCGGCAGCCCACCGATGAACTTTTTGCCCTGCACTCTCGACCAAGACGCGCACATCAAGGGGGACGGCTTTAATATAGCCTTGCCCGTGAGCCTACGACACGCGGTCGAGGGCAAGAAGGGCGATGTCGAACTCGGGATCCGGCCGACCAATATAGGACTTCGAAGCGCGGAACAGGCAGACAGCCACGGCCCGAGAGGAGTGGTGGAAGTCATTGAGCCGATGGGCACGGAGACCTTTTTGAGCATACGCGTCGGCGAGGCGGCGCTTATCGTCAGGGACGAGGCTCGCAGTGAAGCCAAGGTCGGTGACGAGGTGGAACTCGTCCCGGACATCGAGCGGGCTCACTTGTTCGACGGCAGCACGGGCGAGACAATTTTCTAAGACAGGGACAGGTTTTTTGAGGCGCACGATCTCATGTTTGCTGTTTGGGTTGCTTTTAGCGCCCGGCGCGCTTGCCGGAGAGACAATCACTCTCTGGCACTCCTACCGTGCCCAGGAGCGCGACGCGCTTGAAAAGACGATCTCCGAGTTCAACACAACGCATAAGAACATTCAGATCAAGACCGTCTTCGTCCCTTATGACGCCTACCTCGACAAGCTGACCGCGGCCATACCCCACGGACACGGCCCGGATATATTCATCGCGGCCCACGATCGCATCGGCGGCTGGGCCGACTCGGGGCATATCGCTCCGCTCGACGGCTACCTCAAGCCCGGCATGAAAGATCGCTTTTTCAAAAAGACGATCGATCCGCTGGTATATCGCCGCAAGCTCTACGGCCTGCCGACTGCCTTCAAGAGCGCGGCCCTGTTCTACAACAAGAAGATGATAGCCAGTCCGCCGGCCGACACCGACCGGATGATTGCCCTGGCGCGTTCTTTTGCCGGCCGCAAGAACCCTGACGGCCAGCCGATCTACGGACTGGTGTGGGAACATTCGGATCTCTACTTTCATGCCGCTTGGCTGTTCGGTTTCGGCGGCGGCCTGTTCGACAACAAGCAGAACCTGGCGCTCGATTCGCCCGAGAACGCCGCCTCGCTGGCCTTCATGCATCACCTGGTGGCCGAGCTGAAGTTGGCCCCCCAGGACGCGACTTCGATCAAAGTGACTTCACTGTTCAACAGCGGTCGCGCGGCCATGGTCATCAACGGGCCCTGGTTTCGGGGCGAGATCGACACTCGACGGGTAGACTACGGCGTGGCCGTGCTGCCCGAGATAAGCCAAAGCGGCCGGCATGCCATGCCATTCGTCGGCGCGGAGGCCTTCCTGCTCTCGGCGCACACCAAGCATCCCGCCCAGGCCTTCACTGTGATTGAACAGTTAACCCGGGACGCCGCCGCCAGGGTGCGAATTCTCGAGGGGTTTCAACCGGTGGCCAACATCCAGCTCTACGACGATCCAGCCGTGCGAGCCGATCCTGTCATGGGCGTTTTTCGCGGGCAGCTCAAGTACGCGGTGCCCATGCGCAACACGCCCGAGATGCGCATGGTCTGGGTGCCGATGAACCACGCCCTGGTGAACGCCGTGACCGGTCGAGCCACGCCCGAGCAGGCCTTGACCGAGGCCCAGTTGAGGGCCGGCTCGCAGATAGCCGGGTTCCGCAAGGGCCGGGCGCTAAAGGCGGCAGGCACCGGCAGCGATCAGTTCGTGCGCGCCCTGGCCTGGGGTTGCGGCGGCGGGTTGCTGGTGCTGCTTATCTTTGTAGCCGTCTTCTTCAGGCGTTTCAAACGACTGCTGCATGATGCCTGGCACGAGAAGAGCGCCTATGCATACATCGGACCGGCCATGCTGGCCATAGCGGTGTTGGTTTTCGTGCCTTTCTTGGTCGGTCTGGGGCTTGGTTTCTTCCGCTATTACCAGGGCGAGTACTTCTACGTCGGCGCCAAGAACTTCACCGACATTCTCTCGTCCCGCGAGTATCCAATAAGCGATCCGTTCAGTTTCTACTACAAACTTTTTATTACCGTCATCTGGACGGCCGCCAACGTCTTCATCCACGTGGCGCTGGGACTCTCGCTTGCGCTGCTTTTGAAAAATCCGCTGCTGAAGATGAAGGCTGTCTATCGGGTGCTGCTTATTATTCCCTGGGCCATTCCCAACTACATCACCGCCATCATCTGGCGCGGCATGTTCGATGCCGACGACGGGGTTATAAACCACCTTTTTGGAATCGTGGGCTACTCGTGGTGGAACTCCACCGGCTCGGCTTTCGCGGCCAACCTGGTGGCCAACTGCTGGCTGGGTTTTCCCTTCATGATGGTGGTTTGCCTGGGCGCGCTGCAGTCGATCCCCAAGGATCTCTACGAGGCGGCCGATGTCGACGGGGCGAGTCGATTCCACAAGTTCCGCCACATCACCTTGCCGTTGCTCAAGCCGGCCCTGTTTCCGGCCATTATCCTGGGAACAATCTGGACCTTCAACATGTTCAACATCATTTACTTGGTCAGTCGCGGGGCGCCCAACGGAGGCACCGACATTTTGGTGATCGAGGCTTTTCGCTGGGCTTTCGAGCGCGGAGATCGCTACGGCTACGCTGCGGCCTACTCGACTTTAATCTTCGCCATTCTGTTTCTGTACACGCTGATGACCAATCGCATCACGCGCGCAACCGAGGGAGCCTTCGACTGACATGCAACACTCTACCCGCTTCGGTCGCGCAATGACCCACGCCTTTCTGATCGTCTTCACTTTGATAGTATTGTTTCCGGTCGTGAAGGTGTTCCAGATCGCACTCCAGCAGCGGCAGACGTTCGACATGCGCTTGGATCCACTTCCGGATGCCGATCTCTTGACGCTCGACAACTTCACGGATGTGGTTTCGCGCTCCAAGGCCGAAGGGCTGGGGCCCGAACTGTCCGCGGAGGACGTCTCCAGGCTTGCAGAATTTCTGTCTTCCGTGCCGCAGCCGAGCGCGGACGCGGACAGCGACGAGGCGGACGACGAGGACGAATGGGAAGTTCCGGCAGCGATGGCTTCTTTCATGAAAAACAAGCGCTGCTTCGCTTGTCACCTGTTGGGGGAAGAGGGGCGCGAGGGATTGGGCGGCGACCTTCGCTCGGCGGCAGCGCTTGGTAGATCCGGGATTGCCGAATGGCTTGCAGATCCGACGCGCGAGCGAGCGTCCGAGATGAACATCAGCGCCAAGCCCACCGGCCTGATGGAGCGCCGCAATGTCTGGGTCTTCGGCCACCAGTTGAGAAACAGTCTGATCGTCTCGCTGGTGACGACGCTACTGGGAATATTTCTGGCCTGCACTGCGGCCTATGCGTTCTCGCGCTTCCGTTTTCCCGGTCGGCGCGCGGGTCTTCTGAGCTTCTTGGTCATCCAGATGTTCCCCGGTACCATGATGATGATCCCGATTTACATCTTGATCGACAGGCTGGGCCTTTTGGATCAGCTGCTAGGCCTGGTGCTGGTCTACTCGACCACGGCCATTCCATTCTGTGTCTGGATGTTGAAGGGATATTTCGACACCATCCCGAAAGAACTCGAGGAGTCGGCCATCATCGACGGAGCAAGCCGGGTGCGCATCTTCTGGAGCATAGTGCTGCCGCTGGCCAAGCCGGCCATCGCCGTGACCGGCCTGTTTTCGTTCATGACAGCCTGGAACGAGTTCATCCTGGCCGCGACTTTCATGAACGAGGAGACATCGGTCACACTGCCGGTGATGCTCAACGGTTTCGTCTCCAGGACGACGGTCGAATGGGGGCACTTCGCCGCCGGGGCGATCATCGTCTCGATTCCGGTGGTGGCCCTGTTCTTCTTGCTGCAGCGCCACCTGGTGGGAGGCTTGACGGCGGGCGGGGTGAAGGGATAGGCAGGTGTTTGACTTGGAGGTGTCCGGATGAGTAATCCTTTTGGACTGGAACGACCTGAAATACTCGACCTGGCACCGCCGCAGCCGCGCACGGTCGACGAGACCGGGCTGAGCATCGGGCTGCTGAACGACTTGGCGCTGCGCTTTCTCTACTACGGGGGCGTCCTTTCCGGTGTCGGGCTGGCGGACGAAATGGGCCTGCCCTACTCCGGGGTGGTCGAGGAGGTGATCCACTTTTCGGCTCAGGAGAAGTTGATCGACATGAAGGGCGGCAAGGGTTTCGGCCGGGCGTCGTTCGACTATACCCTGACCGAGCGCGGGCGTGAAGTGGCACGCGAGGCCGTGCGCCGGACGTCCTATACTGGCCGGGCCCCGGTGCCTCTCGACCAATACGCCGCGCTGGTGCGGCTGCAGATGCAGGACGTGCCCTCGATTGATCGCGGAGACATCGCCGAGGCCTTCAAGATGCTGGTTTTACCGAGCGGTTTCTACGATCAGCTCGGCCCGGCGATCAATTCGAGCCGCTCGTTGTTTCTGTACGGCCCACCCGGCAACGGCAAGACTACAGTCGCCGAGATCGTAGCCGACATTCTTGGCGGTGAGGTGTTCGTGCCGCATGCCATAGAGATCGACGGGCAAATCATCAAGGTCTACGATCCCCTGGCGCACCGGGCGATAGATCTCGATCGGGCGCCGGTCAGGCCTCCGCCAATCAAGGGACGCCAGGTAGCCGCGCCGCTGATGAAGAAGACCGGCCCGGAGTTCGACCGGCGCTGGCTGCTTTCGCGCCGTCCATCGGTAGTTGTCGGCGGCGAGTTGACACTGGAGACGCTCGACCTGATTTACAACGAGAACGCCCAGTTCTACGAGGCCCCCTTCCAGGTCAAGGCCAACGGCGGCATGTTGTTGATAGACGACTTCGGGCGCCAGCGGGTGCACCCGACAGACCTGCTCAACCGCTGGATCGTCCCGCTGGAGAAGAGGATCGACTACCTGACGCTGCACACGGGCAAGAAATTCGAGATCCCCTTCGATCAGCTGATAATCTTCGCCACCAATCTCGATCCCAAAGAGCTTGTCGACGAGGCCTTCCTGCGGCGTATCAAGTACAAGATCGAGGTGTCCAATCCCTCGGAGCGTGCCTACCGCAAGATCTTCCGTGACGTCTGCGGGGCCAAGGGAATTGGCTATGTCGACGAGGTGGTGAGCTATATTATGAAAAGCTACTACAAGCAGTACGACATGGAACTACGCGCTTGCCATCCGCGCGACATCATCAACCTGCTCATCGACGTGGCCCGCTTCAAGCGCAAGAAGCCCGCCCTCGATCAGGAGCTGATCGACCAGGCCTGCCTGTCATTCTTCGTGGCCATGTGAGTCATTGTACCGCTGAACCAACCAATTAAGACTTGACAGGTTATTATAATATGACTACTATGGTCATATGGCTTCTGTAGGACTGGCAGAACTCAAGGCTCGTCTGAGCGCTTTTCTCAAACAGGTCAAGGCAGGCCAGGAATTACTTATCACGGAGAGGGGTGTGCCGGTTGCCAGGATTGTGCCCTTACCGAGTGCCTCGGAGCGCAACGGGCGTCGAGAGCGACTAGCCAAGGAGGGGTTGCTCCATCTGGGAAATGGGCGGGTCAGAGATCTGCTCAGGAATCCGCCGGAAGGAGAACAGATCGGGCAAGGCGTGTTGGATGCCTTGATCGCGGAGAGAGAGGAAGGACGTTAGTGTTCTGGGACAGCTCCGCTCTGGTGCCGTTGTTACTGCCCGAGGCCCGATCCGTCGAGATCACTTCCCTGCTGGATTCCGATCCTGAACCCGCCATCTGGTGGGCTTCACCTGTGGAATGTCGATCCGCCATTCATCGGCGTCATCGCGAGAAGCAGGTTCAACAAGCGTTGCTTGGCCAGGCGATCGATCGGCTGGATGCCATTTCCCAGGATGTCGACACTGTGACTCCCAGCGAGGCCGTACGCCTCAAGGCCGGCAGAATGCTCGCCGTACATCCGCTGCGTGCCGCAGACGCTCTTCAACTAGCCTCCGCCCTGGTCTGGTGCCGGGATCAGCCCTATCGACAAAAGTTCGTATGTTTGGACAAGCGCTTGTCTGAAGCCGCCCTCAAGGAGGGTTTCGAGGTGCTTCCCTCCGGGTAGCGGATGATCCGCTGTGGGAATGTGAACCTATCCTTGCCGGGCCGTGGCGGGGTTGCCGGCGGCGTAGCAGTATGGGCAAGCGTGGCCGCAGGTGTCGTACGAGCCGATGTCGCGACTTTGGCTGCAGAGGCAGTGCTTGCGCTGGCCGGGATCTTTTTTCCAGCTTTTGCCCAATCCGAAAAGGCGCTCGATCAATTCTCCGTCGATACAGGCGCCGGGCGGGATGCCGATATCCGAAAAGTCCTGCTCCTCGGCGCAGCTCAAGATTTCGATTTGATGCTTGCTTGCGCAGCGGGCCAGCTCACGCAGCAGGTCGCGTGTTTCCGGACTTCTGTCCGCGTCCGTTTCGAATTCATAGCCGGCTTCCCGAAGCGGGCGCAGGTTGCGGACGGTTTTTTTGTAGTAATCCACCAGGCTGATCATTACCCGGCGCGTGTGGGGAGCCAGGCGCTCGCACAGGGCGCTGAACTTGACCAAGTGATAGGCCTGGTCGGTGCGGTTGGAGATGATTATCGGATCGTAGCGCCAGATCACCCGTTCTGGACCGATCCGCAAAGAAAGCTTTTCGAAAGAGGCGCAACGCTCGTCGAGCGGCGGCAGGCTCGGTTCTAACTCGGGCGGATAGGCGTTCAGGGTGAACTGGAAGTAGAAACGCCTGCAGGCGCGCTCGACGGCGTCGAGCTGGGCGAACATCGGCGCCGGGTTCTTGGTCCAGAAGACGATCGCATCGATATCCCCGGGACGCAGCGAGATCTCGGAGATTTGAGCATTGTTGTACGGGTTGGGCAGGCGGACGAAACCCGCAGCCAGTCTCTCTGCAAACCATGCGGAATGAAAGGACGGCACGTCTGTCCGGCGCGATGCGGAGATGATCTGCGCCATTGTTCTCTCCCGCTCTCTTATATTTCACACTCGTATAAATGCAAATAGTGAAAGGACACCCCCCCGATGTGATACTTGACCGGCGAAGAGTTGTTTGCGAGGGTTGGTCGAGAGGAAACCCGATGGAGCATTGGCTCGACTTGATTGCGGCCGGCAAGGCCGGCTATGTGACCGCCTTTGGAATGGGCGGCGTTTTCTTCGCCCTTTTGTGCCTTTATCTTTTCACCCTGGCCATGGGCACCGTTGTCAAGATCTGGCGGTTTCGCCCCCGGCGCGACGAGCACGCTTCTCGACCGGCGGCTAGCGCGGCCTCGGTGCAGGCGGCAGTGGCAAACGACGAAGGCGAGAAAATCGCGGCCGCCGTTGCGGTTGCCTATGCCTTGCAGCGCGGGAAGCGCACGGCCGCCGGATACGCCCCCGATACGGGTGTGGGCACCCGTGCCGGCAGTGGCTCCGCCTGGAGGGCAGCCGGCCGGCTCGACTTGATGTTGCCTCCCACGCGGCGCGGGTAGTTACGATATTTTATTCGCGTCCGTCTCGTGCATGTTGCTGAAGATCTTCACGGCCAGGGCGATCGAGGCCAACTTGCTGTCCGGCGAGTCTCCGCGCGAAGTCAACACCAGCGGCAGGTCGCCGCACAAGATCACACCGGCGGCGGTGGCGCCCGTCTGGATTGTCAAGGTCTTGTAGAGCACGTTGGCAGCGTCGATGTCGGGCATGACCAGGATGTCGGCCGTGCCCCGGATACGGCCCTGGTATTTTTTTTCTTCGGCGATGGCGGGATCGACCGCCACGTCGAATGATAACGGCCCCTCAACGATACAGTCGTCGCGGCCCTCGAAGTGAGAGGCGATGCGCTCGGCCTCGATGGAACTTTCTATGCCGACGTTAACCGCCTCGCTGGCCGAGATCACCGCAACCTGCGGTCTGAGGATGTCCAGGTTGCCGGCCACCCGCAAGGCGTTCTCGATGATTTGTACCTTTTTGGCCTCGTCAGGGTAGGGGTTGACGGCGGCATCGGTGATCATCAATAGCTTGCTCATCCTGGGCAAGTCCATCACCACCACGTGCGACAGAAGCTGTCCGGGCAGCAGCCGCCCGCTGTCTTTTAAATACCTGAATACCCCGTGCAGCAATTTCTCGGTCTTTACGCTTCCCTTCATCAGGATGTCCGCCCGGCCAGTTTCGAGTTGACGAATCGCCGTGGCCACCGGGTTGTCGGTGTCTACTATCGAGTAGTTGTCCTCGTCGATCAGCAGGTCGAACTCGTATGCCATCTCATTGATGGCCACCGAGTCTCCCACCAGTTGGAACCTGGCAATCTTGTAGCTGCCTTCCGCGTTAGCCCGCTTGGCTGCCAAAAGGGCCTCCTCATTGTCGGCCCCGACCAGGGCGATTCCCGGCGGCGTGCGTCCATGCACCGCGATCCGGGCGGCGTCGATTATCTCGACGGCGGAGGTAATCGGTTCGCCGGGCTTCTTGTATAACAAGGGGCGTTCGAAAATGGTTGTATCGAGAAGTTCGTCCTCCTTTAACCGTTTACCGGCCAGGACGTCTCTTTCGGCCACGTAGTCCTTGATCGACTCCGGCCTATGGAAGCTGCGCACCAGGCCTGCGGCCATGGCCTCGTCGGCCAGCGAGCCGCCCATCCAAACCAGTGGATGTGCGAAGGTCAGGCCTGCCTCCACCAGTCCTGCCAACTCCTCGAGCTGGGTCAGTCCGCCCGAGATGGTGATGACACCCACCGGCCCGCCTAGCGCCGCAAGCTCCGCGATGGCGCTCGCTATCCGGTGGGCGAAGAAATCCAACAGGATGCCCACCTTTTCGCGTTGCAGATTGTTCGCCCCATGACGCCTGAAGCCGATTAAAGCGCGAAAGTCATCCGTGCCCGCCAGTGAGAGCAGGCCCCCCCGCGAATAGACGACCTCGTGCAGTTCCTTGACGTTGAGATCGTTGGATCTCAAGGCATCGAGCAGGGGAACGACCGGGAGCGTTCCGCTGTGGCTGGGTGAAGGAATGCCGGAGAATGTGTCGATCAGGTTTCTGATGCGGCCGCCCCGGTGTCGGGCAATGGAGCCGGCACTGCCCAGGTGCGCGGTTACGACGTCCAGGGTCTCGGGCTCCAACTGGAGCCAGGAGGACATCAAGCGCCAGGCGGCCTTGTGGTTGAGGTAGTGAGCCGCCCGTCCCGCCAGTCGGATTCCCGCGATTCCACACAGGCGCTCGGTCGCTCCCAACTCGTCGCTTGAGAGAGGATCGCTGACAACGACCAGGGCACCCGAGTCGCCCCCACAGGACTCGGCCACCGTAAGCGCCAAGGGAATGCTCAACTCGTCGCCGGGTCGGCCGCGGGTGCCGGTCAGGTCGGTGAGCATTTGGGGTACTACCCGATAAGAGCCCGGCGGAATGGGTTTCAGAAAACCCGAACGAGTAGTGACACCGACAACGCTGGTTCGATCGAGCCCCCAGCGCTGCATCAACTTCATGACGCCCTCGGCTCGTCTTTCCGCCGTGTCCGGCAGGCCGGGTTGGTTAGCCACCCGGTCCCGGTTCCGGATATTGGCCCCGGCGATCCAGCTGACTCTTGTGGATGACTGTCCTGGGTTCAACACCAGCAGGTTGTCGCCCGCGTCGCGGGCCTGGTCTGCCAGCCTCGTTCCCAGGAGCCTGCGAAGTAAACGAGATGCGCCGGCCGTCTCGCGCTCGATTCTCACGCCTAGGCCCAGGGCGCGGCCCAAGAGCCTGTTAACCTCCGGTCGGCCGACCTGGGGCGCCAGCGCGCGCACCACGGCCGTGATTTCCGAAAGAGCCGAGGTCACGCTTGTGTCATCAACACCGGCGATCCTGTCGGCAATCTCCTGTAGCCAGGCATCTCCTGCGCTGGCCAACTGGCCGCTGAAAGCCAGCAGGGTTACCCGCGACCTGGCTATTTCCGAGATTGCCTCGATGACGTCGTTGCGCGCCCCCATGGCGTCACCCTTCATCCCCTGAAGAGAACTCGTCCAGCGCCTGCGGATTTACAATGTGTCCCAGATCCTCGTTTCCAGAGAGTTGGCCGGAGACAATTCTTCTGAGCAGCCGCCTGGCAGTTTTGCCGGAAGGAGTGCGCGGAAGCTCGCTCGCGAAGAAGACCCGGCGCGGCACGGCGAAGTCGCCGATGCGTTTCTCGACATACGCGGCAAGCTCTTCTTCGATGGTTTCGCGGCCTACCTTCTCCTCGGACGCGGCCAAAACGACAAAAGCCGCCAGCAGTTCGCCCTCGGGTGAAGTAGCCCCTACCACCGCGGCCTCGCTCAACTTCGGGTGCGCCTGCAAGACCGCCTCCACCTCGGAAGTGCGCAGCGACAGGCCGCGGATCTTGACGATGTCGTCCCTGCGACTCATGAACCAGAAGAAGCCCCCGGCGTCCCGCCTGACGGCATCCGGCGTGGTGAAGGCTTCTGGAATTTTCACGAAGTACATTTCACGGTAGCGTTCCGGCTGTCCCCAGACGCCGCGCAGCATCGCGGGCCACGAGGTCCTAAAGGCCAGGCGCCCGCCCAGGTTGGGAGCGCATTCACCCCCGGCGTCCGTGCAGACCAGGGGCTCCACTCCGGGCATGGGAATTCCCAGTGCCCCGCCGCGGTTCAGCCCGGCATGTGCCCTGGTGCCGATTAAAGCCGCACCGCTCTCGCTCTGGATCCAAAGGTTGATTACCCGTTCCGGCCCGCGAGCCAGGCTGAGTCCCGCCGCCGCGCACAACCTCGGCGTCAGTACGCCACCGCAAGACGCCACGATCTCGAAACGATTTTTTGTCTTGAGAGATTGCTTCTCCACATCCGCGGTCCACTCCGCAAGCCTGTCGGGTGTCGTCAGCACGCTCAGGGTGGGAAACTTCCCGAGCAGGCGGCCCAGGCGCTCGGCCTGCGATAGTTTCCCGGTCGCGGCCAGCACCAGCGTGTCCCCGGCCAGCAAGGGGCCCCAGACCCCGTGACTTTGACCGGCAGCAGAGGCAGTGTCGACCGCGCAGTAGTGGAAAGAGGCCGGGGCTTCGGATCCTTTGGACTTCGATACCGTCTTGAAGAGGACCCCGTGCGCGGTGGCCGCCTGGACCAAGAAGCCGCCGGTGGCCATCACCGATCCCCGGGGGTTGCCGGTGGTCGAAGCGGCATACAGGATGCACAAGGGATGCTCGGCGCCGGCCGGAAATACCGCCCGCTGTTCCGCGCCCCGGCTCTTTGTGAGATCGAGATACGGCACGGCGCCCGGCGGGCCCCCTTGCCCCAGCGTGACCAGGGAGGGACCGTCGAGCTTCCCGGCGAGTTCGACGACCCGCTCGTCGTAGTCAGGTCTGCCGGAAGGACCGCCGACCACTACCATCGATGCCCCGCACTGCGCGACGATGCGCAGCACCTGATCTTCCGGGTAACGCGCAGGGACGGGAACGTAGGTCATGCCCAGACGGGCCGCGGCCAGCATGAAGACGACCGCTTCGGGGAGGTTCGGAAGATAGAGCACAATCCGCATGCCGGCTTCCATGCCCCGCGAAGCAAGCGCTCCCGAAAGGCGTATAACCCGCGCGTGCAATTCGCGGTAGCTCAAAGCGGTGAACGTGCCGTCATCGCCCAGGAACACAATGGCCGGGCGCTTGGCGGCTTCGCCCTTGATGTGCCGGTCCAGGGCGTTGTGGCATGCGTTGAGCCGACCTTCGGAAAACCACTCCACGCGCGGCTCGCGGAAGTCTTCGTAGACCACGGTCTTGAACTCGTCGATCCAGTCCAAGCGGCCGGCCTGCACGCGCCAGTACTTCTCGCGTTCACGCATGCTTCGCTGGTGGAAGCGGACATAGTTTCGCAGAGTCAGCGGCGGTTTTTCTGAAAAGGATTTCAACTTGCCCATCTCTTGCCCCGGACGATGGTGGAATAATCCATTACCCCAATAGTATCGAAGGCTGTCCAATCTTCACAAGGGAAACGAGAAACTGGTTCTTCCCGTTGTTGACCATCCTGTATATTGACTCTGTTCCGATCCCGTGGGAAGTTTCGCGGCAATGGAAGCGCAACTGACAGCCGCTCTCGATACTCGGGCGACGGGGGGCTTTTTCAGCCGTCACCGGCTGCAGTTGCTCATCTTCGGCGTCTCTTTGTGCATTTTCGCGGCCACCAGCGCCGATCGTATGTTTCGCCAGTCGGCCGGCCCGCACTTTGTTTACCTGGCCGATGCGCTGTTGCATGGACAGATCGACAATCGCGTCAAGCCGCCCAACGACAATGACTGGGTCCTTTACGAGGGCAAGACCTACGTCAGCTTCCCGCCCGTCCCGGCCCTGCTGATGATGCCCGGCGTGGCCGTCTTCGGCCTGCGCTTCAACGACGTCCTGTTCACCCTGCCCTTCGCCGCACTGAATGTCTTGCTGATGTTTCTGGTGTTGCAGATGCTGGTTCGTGAAAAGCTGAGCGGCATGTCGGTGCGTGACAACCTGTGGCTGACTTTCTTGTTTGGATTCGGCACGGTGAACTACTCTTGCTCTGTTATCGGAGAAGTCTGGTTCACCGCCCAAGTGATCGGTCTTACTTTCACCCTCTTGTATATCCTGTGCGCCACCAGGGCCCGGCGCCCGCTTCTGGCGGGTGTCTTCCTGGCCCTGGCCTTTGACACCCGCGTTAACCTGGCCTTCACGGTCGGTTACTTCGCGTTGCAGCTTTTCATGTCGCGGAAAAAAGACGGTGGTTCTTTTCGGGAAGTGGCCTGGAAATCAATTTTGTTCTCGATACCCATTCTCGTGGTCGCGGCCGCCCAGATGTGGATGAATCAGGCCAGGTTCCATAATGTCTTCGAGTTCGGGCACAGCTATCTGGCCGGACCGGCCGGCACGCGCATCCACGAACACGGCCTTTTCGCCTACCACTACCTGTGGTGGAACCTGAGCACGCTCATCTGCGGACTGCCCAAACTCCTCGACCGTTTTCCGTACATCGGCTACGACCCCAACGGGATGAGCATCTTTATCACCACACCCTTGTTCGTGCGCCTGTTCTGGCCGCGGGCCAAGTCCTGGCTGTATCCCGTCCTGTGGGCCACGGCCGTGCCTGCGCTTGTGGTGCCTCTCTTCTACCAGAATTCCGGATATGTCCAATTCGGCTACCGCTTCGCCCTCGACATCACGCCCTACCTGATCATGCTGCTTGCGGTTGGCAGGCTGCCTATGAACCGCTGGACGAAGTTGCTGATCATCGCTGGGGTGCTCGTCAACCTGGCAGGCGCCATTGCACTTAAACGCGTGGGCCCCGTTTGAAATAACTCTTTGATTATACTGTAAAACAAATTGGTTGACTTTTCCCTTTAGGCAACTAGACTGACATGTCAGTTCAGTTGCTGATCGCTTTTACTACACAACAAACACCAGCAGGAGGATGACATGTCGGGTAGTTGTCGCCGTATCGGCATTGATATTGGCGCATTGTTTCTCAAGGCCGTCCGCCTAGACGATCGGGATAACCCCACTGAAACCTTTTACTGCCAGCACCACGGCGATCCGGCGCGGACACTCGAAGAAGCTTTATCGCGACTGCAGGCATCGGCCGAAGACAGCATCGGCATCACCGGCTCAGCGGCCGGGCTGCTCGCCGACACCCTGGGAGTCGAACTGTTGGACATCACCCGCTGCCAGATCGAGGCCGTCGCTCGGCGTGCTCCGGATGCGCGCAATATTATCGATGTCGGCGGCGGTTCGGTCACCCTGGTTCAACTCGACGAGTCAGGCAAGTTCCAGGGCTATTCGACTAACTCTTTATGTGCGGCCGGCACCGGTTCATTCCTGGACGAGCAGGCCGGTCGCATGGGCGTCTCCTATGCCGAACTGAAAGAGTTCGAGCACACCGATCAACCTCCTTCCATCGCCGCCCGCTGCGCCGTCTTCGCCAAGACCGATCTGATTCACCGCCAGCAGGAGGGATACTCGAAGGCCGAGATGTGGTCGGGTCTCTGCCAGGGCATGACCCGAACGCTGTTCGCTACCTTGCTGAACGGCAAACCGCTACAAGCTCCCACCGCCGTCATCGGCGGGGTGGCCCAGAACGAAGAGGTTCTTCTCTGGATGCGGGCCACCTATCCCGAACTTATCCAGGTGCCGCCCGCGCCGCACTTGTCGGCGGCCATAGGCGCAGCTCTCTTGGCGGTGCCCCCGGCCCACCCGGTGGCGCGGCCGATTCCAATTCAGCAGGCACACCTCGAGAAAAAGGGAAACTACGACTGGCCTCTTTCTTTAGAGAAGTCGAACTATCCATCCTTCGATGCCCAGGAGTTCTACGTCGATGCGGATGACAATGAGATCCGCGTTTTATCTTGGCCCGCTGGCGGGAAAGTGCGTGGCTGGCTGGGAATCGACATTGGTTCCACATCCACAAAGCTTGCCCTGGTCGACGAACAGGATCGGATCGTCCTAGACATCTACCGCAAGACGGGAGGCAATCCGATCGAGGCCACCAAGCTTCTCTTCCGGGCCATGTTGACCCTGGCCGAGAAAAAGAACGTGGCATACGAAATCCTGGGCGTAGGAACGACCGGCAGCGGCCGCAAGATGGTAGGCAAGGTGATCGGGGCCGATGCCATCATCAATGAGATCTCGGCCCACGTATGCGGGGCGACCCGGATCGATCCAACGATTGACACCATCTTCGAGATCGGCGGCCAGGATTCGAAGTACATGCACGTGGTCGACGGGCACATCCGGGACTCAAACATGAACTATGTCTGCGCCGCCGGCACGGGCTCGTTCGTGGAAGAGCAGGCCAAGAAGCTGGGTTATGCGATCGAGAATATCGGACCGGCGGTTCTCGGCATCAAGCCCCCGCGCACCTCGGATCGCTGCACGGTGTTCATGGAGCAGGACGTGGCCAAGTTGGTCCGCACTGGTGTCAGCCCGGAAGAAGCCATGGCGGGCGTCATGGTTTCGATAGTCAAGAATTACCTCAACAAGGTGGTGGGCAACCGCCACCGCAGCCGCAAGAAGATCTTCTTTCAGGGAGCCACGGCTCGCAACCAGGGCCTGGTGGCGGCCTTCGAGCGTCTGATGGGGTGCGAGATAGTCGTTTCTCCCTATTGCCACGTCATGGGTTCATACGGGGTTGCCATGCTGACCCGGGCCGTCATGACCGAGCAGGCAAAAAGTGAAAGCAGCTTCGCCGGCCTCGATCTGGATCGGCGCGCCATCACCATTCGCAAGGAAACCTGCAAGCTGTGCCAGAACCATTGTTCGATCTCATTCGCCGACATAGAGGGGATCGAGGAATCGCCATCATGGGGTTATATGTGCGGTCGCGATCCGGACGAAGACAAGGTCAGGGTCAACCCCCGCGACAAGCCCTTCCGGGTGAGAACACGGCTGTGGCGTGAAGGTGGGAGCGGGGTGCCGGTTCCGGACGGCGCGCCGGTCGTCGGCATTCCCCAGTCTTTAACGACTTACACCTACCTGCCCCTGTGGCGGCGTTTCTTCAACCGCCTGGGCTACAAGGTTATTCTCTCCGGCGTCACCAACGACAAGATCCGCGCCCTTTCGAGCAAGCTCGCGGGTGCCGAGTTCTGCTACCCCGCCAAGGTAGGCATCGGGCACGCCGCCAGCCTGGCCATGAAGGAAGGCGTGGATTTTATCTTCGTGCCGCACATGGTCTCCGAGATCCAGAACCGGCAGTCTACGGCTGCCAAGTTTTGCCCCTACACCCAGGCGGCGCCGGCATACATCCGCACTGCCCTGGATCTCAACGGCCAGGACTCGTCAAGAGTGCTCTCGCCCGTGGTTGACATGCGCCTGGGTGAAACCCGGCTGGTCGATCTGTTCGCCAGGAATATGACCGGCCCGCTGGGCCGAACCCGGAAGGAAATACACGCTGCCTTCCATGATGCCCTCGTCTGCCAGCGCGCCTTCGAGGAGCATTGCCGCGAAGAGGGTCGCAAGGTTATCGCGCAAGCCGTAGCCAAGGGCGAGAAGCTCATAGTCCTGGCGGGGCGTTCCTACAACAACTACGACAACGGCATCAACCTGGGTCTGCCGCAGAAGCTGGCCGAACAAGGCCGTATGGTCTTGCCCCTGGACTTTTTGGATCTCGACCCCGCCTTGCTCGGCGAGCGTTACCGCAACACCTACTGGAACTACGGTCAGAAGATACTGAAGGCCCTCAGGCTGGTGTCGCGGGATGACAACCTCGATGTCGTCTACCTGACCAACTTCAACTGCGGCCCGGACAGCTTCCTGCTGACCTATGCCGAAGAGATCATGGGCGACAAACCTTTCCTGGCCCTCGAACTGGACGAGCACGGCGCCGATGCCGGTTACATGACGCGTATAGAGGCATTCTTCGACGTGTTGCGCAGGCCGCGCTCAAGGACGTCATCGCCGCGGCCATTCAGCCCCGAACCGACCGATCTGAAGAATCGCACCATCTGGGTTCCCCCGATGCACCCGATGGGCACGGCGCTGGTCGCCGCGGCCTTTCGCGGGCACGGATTCCGCGCACAGGCACTGCCGCCCGAGAACAAGGAGTCGTTCGAACTGGGCCGCTCGCTGACACGCGGATCCGAGTGCTTGCCGACCTCGCTCACTATCGGGACATTCCTCAAGACGATCCGCTCGAAGGAACATTCCGGTCGGCACGCATTTTTCATGCCCACCGCAGAAGGGCCCTGTCGCTTCGGACAGTATTGCAGCCTGCATCGCCAGATCCTCGATCGCGAAGGCCTGGAAGACGTGGCCATCCTGTCCCCATCGAGCTACAATTCCTACCAGGGTCTCGATGAGCCGGTGCGCCGCAGTATCTGGAAGGCCTTCCTGGCGTCCGACGTTCTTTACAAGGCAACCTGCAAGGTACGGCCCTACGAGGTTCAACCCGGTCAGACCGATCTAGTCACTGCCCGGCAGTTGGCCATGCTGGAATCCGTCATGGAGCGTGGTGAAGACCTCTACGCCGCGGTGGCCGCCGCCGTCGGGCGCATCGCGGCAGTCGAGACCAGCGGTTCACCAAAGCCGCTTGTCGGCGTGGTTGGCGAGATCTACGTCAGGAGCAACGAGTTTGCCAACGAGAGCGTCGTCAGATCCATCGAACGCTTCGGCGGCGAGGCTTGGCTGGCCCCGATGTCCGAATGGATCCTCTACACGGCTGTAACGCAGAGCATTTCTTTCCGGGATCGCTCAAGGAATTTCTTGAAGAAGTGGATATCGGATCTGAAAAACGTCTACATCTATCATGTCGAGCGCAAGATGTACGCGGCCGCCGGGCCGTTTCTGGCCGATCGCCACGAGCCGGACATTCACGAGGTCGTCGACACCGGCAGCCGCTACATGCCGATCCAGTTCGAGGGCGAGGCCCTGATAACGGTCGGACGCGCGATCAAGTTTGCCGACCAGGGCGCCGCCATGGTGGTCAACTGCGCACCCTTCGGCTGCATGCCCGGTACCCTGACCACGGCCCTGTTCCGCAAGTTGGCCCCCGAAATGGGTATCCCCGTGGTAGGAATGTTCTACGACGGCGCAGGCAACCAGAATGAGAGGCTGAGGATCTTCTTGAACAACGCCATCGAGAAGAAGCCGACTCCGTCCAGGTCTCGGGAAAGACGCGAGCAAATCAGGGCAAAGAGCAGTACCCGCCCATCTGCCTGACAACGCGGAAACTCGATCAGGCGACGACGCAGTTGCGCCCCTTGTGTTTGGCGTCGTAGAGGCGCTCGTCGGCCTCGCGAATGAAATTCGTAGGATCGGCGGCCATCGGCGACAGTTCGGCGCAGCCCAAGGATATGGTCAGCGGAATCCTCGTCTCGGCAAACATGAAATCATGCCTCTCGACCATCCGGCGGGCCTTCTCCGCGAGGGTGGTGGCGGTTGTCAGCGCAGTTTCCGGTAAAGCGATGACGAATTCCTCGCCACCGTAACGCGCCATCAACTCCTCGCGGCGGACCAGCTTGGATAGTAACGCGCACAACTCCTTGAGGATGAAATCCCCGGCCAGGTGGCCGTAGGTATCGTTGACCTTCTTGAAGTGATCGATGTCGAACATGATCAGGCTCAGAGGCCGCCCGAAGCGAATGGTGCGCGCGATCTCCCGGTCGAGAAACTCTATCAGGTACCTCTTGTTGGCTGCCTGCGTGAGACCGTCGGTGATCGTCATGCGGTAGATTTCTTCGTGGTAGAGCCCCTCGATATTGCCGCCGGAGATGAACTTGTAAACCACTCCGCCGATCTTGATCAAGTCTCCGTGCCGCAACTTCTCGCGCTTGATGGGAACGTCGTTGAGATAAGTGCCGTTAGTGCTTTCGAGATCCTCTATGAAAATTGACGGGGGCACCCGCTCAAGCCGGGCATGATTACGGGAGACATTTTCATGGTCGATCTGGATAGTGTTGGTCGGTTCGCGCCCGATGCTGATCAGGTCGATTTCAATCGGGTAGTTCTTGCCCAGGGCGGGGCCGTATATCTCTATCAGAAAGCTCTTTTGGGGGCTGCCGACTTTGCGGATCTCGGAGAGCTTGGCTTTCCGAGTCTGATCGTCCGACAGCGGACCGTTCCAATTAGACTCCTTACCCATGGCGGTGGATTATAAGAACGTAACCCGAACTAGGCAAGCCTCAAACCCAGTATTTTCCCCGGAAGCCCTATCTGTATGACTTTTTTTGACTTTTGATCAATCCCGTGCTACTTCAGCGCAGTGCGTGTCTATCATATGACGAAAAGTCCGTTGCGGCGCCTGGGCAGGCGAGGTATCAAACCCGGTTGGATCTTGTTGTTTATCGGCCTGGGCGTTTTGAACGTCTACCTGCTTTTCATCAAGGGTCTCCCCGGCTTGGCCGGCCATCAACCTGCACCCGGCGCTTCAGAAGAAGAATCGGCTGCAGAAAAACGCGTTTTGGCGTCGACATCTGCGTCGGCCTCGATGATGGGTTTCAAAAGCGCCATGGCAGAGATACGCGGAGTCGCCGGAATCCGGGACAGGGGAGCCATCGTGTCGACGCCCGGACCTCATCGCTCGCGACTGCGTTTCGACATGCAGGAGGGCCGGGAAATAGCCGGCCTGCGCTCGCTCGACCAGTGGTGCGAGCGAACCTGGGGCTCTATCAAAAACGGCGACACCCTCGTCATGGCGCTCGAACGCAGTGGGCTGGACGGCGTTCGGGCGTTCGGCCTGATCCGTGCTTTGCGGGGCGTTTTCGATTTTCGCCGCTGTCGTCCCGGTGACCGCTTCGAGTTATTGCGCTCTCCTGTAGGCGGGGTGGAGCGCTTTGTCTACCATGAATCAGCGCTGGTAGCCTATCGCGTCGAGCGCCGGCAGGGTCACCTCGTCGGTCGCCGGGAAGAAGAACAGTCGACGGTCAAAGTCTCGCCCGTGTCGGTACGCATCCAGGGCTCGCTGTACGCCTCGATAGGGCGGGCGGGAGAGTCGTTGTCTTTGGTTGTGGATCTCGTAGACATCTTCGCCTGGGACATCGATTTTTACATTGATTGTCGCCCCGGGGACATCGTGCGTATGTTGGTCGAGAAGATCGAAGTGGGCGGCAAATTCGTCCGCTACGGCCACATCCTGGCGGTGGAGTACGACGGTGCGATCGGAGTCAAACTCGCCTTCAGGTATCAAACGGCCTCGGGCAAGGTGGGCTACTATGACGAGTCGGGTGACTCCTTACGAAAGGCGTTTCTCAAGTCACCTTTGAAGTTCGCGCGCATCTCATCCGGTTTCGGCATGCGGGTGCATCCCATCCTGGGGTTTTCCAAAAAGCACTATGGCGTCGATTTGGCGGCGCCACGGGGTACGCCCATCTGGGCTCCCGCCGACGGGACGGTGATCTTTGCAGGCCGCCGGGGAATCAGCGGAAACCTGATAAAGCTGCGCCACGTCAACGGCTACCGGACAATCTTCGCCCACCTGAATGCCATCGCCCACGGCCTGCACAAAGGGGTTCGGGTCAGTCAGAAGCAGGTCATCGGCACGGTCGGTTCGACCGGCCGCTCAACCGGGCCGCACCTGCACTACGGCATGAAGAAAAGCGGAACGTTCATAAACCCGTTCACCCAGAAGTTCCCGCCCGCCCGCCCGGTTGCGAAGAACGAGCTCTCAGCCTACAAGAAAGCCATTTCCGGTTTGCTCGAGCGGCTTGAGAAGATTCCCCGGCCTTCCTCCCCGAAAACCGCCGCGGCACCTGGAAAAACAGAGGACGCGGGATGATCGTCAGCCTGACGAAGATCCTGCCGCTCCTGTTCCAAGTGGCTGCCGGGAGCGCGGGATCTGCCGCTGACTCTGTCGGCGAGATACTGGCCGGCATGACTGTTGAGCAGAAGGTCGGCCAGCTTATGATGGTGGGATTTGGCGGCAAGCAAATGGGGCCCGCCATCGCCGACCTGCTGACCGGCTACCACATCGGCTCGGTGGCCCTGTACGGGCGCAATATCGTCAACACCGAACAGCTCGCAAGACTGATTGGCGACATTCGTAAGGTCATGCGCGACGAAGTACAGCCGTTTGTCGCCATCGACCAGGAGGGCGGAAACGTCGTGCGCGTGTGCTCCGATGTCATCGTCCTGCCGGGTGCAATGGCTCTCGGCGCCACCCGTGACACGGTTCTGGCGTTTCTGGTCGGGCAGGCGAGCGCCATCGACCTGGGTCTTGTGGGCATCGACATGAACATGGCGCCGGTACTGGACATCAATCGCAATCCGCACAACCCGGTGATCAACATTCGCGCCTACAGCGACAAGCCCGAGTTGGTGGCGAGACTCGGACTGCGTTTCATCCAGGGACAACAACAGGCCGGTATGGCCACGGTTGCAAAGCACTTTCCGGGTCACGGCTCCACCGCCAGGGATTCTCATTTTTCCCTGCCGGTGATTAGTCTCGATCGGGAGCAACTGACTGACGGCGATCTGCTTCCCTTCAGACGGGCGATAGACGCCGGGCTGGATGCCGTCATGACCGCCCACGTACGGGTGCCGGCCATCGACCAGGGCGACCTGCCGGCCTCACTGTCGCACAAGGTAGTCGGTGGGTTGCTCCGGGAAGAGCTCGGGTTCGACGGACTGGTGATCACAGACGATTTGGAGATGCGAGCCATCGCGAACATGATGCCGGTCGGCCAGGCCGCGGTAACGGCGATCCGGGCCGGTGCCGACGTGGTCATGGTCATCTGGACGGCCCAGAAGAAACGCGAAGTTTATAAGAGTCTGCTCGAGGCTGTACGCACGGGGGCGATAACGAAGACACGCCTCGACGAATCGGTTCGCCGTATTCTGCGCTTGAAGCTCCGGCGCAGAACCCTGCATACGCGTACCGGCGAGCAGCCGCGACTGTCTGCCGTCCTGCCCAACCCCATGCACGCGCGGCTTGCGAAAACCATAGCCCGGCGGGCCATCACCCTGGTGCGCAACACAGGCTCGCTGGTGCCGCTGCGTGATGGCCATGGGGTACTTGCGGCCGGCCCCCAGCGAGTGTTTCTGAAGGAGATCAAGCGACAGCTGCCGGGGGTGACGGTGTTCCACACGCGCCGGGTTCCGTCTTCCAGGCACCGCACGAAAGATCTCAACGACCTGATCGCGCTGGGGCAGAACAGCCGGGTAATCGTCGTGGCGGTGGTCAACGCGTACCAGGCTTGGCTGGTCCAACGCCTATATCACCAGGTCAAGGTTCCCATCGTGGCGGTATCTTTCGGCTCTCCATACTTCATCCGTAACTTTCCCGGAGTGGCCGCATACCTATGCACCTATTCGTACCTCCCCGCGGCCCAGAAGGCGGCAGCCCTTGCCTTGAGCGGCAAGATCTCCATAACGGGCCGGTTGCCGGCGACGCTTACTAGACAATATCAGTTCGGCCGGGGCCAGATGACGGGAAGAAGAGGCCATTAGTCAACGTACCCCCTTGATTCCAGATTGCGTTTGCCTAAAGCGTAATCCGTGGAGTAGACTTTCTTGTCATGGATGTCGACTACCTGCCGGCCTTCACGCGCGAGGGTAGGATCGAGGAGATCCCGCTTCCGGTCCTGATCGTTCACATCCTGGACGAAAAACTCAGCGGCAGGCTGTACATCGAGGAAGAGGACACGAAGTCTTGGATTTACTTCGATGAGGGGTTTCCGGCCGGTGTCTTCGCCCCAAAGTCGCAGGATTTTCTGGGGACCGTCCTGCGTGAACTTGGGTATATCGACGATGCCGCTTTTAACCAATCGTTAATGATGATGGCCAAGACCAAGCGCCTGCAGGGCGAACTTCTGGTGGAGGACGGCAAGATCGACTCGGAGCAGCTCGAGCGCGCCCTGTCGCTGCAACTCGCCCGCAAGCTGGCCCGCCTTTTCGTTGTTCGTGCGGGTGCTTTTCGGTTCGCCGAGGACGAAGAGCTTATTCCTCCGATGGAGCCGATTCGCATAAACACCTATGCCCTGATCTACAACGGCATCAAGAACAGCTACCACGGCGAAAACCTGAAGGAAGGCCTGCAGATCCTGGTTGGCAGGTCTTGCAAGGTGACGGGCCTCTTCGTCGAGCGCAAGGAGCTGTTCGAGTTTCCTCCAGACGACGTGGCCGACGCCGAACTGCTGCGCGAATTCCGTCTGCCCCAGGTTTTCGTCAGGGCCACCCGCAGCGGTCCGACGTCGGGGATGATGATGTTACTGGCGCTTCTCTATTGCGGCATGCTCGAAATGGAAGAGGTCGATTTTGCCGTGCCCATCAAGGGCTCGCAGGCGCCCCGGGCGGCGCCGCACAAAGCCGCTCCGGCACGTGCCGGCCGGCCCAGGCAAGGCGCTAAGAAAGTGTCCGCCGAGCTGGTGAAGAAAATCAACGATAAGTTCGAGCAGATCAAATCTGGAGACCTGTGGCAGGTTATCGAGGTGGAAAAGGATGCCGGCTCCGAGGTCGTAAAGAAGTCGTTCCTCACGTTGGCCAAGGTTTACCACCCAGACCGGGTTTCCGGGTCGGGTGACGAAGATCTCTCGCATCGCATGGACCTGATCTTCGCCCGGATCAACGAGGCCTACCAGGTGCTCAGCGATCCCAATCGCCGGGCCGAGTACGACAAGAAAGCGTCAACCGACACGAAATCGGACCAGCCCCGTCCGGAAGAGGCCCGGGTACAGTTTCAGAAGGCACAGGTCTACCTGAAAAAGAAAGACCTGACCAAGGCGGCCGAGGCGGTTCGCTGGGCCGCCGATCTCGACAACAGCAACGGCGATTACAAGGCCTACAAGGCCTGGATAGAGTTTCTGCGGGAGAAGCAAGGTTCGCCGATTGAGAAGCTGACCCAGGTCAAGGCGGAGCTGATCGACATCGCCAAGGGCTATCCTCAGTCTTTCCACGCGTACAAATTCCTGGCCAAGATTTGCAAGGAACTAAAAGACATGCCGACCTACCACAAGGCCCTGAATAACGCCGCCCAGTTGAACCCCAAGGATGTCGATATTGCCCGTCAGCTACGCCTGTTCAACATGCGCAAGGAAAAAGAGGGACGGGGCTGGCTCAAGAAGAAATTTAAAAAGTGAAGTTAGCGGACGCCGACCTGATGGCGCTCAATCTTCCGAAAGGTAGGCGTCCAGGGCGGCCTGTTCGGCTTCACTAAGGTCCAAGAACTTGACGCCCATTCCCGCCTGATCGGTGGGATCGTTCTCGTCCGGGTTGCGTTTCACCCACACGACCTGGCCGCGTGTACGGACTGCCATCTCCGTGCCGGGAAACGCAAATGAAATCCAAAAGGTCTCGCCGACCTCGAACAGCAAGTCGGATTTCAGGAAAAGTCCGCCTTTGCTGACGTCGTGACTGTCAAAGGTCAGCTCACCGCCGGTGAAGCCGTCACCAATCTCAATCTCAGCCTCCAGATGGTGACGGGCGTGTTGGCGATGATTTCGTTGCTGGTCCATGATTCGGTGCGACCCGGCCGGTCACGATGTCACTCGTCCACCTTGTCCACGTAGCGCACCCTGCCGGCGGCGATTTCCCGCAGAGCGATGATCGGCATCTTGTTCTTGGCCGACACCAGGGCCCTGGCGCCGTCGAGAAGCTGCCGCGTGCGCTTAGTCGCAAGCAGCACTAAAGAGAAACGATTGGGAACGTTTCTCAAGCAATCTTCGACCGTGACTCTGGCCATCTGTATACCTCCATGAAACGCCCCGCTGGACGGGGGCTCGTGAATATACGGCTCGTTCCTAAGGAGATCAAGTATTTTATTTTCAGCTTGTTACTGCGCCAACTATTCGGTTTTCGCCCTGTCAAGAAGCGTTGCGGGGGCCCGTGAGAGATTTCTAAACTGGTATTCGCGAATCTCGGCAAGCGGGCCGGGCGGTGTGATGCAGCGGGCGTAGAACCTGGTGTGTCCGTTGGGGCTGTGCACCGAACCAAGCGCCACTTTGCCGAGCGATCTTTTGTCGGGGCCGTAGAGTTCCGCGGTGATTTCGGCCGGATCGAGGCCGAAGACCGCAGGAGGTGTCTGCCGGTCGGGAAAGGCCACGGCTCGCAAGGCATGCAACGTGGTCACGATTCGCCCGACTGCGGCTTGATTGGCCGGGCCGCGATCGGGTCTCAGCATCAACCAACGCTGTCCGCGTTTCTGAAACTCAATGACATTTCCGGCTGTCTTTAGAACCAGATTTGTAAGCAAGCGAGGCTCGAACAGCAGCAGGCGCTTGCGGCGCAGGTCGAAGGAGTTTTGCAGAAGGACCTTTTCGAATTCTCCGGCAACATACAGGACCTCCGGCCGGCCCTCTTTTTGCATGTAGAGCAGGTTCGGAAACTTTCCCCTGGCGCCCACCAAAAGGACAAGTTTCTCACCAGAGGCGGAGAGCATGGAAATCCTGGCCCGCGGGGGGGTAAGACCATAGTCGGAAGCCGCTCCTGACTCGGCCACGGCCGTCAGCTTGGCAAGCGCACCGAGTAGCGCCGCCAGCGAAGCGCCGTCCACATCATCAGCAACCGGTTGCATAAGCCGCCATCCCGCGGCCGATCTCTGAAGCACACACTTGCGTCCTTCGATATCGATCTCCAGGCGAACCAGTTGCCGCGCGTCGAAGGGCAAGATCTTCTCGGTCTTTTCCCGCAGGTACGCCTTTCCCTCGCGAGATCGGCCGGCCGACAACACGGCGATCAGCACCAGGCCGGCGATGAGCAGGCAGCCGATTGCCGCCCCGATCAGCGTGCGGGTACGGCGTGTCACTACGACCATCTCCGCGCCCGCCAGACGGCGAAACCCAGAACGAGGATCAAAAGCGGCAGGAGATCGGTAGTGACAATGGCAATCAGCTGCAACTGCGATCGATCCAGCGCCAGCAGCGAGGCCTCCCGGAACCGCGGATGGATTGCTATCTTGTTCTCATCACCGGCCAGCCAGGCCAGGCTGTTGATGATTAAATCCCGGTTCAGGGGAAAAAGGCGATAGGCCGAATCGTCCAGCATCAAAGATGAGCCGAAAACGATCATGCGCGGGCCGCCGCCTTTGTCTGTACTTCCGTCAACGGACCGCGTGTCCACGCTGACGGCCAGGGGAACGGGACCGGCGAGGTCCCGATCCGCGTCGAAGGTGTGCTTTTCCCGAACAGCCAACTTGTCAGTCTCGCCCCAGGCCCCCGGTCCGCTTGCGATCAGATCAACCACTAGCAGCTTGCGCGGCGCGCCGGGAGAGCGGCGCACGGATCTGGCCAGCGGAAAGACGGCCTGCAGTCGTCGCAGGGCGGCCGCGTTTCCGGCCAAGAGGCGCCTGAATACTGGGTGAGCCGGGTGATAGCTTTTAGGATCGCTGGCCACCAGCACCGGGCTGCGGCCACCCGAGACGACGGTGTCTTTACCCAGGATCACGCCAAATTTAGCAAACAGGGAATCCAGAGAACGGGAATCGGCGGCACCCAGAAAAGCCAGCAACCTGCCGCCGCCGTCGAGATAGTCGCCGATGGCCTCCGCCTCCGACGGATGGATATCACGATCCGGCCCGGCGATGACCAACACCCGGCAGGAGGACGGTACGGCACACATCTCGAGCAGTGAGATCTCCGTCGTGCGATAACCTTCGCTTTGCAGGTCGCCTGCGAATCGAGAGCGCGACTTGCCGCCCTGCCCGGCGCGGTTGCCGCTCTCCCCGTGACCGGTGAGAAAACAGATCTCCCGCTGTTCTGCTCTGGAGGTTAAAGACATGATCGCGTTGGTGATGGCCTGTTCGGGACATCCGCGCTCGTTGCCGTCGATCCTGGCTCGCGCCTGTCTGTTACGGTAGAGGAAAACCAGGCGCGGCCCGGCGCCGCTTACCTTGTATCGCTCGACCAGGTCTTGCCGCCGGATCGGATCGACGAACTGGGCGGAGAATCGATCGCCGGCCTGCCGGTAACGGTCGAGACAGTCAGCCAGTGGAGCGTACTCGGGTTCACGTGATCCATAGAAGGCAAGCACTTCGAGATCGGCATCCAGGCCGGCAAGCACTTTACGGGTCTGATCGGAAAGAGAGAAGATTTTTTCAGTGCTGAGATCGACCCTCCAGGGAAAAGAATGTGCCAGGTAGTTGACGATTACCACGGCTGCCAGTGCCATGACGGCGAAGAGCACATCGAACAAGCCGAAGAAGAGCGCTCGTCCCTTGACGGCCGAAAGAACACCGGCTGGATCCGAGAACAGCCAGAACAATATCGCCAGCGTGCCGAAAATCAGCTTGGCGATGGCAACCCAGCCGATGTGCCAGTCCCAGAGGAAGAGAGTCAGGGGCACCGACAACAAGGCAACCAGGCCTGCGATTCCCGCGATGCGCCCAAGCTTCTTCACTCGCTTCACCCTTTATTTCCAGGCCCGAGCGGCCAGAGACCGCTGGGCGAGGAAAAGGAAAAAAGCGGTAAGCGACAGGTAATAGACCACGTCGCGCAGATCCACGACTCCCCTGGCGAAGTTGCGCATGTGCGCGGTCGCGCACGCGCCCTGCAGCACTTCGCGGGTCAGACCGCTGCTGTCTCCGGCCGCCCATCCGGCCACCCAGAGCATCAGCAGAATGCAGAAAGTGACGATCGCGGCCACCAGTTGGGACTTCGTCCGGGATGATACGAACAGGCCGACGGCGGCGAAGGCGGCGCCCGCCAGAAACAATCCGGTAAGGCCAGTAGCAACGGTGCTCCATTCGGGCCCTTTGTCTCTGGCGAAAGCCGCCAAAAGCAGCGGTAACGCTGCTGTCAAGACCAGCATGGCCAGCAAAATCGTCATGGCCCCGAGGTATTTACCGATCACAATCTGGAAGGGTGTAACCGGGCAGGCCCGCAGAAGTTGGTGGGTCCGCGATCGACGCTCCGCGGCGATCAAGCCCATGGTTACCAGGGGCACCACGAAGATCAGCAAGACCGAGACGTTGAGCACCAGCGGCGCCAGGACGTCATCCGTGAGGTTGAGGTACTTCAAGGCGAGGGGTCGCGTCTGAGCGGCGACCAGGACACGGCCCTGAAAATCGGCAAGCAGCCTGCAAAAGAAAAAACCGGCCACGACGCTGAAGATGGCCAGGGCGATGTAGGCAACGGGAGTGCTAAAAGCGATGCGCACTTCCTTCTGAAAAATGGCCATCATCTTGCGCATGCCGCTGGTTCCTCCCGAGTTGCCTGCCGAAAGGCGTCTTCAAGCGAGCCGTGGTCGGCGGTGATTTGATCCAGCTTGTCGTCGAGCATGATTCTGCCATGGTGAATGATCAGCGCCCGATCGCAAATCTGCAAGACTTCGCCGAGAACGTGGGTCGACAGGATGACGGTATGATCGGCGGCGATTTTCGTAATCAGCGTGCGAACCTCGGCAATCTGGTTGGGGTCGAGCCCTATGGTCGGTTCGTCCAGGATGAGAACCTGCGGATCGGCCAGTAACGCCTGGGCCAGGCCGATTCTCTGCCGGTAGCCTTTCGAGAGATTGCCTATCCGTCGCTTGCGGACTTCCGTAAGACCGCAGACGGAAAGCACTCGCTCCAGTTCGGCGGCCAGTCGGCCGCGCGGCAATTCTTTCAGGCGGCCGATGAAGGTCAGGAAGGCCGACACCGAAAGCTCATCATACAGGGGAGGGGCCTCGGGCATGAAGCCGGTACGGCGCTTGACCTCGAGCGGTTGCTCGAAGACATCGTAACCGGCAATGATCGCCTTGCCCGATGTGGCTGACAATGCCCCTGCCAGGATGCGCAGGGTGGTCGTCTTGCCGGCCCCGTTGGGCCCCAGCAAGGCGAGTGCCTCGCCGCGGCCGACCTTGAAGCCGATTCCTGCAATGGCCGGGACGTCGCCGTAGCGCTTGACCAGGTCGACAACTTCGATCATGTGCAAACTTTCCGAGAAAGGAGTCGCTTTGCACGTTGACGAAACCATAACATTCTTGCTAACTTTGAGCCGGTATGGAAGAAGAACGCAAACTATATCTGCCTTATCTGTTTAGCGCCCTGGGGCGATCCTCTTTCGATGGCGGCCTGAGCCTGGTCGAGGGGGACGTCGAGAGAATAGTGCTCTTCAAATCCGGCGTGCCGGTCAGCGTTTCCTCGAGAATGCAGGACGAGACACTTGGCCGCATTCTTCTCAAAGAGGGAAAGATCAGCTGTGATGAATACGACAAGCTTCTGGGGACCATGGTCCAGACCCGCCAGAGGGCCGGCGAGGTATTGATCGGTATGGGTTTGCTCGGTCCGCAGGAGGTCTTCTCCGCCCTCGAGTACCAGACGCGCGTCAAACTGCTCAACTGCTTCAAGATGATAGACTTCGGGTTCTCCATCCAAGAGAAGAAAGTTCCGCCGGAGATGGCCATCTCGAAGGCCAACCTGTCCGTGGTGATCATGGAGGGTATCCAGAAAACATTTTCCGTCGATCGTGTCCTGACGGAGTTCCCGGTGGACGAAGAAACGCTTTTCATGAAAATCGAGCGAGACACATTGCGATCGCTGCGCATGGATACGCGTGAAACCAGGATCATGCAAGCAATCGGCTCGGGCACCCCCTTGGTAAAGTTGATGTCCGTCGAGGAAGATTTGCAGTTCTTGCTTTCCGTGCTCTACGGCTTGCACGCGCTCGAAATCATCGAGGCCACGGGAGTCGCCCATCCCAGCACCAAAGATCTCGAACTGGACGCTTTACGCGACCAGGGCCCGTCCGCCAAAATGATCAGGCCCAAGCAACCTGTTGAACGAGTCGAGCGCCCGGCGAAGGAATCCATCTACAATTTTCGCCCCCCGACCCTGAACGATGCTTTCAGTTCCAACCAGGTCGACTCAGCGCTGGCGGAAAGAATGCTCACCCTCGACACGGATGATTATTTCTCTATCCTTGAAGTCGAGCGCGAGGCAAATGCTCAAGAAATAAATAACGCCTATGACAAACTGCTTCAGGATTGCCGGCTGCAGGATATTGAGGCGTCATATACAAACGAGCGCGAACAAGAGCTTGCCCGGCATCTGCTCGACAGAGCCACCATCGCCTGCCGCACCCTCTCGGAAGATGAAAGCCGATCCGCATACGAGAAGTCGCTCAAGACCTCCGGAAGCCGGAAGGAGATGAAGATTCCGCCCCGCCTGCTGGCTGACGTGGAGGCCCAGAAGGGCAAGCTGGCGATCGGGGCCAAGCGTTACCAGGATGCCATGGAACTCTTCGACAAGGCCATCGGCCTCTATCCCAAGGAGCCCAGCTACCATTTCAAGTTCGGGACGGCCGCGTATTTCAAGGCGCTCGACGAAACTCCCGCCGACAAAACTTTGCCGGATCTAGTCCGCAAGCCGTTTCTCAAGGCCATTGCGATCAACCCGGCCTACGACCAGGCGCGCATGTACCTTGGATACGTCTCCAAACGCAACGGCGAATACGAGCGTGCCTTGAAGGAGTTTAGCAGCGCCCTGCACTATAACCCCGGAAATCGCAGGGCCCAGTCAGAGGTTCGACTGTTGAAAAGACGCCTGGACACAACGAAATAATTATCAGGAAGTGGGTGACATGGCCGCCGGCACGCAGAAAAAAAAGCTCATCGCCGTTTTCGACCCGGTCGATCGATCCCGGGAGCTTCTCGGGGAGTTTCTCGACCGAATGGGTTACCAGGTCGAACTGCACACGACAGCCCGCAAGATCCCCGCTCTGGTCAGCGGACGGGATGCCGATTTAATCGTGGTCAACCTTTCTGTTTTCGGCGCCGAATACGCCAAGGTCGTCTCCGAGTTGGAGAAGCTCGGACTGACGGGTGATGACCGCCCGCCGATGGTGGCCGTGACCTCGCTGAATATTTCCCAGGAGGCGCGAGCACGCATCGAACAACTCGGCGCCGGGATCGTCATGGACCAGCGAACTCCTTTCATGGAGCTCATCTTTTCTGTCAATCTGCTGCTGTTTCCGAAGATCAGGGAATTGCGGCATTACACGCGCGTCTTCGGGGGATTTCCGATCCAGTACTTACACACCGGGGAATGGCATGCGGGAAAGGTTTACAACATCAGCCGTCAGGGGGCCTTCATCCAGTGTGACGATCCGCCCGCAGAAAACACCCGCCTCGACGTCCGTTTTGTTTTGCCCGGCCGGGAAGATCGGATAAAGGTCGCAGCCCATGTCAACTGGGTGAATACGCCTGCGTCGGGGCCGGATTCGTTGGCTCTCTACGGCATGGGAGTCAGGTTCCTGGTGCTCAACAGGGAAGAAAGCACATCGCTCGACCAGTTCATCAGCCAGCGGGTCAACGGAAACGATCCTTCCGGCGAATCTTCTCCATCTTGCGCTTGATCTCGCGGCCACGATCCTGGGCCAGTTTCCTGACCAACTCCTGTATTTTCCGGCGCTGTCGCTCCGACTCGAAGAGGAACTCGACACCCATACCCTTAGGTTCGCCCGTTTCCTTGAGCCAAGCGACGCGGCAGCGCAGCTTGATGCCCATCAGAAAGCCCGGTGGACGCAGGCGGCACTCCACCTCGGTATCAACAGGAACCAGTTGCCGGCTGCGGATAAAGGTGCCCCCTTCACCGATGTCCTCGGCGAATTCCTGGACGAAGTCCTGGTCACGGCGATATGACACGACGTACGAGCAGGGCATCCTGCGGCTGGTGCGGTCGGTGAACTCAACTTGTTTGCCCTCGGCGTGATCGAGGATCAACTGCAGGGTCCTGTTCTGATCGCTGGGAATCTCCACCTGCACACCGGGTGCCAGCGGAGGCTCGACCGATGCGCGACGTCGCGCGACGATTTTTCCCTGGAGCCTGAAGTTGCGCTTCTGCGTGGGAAAGTCGACCACCACGGTGACCTCTTCGGACAATTGTAGCTGCCGGCCGGTCTCTACGAACAGGACGCCCAGCCGGCCGCGGCGCGCGAAATCGAGCAGCAGCCTTTCTTTTCTCGGATAACGCGCCGAGATCTCTTTCTTGCGCGGCATGCAAATATTCTACACGGCTTGAATTATTTTGCACAAGGGTTTCAGTGGTATGCCTTGTGAGGCGTTAATATTGGAACTAGAATCGACATATGAGAAAGCATTGCCCGAAACTTCATCTTCTTTTGGCATTCGCAGTTGTCTTCTCGCCGGCTTGTAGCAAGAAAGACAAGCAGGCGCCGCTGCCCAACCAGGAGATCGTCGCCGCCTTCGAACCGTTTCCCGAAGGCGCGGGCAGGCTGCAGTCAGAGCGCTGGTTTTCGATCGCCCTGCAAGGCAAGCCGGCCGGCAGCTACCACCTGACGATCAGGCGATGCGATACTCCCCGCGGTATACGCCGTCTTGTGCACGGACAAACTCACATCAACCTGCAGATGGGCGAGACCCGCTCGGAAATCTCCTTCGATGAACTATCGCTGGTGAACGAGAAATGGCAACTGTTGCGCATGCGCATGGTTGAGGGCGGTGGAGGCGGCGAAGATGTGACCATCCGGGCGGGCAAAGTCGGGGACGAGATGGTAACCGTGCGCGGTCCGGAGGTGAAGCGCGTGCATTTCGACGAAAGCGCCTTGCGCACGGAGTCGTACGCCTTCTTGTTCAAAGGCAAGCAACTCGAGCCTGGAGATGTCAAAAGCTACCGCGAGTTCAGCGCAGACATGGCCGCCTACGTCGACAATCACCTGGTAGTCAAGTCATGCTCCGAAGACGGTCGACTCAGAGTCGAACAGACCACAAGCGCCATGCCCGGCTCGCTCAAACGCATCAAGCTGGACAGCCACTACCTGCCCGTCGAGATCGAAGCACACATGGGATCGCTGGTCGTGCGTTTCGAGCGGCAAGACGGCAGGCCAAATCCGGTAAATCGAGACGGCCCCGACCTGAACGGCCTGACCAGCATCCCGGTGCAGCTTCCATGGAAGGACCCCGCGGCAATAACCCGGGCGCGTTACCGTATAGCAGGCATGCCGAAGCAGGTCGAGCCATCGTGGTTGAGCGGCCCGGGACAGACGGTAGTCGCGAATCCCGAGCCGGGGACGTTCGTCGTCGAAGTCGCGCAGATGTCCGCTCCCTCGATGCAGGCGTTCCCCCTGCACATCGACGACGATGGACTGCGGCACTACCTGGCATCGACGTCGTATTCGCGGACGGACGACGCGTCCATTCGCCAGGCAGCCAAGGAAGCCCTTGGCGGGGTAACGGACGCCTGGGCCGCGGCCCGGCGCCTGAGGGCCTTCGTCAGCCGCGAGATCTCGCCCAGCCGCTCAATGGCATTCGCCTCGGCAACCGATACGCTGCGTGAAAAGAAGGGAGACTGCTCGGAACAATCGGTGCTACTGGCCACCTTGGCCCGCTCGGCCGGCATCCCGGCCCGCTGTGTGATGGGGTTGGTGTACCAGGACGGCGCCTTCAACCGTCACATGTGGACGGAGGTGTGGGTCGAGCGCTGGCAACCCATAGACGCCGCCATGCAGACCGATTACCCCAGTGCCGCCTGGATCCGTCTGGGCGAGAACTCCCTGCAATTTACCGCCGATAAGAAAACCGGAATGGGAGGACTGCTGGCCTTTGCCTCGAAGCTGTCGATCAAAGTCGAGAGTTTCGAGGAGGCAAAGAATGGAGGAGCTTCTCAATGAGGATCTGACGCAACCCGCCCGAATGGTGGTGCGCCTGGCGTTTTCGACTGGAAGGTTGATTCTGGATTGACAGATCGGGCCTTTGGCGTCTAGTGTGAACTCCTGAATTACGCGAGAACCGAGGAAGAAGCGAGGAAGATATGAGAATAGCAACTTGTCTCGTATTATCGGCCTGTTTGATGGGCATTCTTGCCCAGCGAGCCGAGGCGCAGTCTTGTCCCAACCCCACAACGATCCACTGCGGCGACAGCATCTCGGGAAACAGCAGCAACGGCTCGAACCTGATTAACACCTACACCTGCTACGAATACAGCTACAACGGTCCCGAGATGGTCTACCTGCTCGACATCCCCGACGGGGCCGAGCTGCAGGTCGACCTGTATCCGGACGACGGCTGGCTAACATCATGGGACGCCATTTTGGTTATCATGCCCGAGCTTGACGGCGACTGCTACCCCTCGGTCTGGGCCGGCTGCTCCGACGAGGGGGGCTACGGCGGCTTCGAGGGCCTGGCCGGTACGCTGCCGGCAGGCCGCTACTATATTGTTGTCGACGGTTACGACGGCGATTACGGCAGCTTCGATCTCAGCGTCTCCTGCACCGAGTGCACTGGTTGCGCGGACGGCGACGGCGACGGCTACTCGGGTTACAACGCCGGCAGTTGCCCCTGCGGCGACGACTGTAACGACAGCGACCCGCTCAGGAACCCGGCAGCCAAGGAGGTCTGCGGTAACCAGGTCGACGAGAACTGCGACGGAACGGCCGTCAACCCTTGTCCCACCTGCTCTTCCGATCTGGCCGTCACTTGCGGCGAGTCGAGCACCGCCAGCACCGACAACGGCTCATCCAACCTGAACGAATACTGCGGATCGGACTACACCGACTGGAGCGGCGATGAGTTCATCTTCGAGATTACGCCGGCGGCCGAGGGCACCGTCGACGTGGTAGTCTCCAACATGGGGGGCCAGCAGCTCGACGCCTTCGCCTTCACCGACTTCGGCGTGGCCGGCAACTGCAACAAGGACGCCTGCGTCGATCTCTCGGCGCAGACGAGCGGCACGCAGCACTTGGCCTTTTACGCCCTGGCCGACGAGACCTACTACGTCGCGGTGGATGGGCGCGGCGGAGACCATGGATCCTTCAGCTATGCTTTCAGTTGCATAAACGAGCAATGTGCCACGCCCGGTACTATTTCCTGCGGCCAGAGCGTTACAGGCGACACGAGCGGCGGTACGAACAACATCAGCGCCTATCCCGGCCTGCCCTGGAGCCTGCTGGGCTCGGATCTTAGCTATGCCATCAGCGTCGGATACGACGCCCGCATCACGGCGGCATTGCACGTCGACGACGGCGGCGGCACGCCGCCCGACCTGGCACTGGTGGTCATAGCCGACGACGGCAACGGCGCCTGCCTGCCGGCAGAAGCTATCGCGGTCTCTGACTATTACCAGGATGAGGACGGCAACCCGCCCGAGGTGCTGTCATTTTCGGTGCTGGCGAACACAACCTACTATCTGGTGGTCGAGGGACTGACCGAGAACGACTACGGCGGCTTCACGCTCAGCGCCGAGTGCGTCGTCGAGTGTCCCGACGGCATGACCGATTGTAGCGGCAACTGCGTCGATCTCGATAACGACACGCAAAATTGCGGCACTTGCGACAACGCCTGTTCATACGCCAATGCCCAGGCGCTGTGTGTCGCAGGCACATGCAGCATGACCGGCTGCGATTCCGGATTCGGCGACTGCAATACCGACGATGCCGACGGCTGCGAGACGGCCCTGGGCACCATCGACAACTGCTCGGCCTGCGGCGATGCCTGTGCCTTCGACCACGCCGCGGCAACCTGTGTCGCTTCGGTTTGCACGATGGGAGACTGCCAGACCGATTGGGGCGATTGCGCAAACGGAGACGCGGACGGCTGCGAAACGGCGCTTGACACCTCGGCGAACTGCGGCGCCTGCGGCACCACCTGCAGCGACCCGGATTTTTGTTACGCGGGCTCTTGTACATCCACCTGCCCTGGTAACCTGACTCACTGCGACGACGATTGCATCGACACCACCAGCGATCCGGCGAACTGCGGCGGCTGCGGCGTCACCTGCCAGGCGGCCAACGCCACGACCGCCTGCCATGCGAGCGCCTGCCTGATAGGGTCCTGTGAGGCCGGATTCGGCGACTGCGACGCATCGTATACCAACGGCTGCGAGACGACGCTGGGGACAATTTCAAATTGCGCCTCGTGCGCTGACGCCTGCGCCTTCGAGAATGCCGGTGCCACCTGTGACGCCGGCGTCTGCGCCATCGGAAGCTGCGATACGGGATACGGCGATTGCAACACGACGGCGGGGGACGGCTGTGAAAGCCCGCTCAATACCGACGCCCACTGTGGAAGCTGCACTACCAGTTGCGGCAACGACGAGAGCTGCGTCGGAGGCCAGTGCCAGCACTTCTGCGCCGATGCCGACGAAGACGGTTACAAGGACATAAACTGTGGTGGAGACGACTGCAACGACGACAACGACAGCATCTATCCGGGAGCCGCGGAGATCTGCGAAGATGGCATCGACCAGGATTGCGACGGTTCCGACCAGGAGTGCACCTGCGCGGACAACGATGGAGACGGTTATCGGGACGAGAATTGCGGCGGGGACGATTGCGACGACACCAACGGCTACATCAATCCCGGCGTGTCCGAGATCTGCGGCGACGATATCGACCAGGACTGCGACGGTGTCAAACAGGAATGCGACTGTCCCGACACGGACGGCGACGGTCACCCGGCGACCTTCTGCGGCGGGGACGATTGCAACGACAACAACGCCTCGATCCATCCCGGCTCGCTGGACGTCTGCGGAGACGGCATCGACCAGGATTGCGACGGCGCGGACCGTGCTTGTCCTTCGTCCAACTCGGGCTGCGGCTGCAGCAGCACGCGGGGAGACAGCCCGGGCCGCCTGGTTTTTCTGTTGCTCGGATTAGTTGCCCTTTTACGGCGCAGGGTGTAGCTTTTCGCCCATGTATCGCTCGGCACTCGTCATTCTTTCGCTGATTGTTTCGTTGCCGGCCGCGGCCGACGACTTCATGGGCACGCGCCCTCTTGGTATGTGCGGCGCGCACCGGGCTGTTGTGACCGGAAATGACGCGATCGTCCTCAACCCCGCCGGCATGAGCCTCTTCAGGCGCTATTCGTTCGAGGGGCAATACCTGTTGGCGACCAAGTTCGATTCCGAGGACGGCCCCGACCAGCACGTTTTCCATGTCTCGGTAGTCGACAACAAGATCCAGTACTTTGCCACCGGCATGGCTTACACACGCGTCGAGCGCGGGGATGACAAGGCGGGCAATCGCTACGACATGGCCTTTTCGGTGCCTCTGACCGAGGGCTTGATGATCGGTACGGACATCAAGTACCTCGATTTCGACAGAAAGGACAAGGCCAACGTCGACGCGGTCAGTGTCGACGTCGGCATCCTGTTGCGCACTTCGGTCGGACTGCACTTAGCCGTCGTCGGCTACAATCTGACCAACACGGCCGACTACCTCGAACATCCCATCTCAATGTCCGCGGCACTGATGTACTCGCCCTTCAGGACGCTTGAGCTGTCCTTCGACTGGTTCATCAACTTCCAGAAGCCCACGGATATCGAAGAGCCGGCTGGCGCCAAGGAAACCGGTTACTCCTACGCCTTCGGGGTCGAGTACCTTTTGCTGGGTCAGATCACCCTCCGGGGCGGTTACCTGATCGACAAGTCCCGCCCCAGCGGCGACGATCAATACTGGTCCGCGGGGATCGGCTACGTCACGCAACGCTTCGCCTTCGACTTCGGTTACCGCGGGTCGGTCAACCACACCTCGTGGGGCAACAACTTCGGCTTCGGCGTCCGGCTTTTCATGTAAGGTGCAGTCAGCGCCACGGTCCGACGTTGTACAACACCCAGACGTCGCCGCGACGCGAGGCGATCAGGGGAAAGTAGATCAACAATCCCGGTCGACCGTTCGGCCGCGGTCTGAATGGGATCACGTATCGGGTTCCGCAAAGATCAGCCGACCACAGAACGTCGTCGCTGAAGCGCCCCTTGCCCCGACCGCGTCGGATCTCGATCCGATCGGGGTTGTCGCCTGTGCCGCCGCCTGCGCGACCGATGACCAAATCAAGCAGCCCGTCCCCGTCGAAGTCGGATCGAAAGTTAGGATACGGCCCGGTCAACTCCTGGTTGGAGGCGAAATCTATCCGCAGCTTGGACGGGATCACGAAGTCCGGTCTGTCAGTGAAAACGCCCTTTTGCGAGAAGTAGATCTCGAAATCGACGTTCAGCTTGCCGGCCAGCATCATTCCGATCAGGCTGCTGAGACCCATCTCGACATGCGGGCGCACCAGGTCCAGACATCCGTCGGTATTCATGTCGCAAAGTGACACCGACGACCCCCACCCGTCGCGCCGGCTTTGGAAGTCGGCCCGCGGGGGATAGTCACAGGCGTCGTCGGCCAGGTAAACCCTAAGCTCGCTTTTCATGTTGCTGATGCCGCCCACGGTCTTGTTGATGACCAGGTCGGTCCGTCCGTCTCCGTTCAGGTCGCCGGCCCGGATTTGAACATGGGCCCCGCGCTTGATTCGTTCTTCACGCTCGAGCATGCTAAAGGAGCGCAACAGATCTGGCCCGGCGGGAAATGAGCCGTCGGCGCGCTGGCGATATACGGCCACGCTGTTACGCGAGAAGAACATCAGGTCGGGCCGACCGTCGGCGTTCTGGTCCTCCGCTTGCCAGCGCGGAACGGAGATCATGAACAATGCCCCGTAGTCCCTGGCCGAGCGAAAATCCTCGGCCGAGGTGTACAGCTCGGCGCGCGTGGGAACCCTGAGCGTGCGCTGCAACGACCAGGCGCTCTGCGCGCTTCGAACGTACAGAGCCAGCGGTCCGATCGGCACACTAGGCACGAGCAGACCGCGTCGGCCGTCGCCCAATTCGACCAGCAGCGATATGCGCGGCACGCTGTCCTCGTGCGGAATCGCGGCCATGGTCATCACCTTGACCTCACGCTTGGGACTTGACGCAAGTCCCCCGGTGGGTTGCCCGGCAAGCGACCAGACTCCGTCGGCGCGCAACAGAAGCACGTCGGCCAGGCCGTCGAAGTTGACGTCTCCGACGTCGAAGGCCACGGTTCCGCGCGGCAAGGCGATTACCTGGGTCGGTCGGGTGGAGATCTTTCCGGCTGTAGCCGGATAGACACTGACACGCTTGGTGGTATGTGGCGGAAAGCCCTGTCGCCAGAAGACGAGAAAATCAACCAGCCCGTCACCGTTGACGTCCGCGGGCACCACGCTCGATACACGGCCCGGAAGCTTGAGCTCGAGCCTTTGCATAGGCCCCGCTGCGCCCAAGAAAAACGATAACAGCAGGCAGATGAGCGTCGCGCTCATTTCGTATCCTGCTTACGAGGCGGCATGGGGGTGAACAGACGGTGGCCGGTCAGATCGTTTACCCCTACGTAGATGTCGATCTCGTAGGCGTCCTTCAGGTTGCCGTAGGTCATGACCTCTTCGATGCTTCCCTTGTGGACGATGGACCCCTGTTTCAGAAGGGCCACACTGTCGCAGAAGGCCGCCGCCAGGTTGAGATCGTGCATGGCGGATACCACGGTCAGACCGGTCCGGCGCTGGATATCACCTATCAAATCATAGAGTGTCACCTGGTGGCGGATATCCAAGTGGGCCGCCGGTTCGTCCAGCAGCAGGATGCGCGGTTGCTGCGCCAAGGCCTTGGCCACCACGACACGCTTGAACTCTCCCCCCGAAAGCTCGTGCATCCTCCGCCGGCGCAACTCGTAGACACCGGTCTGGTGCATGGCCTCCCTGGCCGCATCCCTGTCGACTGCCCGATCGAGCGACAGCGGTCCGCGGTGCGGGACGCGTCCGAGCAAGACAACTTCCTCGACGGTGAAGGGAAAGGCCAGCTCGAACTTCTGGGGAACAACCGCCACCTGCCGGGCCAACTCACGCCGGTCCCAGGCTGAAAGGCTGCGTCCCATTACCTCGATCGATCCGCGGCGCGCCTTGAGCGCCCCGGAAATCAGCTGGATCAGGGTCGTCTTGCCGGACCCGTTGGGACCCAGCAGGCCGAGGAACCCCCCCCGGCGAACCCGCAGGTCAACGCCCCTGATCACCGCTTCGGTCGTGTATCCGAACTCCACGGCCGTAAGCTCGATGGCCGCTTCTTGTTGTTTCTGCTGGCTCACGCGCTTCGATGGTTACACTTTCTTGCCCGCTCGCGTCAAGTCTGGTACCTTGTGAGCCAATGAACGCCGTCTTCCTTTCAGGAGGGGGGGCCCGCGGCGCCTACGAGGTGGGCGTTCTCAGGGCTCTTCTAAAGGACGGCCCGCCTATCCAGCTCATCGGCGGCGCGTCGATCGGCGCCATCAACGCGGTCTTGGCGGCCACCGGCCAGATCGAGGAACTGGCCGAGGTGTGGCAGCGCATGTCCACACTGCAAGTCTACCGTCCGCGCCTTGATCTCTGGCGGCTCAGGAAGTGGACCTCGTTGTTCGACAATCGTGGCCTGTTCAAGCGCCTGCGCGACAACGTCCACTGGTCGAGGTTGCCGCATTCCGACGTGCAGGTGTTCATCTCGGCCACCAACATCAGCCTGCGCACCAACGAAACCTTCGCCAACTCGGAGATAACCTATCGCCACGTGCTGGCCTCCTCGGCCATACCGATCCTCTTCGCGCCGGTACAGATCGGCAAGTACTGGTACATCGACGGGGCCTTCTCGCTGTTGCGGCCGCTCAAGCCGCTTCTGAGGGCCGGCGCCAAGCGCATCTTCACGGTCTTCTTGAGTCCGCGCCGGCCGCGGCTCAGGCCGCCCACCAGCCTTTTCCAACTCGCCGATCGGACGCTGGAAGTGATACTTTCGTCCGCCATGGCCGCCGACAGGAAGCAGATCGAAAACACCAACCAGGAGATCGAGCGGCTAAAAGCTCTCGACGTGGATCCCAACGCCTTTAAGCACAAGCCCTACCGCCCGGTGCAGGTGATCGGCATTTACCCCTCGCGTGAGCTGGGCAACGTGGGCAGCTACCTGGTTGTCTCCGGCGACAAATCGCGCGAGCTGATCGAGCTCGGTATGACCGATTGCTACCGCGTGCTGAAACGCTACGAGTTGATCTGAGCAATGTGCTCGCCCCCGGCGCGTTCCCGGCCCTTTGTGGAAGTAATTCAAACTATGTGCTTCGACCATCCACCTGAAGTACACAGCGCGGCTCCGCACCTGGGGGCACGGCAAAAACGCCGACACAACCAAAACAATCTGTGCACGGGCGAGCCCTCTACTGAAAATCTTTGCGGTACGGATCTAACAGGCCCTGTGACGATTTTTGCCGCCGGGACCTTCAAGGGTCATTGACAACCCTGGCTGTTTTCGTGACAAGACCGTAACATTCTGATACTGTTCAATTTGTCAAGCAATGTTGTCCCGATGATGTACAATGATCTAGAGTGGTTGCACTCGTCACGGGAGCAGAGATATGGCGACTGCAGAACAGATCAAGGCACTTATCAGGAGCCATGCAGAGGGAGACGATGAACGTTTCTTCTCCATCGCCATGCAGTTGGCTGCTCACGCTGCCCGAAAGGGTCAAGGGCGTTTCGCCAAGGAACTCAGGGCTCTTATTGACAACGCCAAGAACAAGATGAAGCAGCATGGGATCGAAGCGAGCCCAGTCAAGCCTGTACCGTTGGTCCAACCAAGAGGTGAGCTTTCCGGACTACTGAGCGTTTCCTATCCGAAGACAAGATTTGCGGAGATGGTATTGGGGGGAACCCTCCGTGGTCGTCTGCGTAGGGTCTTGAATGAACAGAGGCAGTTCGCAAAACTGCAGGAATATGGTCTGTCACCATGTCGAAAACTCTTGCTGGTAGGTCACCCGGGAACAGGAAAGACCATGACGGCAAGTGTATTGGCAGGCGAGATGCACTTTCCGTTGTTCACGATTCTCCTTGATGGTCTGATAACCAAGTATATGGGAGAGACAGCCGCCAAACTGAGGCTGATATTCGATGCTATCGGTCAGACCCGAGCCGTTTATCTCTTCGACGAATTCGATGCACTTGGTAGCCGTCGAGAGGCACAGAATGACGTCGGAGAGATTCGCAGAGTACTGAACTCGTTCCTACAGTTTCTTGAACAGGACGAGTCAGCCAGCCTCGTTATTTGCGCGACCAACCATCCGGACCTGCTGGACCGGGCCCTGTTCCGGCGCTTTGATGACGTGATTGAATACGACTTGCCCTCAGAAGATCAGGCCAAAGAAGCCATGAAAGCAAGATTGAGTCTCCTTGGCACTTCTTCTGTTGATTGGCAAAAGGCGGTTCAGGCGTCGGGTGGACTGAGTTACGCGGAGATCGTGCGTGGTTGTGAACAGGCGGCGAAAGACGTCATTCTCGCTGGCTCGCTGGAGTTGGATACAGATCGTCTTGTGACCGCACTAGAAGAAAGACACACAAATCGAGGATAAAGCAACGCTCGACAGTGGGGGCCCAGCAACATGGCGGGAACTGAATATCCTCATCTATTCATCCACGGCTTCATGAAATCAGAGAAGTACACCTCCCCAAGAGGGGGAGGTGGTAAATTTCGACTTCCCTCCCGGCATCGCCGGCGCCATGGACGCGAACTTATGGCGCAGTTTGTAGCTGCTGCTCGCGAAATCGATAAACGTCGGACAATGTTCCCAATACAAGTAGAAGGTGCTGATCGTGGTCTTTATATCGCATTCCAGAGCGATCCTGGGTTCGAGATTCCGCTTGAAAAGCTTGAGGATCGCCGGAAGAAAATAGAACTGGTTCTTTCTCAGAGAGTAGAAAACCAACAGTTTGCCACGGTGTTTGTTCCCGACAAGGCGCGCACGCATTTCCTGAAGAGGTTTGAGCAGTACATCGAGGAGAAAACCAAGAAAGGAAATCCTCGCCACAAAGAATTGGTAGAAAGCATCAGAACTTTGCGGGCTGCTACGCTGCGTTCTTTATGGACCGACGACCAAAACCTCTTTCCAGATCCAGACCATATCTTCAGGTGGGAAGTATGGCTCCGTAATACAGACGGGGAAGAGCTTGCACGCTTCAAGAGTTTCGCTACTTCCTTTGATCTGACAGTTAGTGAGAAGTACATCGGCCTCTTCCCGGACCGAACCGTCGTTCTCGCTATTGGCACAGCAAGGCAGTTGAGTGCAACACTGGACATGCTGGGTGATATCGCGGAACTCCGGAAGGCAAAGGACTCACCGTCTGAATTCCTGGAGATGACAGCACATGAGCGTGCGGATTGGTTGCAAGACCTATCCGAAAGAATCAGACCCGCAATCGGTAATCCGCCGTCAGTGTGTGTGCTGGATACCGGTGTGAATAGAGGTCATCCACTCCTTGCTAGTTCGCTTGCTGTTGGAGACTTACATGTGTACAACCCGGCATGGGGTGTACATGATGATAATGGTCACGGAACCGAGATGGCAGGATTGGCTCTTCTCGGAGATTTGATGGAGCCATTTAAGTCATCGCAGCCTGTGGTGCTTACTCATATCCTTGAATCCGTGAAGATTCTGCCGCCTGTTGGAAGCAATCCCCGAGAGTTATACGGAGTGATTACCGAGGAGTCAGCAAGCCGGGTCGAGGTGTCTGCACCTGACAGGCGTCGAGTTTTCTCTATGGCGATTACCGACGACAGCACTCCCGACAGTGGAAGACCAACAGCTTGGTCGGCCACCATCGATGCTTTGGCTGCTGGCGTTGATGCGCCTGGCGAAGAGGTACGAAGACTTTTTGCGCTTTGCGCCGGGAATCGGACCGGTCCAGTAAGCGCCGATTACCTGTCGGAGAGTGATACGGACGAGGTTCATGACCCAGGACAGGCATGGAACGCCCTCACGGTAGGTTCATCCACGGAGAAGTGCGTAATTGACAGTGGGGATCCTACTCTGCTCGGGTGGACGCCCCTTGCTGGGCCAGGTGCTCTATCACCGGTAACCACCACGTCGGTGACATGGGAAAATCAATGGCCCCTCAAGCCAGACGTTGTCACAGAGGGCGGCAATATGGCTATCGGACCAGGAGAAAACGAGGCATCTTGTTTGGACTGCCTGTCCTTGCTTACGACAGACCGTGATGTGACTGGTCGATCCCTTGTGCCAATTTGTGGAACAAGTGCTTCGGTTGCTTTGGTAGCTAGGCTGTCAGCGCTAATTGCTGCGGAGTATTCCGATGCATGGCCAGAGACGATCAGGGCGTTGGTTGTCAATTCTGCCCGCTGGACTGAACCAATGCTGGCCGAGATTGAGGCGGCTCGTAGTCGCAAGTCAGATCTTAAAAATATCTTACGAAGATATGGTCACGGCGTCCCTGGCTTGCAACGGGCGATAGCTTCTTCAAGAAGTGCGCTGACCTTGGTTGCCCAGGAACACATCACTCCCTTTGAAAATGGAAAAACCAAGGACATACAATTCCATTCCCTGCCATGGCCAACATCAGTCTTGCAAGGCTTGGGCAACACCTTGGTCAGCATGAGAGTGACGCTGTCATATTTTATTGAGCCCAAAAGTTGGCGTAGATATTTACACGCCCGTGAAGAATCAGGTGTCGGTGCCGGTTATGGTCTGACCGAGGGCAAGGAAGTATTTGGAATCGCCTTTCAGTGTAGCATTTCACACAGCTGCAACCGCCCGTAACTTGCGCTCAGACAAGTCCTCAAAGACGGAGACAGGAGAGGGCGCGCCAGGAATGGGCCTCAGACGAAGGCCGTCCGGTGGCGGCGGCGCAGCAGGAACAGAAAGAAGGGGCCGCCTAAAAAGGCGGTGATTACTCCCACCGGCGGCTCGGTGGACAGGGGAATGAACAGCAACCTGGCGCCCAGGTCGGCCAACACCAAAAACGCGCCTCCGGCCAGCGCCGATGCCGGCAGCAACAAGCGATGGTCCGGCCCCAGGATCAGGCGCATCAGGTGCGGCACGATCAGGCCGACGAAACCCACCATGCCTGAGACGGATACGGCCAGTCCCACCAGCAGCGAGGCTGCGAAGAAGATGATCGCCTTCGTTTTCTCGACATCCACACCGAGGTGCGTGGCGCCCTGCTCACCGAGCGCTAATGCGTTCATGCGGCTGGCCATCAGTGTCAGCACGGCGATGCCGGCGAACGTACCCGCGGCTACCACCAGGATGGTCGAGTACTCGCAGTATCCGATGTTGCCCATCAGCCAGACGAGGATCTCACGGGTCTTGGTTGCCGTGACCGCCGTCTTGAGAAACATGATCACCGCAGAGGCGAAGGCATTGAAAACGACTCCGACTAAGAGAACCGTGATCGTGTCCACTCTCCCGGCCACCCGGCCGATGCGATAGACGAGGACCATAGCCGCCAGCGCCCCCAGAAAGGCCGCCGGGCCCTGCAGGGCGATGCCGATACCGGCGCTGCCGACAAGGGCTAAAGCCAGGGTTCCGCCCAGGGCCGCCCCGCCGGAGACTCCCATGATGAAGGGATCGGCCAGGGGATTTCGCAGCAGGGCCTGGAAAGCCACGCCCACGGCCGCCAGGGCCGCTCCCACCAGGGCGGCCAACAGCGCGCGCGGTAGGCGTGCCAAGAGAATGGTCGCCGCCTGCGGATTGCTGTCCGGGTCGAGCGGCCAAAGGGAAGCCAGGTCGGTCCCGCCCGGGCCGAGCAGCGCACTGGCGATGACACACAGCACAGCAATGACAAAGAGTAGTCCGATCACCTTGACGAAACGAGCCGGGGTCAACAGCTTGGTCTTGACGGGTTTGGCGGACATTGGCCGACATAATACGGTTGATTGCCAGACCTGTCCAGGCCGAGTAAAGTGTACGATGTTATGTGTGGGATCGAGCATCATGATGGCTGTCCCGCTCTCGAAGTGGCGCTGGCCCGCTGGCCCGAGTTGGCTCCGACTTACCGGGCGCTTGCAGACCGAAGGTTCGACGGTGTGTTCGAGAAATACATGGCCGATGCCTCGCCCGAGCAGGTGGCGACTTTCTTGCGCGAGGCCGGCGATCTGGATCTCGAGCGAGTCGAATTGCACCGGGAGGCACTGCGCCGAGGAGAACGAGAGCAAATCGGTCTCGACCAGGTAGACAGGGTGGAGCTTGCAACTATCGAAGACCAGGCGGCCCGTCAAGAACAGGACGGCGCGGAAGGACTCGATTCGCTGCGGGAGGGGCGTTGGGCGTCCGTGGCTTTCGCCGGCGGGGCGGGAACCCGCTTCGCGGCGGGACTCGACGGGTTGAAGAGTGCCTTGGCCCGGCCCAATGAGGTACTGTGCCAGCGCGGCTTTGATTCCGCAGAGCCCAAGGGCGCCTTTCCTATTTCACCAGTGGGAGGTCTGAGCTTCTACGAGATCATTCTCGCCCAGGCGCTTTCGGTCGGTGTCTCAAGCGGGCGATTGCCTTGGGTGCTGTTTTTGACCAGCCAGTTGACCCACGAACGCACCGTGGCGTTTCTGAAGAGCAGGCAGTTGTTTGGATTGCCGGCCGCAAGCTGGATAGCTTTTCAGCAGGCCCAGGAGCCCCGTTTGGACATGCAGGGCTGCCCGATTGCAGATCAGGGCGGCCACATCAATCAAACCGGCGACGGGCACGGTGGGGTGTACCGGGCGCTGCTCGACAACCGGCGGGGGGAACGACCACTGCTGGACTACTTGCGCAACGCGGGTGTCGAACAGTTGGTCATGCACAACGTGGACAATCCGGCGGCACGCCCGTTTTTCCTGCCGCGCTTGGGGTTCCACTTGCGCGAGGGTGCGCTTTTCACATTGAGTGCCGTGCGCAAGACGGATCCAAACGAAAAGGTCGGCGTGCTGATGATGCTCAAGGCCAGCGGGCGCCTCGAGGTGATCGAGTACAACGTACTCGATCCGCGGGTGGCCGATGCCAGGGATGCGGCCAACGGCAGGCTATTGCATGAAGCGGGCAACGCCAACACCAACCTGATCGGTATCGAGGCGATTAGTGATGATTTCGAACCGACGCTCTATACGGGTAAAAAGATCGTCTCACGTATCGGGCCGGTGACCGCGAGTTCTCTCGAGAAGCTCAACCAGCATATAACCCGCACGCTGGACCCGGCCCGGATCAGGGCCTATGAGATCAGGCGGGACGAACTGTTCTTCCCGACCAAGAACATAACCGGCACCGACTCGGTCGAGTCATCGACACGCATGTTGTCGGCGCTGGGTGAACGACGGTTGAGCGCCTGCGGCGCCAGTGTGGCCAAGGGGGCCGTAATTGATCTGCACCCGGCTTGCGGTGCGACCAAAGAACAGCTCGAGTGTATTGGCATGTGCCCGGACTGGACCATCGGGCGCGGGGCGCGGCTTTACCTGTGCGCCGGGCCGGAGCCGATCAGCGACGGTCCCGTCAGGATCGAAGACGACAGCTCTTTAATACTTTACACAGCCAGGCCCTATGGAAAACTGTCCCTGGACGCCGAGCGCCGCCTGACGATCGACACGGCCGGGATGAGTCGCCTGCGAATCGGGCGCGGGGTGACGCTGGGCAAGGGTGTCAGGTTGGTAATGCGCATCGGCGCGGGGGGAAAGCTGAACATACCTGCCGGGCGAACAGTTACGGCAGATATAGAGGTCGAGGTGGGAAGCGGTGAAGAAAAAACTCTTTAGTTTACTATTCCTATGCCTGTTGATTTCTACGGGTGGTTGTCGGAAAGAAGCCGACCGTTCCAACACCATCTGCGGTATGCATTTCAAGCAAGCTGACGGCGCGCGCCTGGTTAATGGCGATCCTGCGCCCCGCGTGCAGGTGATCGGCTTTCCGGCATCGTTCATGCTCGACAACATCGAGTCCGAGCGGGCCGTCTCCTGCTCGTTTGACATGTTCGGCCCGCAGGTCGCGCCCAAGCGAATCTTCACCCGTTACGGGCGTGCGGACGAGAAGAAGATAAAGGTTACTGCGACCGCCGCTAACGAAGTACACATTGATTACCCGCTGGCCTCCAGGTCCTATGGAATAGTTTCGATCGAAAAGCGTTTTTCGGTTCCCGATGACTCCAGACATCTATTGCACAATGGTCTTGCCCTAGACATCGAGGGAGGCGTTTTCCTGCGCTTGAAAGGCCCCGCCGCGCTGCTGCGCTCGCTCGGTCCCACGACGGTGGTGCATGTGAGCAACCGCTCGGAGCATACTCTTCCCGTGGACATCGTCCTCGATAATGTTTCCAGTCGTCTTTCGCTTTACGGTGTTTCTGGAAAAGGCGGACCGGGCAAGATAACGATCAAACCCGAAGACCGGTTGCGCGTTCGCTTGTCCGGGACGCTGATGGCCGGCGAGCAGATCTGGATCAAGGTTGCCCCGCGCCAGCTGCGTTACCCCTACAGCTTCGTCTTCGGCGGCGACGTCAAGAAGAACATTCCCACTTTTCTCGCCCTGCTCGACAAGGTGAGCAAGAGAGCCGACCCGTTGTTCATGTTGTCCGTTGGCGACTATACGCGCAACAGCCTGCCGGCCGAACTAGACGATTTTTTCGAGGCCAGCCGGCAGATCGATTATCCGGTTTACTACGTCAAGGGCAACCACGAGACCAGGTGCCAGGGAGATCTGCATTTTCGAAGACTCTTCGGTTCTGAGCGCTTTTTCTTGGTGGTGGACCAATTGCTGTTCGTGGTACTGGATTCGACACTGCGCGATGGTTCCGGGTACCGACTGGACGACCGGCAACTTGCCTGGCTGGACGAAGTCCTGGCAGCGCAGCAGGCTGTACCCTGGAAGTTCATTCTGTTGCACGTCCCGCCGTATCCATTGCACGGCGATACTTTGCACCCCGAACACAAGTCCAACCTGGCCGAATGTGACGCCGTGGCTCTCAGGGCGATTGCCGGTAAACATGACGTATCCTACGTGCTGAGTGGGCACGCCCACCTCTACGCCCGTCGTGAAGAAAAAGGCACCGTTTATTTGGTAAGCGGCGGCGGAGGGGCCAAGCTATACACCTACAACCCCGTAGCCGGATTCGACATCGACACCCGGCCGCATCTGATGCTTTTTAATGTCTACAAAGACGGGATAGAGGAAGAGGCGCTTCGGTTGTAGTTAGGCGATTTTTATAAAAGATGAGCCGGCAACCGCTCGGGGGGATCCGTGCCGGGTTCCTTTTCGGCCGCGGGGATCGGCAACAGGCTTGGTTCCAGTAACCAGGACCAGACCGGGCGCTTGGCGATGATTCCCGCACGACAGGAGATGTCGCCGCTTTCGGGATCGTTGGCCAGCAGCAGGCCGTGTGTGCAGTCATGTCTGGCCATCGCCCTGGCAAGAGGACGGGTATCTCGATCCGTGTCCGGATCGCACTCGACCTGAACGAAAACCCTCTTACCCGATCGATCGGCTGCCGCGAGGCCCGAGAGCTTCATCGCTTTCCAGGCCAACACGCGAGCCCCAAGCCTGCGTAATTCTGTATAAACGGCCGTCTCCAAAAGGGCGCGCTCGGCGACACCCCGACCGGAAAGCGCGGTCGCCAGCCCGCAGTCGGCCGCGAAGGTTCTTCTGGCCGCCCCGTGGCGATCTCGATCTGCATCCTCCAGCCGCGAGATGATGTGAACCAGGCCACTGCGCTCGAGATGAGACAAGAAAGCCCGGGCCTGATCCAGAGACCTGGTTAAAATTCCCTTCATGTGAGATAGACTGAACGACTCGGCAGTCATGGAAACAAGATAGACCGCTATGGCGGTTAATTTGTCTGTTCCTCTGACTTCGCTCTTTGTGATCACGTCATGAAACAGGATTTCGTTAAAGAGACGGACTAGGCTTTTGGTTTGATCCTGGCTGTTCCAGCTTGTCGGCAAGCCACCGGCCCGCAGAAAGGCAGGAAGCACTTCGCGTGCTGTGACATTATTGACCGATTTATCGGTGAATTCATCAATCCAGTCTCGCAAGCAGAGCGGGAAAAAGGGTATCACGGCAATATCTGAAGCCTTTGCTTTCATCTCGCTTGGCTGGCCGGAGACGGAGGCGATCACCCCGGCGCCGGTTTTGCGTCTGAAATCGCGCGCCCAGATCAGCCAATCGCTCACTCTCTCGGCCTCGTCGAGAAGTATCCAGGTCTGCTGTCCCTTGTGCGAGTCGGTTGCCGCCCTCGAAAACAGCTCGAGCGTTTCCTTGCGGGGTCTTGGCGCCAACCTGGGGTCCTCGAGATCGATGCTGACCACCCCGGTTTCTTCCCGGCGCCTGGAAAGAATCCGCGCAATCTCACCGAGTGCCGTCGACTTGCCGGATCCACGCACACCTCGCAGGATGACGATGCGGTTCGAATCCAGCCCCTGAATGGCCAGATCGATCTCTTTTTTTCGCCACTGTCTGATTGTCATTATTCTCCGTTATATCGGTTAATAATAAACTACGATCTCAATGGGCGTCAAGCGCATTATGGCTATTGAATTTTGAATGAAAGGTATTACAATGATGATGTTGATGAATGGACAAGCAGGAGGAAGCTGGAATGCCGATGTACGAGTACGAGTGTTCAAAGTGCCAGCACCAGTTCGAACTGCTCAGGTCGCTTTCCGAGCGGGACGATCCCTGTGAGTGTCCCGCTTGCCGTAAAAAGGTGAAGATGAAGAGACTCTCTTCGCTCTTCAGTTCGGCGGGGTCGGGAGATGTCGGAAGTATGTACAACTCCTGCTCCAGCACGAGTTCTGGAGGCGGGTGAGCCCTCTGACCAAACCGCCCCGGTCGGGGTGGTAATATTATCTGTCAGCAGTTGGTTCCGGGTGCAGTATTCTGGAAAGGCGCGCCAGGCCCTCGACGATGCGCGGGCCGGGCCTGAAAAAGAGAGACGAGTTTAAAGCGTGTACGCGCCCGTTCTTCACGGCCGGCACGACCTTCCAGCGACTCCATTCACGACGCACCTCGGCCGTGGTCGTCTCGGCGTCATTCCCCCCGGACGAGGCGTCGATTATTACATCGGGTGCAAGTTTGATAAGCGCCTCGATAGGCACGCTGGGGTAGCGCACCCGCGATTCTCCCAGCAGGTTCCGTCCGCCGGCGATGGTCAGCAGTGTGTCTGCGAAACTGCCTCGGCCGGCGACTACCAGCGGCCGGTGTCCGTAGACCATGATCACCCGTGGCCGCGGCCGGCCCGCGACGCGCGTCCTGATGCCGGTGATACGGGCCCGCATCTCGGCGACCAGTTTCCGGGCTCCCTCCTCCTTTTCGAAAACGACGCCGAGCCGTTCAATTGCCCCGTAGATGTTGTCAAGAGTGTATGACGGCAAGACCAGCACCGGCACTCCCAGTCTGGTGATGACGTCGAGCCGGTCGCGACCGCCCGGGTTGGGCACGCCGATTACGAGCTGCGGATCGAGGGCCATGATTCCCTCGACGCTGGGATCGACGAAACCGCCCACATGGGGAAGCTTCTTAACCTGCTCGGGGTAGTCGTCGAACCTGGTGACTCCGACCAAGCGTTCGCCGGCACCGATGGCGAAAACGATTTCAGTCAGGTTGGGGGCCAGCGACACGACCCGCTCGGGAACCCCGTGCGGCCGCGGTTTGCCAAGGTAGGCGGATCCTGCGGGCTGGGCCGCGGCTGCGGCAGCCAGAAACAGCTGAACGATTGTCAGGATCAGGGAATTTTTCAAGATTGCAGATGTCATTTTCGTCCCCAAGCCTCTCAGATACGGCGGCCGGTCGTAAAGTGATATTTGCATGAAAAAAGGCGGGCTGCATGGCCCGCCTGTGACAAGTCGCTAGAAGCTTCTGGCTCAGCTCTTCTTGGATTTCCTGGTTTTTGCAGGCGGTAGCATGGTTGTCTTGCCCTTGAGCACGACACGCTCTCGTACCTTCGAAAGCAGCGCCTTGCCGATGCCCTTGACCGCGAGCAGATCTTCGGCCGTCTTGAAGGACTTCTTCTCGCGGTAGGCGATGATGGCTTTTGCCTTGGCGATCCCGATGCCGGGCAACATCGCAATTTGCGCGGCGCTTGCGGTGTTGACATTGACAACACCGGTCGAGGAACCGGCACTTGCCTGCGTACCCGCCAGGCTCACACACAGCATCGAAAACATCGCGACTAAAACCAGCGTCAGTTGATTTACCGTCTTCATGATTCGTCTCCTTTTTCTTCTTGTAATTGTGAAAAGTACACCGTGAATCTGTCTTGTCTCATTCGGCCGTCTGTTCCTGGAATTTCTCGCGGATCTGCAGACGCCCGTTGGTGGGCAATGCATCCAGGTAGACGTTGAAAGATCCATCGCGATTCGTGAAACATGCTCCCACCTTGACCCAGAAAGATTTCTCGAGTCCCTCACGCTCGACGATGGTGTACACCTGCAGCATCCTGGCACCCTCGGCCATGGCTTGCCTCCTTTCAGAAATGGAGGATCTCGCTTTTCCCGGGACTGCGACCTTTCCTCCGGTCGCGCAAAAAACAAGCAATATGTGTGCCGTTGTGTGCAGGTGTAGGGGTTGACGGTGAAAACCCGTTTTTTACAAGTCGTTGCGAAGATCGAGGAAACCCGAGCCTGATGAGCAACAAGCGCTTCGGAGCCGGGGGGTGTCCGATTTCCGGACACCCCCTGCCAGAGCCGACGTAGGGACAGAGATTCCCAATCTCATTTTTTATTAATAAGTGGGGTGCATTAATATTGAGGATGATCTAGCATCCAGGAAATATACAGTGCATCACTACCCACGGGAGAAATTCATGAATCGAAAACTGACACCGCCGTTCTTTTTCCTTCTGTTGTTATCGTTCGCCATCTCTGCGCCCGCGGTCAGGGCCGACGAAGAAAAGGATATCCCGCCGCCGTCGAGCTGGGAACCCGCCGGTGAAATTACCCCCCCGGCCCCGACCGCGGGCGCAGAGGCGGGACCGGCCGTGCCCAGTCCGATGTTCCAGTACGGCCAGTTCCAGATCAGCGCCAAGGGACGGGTACAGGTGATGGGTGGCCTGGTGGGCAAGGACGCCAACACCGGAAACGGCGACCTGCTCAGCCGGGACGGTTTTCGCATTCACCGGGCCCGCATGGGCCTGTATGGCCAGTTGATGAATGACTGGCACTACAGCCTGGAGCTTGCTCTAATCGACGAGTACTATGGCGGCAACAACCTGTTGGACGCCAACATCACCTGGAAACCCGCCGAATGGCTTTGGATCCGGGCTGGAGCCGGGAAGCCCGGTTTCAGCCGGGCGCTGATTACTTCTTCCGGCAGCCTGCAATTCATCGAGCGCCCCCTCTGGGTCAACCTGGAGCGAGCCACCCGGACAACCATGCTGGATCTCAATCGCCAGGTGGGGGTGGCGGTTGGCGGACGGCTGAGCATGTTTTTCTACGAGGCGGGTGTCTACAACGGCTCGCCCGGGGTGTCCAAGACCGACTTGAACGACGGCATGCTGTACCTGCTGCGCCTCGGCGTCGGACAGGGCGATATCGGCGAAAACGAGGCGGATTTTAAGCGAAATGGTTTTCGCTGGCGCCTGGCTCTCAACGGCTACATCAATCAGGACTCGGCGGCCGAATTCCGTGGCGCGGGCGTCGACACCTCGATCAAATACAAGGGTATCAGCTTTCACGCAGAAGCCCTGTGGGCCAAGCAAATTCCCAACGATCGGTCCCAGGACATCGTCATGGCACTGGATAAAGCGGAACGCTGGGGAATGTACGCCCAGGCCGGCTACATGCTTCCGTTCGACTTCCTCGACCTGGAAGTAGCGGTGCGTTTCGAAATCATGGACGACTGGGTGGGAGCACTCCACGAGGACGAGGGTGACATTTGGGAGTTGACCGCCGGAGTGAGCGCTTACTTTAGCGAGAACCGGGCCAAGCTGATGGTCAACTACGTGCGCAGGGAGGAAATGCACGGCACCGATCTGTCAAACGACATGCTGGCGGCCATGCTGCAACTCAAGTTTTGATACCGCGGTTTTTTCGGGGCGGTGCTGAAATGTTTTGAAAGAAAGAAGGTGTGTCATGAAGAGGGCGATTGAATCGGTATTGATAATGGCGTCGTCGACACTGCTGTTATTGGCGACCGGGTGCAACGACTTCGAGCAATTTGCCGGTGCATATCAGATTACCGATCGGGTTCAACTCATCGGCGGCAGCTCCGCCCTGGCGGATCTGGATGATTTCATCATAGAAAATGACAAGATTCGCCTGGCTATCCCCGAGAGAGGCAACAGCACCGGTCCCGGCGTGTTCGGCGGAAGCTTGCTGGATGCCGACCGTCAACGTTACGATGTCGCGCACCGTGGCGGCCGGGGACTCGACCAGTTCACCGAGATGTTTCCCATCGGCAACCTGACAATCCCCTCCATCTGCCTGAAGACTCCCGACAAGGAAGACAGTTTCTGCGAGTTGCCCAGGGGCGCGGTCCGTCCCAGCATTCGTGTGTTATGCGATGGACGGCGACCTTGTCTTACTTGCAGCGGTGACGACGACTGCAAAGAGAAAAATGCCCAGATCGATCTGAGCCTGCCGGCCAACGCAGACTACGCCGATAGCGAAGATCCCACCAAGCCCGGGCCGGAGGCTCCCGGCGAGGGAGCAGCTATCATCCGCACGGAGGGCCAGGCCGGTAATTACCTGGAAGCATTGGGGCTCATGAGCCTCGTTAAGGTCAAGTTGAACTTCCGCTTCCGTAACGATTTCATTCTCGAACCGGGCGTCGACTACGTGCGCATCAGGACCATGTTGACCGAAGTCAGCTCGACGGACGGCGGCATTCTCAATAAGAACGGCGAGGTTCGTAAGTTGCCGCCGCTGACCGGGGTGCAGCCATTGTTCGGATTGCTGCTCGGCAGCGGCGAGTACACATCGGATTTTCCCGACATTCTGCCGGGTGCCAAGCCCGGTGTGGCCGGGGGTGATTTCCTGTTCTTCGGCGACCGGATGAAATTGTTCGCCCCGGGCATCGGCTTCGATATTTACAGGAACATGCGCGAGAAGTTCGCCGTGGGCATGGACCTGCTCAACAACCCGGTGGCCGCCGACTTTCTTGTCGCCGTCGGCCAGAACGTCTCTTATGCCATCGCATCGCCAGAACCTGGCGGCAAGTACTTGCTGCCCATTTTCTCGGGGGCGGTCACGGCCGGGTTCTCCCATGGTGCCCATTGCTACGACGGTCCTTGCCCGGGCACGCCCGAGCAGTGCGCCAACGTCCTGGATTGCACACAGGTTCGCAGCTACGTGTACGAGCGAATCTTCGCGGTCGGCGAGGGCGACGTGGCCTCGGCGACCCAGTCCATATACAAAGTGCGTGGCGTGGTCACCGGCCGTGTAAGCGGTCACGTGCTCGATGCCAGGAGCGGCAAGCCCGTTACCCTCGCCGGGGTGCACGTGTATCCCGTGCCCGAAAACATGGCCGAGTGCCGTCGCGGCGGCAACCCTGACACACCCTACACGGGGGGCGCCGAGGGCTTCATCAAAACCTGCCTGGAGCCGCGCCACTTCGCCTGGGCCATAAACCACATGCGCACCGACCGCAGGGCCACCGACCTTCCGGAAGGGTATTTCGAGGGAGCGGTGCCCGTCGGCAAATATTACTTGTTGGCGAAGAAGAAGTTCCGGTCGATGAGCCGGATAGTACCCGTAGAGGTGCGAGCCGACGAGACGACACAGGCAAGCCTGGCCCTGCCGCCGCCCGCCCGCCTGGCTTTCGACGTGCGCGACCAGTCAAATCAGCACCTGCCCTCCAAGATAACCATCGGCCAGTGCTTGCCAAATTGCTCCGGTCGATACGTCGCCGTGTGTCAAGATGACTTTGATTGCGAATCCGGCAAGTGTATCGAAGACGCGGCCGGCACCAGGCGTTGCCTGGTGGACAACTGTTCGGCGAAGCGCGCCTGCAACCTGGAGAATATGCGCTGCGAGTTGCGCGAGGCGTGTGCCGCAGACGGTGACTGCGAATCCGCCGAACGCTGCATGGCCGGCCGTTGCGTTTGCGAGCCGACTTACATGCGCCTGGCCGCCCTGGGCGAAGGCACCTTCCCGCTCGGCATCGGACGCTACACATATACAGGCAAGGGACAGGGCGAGGTCGAGGTCGAGCCCGGAAGCTGGGAAGCCTGGGCCAGTCGGGGTTTCGAGTACAGCGTGGACAAACAGCAGTTCGAGGCCCTCGGCGGACACAAGAACCTGCTCTCTTTCAGGATCAATCGCGTGGTGGACACGTCCGGTTGGATATCGAGCGACTTTCATGTGCATGGGCAGAATTCCTACGACGGTATAACCCCGCACAAGGACAGGGTGACATGCTTCGCCGGGGAAGGGGTGGAAATGTTGTCCACGTCGGATCACGACTGGATCACCAATTTGTATCCCTGGGTATTAAAGCTGGGGATGGAGAAATGGGTTAACACTCAGATCGGCCTCGAGTTGACCACGGTGGAAATAGGTCACTGGCTCGCTTTCCCGCTGAAGTACGCGGAGTGGCGCGATGGAGATCGCCTGCAGGAGCAGGGCGCCGTCGACTGGACCGGCAAGTTGCCCGACAGGCTGGAAGACGAGCTGCGCGGGCTTGGCCTGTATGGTTCCGAGGACACCGTGGTGATCGTGGCGCATCCTCGCGACTACTTCTTCGGGTACTTTTACCAATTCGGCCTCGACTCCTACAATGTCCACAACGTCAAGGGCAACCCGTTCGAGAGCCTCATACCCGGTCTTGGGAACCCGCTGGCCGATCCGAAAGAGTTCAGCGGCAGATTCGACGGGCTGGAGCTGTTCAACTCCAAGCGCTACGAATTGATCCGTACGCCCATGACCGGCGAGATCCGCGCCTACAGTAACGAGCGGGCCGCGGTTCAGTCCGCCGCCAGGCAAGGCGTGACCCCGGAGGTCATCGAACGCAACTTGATTGCCCTGGGCCGCAAGCACATCAAGGACATCCTGCGCAGGACGCCGGCCGAGCAGGATGCCATTTGGGAAAGCGATGGGTCGCAGGGCTGCGACGTGTTGACGTTCTGCGCCGGTGATGATGACTGCGAGGGCGATGAGCTGTGCGACCAGACGGGCTCTGCCTGTTACTTGCCGTGTGGGAGTCCCGACTGCCACGAAGCATGCGTTGACGGTAAGTGCGATAAAAACATGACGCCCGTGGGACAACCGTGCACCAACTACGACGGAGCGGTCGACGACTGGTTCCGGCTTATCGATGCCGGAGTGGTGCGCGTCGGCATCGGCAACTCGGATTCGCACCAGTTGTTCACCCAGACCGAGGGCGGCCTGCCGCACAACTTCGTCCGCATGAACGCGGAGAGTCCCAAGGGTATCGATCAACTGGAGCTGGCCCGTGCCGTCAAGGGAGGCCGCGTCGTGGCTTCTTACGGGCCGTTCATAGAGGCCTGGCTGGGCGATGCCGCGATCGGAGACACTTTCTCGATGACGGGCAGTCAGGAGACCGTTCCACTGCGGATACGCGTGCAGTCGCCGAGCTGGTTCGACGTGGACCGGGTGGAGGTGTATCGCTCGGGCCGGCTTGCCCACGTGTTCACGGGTCAGGGTGACGAGCTCAACCCCGACAGCCGGGTCGATACCTCGGGCCTGCGCCTTCCCAACAAGGGTGTCGTCAACCTGGATGTCACAATTGAAGAGCAAAAAGGAGAACGGGACGACTGGTTCGTGGTCATCGCCATGGGGCTGGACGGCAGGAACCTGAGCCCGGTTTACGCCGAGCATCCCTACCTCAAGCTGTTGATCGGAGACATTTTAAGCAGGTCGTTCGGCAGCCTGGCCAGCCTGTTCCCGATATCGGGCGCATCCATCCCGCGGGTGTTCAAGATCTATCCCTACGCGGTGGCCAACCCGGTGTTTCTCGACATCGACGGTAACGGCGTCTACGATGCCCCGGGCGAGAAGCCGGAATGGGCCGAGGGCGGCGCCAGCTTCCGCGGCAAGTCCTCGGCGCTCAGTTCCAGTGATCTGACGACCGATCCGCAGATCTGGCGCGCCAGGCAAACGCAGTACTTCTTGAGCCTGATCTACAGGGTGTTGCGGTGGGGTGAGGACTAGAAATAGGTACTAGTCCACGCACGAGGATCCCCCAGTCCCAGACGGGGAAAAATGAGCGCGGCAGGTTTACAATTGCTTGGTAATCCCGGAATGAAATTGAATTGGAGGGACGAAATGAAAAACTCGTTAACTAGCTGTTTGCTCTTTGGGCTGGCGGTGTTCGCTTTGACGGCGGGTATGCCCCGTGCGCGGGCTCAGGTGTGCAACGTCCTGGTGGGAGAGGAGGTAAACCTCTACCACGGAAGCGTCATTACGATTAGGACCGCCCGGGACGTGAAGAACGACCAGCCCGCCGTCTTGTGGTTCGACAAGGAAACCAACCAGGTGTTTTACAAGCTGCACAGCGGGCCGGGAGACCAGGACTGGGGAGACGCCGTGCTGGTCGAGAAGGGCAACATCTTCATCTCGCCCGCGTACGACCTGCGGGGCTATCGCATGATCGATCTGGCCTTCGATTCGGCTGGCGAACCGCACGTTTTCCTGGTCGGCACGGCCAACGAGCAGAGCGACGACATGAAGTTGTTCTACACTCACCAGGTCGGAAACGCCGGCTGGACCGAACCGGAAATCATCGCCGACATGCCGGATCTGACCCAGTATCCCCATTCAGAACCGTTCATCTTCGCCGAGTTCGACAGCCTCGGCCGACTGCACGTCGTGTATTACTGCTACTCGGTCAGCGGTGATGTGTACGCCCTGTATCGCGAGGATTGCGCTTGGCGGGCGCCCGTGAACGTAATGTCCGGCGCCGCGGGGCTCGACGTGGCCATCGGACCGGACGACCGGATTCACATCGTCACCATCAAGGGTGGCGGGAACCAGCACCAAGCCTATTACAAGCGCAGCAGAACCGACGGAAGCTGGCCGTCGGGCAACGGCACGCAGATCACCCAGGAGAATCCGATCGTCTGCATGGCGGGTCCGGTCGCCTGCTGGCCCTCGGTGGCCACGGATCGAACCGGTAAAGCCCACGTCGCCTACGGCGTCGACCCGGATCCGTGCTGCGAGGAGGCGCTGTCGGATCCAACCGAGGACTGTGTCTGGGGTGGGGAACCGGATCCCGAGCCCACCTGGATTCGCGAGGGAGGTCACGTCTCGTACATGGCCCGGCAAGGGGCCAACTGGACCCAACCGGCCGATATCGTGCTCGATGGGACCGCCCTGCACGGACCGTACCCATTCATGCTGCTCGACGGTACCGGCATGAAGTACATCATCGTTACCAATCGCAAGAAGCAATTCGCCTACGCTCCAGCGACGCAGACCTTCGAGGGCAATGTCAAGAACTGGCGCGGCGGGAGGAGTGACTGGTACCACGTCGACGCGGTGGCGACCGGTGACGGCGCCTGGGTTGCCTATCGCGACGGAACCAACGTAAACACCAAGCACCTGGCGCGAACGGCCGGCTGCGGCGATGAGGAGTGCGAGGAGGGCTTCGGTCGCGCCTGCGGCCTGTGCGGGGTGCAGCAATGCGGCGCCGACAGCCACTGGGGCGCCTGCACGGGCGAGGGTCCGTGCTATCCGGAAACAACCGAGGCCTGCGGCGCGGCCGGAACTCGGACCTGCGAATGTGATTGCCAGTGGGGCCCGTGTCTGAACGACACGGACGGCGGCGTGCCCGACGGCGGCCAGCCTGACGCGGGACAACCGGATGCGGGACAGCCGGATGCGGGCCAGCCGGATGCGGGGCAACCTGACGCGGGACAGCCGGACGCGGGCCAGCCGGATGCGGGGCAACCTGACGCGGGACAGCCGGACGCGGGCCAACCGGATGCGGGACAGCCTGACGCGGGACAACCGGATGCGGGACAGCCTGACGCGGGACAACCTGACGCTGGTCAGACGGACGCGGGCGAGAACGGGGACCCGGGCACCACGGGATCCGATGGATGCGGCTGCGGCCGGCATGGAAAACAGGCAACGCCTGCGTGGTTGGTTATTTTGTTCCTGATGATTTCACTGTTGGTTACCAATAGAGGGAGGGAATCATGAAAGTTGCAAGGCTTGTGTCTGTTCTTTTGCCGGTTCTGATCCTGTCTGGATGCGGCGGGGGATCGCCGGGCGACCTGGGGCGATTCGGCGTCGCCCTGCTTGACGGCATGCAGGATTCATACGGTCAACAGTCTCAGGCTCTTGAGACCAGCGATGCGGCCTACGATCTTGGCGCGATCCGTGCGAGCAATGACTACTATTTCCTGCTGTCGAACGTCGGAATGTCCGCCATCACCGAAATCACCATCGAGCCCTCCAACTCTGCCTTCAACGTGACTCCCGAGACGATCGACATTCTGGATCCGCAACCGGGCCTGGGAATACTCCCGATCATTCGTGTCGGAGTCGGTCATGGAACACCTTCCGACGGCGTGGGGCTTGCAGAGCTGCTGCCCGTGGGAACGAATGAAGCGAATGTAGTTTTCTCCGGAACCTCGGAAGGCGAGGGAGTATCCCTCAACATGCACCTCACTCTGGACGCCAAGGTGATGGACATCGAGTTGATGAACGGGAGCGTAGTCGTCGACTTGACGGGCGCCTACGGCGGCACCAGCACGAACCTGGGAGGTCTAGGGTTCGCCCGTTTGTACTTCGGCGTGACCGACCCGAAGATCAAGAACATTGGAAACGTGGATATCGACGTAACCTACTACGACGACGAAACGCCGCTCGGAAGCACGACACTTAGCCCCAACGCGACGTCAGATGTAACGGTAGCCGCCGGATCGAGCAGTATTATAATCCGGCTCTGCAGCAATACGGTGACAGACATGGAGCGCTTGCAACTCGGCAACGACGGATGTGCGTATCTGGCGGTGACAGACAATTAGGTCTCATTTCGCCTTAGGAAGTGTGAGTTGAAGAGCTAAAGTACTGACTCACCCTTGAGACGATACCGGAGGTTTTGCCAGGCCGCCATCTCGGATTTGGTTACCCGTCTATCAGCCTTGGTAACTGCAACGAAGAGATCCTTCGACAGGCGCCCAGCCGTCCGGGCAGTTGCCGTCCGCCTGGCACCATTCCTGGTAGCAGTAACGTCCGTTGCATCGCGACGTCTCAGCACACTCTGTATCGTCGCTACAGGGTTCCGTGCAGAGTCCGTCAAGGCACTTCAAGTCCGAGTTCGATCCACAATCAAGATCAGTCATGCAGACGGACGGTGCCATGCAACTTCCTTCGTACCAGCACATGCCTCCGTTGCAGTCCGCATCGACAATGCACTCGACGCATTTTCCCTTCAAGCCGCAACCGCCGGGCATCAAGCCGACCGGACACTCGTCCTCACCGCCGTCCAAACCGCCGTCCAAACCGCTGTTACCGCTGCCGCAACCCGCTGAAGATACCAGCAGCACCGACACGGCAATGCTCGTGCACAAAATCTTTACAGGCCATCGCATTCGACACCCCCTGCAGCTTGGCTCAGGTTTTCCCGATTGATATGAGGATACACCATAAGGTAGACGAAATAGAAGGGGGCAGTGCCGGCAGTAGTGCTGCCGGCAGTAGTGCCAGGCACTTCGGGTGGCACAGCCCCATCAGATTCTGCCTACTGGCCTTCTCAGTTGTCATCTTTCGTGCCGAACCCGATTCGCCGCTTCTTCGGAACAGGTTCTTCTATGAGTTGCCGGATGGCCTCAAAGATGGCCTGGATGCTCTTGTCGTGGCCCGCCACCTTGCGCTCCAGTTCGGCGAGCTTTGAGGCAAGCCCCTTGTGTGTGGCCAGAAACTCGCGCAGCCGCACAAACACCCGCATGATTTCGATGTTGACCTGTACGGCGCGAGGGCTGCGGAGCACGCTGGAGAGCATGGCCACACCCTGCTCGGTGAAGGCGTAGGGAAGGTATTTCCTGTGACGTCCACGGCCTGGCTTTATGGTCACAATCTGTGACCTTAGAAAATCGTATTCCTTCTCAGTAAGTTGGAACATGAAGTCTTTCGGGAACCGCTCGCTGTTGCGACGTACCGCCTGGTTGAGCACTTTGGTCTCAACGCCGTACAGGTCCGCCAGGTCGGAGTCCAGCATCACCTTATGCTTCCGAATGAGCAAGATGGATTTCTCGATGTGTTCGGCCGCAACCAATGCCCTGCTTTTACTCATTAAATCTCCTCGTCAATCCAACCTGGCCACCAACTTGGGCATCTTCACCTCGAAAGGCTCGCCATCGTCCTCCACGTCGTCGGATTGGATTCCTGCCCATAGATGCATATATCACAGGTAGCCGGAAAAAAAAGGGGGACATCATAACAGGGAAAGCGGCGCTTTCAGTAAAGCATCTTGACCGCCAGGTTCTTATCGAGAAGCTCCTGGTTAATGAACCTGCCTTTTTCGAAGATTGCGTCTTTATCTTCCAGGGCCGGGTCGAAGAACAAGTCGGCCACGTAGCGGGCGTAAATGTCTGTCTTGTAGGTTTTTATTACCACCAGGGTCAGCTCCTTGAAGATTCCGTCGACGTACTTCTTAGACGTTTTGCCGCCGGGCGTGGAAAGCTCGGGGGCGTCCACTCCTCTCAGGCGAATTCTCTCCGACTTCCAGACGCCGAAGCCCAGATCGATGCGCACCAGAATGGTGTCGCCGTCTATCACCCTTTCCACCAGACCCGCGTAGGTGTGCATGCCCGAGCTGGGACGATCGAGAGAGGGGGAGGAACCCGGGACGCGGGCTGCGCTCTCCTCGTACATCTTGTTCTTTATCGCCCGGCGCAACTTCCTGGCCGACCAGCCCTGACTTGCGGCTTTCATCAGGTAGAACTCGCGAGCCGCCCGGTCGGATACCGGTAACAGCTCCACATGCTTGGCCCAGCTCAGCGCGCCCGGGCCGCCGGCGGTAGACGGCAGGCCGTCGGGATAGGCGGCGTGGAACTTGACCGCCCTCCATAATACCGTCGGAGTCACGCCGATTTCCCTGGCCACGCTTTTCAGAAATTGCGACGCCGAGGCGCCCTTTTCGATCTCGCGCTCCTTGCTCAGCCTCTCGCCCATCGCCCAGTAGGTCTGGTTGCGAATCTGCATCAGCACGCCGTGGGCCTCGGCGCGCGCTTTTTCCATCAATGTACGCAGATCACGACACAGCTTCTGGTACTTTTTCGACAGTTGCTTGTTTTCGGTCATATGTAGATTTTACAACAAGATAGACTAATTTCAAGAATTTTTTCGACTGTTTCGACAGTCGAAAAACTCGCGGCTTGGGAAAAGCTGGGCCGGGCAGAGGGTCGAAGCATGCGTGTTGCTCGGCTGGGCTGGTTGCCAAAGAACGGGATTAGATTCATATGGTTGCAAATAACGCCGGGAATGCGCGCAAGAACGAGAGCGCCGTTCTTTACACGAAGTGTGTGGCACCTAGGATTGGGAGGATCGGATTTCACGAAGACCAGTTTCGGTTGGGAAGTTGAGAGGCCGATGGAAATTCTCAGGAGCAATTCCCGCCAGAGAGCACGTTGTTCTGGTATTCTACGTTGATGCAACAGGTCGCGCTGCACTCGGTGTCCGACCCGGTGAACTTGTCGCACACCCGCTCCGGGGTCCAACCCTCGAGGTAGTCGTCGATGTTGAACTGGTAGGATTCGGATTCCCAGGCGCCCCAGTACAAGCGGGTCATCCGCCGCAAGCTGGCTGACGCGCGCTATTTACGAGACTGAGTGGAATTACACCCGTCAGGTCAAAATATTGTCAATTTAAAGGTAAGTTACAAGACCGTGTTGTACAGGCTTTCAGAATCACTGCCCATCGGCAACGAGATCTGGTCATTGTTCGGCGAGCTGTACAGACGACTGAGGTGGACCCCATTGTCTAGACCAAAAAGGGGCTCGGTTAAGGAGGAACTGAGGCGCCCCCCATCTTTGGACCAACCTCGGGTTCAAAATTCGCAGCTTTGTCGTCGAGCCGTTCACCGGAGGCGACCGAAGGGAGCCTCCGGGAGGGGGGCCGGGGGTTCACATGCTCTCTTTTACATGATTGCCAATCAACACTATTTTGAAGGACTTTGTTTCTCTATTTCAATCACCTGAATTGAAATATCGTAAGATGGCGATATTTCCATGAGTAATTGGCCACCGGCGAAAAAAGATGCCGTTAGCGATAAAGTTGCGTTGCCGGAAACTTGAAGCATTTTTAGAGGCAATACAAATCCAAGAATCTTCGGCCGATCTCCCGAAACTTTAATATTCCCTTCAATCTTTGCGACCTCTTTCTTGTCAACGTGGACAAAAGCCTTGAAGCCATCGGGTATGCTGTCATTTTCTTCAACTAGAATACGAAGATACAATGCGAGGGGAAAGGCCACCGGCCTTGGGGCACCTTTTGGTATCTGTAATTTGATGCTGTCTCCGAAAACACCCATAAACGATAGTTTGCCGCCAACTTCTTGGCGAATGTCATCGCAGGCGATGAAATCGAGTAGCTTCATAGCGAACCTCTAAGTGAAAAACATCATTCAATTATACTGTGGGCAAAAGGTCAACGGGCTCCAAATACGTCAATTGTTCCGAGGATTGTGTGGAGACCTGTTCATTTTGTCCGTGGAAACGCAACTCAGCAGCTACACTTACTTGGTTTGAGGATACAGCGACACTCATCCTCGCTTTGGATACTCTCTCTTGGAGGAATGGCGCGAATACACCCGCTGCCGCTTCAACGAGCTTGCGTTTTGCCGCGTATGGTTCGAAGTCGGCATCTGAGACTTCCAACAACCATGGATAGGTGCAGACCGAGCGCAGTAGTGCAAGTGCCGCGGATGACAACTCGCCTGCTTTCCATCTCGCAGTGGTGCGCGCCGGGAGACGCATCGCCCGTTCGAAATAGGCGGCGCTGACTCCTTCTTTCGCCAGGTGTTCAAGTATCGCAGACGCTGACGCAGAAACGCTTTTTCTGAGAGCTTCGTTGATTATTGCTGTATTCTCGCCGGAGAAGTCGCCCGACTCACCGCAGGTATTGCATGTTGACTGGGTAGTAGTAAATGTAGCAGCAGGACCATAGGGGACAGTAAGCGTTTCATCGACCTTTTCTACCCGAACATCACTCGAACCGCATACTGGACACTTCGTTTCCATGGCCTATCTCCTTCATTTTTTGAGGAGCTTTTCCAGTGGCTCCTTCAATTGCAGAAATCGCCGATCCGGCTGTTCGTTTTTCTTGAATGACTTAACCACCCACCTGCCTGTCGGAGCCCTGAAGAATGCAAAGTAGCCAAACAGGCTGCCGGAAAAAAACTCATACGAGTCGACCCAAACAACCTGGCTTGGCTCGGGGTTGTTTGCCCACGGACCTGTGCGGATGTGCCTTGGTTGCTCGAGACCGTTGTCTGCAATGAATTCACGGATCGCATCTCCCGTAGCCAAACCGAAATCGTTTTGAGCCGAAACCAATGCTCCTCGTGAAACCCATACAGCACCCTCTTGACCGCAATCACGAATGAGGATGCTTAAATCGTACTCTGGGCTTCGTGGCATAGTCATTTTGCATGTAACGTAACAACATTATCTTTATCATTGCATGTATCGTCACATGATGGCAACTGAATTGTTGAGGACATCATATCTCCTCGAATTTGAGAGACTTTATTTCTCTGGCAGATGTTCCTTCACCCTGGCCAACACCAAGCCGAGGTGGCGACCGGCTCCTTCTGGCTGCCGAGGAACTCCAAGCCGTGCCCGGAATTGTCACACCGATCCGATAGACTGGCAAGGCATTTTGTACGCTGCATTGCCGTTGTGAGATCCGTTGACGCGGACTCTGGGCTGGTGTTTATTCTATTTGGTTTTCCTGGCGATACGTGAACGGTTGGCAATGCGAGCGGAGGGACGGTAGGGATGACGCCTGAGACTGGTCAGATCGTTCGTGTTCGCTCCAGACAATATCTGGTCGAGGGCGTGGTCGCTCCTCACGACCGGGCGGTGGACAGCACACTGGTCCGGCTGTCTTGTCTTGAAGACGATGCCCAGGGCGAGAAGCTCGAGGTGCTCTGGGAAAAAGAAGTCGATGCCCAGCTCGTCGGCGGCACGTCATGGTCCAACAGTGAGGAGGGGATATGTCCGCTCGAGTTTTTCAGTTCAAGATTACAATGAAAGACATCGATCCTCCCATTTGGCGAAGGATTCTTGTTCCGGAGAAGTACAGCTTCTGGGATCTTCATGTCGCCGTACAGGATGCGATGGGATGGCTGGACTATCATCTTCACTTGTTCAGGCTCGGATACAAGCGCGAAAACGACGTGGACCTGATAGGCATACCGGACGATGATCCATTCGAAGGCGAACCGGAAACGCTTCCGGGCTGGGAAATACCGATTTCGGACTTTTTCCGGGAATTGGGAAAAGTCGCCGAATACGAATATGACTTCGGAGACGGCTGGCAACACGAGGTTCTTTTCGAAGGAATGTTGCTGAAAGAGAAGAACAAGAAATATCCCAAGTGCATCGGGGGTGAGCGCGCCTGCCCGCCTGAAGACTGCGGCGGTGTCGATGGCTACTACCGTCTTCTGGAGATTTTCAAGGATAGCTCCAACGAGGAATATGAGGAGATGGTATCCTGGCTGGGCAAGAAATACGACGCGGACGATTTCGACGCCGGTAAGGTGAAATTCGAAAATCCCAAGAAACGTTGGAAGATTGCATTCCTGGAAGGTCAGTGATTGCC
>CAZXHT010000003.1:0-131646 GCA_964640665.1 uncultured Myxococcales bacterium
TCCCTTACCAAATCAGCCGGTTTCTACCCACATATAGTACAGGAGGCCCAAAAATCGCTCTGCGCACTTCACCCGATCCGGCCATGACCGACCTCCCCATTCGTTTCTGTTGTTTTTCTGGATAAAAAACGGCGCGTCGTCTCACCCTGAGATGCCCCGCCTCGATATTCTCGGCTTTCACCATCGACAACCTGCCTTTCCCCGAAGGGGCGCACGGCTTTGCGCTTCGGATCTTCTCCGAATTGCCTTTTCCGGTCGGTGTGTAATCGCGCTGGTTGTACATATGATAACAAAACTATGCTCAATTTGCAATCGGGAAAAATTTGGCTTCTCGTCAGCAGAGCGCCTAGAATCTACGCTGCACGACACGAAAGGTCAGGTGGACGATGAGCGCCCTCACACGCTTCCTGCGCGCGGAGCATCATCCGCTGGTCCCGATATTCGCCATTCTGTTCGTCGGCATCAGCCGTATACTGCTCGAGATCGGGTTGTACGACTGGAACCCGAGGGCTGTTCACATCCTCCAGAGTTTCTCGACTACCACTTCTTTTTACCTGGTGACCTTCTTTCTCTTCTCTCTCCTCCTGCGGTTCGTGCTGTCGCGGCCTTTCGATAAAATCGCGAATGCTGTGAGCGTTGGTCTTCTCTTCGGCGTCATCCCACCGATCTTGGATCGTTTGTTCTCAACCGGAGGGGGCTGGGAGTATATCTACTTCAGGCGCTTCACCTGGTCTTTGTTCGCGGCTAACCAGCCGCCCAGCGAATCAATCGTCCTCTGGGCTGTCATCCTGGGTTGCGGAATCTTCGCCTTCCTGGTGACCCGCTCGATACTGCGCGGCATCCTGGCCACGGCCGGGGCCTACGCGATAATCCAGGCATGCTCGTTGCTGTTTCTGCTCGTAAAGGCAAATACTTTCCGCGTCGAGACGTGGATCGACATCGTCTGGCTTGCTGTCTCTTTCCTCTGCTACCTGGCGTTGCGCGGCCGCGATCTCGCCGGATCGCTTGCCCGCGCACCCCATGCGTTGCCGCATACCCTGCTGGCCCTGTGCGGCGCGGCCTGGGTTGGCAGGCCGCTTAGTGCCGCAATCCTGCCGATGCTCCTTCTGCTCTTTTTACTCATAATTCTCATCATCCAGAACGATCATTACGATCGCACGGACGATGAGCTGACCGGCCGGTCAGGAGGAGCGGGCGCTCTTGACGTAGTCTGGACCTGCTTCTTCCTGTTCCTGCTGTTTATCTGGCTTCTTCGGGAATCCCCTGTCCTGGCATTCACCATGGCGCTTCTTTACGTGACCGGTTGCCTGTACCACCACCCGGCGGTGCGCCTGAAGAAGCGCTTTTGTCTCTCCTACAAGGCCGAGGGGGTCGCCGCGCTGCTTTGCTTCCTGGCCGGTACAATCGATCACGCCGGCTTTCCGAAAGGAATGAACCTGTTTCTGCCGGGCCTGCTGGTTCTCGGCGGCGGTTCGTTGGTGTCGATTCCGAAGGACTGGAAGGACATCGAATCGGACAGGCGGGCGGGGATACCCACCTACTACGTTCTTCTCACCGGCAGGGGCAAAGCGGAAGCTTCGATACATCGATGGATCGTGGCCGTCATGACCGCCTGCCTAATTGTGCCGCCGGTTTTCATGGCCACAACCTCAGTGGCGTGGGTTGTATGCCTGCCCGGCATACTGGCGCTTGTTCCCGGTTGTGTCCTGCTGCTTCTGAAAGATCGCAGGCGTGCCGTGCGGGGGATGATGTGGGCGCTGGCTGCCTACCTGGCGGCGCTGGCGTTTGCCATCCGGTATTTTCGAACGATAGGCGGATAATGGAGGTGGCAACAAGCCGTTTTCCAGTAGATCAGGGATTTAGCTACTTGAAGGCGGGGGGACGCACGACGCCGGGCAGGTGTTTGCGCAGGTTCATCAGGTCTTTGATTCTCTCGCCGGTCATCAGGGTGTGAATGGTGGCCCGGCCGCGGCTTTCCATCGTGGCTATGTCCTCTTCGTTGCGCAAGGTCAGCCGCAGCTTGCCCAGCTCGGCCGCCAGGTTCAGAATCTCGGCCTCTTCCGGCAGCACCATCAGCGTCACCGAGGCGTAGCCGCGCAACTTGTCGTCCGGGAGCTTGGCCGCGCCGGCCGAGAAACCGCCGGTGGCCAGCACGACCACGTCCTGCATCAACGTGACCGAGGCCATCTGCCCGTCCTTGGGATCGGTGAAGGTGCCTAAAATGTCTATACGATCTCCCGGGCGCACCCAGCCCGCGACTCCATTTGAGCCCGAGATGTCCAGGCTGATGGCCCGGCCGCGCTTGGCGACGATGCGGCTCATGCGTTCGAAGGTGCCCTCGGAGTAAAAGTGGCTCCAGAGGATCGGGTCGCCCCGCTGCAACGGCACCATTACCCGCTGTCCGATGACCTTTTCGATCTGCTTAGGCTCGACCACCGAGCCGGTGACGAACTGCTCGGGCGAGTCCATCCTGGCCAGCATATCGTAGTCGAGAACCGTGCCTTCCTCGATGTCCCGCGAGGCGACCGCCATCGGTTTCAAATGCCAGCCGCGCGTGATTTCGTCTTGCGTGTGTTGAATGGTCTTATAAGCCAATAACGCGGCCACCAGTCCCAGCCCGAGGGCCACAACCAGAGCAGTCTTCCCCTTCAGCATGGCGCCACCTCCTACCCTAGATGGTACCATAAATGGACCCGAAAAGTTTCAAGCGGGGAAAAAATTATTCTGGCAGCGGGTCGGGAACGACGTTGATAGTGAAAGCGCCGGGCTGTTGGTTTTTCGAACGTACCCCGATGTCGAGATCCGCGGGCACCGGGACGCTGCCCAGCTTGAGGATGCTGCCTTCCCCGATGCCGGGTCCGAAGGTATCGACCGTCAGGTGACTTCCGGCCACGTCATAGGTCAGCTCGATATCGGCCTGGCCTTGATCGGTCAGCTTAACTGTCACGTTGAAGCCGTTTTGGGGCCGGCAGTCTATTTGCATGTGAAAAACGTCGCTTTCTGCGCTTGTGATGTCTCCCGTGGCCGTCTGCCACAACAACAGGTCGCCGCCGTCGGGCAAGGCGATGTCCTGGGGAAGCTGGTCCAGCCCCTCACATGCCGGTCCCTGCGGCTCGCTTTCAGCGCACGACGCACCCACTGACGCCGCTAGCAAGATGATCGCGGCCAAACCTGCATGACGTATCATGGTTCCCTCCTCCCGTCCGAGTTGTAGACCCTGTCAGGCGGTATTCTATCTCAACAAAACGCATCCGGGGAAAAAATCGACTTTCGCAAGCATTGACAATCGACTGCAGATCAAACACTCTTGTTTCACATTTGGAGGAAAACATGCAAGATCCGCTGGGTCAGACGCGCAGCTACAATCACCTTGCCCTGTGGTTCGTCGCACTCTTGATTGCGGCGGCGATCTCCGGCATCGCCTATGCCGTCTTCGCCAGCTTCGAGCACGAATCGTGGTTCTCCCGTGAATTGAGTCGCTTCCTGAACGCCAACGAGGTGGCGGTCTTCGGGGGCGGCGCAGTCGCGCTGGCGATCATAATCGCCGTGATCTTCTACCGAGTGGGAGCCTTTTCGCGCACTTTAGGGCCTACGCAGGGTTGGGGCGACCCCGGCAAGACCGGTGCTAGCGGCGCAAGCGGCCATGCGCCCCGCGTGTCGGCTGCATTTGGCCGGGGGGATCAGGGCGAGGCCTCCAGGATCCCGATAGTCATGCAGCGCGATCGCCGTGCCTGCACCGGCGATCTGGTGCTTGGAGCGCGAATGCTGTACTTCGTATGTTATTCGGACAAGAGCCTGGCCAAGGCCAACGCCGGCAAGATCGCCGCCAGCCAGTTGGGTTTGTTGGGCGCGTTGATTCACGCAATCGTCGCAAGTAAGGGCAAGAAGCGCGCGCAGGAGCAGCTACAACAGAAAAGACAGGAGTACTCCGCCTTCTCGCTGGAGGAGCAGGTCAGCCGCAGCAACTACGGCCTGAGCCTCGCCCCGCGGGAGATTACACTCTTCTCGTCCACCAGCCTGGGCGGCACGCGCATTGAGGCCGGCGGAAAAAAGTACCCACTGATCGAATTAGATCGCGGCAGGCTGCCTGTCATAGCCGAGTGGTGCAGGCGGCACGATGTCGAGACAAAGGGATTCTGACGCGTTTCAGAAGACGAAACGGTAGCCGGCCACGGCCAGCAGACCCGAGATGCTGGGGTTGTTGTCCCAGGCTCCCGGATCGCCAAAGGAGATTCCGGCCCGGACTTCGGCCAGGATGAACCCCGGACCCAACTCTGCCTCCACCCCGGCCGTCAGGTGGCCGCCGAACACGAACTTCGTGCCGGAAGAATAGGTGAAGTCGCCGCCGGCGCTCTTGTCTTCACCCATGCAGACGAATGCATCGCCGCCGAGACCGACATAGGGCTCGATTATGGCGTGGATTGGCAAGCGGTAGAATACCTGTACGGCAATCGGAATCACCATCAGCGATATGTCGCGGTCGGCGTTGTTGACGCTCATCTTGTACTGGTAGAATCCGCCCTCGACTCCAATAGTCAGGCGACCGTCCCAGACGGGCAGGATGTAACGCACGTCGAGGCTGCCGGTATAGGTCGTGCCACCCACTTTCTGGAAGGGGCTGATCTGTCCGAATTTGAGGCCCAGAGAGACAACCGGCGCCGAAGGTCCACGAGACGGTTTTTCGATCAGCGCTGGCTGGGGAGGCTTGGTGACGATTGTATGCACGGGCTCCGGCGGAGTTACCTTAACTATCTTGACCGCAGGCGGTTTCTTTTCAGGCTTGGGAGTCACCGGCGGCTTCGGCTTGACGGTTGCGATGGCCACTTTGGTCTCGTGGCCGGCTTTCTTTTCTACAGGTCTTTTCTCCTTCCTGGCGGGCTGCGTTGCGGTTTCAGCCGCCGGTTTTTTCGTCTCGGCCTTGGCGATTTTTGTTTTTTCATCCGCGGGCGCTATCGGTACGAGTGGAACCAGCGCGAGTTGCCCGCCGTCGTCTTCGGTCTTCTCGGGCGTGGGCGGAACCAGGGGCACCAGGGCCAGGGCATCATCCTGCCGGTGTGCCTTGCCCTGGTCGGCTTCGGTATCGTAGCTCAAGTGCAGCGTCATGCTGACTCCCTTGGGCGCGCGAATCGAGAACGTGTAGCTTTGCAGGCCGCCGGGCACCTTGATTCTGAAAATCTTCGGCAGTGATGGATGCAGTCCCGCGGCTTCCTTGTAAGCGCCTACCCGGGAGCGGTGCAGCTTCAAAGCCTTTTTCATGATCCGCCGCCGGCCCCTCTTCATATCGAAGCGCCCGCTGAGCACGGAGCGCTTGTTCTTGCTGTTGAGGCGAACCGTGACTGTCAGCTTGCCGGTTCCGACCAGGTCGAGCTTGAGGGGTTTTCCAGAGTAGACCTGGAATCCATAGCTATCGTCCGTGGTCATGGTCAAGGGGGAGTGCTGCGTGCTGGGTATTGTATTGACGACCTTGGCCCGGACTCGGGTTGATACCTGAACAACCCAGGCAGCAGCCAACAGCGACAAGAACGCGATAAATCGAAGTCTTCTCATTTAAACCTCCCCGCTCGGGAAATGTCTAATATTTGCTAATTGTACGCTATGACGCGCGAACGTGCAAAAGGATTTCTTTTAGCCTTTGAGTGTCGGCTAGGCCCATGGTATCTCATGTTTCTCTTTTCAACCTCCCGTACATCTGGGAGAATTGAGCAGCTCTTTGACTAATGGTTCCGCCGGTGCGGGCCAGGTGCTCGCTGGTCCCGTCCTTCGGGACGGGGCGAGAGGCAAAGTCCGGGCTCCACAGGGCAAGGGTGCTGGTTAACGGCCAGTGGAGGCGACTCCAAGGAAAGTGCCACAGAGAACAGACCGCCCGCCCCCCGGATTTACCGGGGGCCGCATGGGGGACGCCCTGCGGGGTCTTCCCCCTCACCCCATCCGCCCGAAGCAGGGGCACATGGGACGGCAAGGGTGAAACGGTGCGGTAAGAGCGCACCGCCGGGGTGGCGACATCCCGGGCACGGCAAACCCCACCCGGAGCAAGGTTCTCAGGCGACATCAGGCGGGCGGCCCGCTCGCGTCGCCTGGCCAAACCGCTCGAGGCGCGCGGCAACGCGCGTCCTAGATGAATGAGCACCGTCCCGCGGCGAGGCAACTCTCGCGGGAACCAGAACCCGGCTTACGGCCCGCACCGGCGGTTTTTTAGAATTATCCTGAAATTCGCTCAAGGCGCGCAGCACACACCTTGAATTCCGGGATCTTGGCGATTGGATCGAAGGCCGGGTTGGTCAGCACGTTGGCCGCCGCCTCGGCGAAGTGGAAGGGGATGAAAATCACCCCGCGGTCGACGATCTCGTCAACCCTCGCGGCCAACTCGATTTTCCCGCGCCGGGACCGTACCCTCACGGTATCACCGTTGCGGATCCGCATGCGGGCTGCGTCCTGCGGGTTTATCTGAACGAAGGGCCCCGGTTCGAGCGCGTTCAAACTTTGCGACTTGCGCGACATCGTGCCGGTATGAAACTGAGCCAGGACCCGACCGGTGGTCAGCAGCATCGGGTAATTGCGATCCGGCAGTTCATCGGCCGGCCTAAAGTCAATGGCATGGAATTTACCCAATCCACGGCTGAACTTGCCCTGGTGGAGAATTGGTGTGCCTGGATGATCATGAGTGGGGCAAGGCCAACAAAGTTGTTCCCCGGCATCCAGTCGCTTGTAATCGATGCCTCCGTACTGCGGAGTCAGTCGGGCAATCTCTTCCATGATCTGTGCAGCCGATTCGTAGTGCATCGGGTAACCCAGGCGACCGGCCAAATCGCAGATAATTTCCCAGTCGGGACGCGTGTCCGCCAACGGTTCGATCGCGCGATACATCCGCTGGACGCGCCTCTCGGTGTTGGTCACTGTGCCTTCACGCTCGACAAAGGAAGCCGCCGGCAGAACAACGTCGGCCAGGCGCGCCGTCTCGGTCAAGAAGATGTCCTGCACCACCAGAAAATCCAGGGCTTGTAAGGCCTTTTCCACATGGGTCGAATCCGGGTCGCTGAGCATGGGGTTTTCACCCATGATGTAAAGAGCCTTGATGTCCCCCTTCAGGGCCGCCGGAACAATATCGGTCACCGTAAGACCATTTTTTCCGGAAAGTTCTACGTTCCAGGCCTTCGAGAACTTCTCGCGTACCGCGTCGTCCGTCACCTTCTGGTAACCCGGGTAGACGTTCGGCAAGGCACCCACATCGCACGCGCCCTGCACGTTGTTCTGACCCCGCAAGGGATTGACGCCGCCGCCGGGTACGCCGACGTTACCGCACAGCATGGCCAAGTTGGCAAGGGACTTGACGTTGTCGGTCCCGGTGATGTGCTGGGTGATTCCCATGGCGTATGCAATCGAGGCAGGCCTGCCGGACGCATACAACCTCGCCGCCTCGACGATCCGGTCGCGTGGGATGCCGGTAATCTTGGAAGTCGTGGCGGGATTGAATTTCTCAACCATTTTCCGTAACTCGTCGACACCCTCTGTTCTCTCTCGTATGTAACTTTCGTCGGCCAAGCCCTCTTTCAGGATCACATGCATAAGGCCGTTGATCCAGGCCACGTCAGTTCCCGGACGCGGCCTGCAAAACAATGTAGCAACCTTGGACAAGGTGATTTCTCGCGGTTCCACCACGATCAGCTTGGCGCCGTTACGCACAGCCCGCCTGATGCGGTTTCCGATAATCGGATGAGCCTCGGTGGTATTGGAACCGGTTACCAGTATGACCTCTGCCCGGCTGAAATCCTCAATGGAGTTGGTCATCGAGCCGCTGCCAAACGCTGCCGCCAGACCGGCGACCGTGGAGCTGTGTCAGAGGCGAGCGCAGTGATCGACACTGTTCGTGCCCATCGCCGCGCGGGTAAATTTCTGCATGATATAGTTGTCTTCATTGGGGAGCTTGGCCGATGACAAGGCGGCAAAAGAGTCGCTTCGGCATGACCCCAGCTTGTCCGCCACCAGGTCGAGCGCCTCGTCCCAACTTGCCTGCTGGAACTCGCCGTCGCGCTTGATCAGCGGAGTGGTCAGCCGGCCGGGGTCGTTTACATACTGAATAGAACCGAAGCGACCCTTGACGCAAAGCTGCCCCTGGTTGACCGGGCTCTCTCGATCCCCCTTCACTCGCACTACCTTTCCACGACGAACACCCATCAGGATACTGCAACCGGTTCCGCAGTACTGACAGATGGTCTTGACCTCTTTTTCGGGTTCCGGCTGCATCTCTCTGAACCGCAGGGCGCCTGTCGGACAGCGAACGACGCACTCACCACATGACTCGCAGACGGTCTTGTTTATTCCCGTATTGAGGAAAGTTCCGACCTCCGATCCATGCCCGCGTCCGACGAGGTGAATCGCGCCCGCTCCGACAATCTCCTCGCAGGTCCTCACGCACTTGGCGCACAGTATGCAGCGGTTCATGTCGCGGACGAAAACCGGGCTGCTATCGTCTATCGTCCCCTTCCTTTCGAGAGGGATCAGGCCGTGCTCACGCACGCCGAGAGCGTGCGCCATTCGCTGCAAATCGCAATCCAGGTTTGCCCGACAGGCGATGCAATCACTCGGGTGATCGGCCAACAGCAGCCGCATGACCACCCGACGAGCCTGCAGGATCTCATCGTCCTCTGTCGTCACCTTCATGCCCTCGGCCACCTGAGTCGTGCATGAAGTCGGCATTCCTCTCATGCCTTCCACCTTGACGACACAAAGCCTGCAGCCGCCGTACGGTTCCAGGTCCGGATCGTAGCAAAGAGTTGGAATGTCTATCCCCGCCCCTCGGGCTGCCTCGAGGATGGTTGCATCGACCCTGGCTAGCACCGACTTGCCATCGATGGTCAACGAAACTTCTTTCATCGAAACATCCTCCTGTCGTATCAATCTTCCAGGTCACATCGCAGGCAGCGACTGGCTTCCTGTATTGCTTGCTTACGTGAAAACCCGAGTTCCGCCTGGTCGAATCTCTTTATCCTGGTCTTGGCCGAACGATATGACATGTCGGGTCTGTAACGGGCTCCACTTTCGACCGGCAACGGGGGGAGAGCCTCCAGATCCTCCGGTTGCGCCAGCGATTCGTCGATATCTCCGCTACCACCGAGGTAGCGGTCAATGGCGCCGGCTGCCCTGCGCCCGTGGGCAATCGCCTCGATCACCGAGGCCGGTCCGCTGACGCCGTCGCCTCCCGCGAAAACGCCCGGAATCGATGTTTCGAGTGTCTCGGCATCCGCGGCGATCCTTAGTCCACGCTCCAGGTCAACAGCGAATCGTTTTGGAATTTCTGGATACTGTCCGATGGCGGCAATGACCGAATCGAACTCGACCATGAAATCACTGTCGGGAACAGGAACCGGGCGCTTTCTTCCACCGGCATCCCGGGAGCCAAGCTTCATCCGCTGACAGGTAACACGCAGGCCCTGCTTGCCTCTCTTGATGCTCACGGGCAGCGTGAGAACCTCTAGTTTGATTCCCTCGGCCAAGGCATCGTCAATTTCTTGAGCATCCGCTGGCATCTCATCGCGGCCGCGACGATAAAGGATGACGACTAGATTGGCACCCAGCCGGCGAACTGTTCTGGCGGCATCGATGGCCGAGTTTCCGCCTCCAACAACCGCAACCCGCTTTCCGACTCGATCCTTCTTTCCCGAAAGGCTCACATCTCGCAGGAAGCGCACGCAGTCGATCACGCCCTTGGTACCCTGACCCTTCACTCCCAGTTCCCAACCGGCGTGAGCGCCTACTGCCAGAAACACGGCATCAAATCCCTGCCTTTTCAAAGCCGCCGGAGACTCTACCTTGGTATTTGTCTTTATCTTCACTCCGGCGCGCCGGACTATGGCAATGTCCCTGTCCAGGTCTTCGGAAGGGAGCCGATAGCGGGGGATCCCAACACGCAGCATGCCGCCCGGCTTGGGCAGTGCTTCTAAAATCGTCACCTGATGACCGCCGCGCTTAGCCAGGTAATAAGCCGCGGTCAACCCGGCCGGCCCGGAGCCGACCACCGCCACTTTCCGGTTCGTGCGCCGCACCCGGGCAGGCTGGCGCGGCTCCGCCTGGGCACCGAACTTGACCGCCGCTCCCTTCAGTGCGCGAATGGCAATCGGTTCGTCGAGTGAACCGCGGCGGCAACGCGTCTCGCATGGATGGAAGCAAACCAGGCCACACACCGAGGGAAGCGGCATTTTCTCCCTGACCACCAGGTAGGCTTGTTCGAATTTTCCCTGGCTGATAGCCCTGACGTACCTGTGTGCCTCTACTCCTGCCGGACAGGTGTGGCTGCACGGCGCTTTAACCAGCCCTTTGCACACGGCGGCGCGACAATGCTTGTTGTTGATATGCTCCTCGTACTCTTCCCGGAAGTAGCGAATGGTAGTCAGTGCTGGATTGGGCGCAGTCTGACCCAGGCCGCAAAGCGAGGCGGCCTTGATGGACTTTCCGAGTTCCTCGAGCAATTCGATGTCACCGGGTCTACCTTCTCCAGAGCAGATACGCTCCAGTATTGACAACATCTCCTTCGTGCCCAGGCGACAGGGAGTGCACTTGCCGCAAGACTCGCTCTGCGTAAAGGTCAAGAAGTAGCGAGCCAGGTCGACCATGCAGGTATTCTCGTCCATAACCACCAGCCCGCCCGAGCCCATGATGGACCCGGCTTGTGCCAGTGACTCGTAGTCAATGGGGGTATCGAGAAACCTGGGAGGGAGGCAGCCGCCTGACGGGCCTCCCGTCTGGGCAGCCTTGAACGTTCCTCCGTCGGGTACGCCGCCGCCGATGACGTTGACCACTTCGTCCAGTGTGGTCCCCATCGGCACTTCGATCAGGCCAGGCTTGGATATCTTACCGGCCAACGCAAAAGTCTTCGTGCCCTTGCTTTTCTCCGTTCCGAAGGAAGCAAACCACTTGGCTCCCTGGCGCAGGATGCTGGATACGTTCGCCAGGGTCTCGACGTTGTTGATGTTGGAAGGTTTTCCAAACAGGCCCTTGACCGCCGGGAATGGCGGACGCGACCTTGGCATGCCGCGCTCACCCTCGATGCTGGCTATCAGCGCCGTTTCCTCGCCGCAGACGAAGGCGCCGGCACCTTGCTTTATCCGGATGTCGAAAGAGAAACCGGATCCAAGAATGTTTTCACCCAGGACACCCAGCTTGCGCATCTGCACCAGCGCCGTTTCGAGTTGCTTGATGGCCAGCGGGTATTCGGCCCTGATGTAGACATAGCCATGGTTGGCCCCGATGGCATAGGCAGCGATGCACATGCCCTCCAGCACGGCGTGAGGATCGCCCTCGAGCAGCGACCTGTCCATGAATGCCCCGGGATCGCCCTCGTCCGCGTTGCAGATCAAATACTTGTCCTTGCCCTCGGAGGCGCGACAGAACTTCCACTTGAGCCCGGTGGGGAAACCACCGCCGCCACGGCCGCGCAGGCCGGAAGCCGCAACTTCTTCGATCACCTGCTCGGGTTTCATCCCCAGCACCCGCTGCAGCCCCTTGTAACCACCCCTGGCCAGGTAATGATCCACGTCGGACGGATTGATAATGCCACAGTTGCGTAAAGCGATTCTTACCTGAGGTCTGGTGATCGGCAGATCGAAAAGCAAGGGTATTCCGTCGATACGGCCGTCCCCCAGGGTACCCATGGCGTAGTCAACCACCGGCTTGCCGCCGACAACGTGGTTGGTGAGGACTTTCCTGAGTTTCTTGGGGTTCATATGGGAATAGCAAACCCTTGGCTGCCCCGGCAAGATGATGTCAACCATTGGCTCCGCAAAGCACATTCCTATGCACCCGGTCGGGATAACGTCGGCCTTGATCCCCAGGCGATCGAGTTCATCGTCGATCACGCTCCAGATCTCTTTGGCGCCAGCCGCCAGCCCACATGTAGCACTCCCCACAAAGATGACCGGCCGCTTCCCTCTATGAAGCCGTTTCCATCTCACACCCGCTCGTTTGATTCTCGTATCGAGATTCACAGTTCAGTCTCCCGTGAATTGTACATCCTATTTCCCAGGCACCTTCCTGGCTGACTTCATGGCCGCGCCGCGCTTTCTTGATGCCTGCGAGGCTTGCTTTCCTTTTCTGCGCGCCAGGTCCACGATCTTCTTCAACGAGGCCGCGGTCTGACGACCATGAACCGCATCGTTGATCACGGCCGTGGGAGCCAACGCGCAGGCGCCCAGGCATGCCACCGTTTCCAAAGTGAAAGACATATCCTCGGTGGTGCCACCGGGTTGTATTCCGAGGTGCTTACTTAGCTCGTCCAACAGTCGTGCGCTCCCGCGCACGTGACAGGCCGTACCACGACAGATAGTCAGAGTGTTTCGTCCCCGTGGCTCGAAGTGGAACTGGGAGTAGAAGCTCGCCACCCCGTAGACCTTGCTCAGCGGCAAACGCAAATAGCGAGAAGCCGCCTGCATGCCATCCGGCAACAGGCACCCTTCCTTGGACTGTATAAACTGCAAGATCGGTATCAAGTACTGTGACTCGGGCTCGAACTCAGAGGCTATTTCAGCGATCCACTTTTCCCGTCGCGTCATCTGTATCCTTTCGTGTCAATCGCCATGTTCGCCAGGCGATCCGCCCCGGCGTTCTGATCGCGCGGCACGTGCACCACCTGTATGTTTCCCAACTTCTTAATCCGGCCTGCCGCCTCACGATACAACGGCAACAGCCCGGCGTTCCGAACCCTGTAGACACCATTCAGCTGCCTGACGATCAACTCAGAGTCCATCCTGACTACGACGCGTACGGGCTCAAGCTTCTCGATCTCTGCGAGTCCGATCAGCAATGCCTTGTACTCGGCCACGTTGTTGGTGGTTTCTCCAAGGTATTCCAAACGTTCCACGAGCACCTCGCCGCGGGCATCCGCTATCAACACGCCCGCCCCGGCCGGACCGGGGTTGCCCCTGGAGGCACCGTCTGTATACAACACAACCTCGGTCGGCGCCGACTTGTCGTTATCGGTCATCACCCTCGTCGTCGAGAGAAACCCCTTCGAGGGCTTTTTCGTAGAAGAATATCCGGCTGCAGTAGGGACAGATCTCGATAGCCTCTCCCCTGAGGACGATGTTATAGAGCTGCGGGGGAATCCCCATGTGGCATCCCTGGCAATGTTCGTCCTTGACCGCCACTACCGCCACGCCCTCGCGCCTGCTCTTGATCGTCTGGTACTGTCGATACCAGCGCTGGTCGACTTTGACTTTGGCCCTGTCTCGTCCCTCGTCTTCTCCGGCAATGGTGGCATTGATGGACTCGATCTTCTTCTCGAGTTCCGAGCGTTCCTGCGAAAGCCCCTTGTCGAGTTCATCCAGCTGTTCCTTCTTTCCGGCCAGGCTGGATTTCAGGTCTTCTGTCTCCTGCATCTTGCGCAGGATCTCGTCCTCGATACCCAGGTTTGCCTTCCGGGTGGCCTCGATCTCCCGCGAAAGGGCCTGGTAGTCGCGGTTGCCCTTGATGTCGCCCAGGCGGGACTCCCATTTCTTGATCTTTTCTTTCTCGGCTTTCAGGTCGCTTTCGGCAAGTCGCCTGGCCATTTCGGCCTCGTCGAGCTGGTTGAGTTCGACGCTCAGCTCGGATTTCTTCGTATCCAGGATTTTCTCGATCTCCTTGAGGCGAACAGGTATCTGCTCGCGATCCTTTTCCAGCTCGTATATTCGCGCGTCTATTTCCTGTAAGTCGACTAAAGCCTTAAGGGTCTGTAGGGGTGTCACTTCCCGAGCCTCCATTGCCAAGCCGCCGCCTGTTTGAGATCCCCCGAAAGAAAAACGCGCCCGGGATTCTCCGGGCGCGCTAGCTGGCACTCTATGGGGCGATGTCCTATCCGTCGCCCCTTTTTTAGCATCACCAGAAACGGTGCTTTCCTCTCTGCTCCCTCTCTCAACACACCGCGAAGCTACTCGCTCGAACACTGACTGTCAACGAAAAAAATGGGCCCACCAGGATTCGAACCTGGGACCGACCGGTTATGAGCCGGCAGCTCTAGCCGCTGAGCCATGGGCCCCTGACACATGGTATATCGCGCATCCCCGACAACGAGTCAAGCATCGGGATCGGCGCCTCAGTCTTCATCGACGAAAGACTTCAGGCGTTTGGAGCGAGACGGATGCCGGAGCTTTCTCAGGGCCTTGGCCTCAATCTGCCTTATACGTTCGCGGGTTACCTCGAAATCCTGCCCTACCTCTTCGAGCGTATGATCCGATTTCTCGCCAATCCCGAAACGCATTCGCAACACCTTTTCTTCACGAGGAGAAAGCGTCGCCAGCACCTTGCGGGTCTGTTCGGAGAGGCTCAAGTTCATGACCGCCTCGGATGGAGAGGTTACGGCCTTGTCCTCGATGAAATCGCCAAGATGGCTGTCTTCTTCCTCGCCGATGGGAGTCTCCAAGGAAATCGGCTCCTTGGCTATCTTGAGTACCTTGCGCACCTTTTCTATGGGCAGTTCCATTTTCAGGGCGATCTCCTCGGGAGTGGGCTCCCGCCCGATTTCCTGAACCAGGTAACGCGATGTGCGAATGAGCTTGTTGATGGTTTCGATCATGTGCACCGGGATGCGAATGGTCCTGGCCTGGTCGGCGATGGCGCGGGTTATCGCCTGGCGAATCCACCAGGTGGCATAAGTGGAAAACTTATAGCCCCGCCGGTACTCGAATTTGTCCACGGCCTTCATCAGGCCGATGTTGCCCTCCTGGATGAGATCGAGAAACTGCAGACCGCGATTGGTGTACTTCTTGGCGATCGAAACGACCAGCCTGAGGTTAGCCTCGACCAGTTCACTCTTGGCGCATTCGGCCTTTTTCTCTCCATTGATGATGGCATGATAGGTGCGACGCAACGAATCGACGGTCATACCGGCTTCAATCTCCACGCGCTGACACCTGCGCCCCGTCGAGCGAATCAGGCGATCCATCTCCTGGAACTCTTCCCTGCGAAGACCCAGTTTGCGACAAATGCGCATCTCTCTTTCCCTGGAGGACAGCACCTCGCGAATGGTCGCGCGCAGATCCTTCAGCGACATTCCCGTGCGCCGCTCGCAGGCCGCAATGTTCTCCTGTGTTTGATCCACCTGCCGAATCAATTGCTTGAACTTCGAGACGATGTTGTCCATCTGGTGCCTGACGAGCCTGATTTCCTCCAGGGTTGCAAGCATCTTCTCGCGGTTCTGGGCAATCGTGGTGCGGACTTCTTTGCGCTTCTTTTCAGCAGGGCGCCGTTTCGCCTTCAGGAAACTCTCCAGCCTCTCGTTTTCGGCCTGCAGCCTGCGAATCTTGTCTATCAGATGGACCACCCGAGCCGTGGCCTTCTCCTCGTCCGATTCGCCCATGTCGTCATCGAAGTCGCGCATCACGTCGCGCACCTTGATCTTGGCCTTGCGCAGCCGTTCGGCAAGGCTCTGAATCTCGCGCATGGCCAGAGGCGACTCGATCACTACCCGCATCACTTCCTTCTCGCCTTCTTCGATTCGCTTGGCAATTTCCACCTCGCCCTCGCGGGTAAGCAGCGAGACGGAACCCATTTTCCGCAGGTACATGCGAACAGGATCGCTGGTCTTCGCACCGGCCGGCTCTGCCTGGTAGCTGTTCTTGGCGCCGGCTTTCGCGCCAGTGTGCTTCTTCAGGTTGCGGGCGTCACTCGATCTCTCGACGACGTCGATCTCGGCATCGCCAAGAAACGACACCAGTTCGTCAAGCTGTTCCGACGTCACTATTTCGTCGGGCAGGCTCTCGTTTACCTCCTCGAAGGTGACGAACCCCTTGTCTTTGCCCTTCAACAAGAGTTGGTGAATGTCTTTTCTGTCCTGCACCTCGGTGAAGGCCGTTTCGGGCAAGACGTTCTCGGCGCTCTCGGCAAGTTGCTGATCGTGAACACGTATGAACGGCTTCGAGTAGGAACGCTGCGCCTTGGACTTGTGTGTGCTCGGGACACGATATCGTGATGCGACCGTTCCCGGGCTGCCAGCCGTCTTTTTCTTGGCTGCTCCTTCCAGGATCTTGGCCGACCCCTTTCCGATATCGACCTTCATCGAGGTCATCCCGGGCTTGCTCATCTTGCTGCGCTGTAATCGCCCGGCCGCAGACCCGACTGGTTTTGACGAGATACTTGGCCTTGCTGCCCGGGGTTTTGCGCTGCCCTTTTTTACTGCCGTGTCCCGGGTTGTGTTTTTTGGGTCCTTTTTGCTTCCCATGTCATCCTCTCTGAACAGTCTTTTTCGCAGACCTGACAATAGACCGCCGATGACGGACTCCTTGAACCCTGCTTTCTCGCCGCGCCCGCGCAGTAAGTTTCCCGCGCTCATGCTGATCTTCCCCTGTATTCTTCCAGAGAGACCAACTCTCGATTCAGACGCATCTTGTCCTTCAGAAGTTCTTGCGTCTCGGCCTGCCGCCCGGCGCGCATGGCCTGGTCGATCAGCGCCGTCATGCGGCGCAATCGCGCCTTGATGCGCCGGCGACGCAGGCTCGCAATACAACGCAGCATCTCGCTCTCCGCCCGATCCTCGGGAAAGGCGTCAACATCCAGTAGACGCTCGCTCAGACGACTGCGCAAATCGGAATCGTCAATCGCGGCCAGATACGGCGCCGGCGAATCGAAAGAACCGGCCGCGACGATCTTGTCTGTCAGATCGCGAAGCGGCGCGGATTCGAATCTTTCCTGGATGCCGCTTTCCGTAAAACGCTTACCAAGGCGCGGAAACAGCAGCAATAAGGTCACCATGATTTCCTCTTCGGGGGCGGCCGCCGGGGCGGCCGTCGCCGATGCTTCATCCTTTGGCCTTGGCAGGTCGGCGTCATGCAGATCCCGTTTCGCACCGCCGCGCTGCGCGGCGGCAACCGTGCGGCGCAAATCTTCTTCTTCTACAGCGAAGCGCTCGGCTACCCAGCGCATATAATTGCCCCGGCGCAGGTCGTCCCGGCAGGCTGCCAGCAGGGGCACCATTTTTTTCAGAGCCGCAGTCCTGGACTCGACGTCACCTTCGGCCCCGGACAGATAAGTCTCGGTGAGAACCTCCAAAGACGGCCGCGCCTGCGAGATCAGAGCGGAAAAAGCGTCTCGCCCCTGCCGGCGCACGAATGAATCGGGATCTTCAGAGCTTGGCAACTTCACCATGAAGGGCGCCAGGTCCAGCGTCAGCAACGTCGCGGCCGAACGGGCGGAGGCGGACATTCCGGCCGTGTCGGCATCGAAAACCGTGATCACCTTGCCGGTGAAACGCCTCATGATCTGGGCGTGTCTCTCGGTCAGGGCGGTGCCGCAAGTGGCGACCACATTCGTAAAACCCGCTGCGACCAGGCTGAGTAGATCGAAGTAGCCCTCGACCAGGACCACGTCGGAAGCCCGTTGAACCTCCGCCCGCGCCTGGGCCAACCCGTAGAACATTTCGCTTTTGTCGTATACAGGGCTCTGCCGGGAATTGATGTACTTCGGTCCTTCCTCCTTTTCGGAAAGCTTGCGGGCCCCGAATCCGGCGATCTTGCCGGAAAGATCCTGGATGGGAAAAACCAGGCGATCGCGAAAGACATCGTAGGGCCCTCGCTTGCCTTGCGCCACCAGGCCGACCATGACGGCATCCTCCAGGGAGATGCCCTTTTTCTCGAGATGGGCTGTCAAGCCCTGCCAGTCGTCACGCGCGTAGCCGAGCCTGAAACGCCTGGCCACCGTCTCAGGCAGGCCACGTTTTTCCAGATACTCCCGTGCCCCCCCCGCCTGCCCATGCTCCCAGAGCGTACGATCAAAAAACGCGGCGGCCTCTTCGTTGAGAGTGTGCAGGCGCGTCTTGATCTCGCGGGCGCGGGTGTCCGCCGGCCTGCGCCGGGGCAATTCCACGCCGGTCCGGGCGGCCAGGTCTTCCAGGACCTCGGGAAAGGTCTTGCCTTCCATTTTCATCAGGAACGTAAAGACGTCGCCGGAGGCCTTGCAACCGAAGCAATGGAAAAAACCTTTGTGTGGACTGACGGTGAACGACGGCGTCTTCTCGGAGTGAAACGGACACAGTCCGACGAAGTTGCTGCCGGTCTTTTTCAGCTTCACGTAGCGACCGATCATCTCGACGATGTCGACCCGCTGCCGAATGTTCTCTAGCGCTTCATCTCGAGAGGCTGGAGTCAACCCGTTCTCCTAGACCATCTGACAGGGCACGATAATTACACTTGAGTTGGCGGTCGCGCTCAGCCAAACACTCGCGCCACCGGCATCCTGCATGGGGTCACCCGGCCACCCCCAAAAGAACCGGGCCGCCTCACCAGATTCCACGCGCTCATCCGCCCTTGCGGACCTTCTTCAGCGCCCTCTTCTTGGCGGCCAGCGATTTTTTCTTCTTCCTCACGCTGGGTTTCTCGTAGTGCTCTCGCTTGCGGATTTCTGAAAGGATTCCTGCCTTCTCACACTGTTTCTTGAAGCGTTTCAACGCGCTCTCGAAAGACTCGCCATCACGAACCTTCACGCCCGGCATATACAGATCACCTCCCTCGAGGTATTACGAACTCACATCTTTCCCATGCACCACGCACGAAAAAGTGGGTTATTATTGGGGAAAATCCCCTTCCTGTCAAGATCTATAATTTCTTTTTCAAACAAGGCAGTTAGGCAAGGTGCTTGAGCAAAAATGGGATTTTCGGCAGTTGACAAGGCTTGGCCTCTGATGTTAGTCCCGCGTTCATGAGCGCCAAACGCACGATGATACCTCGCGGCGAGGCCTTTCGCAGGCTCGACGGGGCGCTTTCCGGAAAACGCCTGCCTGTCGAGAAAGTGCCGCTGCCCGCTTCGCTCGGGCGGGTTCTGGCAGTCGATCACCGCTCGCGCCTCGAAATGCCTCCCTTCGACAAGTCGGCCATGGACGGCTATGCAGTCAGAGCCGACGACAAACGAGAGGAGTATCGCCTGGTCGGCGTAGTCGCGGCGGGGGAAACCTTCGAGCAACCGATCGAGCCCGGCACGACCGTCAAGATAATGACCGGTGCCCCTGTGCCCCCCGGCGGCGGCCGGGTGATCAAGATCGAGGACACCGAGTCACAAGGGAATACCATCCGCATCCTGCAACGCGGGGGCAAGACCAACATCGCCCCGCGCGCGCAGGATCTTAAAGTTGGAGATGTCGTGTTACGCGCCGGTACGCGCATAAGCGCCCTCGACATGGCCAACCTGGTTGCCTGCGGCCTAACAGAAGCACAAGTCGTGTGCCGGCCACGCCTTTTCATCCTGTCCACCGGTAACGAGATCGTCGATCACCCCGATAAGCTCGCCCCGGGCCGCATCATGAACTCCAACGGTCCCATGCTCGAGGCCTTGGCGGGAGAATTCGGTCTGGCTGTCAGCGGCCGGGAACACGTTGACGACGATCGCGGGGCCACCGTCGAGGCCATATCCAGAGCCATGGATGCGGTGGACATCGTCGTCATCTCGGGCGGGGTCTCTGTCGGCGACTACGATTACGTCCTGGAGGCCATGCAGAAGCTGGATCTCGAGCTGCACTTCTCGCGCGTGGCCATCCTGCCCGGTAAGCCGACCGTCTTCGCCTCGCGCGGTGACAAGCTGGTTTTCGGCCTGCCTGGAAACCCGGTCTCGTCATTCATCATGTTCCACCTCTTCATCCTGCGGGCGGTGGCACATCTTACGGGCGGCCCGGTTGGCCTGCGCGAATTTCCGCTGCGCCTGGCCGCAGACTACCGGCGCCGCAAGACAGAGCGCCTGCAGCACGTGCCCTGCCGGGTTAACTCCGCGGGAAAACTCGAACCGCTGGAATACCACGGTTCGGCCCACCTGCGGGCAATCAGTGACGCCGACGGGTTCTTTCTGGTTCCGATAGGCGTTGACGAAATCAAGTCCGGTCAGGTGGCGACGTTCATTCCCCTGCCACGGGGATTTCGATGAAGGATCGCTTCGGACGCACCATCGACTACCTGCGCATCTCGGTCACCGACAGGTGCGACCTGCGCTGCGTTTACTGCATGCCGGAGGAAGGCGTCGAGCGCGTCCCGCCCGACAAGATCCTTTCTTTCGAAGAGATCCTCGAGGTGGCCGTGACTGCTGCGGCGATGGGGGTTACCAAGATCCGCCTGACCGGCGGCGAGCCGCTGGTTCGCCGGGGAATTGTCCATCTGGTCGGCATGCTGGCGAAGATTCCGGGTATTAGTGATCTGGCCATGTCCACCAACGCCACCCATCTGTCCGAATACGCCGCCGATCTGGCAACGGCCGGCTTGATGCGAGTCAACATCAGCCTGGACAGCCTGCGGCCGGAAGTCTTTGCGAATATTACCCGGGGTGGCAATCTTGACAGCGTGTTGTCCGGCATCGACGCCGCCGAACAAGCCGGTCTTTTGCCGATCAAGCTCAACTGCGTGGTGAAGCGTTCATCCGACGAGCCCGATGCCCGTGAGGTTGCCGCCTTTGGCCGCGAGCGCGGCTTTGATGTGCGTTTCATTCGGATAATGAACTTCGCCCGCGGCGAATTCTACATCGTCGAGGGTGGCCGCGGCGGTGACTGCCCGAGTTGCAACCGCCTGCGCCTTTCCTCTGACGGCCTGGTGCACCCTTGCCTGTTTTCCGACCTGGCATTTTCGGTGCGCGAACTGGGCGCCGGCAAGGCCTTGCGGCGAGCAATTGAGATGAAGCCGAAGGCCGGTGGGCCCTGCACCCACAACTGGATCAGGGCAGTGGGAGGATGAAATGAGCGAACTGACTCACGTCGATTCAGAGGGCCGGGCGATAATGGTTGACGTGGGACCCAAACCCCCACAACGCCGCCGGGCGCGGGCCTCGGGCAAAATAGCCCTGGCGCCGGCGACCGTGAGCCTGGTTAAAGACAACCAGATCAAGAAAGGCGACGTGCTGGGCGTGGCTCAACTCGCCGGCATCCAGGCGGCCAAGCAGACACCCGGGTTGATCCCGCTCTGCCACCCGCTGACGCTCGACAAGATCGACGTTCACCTCGAACTGCAGGACGACGGAGTGCTGGCCGGCTCAGAAGTCAAGTGCGTCGGGCGCACCGGGGTCGAAATGGAGGCGCTCGTTGCCGTGAGCGTAGCGCTGCTCACCGTCTACGACATGCTCAAGGCCGTCGACAAGGACATGTGCATCCATGATATCGTGCTGGTCGAGAAGGAAAAACGCGATGTCGAGTAAGATTGAAATTTTCTCGGTAAATGTCTCCGAGAAGAAGGGAACTGTCAAGCACCCAGTCGAGCGAATCGAACTCGACGAGATGGGAATCGTCGGCGACGCGCACGCCGGGGCATGGCACCGCCAGGTGAGTCTGCTGGCGCAAGAAAGCATCGATCGCTTCTGCGAACAGACTGGGCGCGAGACCGTTCCCGGAGAATTCGCCGAAAACATCACCCTGCGCGGCTTCGATCTGCGCAGGGCCCGCCTACTGGATCGCTTTCGCATCGGGGAACGCGTAGAACTCGAACTCACTCAAATAGGCAAGAAGGATCACGGGAACGACAACGAGATTTTCCGCAAGTTGGGCCACAGCCTTATTCCAACTGAAGGAATTTTCTGCCGGGTACTCAGTGGAGGCAGTATCAAGGCCGGTGATCGAGTCAATCATTTTCCCAAGATTTGGAAATTCAAGGTAATCACACTGAGCGATCGCGCTCACCTTGGTGAGTATGAGGACAAGAGCGGCCCCAGGGTACGGGCCGCGCTCGAGAATTTCGCGGCCGCCCAGGGACTTCGTGCGGAGATCGACGCCACCATTCTGCCCGACGACTCGTCCGCCCTGCGATCCAAACTCGTAGCCGCCCGCGAGGGCGGCTGCGATATTATAGTCACCACGGGCGGGACGGGCATCGGCCCGCGCGACATCACCCCGGAAGTTGTCGGCGACTTCTGCGACAAGCACATCCCGGGCATCATGGAGGCCATCCGGGTCAAGTTCGGCGCTGAGAAGCCCAACGCGCTTCTCAGCCGCTCGCTGGCCGGCGTGGCCGGCCAGATGCTGGTATACTCGCTGCCGGGAAGCGTCAAGGCGGTCGATGAGTACATGGGCGAGATAGTCAAGACGCTCAGGCACTCGCTGCTGATGTTGCACGCCATCGACGCGCACTGAACCCTATTGCAGTCTTCTTCAACGCCGGTGACGGTGACGGCTACCGCCGCCGCCGCTCGACGAGCGCGAGTGTGAACTCGAACGTGTGCGTGAAAAGGAGTGTGACGAGCGCGACGGGGATGATTTGAATTTCGAGCGCGAGGATGACTTCTTGGACGAAGAGCTTTTGTCGGAAGGCTTGTAGTTCGGCCTGGCCTTCGACTTGGGAACCACGTATGAGGGCGCACGCATCTTGTAAGGCGACTTGCTCGATCCTTTGACTCGCCCACGAGGTGAGCGGACGCTCGGTGCGGGAATCGTGGGCCGCCGCATGCCTGGCTGCCGTGGGTGGATGAACTTGCCGGGAGTGGGGCGGCGTGCTTTGACGTCCGGGCCGGCAAAATCGGTTTGCCCCGGAGTCAATCGTCCAGTGGAAGGCGCCTGCGTCCTTCCCGAAACGCCGCGGCCCCTGACGATGCCCAGGTCGCGCGTTTTCGTAAGCCGACCGCCGACCAGCGAAGCCGGTCTGTTAACCCGGCCAGGGCTGAGCTTCGGCCGGTAGATCTTCAATACGTCGCCGCTGACCCCCATGCTTCGGCCCACACCGTTGCCGGCCATCCTGGCGGTCGCCAGGTTCTTGATTCGCAGTGACTTGATGGTGACGTGCGAGCGCCGGGTCACCAGTTTCCTGGAGGGTCCCCGCGCACAGGCAACACCCGAGCCGTCACGGCAGCGCCTGGGGTAATAGGTGTGGCGGAATACCCGGGCCACTCCCCGGCGGCCGATGTAGTGATGGTGCGGATGCGGATCACAGAAATAATGCCAGTCCATAAAGGTCCAGTAACCGTAGTACACCGGGTAGTAGGCCCAGCCGAACCAGGGGCCATAGCCGGCGAGTAACGGCGACCAGCCTATGTAGACGTCCGAATAACGCCAGATCACCCAGGCCGGCGCCCAGACAGTCCCCGGCACCCACACCCAGCCGACGTAGTCGAGATATGACCACGACCCGTAGTGCAGCGCCGCCCAACCCCAGGGGAAATACGAAGACCAGGTCCAGCCGAGATCGGTGCTCACCCAGCGACCATAGGTATACGGCCGCCAGCCGTCCCACACCCCGCCCGGGTGCCAGACCCAGCCGTACTCGGCCGTCTCCAGCCACTCGCCGTAATCAGCTAGTTTGTCATAGAAATAGGATACGTCCTGGGGTTCGGATGAGCCGGTTTGTTCGACGGCGTCCTCTGCAGGTTCGGGCGCGGGCTCTGGAACCGCAGGCGGTACGGGCTCTGCCCGCTGGTCGTCATCGGGCACGTCAGCGGGCACATCATCGGGAACACCCTGGGCGTAAAAATATTCGCCACTATCCCCGTTATCGGGCTGCTGTTCCTCTCGGTAGCCTTCGTCATCAACGAAGTCGCCGTTCTCGTCCCACTGGGCCGGGGCCGCGGCAGACCAGGAGCCTATCAGAATCATCGTAAGCCAAGATAAAAAAGTGATTCGCGTTCGCATGATTGCCTCCTTCACTCAAGACCGGCAAACTGCACTTGCAAGGCACATGCCAGTTCCCGAGCGATCTGCCTTTGTAATTCACTTTATAATACAAGACGTTAAAAGCAGGACCGAATCCCTTGGCGTCGGATCCGGCCTTTGTATCCCAAAACGGAATAGGTCCTTTTTCCAGAATGGGACCTGGGCATCATTCTTCTCCGTACTTCTTCAGCTTACGCCACAGGGTATTGTAGCCTATGTCGAGTTCCCTGGCCGTAAGCTTCTTGTTGCCACCGTTTTTCTCGAGCACACTCAGGATGTAGAACCTCTCGACTTGCTGGAGCGTCATGCCATCCTCTACGCCCGCGATCAGCTCCGGCAACTCGCTGGTTTCTTTAACAAGCTGAAAGTCTTCAGCGTGCAGTGTCCGGCCGCGACTGCGAATCACGGCCCGTTCGACGGCGTTCTCCAACTCTCTGACGTTGCCGGGCCAGTGGTAATCGCAAAGGAACTGCTCGGCTGCAGGATCGAACGTCAACTGCGGCCGGTTTTCCTTGTCGCAGCACTTCTTCAAAAACACACCGGCCAGCGGCAGGATATCCTCGCGGCGCTCCCTGAGCGGCGGCAGCTTGATGGCGATGACATTGATGCGATGGTAGAGATCTTCGCGGAACTGTCCCTCCTTCATGAGTTTCTGAAGATCGCGGTTGGTGGCGGCGATGATGCGCACGTCCACCTTGACGACACGCGTGTCCCCGAGCGGAACGATCTCGCCCTCCTGCAGAGTGCGCAGGAGTTTCTTCTGCATGGCCAGGCTCATGTCGCCAATCTCGTCCAGCAGCAAGGTGCCGCCGTCGGCCGCTTCGAACAGGCCCTTGCGAGAAGCCGTGGCCCCGGTGTAGGAGCCCTTGACATGGCCGAAAAGCTCTGATTCGAGGAGGTTTTCGTTGAAAGCGGCGCAGTTGATCCTGATGAATTTTCTGTCGCGCCGCGGGCTGTTTCTGTGAATGGCCTCGGCTACCAACTCCTTGCCGGTGCCGTTCTCGCCCAGGACGAGCACCGTGGCCGATGATTTCGAAATTCGCACGATCTCTTCCCGGATCTTCTTCATCTGGGAACTTTCGACGATCATGTTGGTGAACGAGGATCGGGCGACCTCCTTCTGCAGCTGATCGACTTCCTGCTGCAACTCTAGCTGTTTCTCCTTCTCGGCCTGAAGTAGTTTCTGCTGCGTTTTCTTCAATTCGACGTTTCTTCTCTCCAGCTTGTCGATGTTCTGCTTGAGGCTTTCCGTCATCTCGCGGAACGAAAGCGCCAGCTCGCCGATCTCGTCCCGGCCGCAGTCTGGAACGGGCGCATCCAGGTCGCCCGCGCCAATCTGCCGGGCGGCCTTTGTCAGGGCGCGTAACGGGCGCACCAGGCTGCGCGCCATCAGTATGGATAATAACCCCAGCAGAAGAAGCACGCCGCTGAACACCCAGACAATGGTCCTGTGCACCCCGGCGGTTCTTGCCGATATCTGGCTGCCCAGGCGGCGCAGCAACTCGATGAACTTGTCGACCCGGGTGCCCATCATCACGCCGCCGAAGATGCCGTACTTGGCGTACTGCCCGGTGTCGTAGAAAATGGGGCAATATACCCGGGTGCGCAAGATGCCGGCCAGGTTGTTGCTGGTGGCAATGCCGGTGCGACCCAGGCGCGTCTCAAGTACCACCGCGTGGTATCCTTCGCCCATCTTCCAGTCTAGTTGCAGCAGGTTCACCGGCGTGCGCCCGACTTCCTTCTCGCTACGGCTGCTCTTGTCGGTGTAGGCAGGCACGGAACGGCCCAGGTGATCCACTCCGCGTAAATTCCATAACTTCGGGTGGGTGATTATCCACCCCTCGTCATCGTACAGATAGGTGTAATCGGCGTCCCGGTAGCCGGCAAAGACCGTGGCGTTCTCTTCCATCGCCTTGACGTGCTGGCTGAACTGCATCAAGTGCAGATGATCGAGGGCTAGCGAGACGACACCCTCGATCTTGCCGTCGGCCCCCGCTATGGGCGTTGCGAACCTTATCACCCCGTCGTATCTCTTGCCTTCGATTGTATCTTCCGGCGCAAGCCGGCTGATCAACTTTTCCAACTCGAGGTTACGGGCTTGCAGTTGCTCGGCCGTCATGCGCGGCGGCGCCGGCACCAGAACACGAGTTTTCTCGCCCGGCTTGCGATAAACCATTACCGCCTGATTGCCCTCGTTGAACGAATCGACGTACTCCATCTCGCCGGCGGCACGCAGGATCTCGTACAACAAGTAGCGATAGATCTGCTTGTCCCGGGCCGAGCGTTTTTCCAGCCTGGGTATTATTTTCTCGATTCCCAGTTGCTCGATCTTGTCGAGATGGAAACCACTCAGATGGGAGACGTAGATCTGTCCCGGCTTCAGATTCATGGCTTCGATGAAATAGTTCTCGGAACGATAGGTCGTCTGCGCAGGATCCGAAATGCGCCTGCGGCGCTCGGGCGACATGGGGCGCCCGCGTACGATCAGCACCCGTTCCATTCCCGTTGCATCGGCGAAGCTCAACTCCTTGTAGAGCGGTATCTCCCGGCGTTCCTCGGTCATCTGACGATCATTGCCCGCCCTGATCCAAATCTTGCGCATGCGCTTTTCGGAAAACCTGACATAACCTTCATCGCTGTGCTCGACCCTTGCCAGCGAGAGCAGATCTTTCTCGCACTGGTGCAAGAAAGACGAAACCTTGGCGGCGATATGTTCGGCCCGTCGTTCGTAGGTACGGGTCGTGCGATCAGCCTGGCGGCGCAGATCGTCAACCTGCAGGGCAACCACCACCCCGGCGGCCGCCAGCGGCACAACGGCCAACAGAAGAAAAGTGACCAGTAGTTTCCAAAACAGCGACCGCCGGCCGCCGGAATCAGGATTGCGCGTTTGTTTGCTCATCCTCGCGGCGAAGCCGTACCCCCGGTTTTCAGGCGAATTTCAAACGAGGTTCCCTCACCCAAGCGGCTGGTTACTTCGATCGTGCCTCGATGGTGCTCGACGATCCGGGAGACGATGCTCAACCCCAGCCCGGTGCCCTGGCCGCTCTTTTTGGTCGTGTAGAACGGCTCGAAGATATGCTCCAGATCTTTCTCCGGAATGCCGCTGCCCGTATCGGCCACAGTAAAGGCCAGAGTTTCAGGCTTCTCGATCTGCGTGCCGAGGGTCAGCTCCCCGCCGCCATCCATGGCCTGGCAGGCGTTGGTGACCATGTTGATGATAATCTGTAGAAGCTGGCTGCGGTTGGCTACCACCACGGCGCCGGTCGGGCAAAAATCGGTTGACACTCTCACGTCGTACTTGCGAATGGTATGTTCGCAAAAGCTCAGGCCCTGGCCGACTAGCTCGTTGAAGTCCAACTCCTCAAGCTCTTCGGACGACGGCCGGCCGTAAGAGACCAGGTCCCGCGTCAACTTCTGGATCCGCCCGGCCCCTTCGAGGATGCGCTTCATTTTCTCGACGTCGGAAGAATCGCTCGTTCCGCCGGCCAGCTTCTTGACCAGGTATTCCGAGTAGACGGAAATCGAAGTCAGCGGGTTGTTCAACTCGTGCACGATACCGGCAGCCAGCTTGCCCAGCGAGGCCATTTTTTCCGCCTCGATGATCTGGGCCTCCAGCGCGCGGATCTGGGTCAGATCCTGGCCCACCATGATGACGCTCTCGACCTCGCCGTCGCGGCCGCGCAGGACCGCCAGGTGGAAGATAATCTGCACCAGCCGGCCGTCCCGGTCTCGCATCCTGGTCTCGATGCCGCCGGGCGTCGGCCTGCCCTCAATCGTGCGGGAAATCTCCCGGGCCAGGTGCTTCTCCTCTTCCGTGGGCACCCATTTGAAAAAATCCGAGTCGAGTATCTGGTTCTTGGGAAATCCCAGCAGGTTCTCCATCGCGCGGTTAAAGACCAGGATCTGGCGGTTGGTGTTGGTGACGACGATCAGGGCGTTGGCATGTTCGAGAATGCTGGCCAGGTAATCTTTCAGGTATGCAGTCTCGTCCAGCAGGCGCTGGTTGCGCAGTGCCAAAGCGATCTGGTTAGCTAGTGAGATCAGTAACACCTCGTCATCGTCTCCCAGCGGCGCCAGCGTGCCGGCTTCGAGCTGAATGGCGCCGTAGAGCTGGTTCTCGGACACCAGCGGGACGTGAATGGCATAGGCCGAGCCCCCGAAGAGGAAAGGAATTTCCTCGCATATCTCCACGCAAACGGCCTGGGCCACTAATGGATCGAGATGCGTCTTGACGAGCGCCGAGCGGCTGATGTGGATCTTGTGATTCTCCCCTTCCTTCAGGGAGCCCTCGTGATCGACGACAATTGTCTTCAGCGACTTGGGATCGACAAGTTGAACCAGGTAGCTGACTTGTGGAAAGAGCGACTTGATCGTGTCGACGATGTTGCGCAGGAACACCTCGTGGCTCAATCCCAGACCGAGCTCCTTGCCCAGGCTCATGAAGGCCTTGTGGATCTGCCGGGCTTCCTTGAGTTGTGCCAGCGCGTCTCTGAGCCGCTCGTTGGCCTCGTCAAACGGGTTGTACTCTGTGTCCATTCTTCTTCTCTGCGCCCACCCTGGTTTTCCCCTTATGGATCTTTTTCCGGCTCCGACGAGCGATCTATGTCCACGATTCGCTGCTCGCCCACGTAAGACTTGGTCTCGTAGCGCGTTATGCGACCGATCTTACGAATGATGTCGGCCATGCGCTCGGCCTCGGAAAGAATAATATCGAGAATGCGGACTACCTCCTCGGGCTTTTGCAGCTTGCGCTTGGCCAGCTCCGCGTATCCCAGCATCGAGGTCAGCGGCTGGTTCAATTCGTGGGCCGTCGCCCCGGCCAGCTCGGCGATCATCACCTGCTGTTCGGTATGCAGCAACTTTTCCTGGGCATGGGAGAGCTTGCGCTCTATCTTGAGCCGCTCGCGCAGATCGGTGAAGATGCCCGCGGTCGCCACGACCGCGTCACCTTCTTTCACGCTCCAGGCCGTCAGGTGTATCGGCACTATGTCTCCGTCCTTGTTGAAGACTTCCTTGCGAATGGTGCTCAAGCGCCCCAGCCCCCCGCTTCCTTCCCGCGCGAGGAGAGCCATCACCTCACGCGCGCCGTCCGCGGGATACAACTTCGTCACGTGGAGCTTGCCGATCACATCCCGAGCCCGATATCCGAAAATTCGTTCGGCGCCCTTGTTGAAGAGGATGATGTTGCCCTTCAGATCCGCGGCGATGATGGCGTCCACCGACGAATCGATCAGGTTCTCCAAGAAGTTCTTGGTGCGCTGTAACTCGGCCGTGATGCGGCGTTCGCTTTCCATCGCCTGCAGGTTTCTCAAGGCCAGGGTCACCGCGGCGGCCACCGCGTTGGCGAAGAAGATGTCCCGCTCGCCCAGGGCATGGCCGAATCGCTCAGAGCGCAGGAAGAGCACGCCGTCGATCTGATCCTCGTGAATCATAGGAAACAGCGCCAGCGATCCGACTCCCTTGCTGACCAGGGTAGGCAGGATTCCCCTGAGCTTGGGATGGCTCTCGACCCGCTCGACTACGAAGGGTCTCCGCGTGCGCAGCACCTCGAGGATCTCGGGGTAGTTCGCAAGCGACACCTGGATGCCCTGCAGGTCGGCACTCTCGCTGGCGGCGACCACGGTGGCCCGGTCTTCCTCGGGAGCGGTCAGCACCATCGAGCAGCGGTCGACGTGCAGCAATTCGGCGGTGCGCACCACCACCAGGTGCAGCAACTCCTTCATGTCCAGCGAGGAGGCCATCAGGCGGGTCAGGTCGAGCAGCGCCTTTTGCTCGTCCGGCCGCCAGAACGTCCTGCGCTGGCGAAGGCGGGCCTGCAGGCGAATCTGCAACTCCTGAGCATGGAAAGGCTTGACCAGGTAGTCATCGGCGCCGATCTCCATGGCCCGCCGGGTCTTCTTGGCATCCCCCTGCTCACCCAGCATGAACACCACCGATCGAGAAGTCCGGGAATCGCTTCTCAAAGAGAGCAAGATCTCCGCCCCGTCCATGTCTGGCAACGAAAGACCCAAAATCACGGCATCGGGGTTGGTCTTCCTGGCCTGCTCGATTCCCGTCTGACCGCCCGTGGCAATCTCGACGTCGTACTGCCCTCCGTCCAGCAGGGCCTCGACGTAATCGCGACTGGCCGAGTCGGCCTCGATAAGCAGGATCCTGCTACGCCCCGATCCGGGCTTTTGTGCGGGTGCGCTCACGCCTGAAATGCTACCATGCGCCTGATCGGACAGGCAAGGAAATGCAATGTACCAGGCAACTAGCGGTTGACACGTCAAGCTGCTCATGGGTATGATTTCCGCCGCTTTACTCGCTGAGAATAATGTAGAAAATCGCACTGGGAGGAAAAAGTTATGAGCGAACCGACCGGGAAGATTTGGTACCAGCACTGGCCCGAGGATGTGCCCAAAACGATCGATATCCCCAAAAAATCGCTCGGACAGATCTTTGACGAGGTGGCCGAGGAGTATCCCGACAACACGGCCGTCATTTTCCTCGATCACAGTTACAGCTATCGCCAACTCAAGAAGTGGGTGGATTCGTTTGCGACAGCGCTGGCCGAGATGGGAGTTAAAAAGGGCGACGTGGTCGGGCTGCGGCTGCCGAACAGTGTGCACTACGTGATCGCCTACTACGCGGCGGAAAAGATCGGCGCAATCGTCACCGCCAACAACCCGCTCTACAAGGCGGCCGAGATTGAGCACCAGTTCTCGGACGCCAACGCCAAGGTGCTGGTGGTGATGGACCTGGTATGGGAAGAGGCGGCCAAGGCCTTGCCCAAGACCGGCATCCAGAAGGTCATCGGCTGCAACATCGCCGACTTCCTGCCCGGCCTGCAGCGCTTTCTGGGCAAGCTGCTGGGCAAGATCCCCTCGGCACCCATGCCGGCCGACACACTGCGCTTCAGCGATTTGCTTAGAACCAAGCCCGCCGTTCCCGATGTTGACATCGACGTCGAGCATGACCTGGCCCTGCTGCAGTACACAGGCGGCACGACCGGCTCTCCCAAGGGCGCCATGCTGACGCACCTGAACCTGGTGGCCAACGCCCTGCAGGCCAAGGTCTGGGATCCCAAGAACACCCCGGGCAAGGACGTCATCGTCGGTGTGCTGCCGTTGTTCCACATCTACGCCATGACCACCGTGATGAACCTGGCCGTACTCTCGGGCAACTCCATGTTGCTTTTCCCCAAGCTGCCGGAATGGGGCGAACTGCTTAGCGCCATTCAGAAATACCGGGCGACCCTCTTCCCCGGTGTGGCGGCGCTCTATAACGCTGTCAATAACTTCGACCGCGTCCGGGACTACGACCTGACCAGCATCCGGGCCTGCATCTCCGGAGCAGGACCGTTGCCTGTCGAGATTCAGTCGCGTTTCGAAGAGCTTTCGGGCGCCAAGCTGATCGAAGGCTACGGCCTGACCGAGTCCTCGCCGGTGACGCACGCCAACCCGCTCTATGGAAGACGCAAGAACGGCACGATCGGTTTTCCGGTTTCGAACACCGACGCCAAGATCATGGAGTCGGAGAGCGGAGTCGAGGAAATGGGCCTCAACGAGGTCGGCGAGTTGGTCGTACGCGGCCCCCAGGTCATGAAGGGTTACCTGGGTCACGACGAAGAGAACAAGCTGGTACTGCGGAATGGCTGGCTGTACACCGGCGACCTGGGCATGATCGACGACGAGGGCTACTTCATCATCGTCGACCGCAAGAAAGACATGATCAAGCGCAGCGGCTACTCGGTTTTCCCGCGCGAGGTCGAGGATTACCTTTACAAGAACGAACACGTGCTCGAATGCGCGGTGATCGGCGTGCCTGACGAGAAGGCCGGCGAGGAGATCAAGGCTTTCGTGGCCCTGAAACCCGATTCGAAAGGCAAGGTCACGGAGCAAGACATCATCAAGTGGGCCAAGGACAACATGGCCGCCTACAAGTACCCGCGCCTGGTCGAGTTCCGCGAAGAGATTCCCAAGGGCACCGCCAACAAGATCATGAGAAGAACTCTCAAGGAAGAAGAGCAGGCCAAGATCAAGGCAGAGAAACAGAAGGGGCAACCGGCCTGAGAAAATTCCTTTCGATCGGCGAGGTGGCAAGATGGTGGGACGCGCGTTCATCTGTTTTGTACTAATGTTCTGTTCGACCGCCTCCGCGCAAGAGGGATTAGCCGAAAAACACCTTACCGTCCTGTTCACGACCGACCTGTACGGGCGCTTCTGCGAGGTGAACTGCGGCAAGAATCCGCCCTCCGCCGACTTCGCCAATCTCGTGGCCAGCATCGAGCGGATAAAGGCCGAAAAGGAAAAGGCCGGCCGCCCGGCGCCACTGATTCTGAACGGCGGCGATACTATCGGCCCTTACGCTTTCTCCCGTTTCATGCTTTCCCGCGGACAAGAGGGCGCTCGGCTGATTGCCGCCTGGATGAACCGGGCGGGCTACCATGTGCTGGCCCTGGGCAACCAGGACTTCTTTGCCGTGCCCGAACGGCTGGCTGCTTTTCTGGATGCCGGAAAAGCAGCGGGTCTTGCCTTCAGCGCGGCCAATCTCGATTGTCTTTCACCCGCCACCGGTGTTTGCCGCCACCTGGATCTGGACCCCCGGCGATATCGCATGTTCGAGCGGGACGGCCTGAAGATCGCCGTACTTTCGGTTATTCACGGCAACCTGGCCAAGCAGACACCGCCTGCTCATCTGGCGGGTCTGAAAGTAGCGGATCCTTTCGCACGGGCGCGCGAAGTCACGGCGGCCGCCCGTCGTAACGGCGCAGATCTCGTTTTCATACTCTCGCACCTGGACCACTCCGAGACGTCGCCGCGCAACGCGCTGAAGCTTGCGCGGCAGGTTCCCGGCGCCGATCTGATTATCGCCAACGCGTTTGTCACACGGGCCGGGCAAAGGGGAATAGGGACGATCCGTTTCGCGGACGGCGCGACGCCCATCGTGGGCAGCGACCTGTTCGGAAAGCACCTCGGCAAAGTCGAGTTGACCGTCAGGCGCAAGGGGGAACGCCTGCGGGTCGTCAATCTGCGGGCCGAGGACGTCGATCCGGCCGGGACGGTGCCCGATCCCGTCGTGCACCGGCAACTAGCGGCCGAACAGCGCGCCTACTGCGAGCGTTGGGACCGACCACTGGGTGCGGGCCGCCTGCGAAAGCCAATGGGCGCGTCCGCGTTCGAGGCTTACCTGATGGAGATCATGCGCCGGGTGACGCGCAGCGAGTTGTCTTTCATCAACCGCGGCCTGGTGGATGCGCGCACGGTTTTCCCGTTGAGCGAGAAGATAACACGACACGATGTTTTCTCGGCCCTGCCCAGACGCAACCGACTTTTTACTTTCTCGCTGGACGCCGAAGCATTAGGCAGCCTGTGTGCCCGCTTGACGAGCGAGAAAAGCAGGGGAGACGCGCCGCTTTTGGTGCGGGGCTTGGAGTGCAAAGACACGATCGAGGTCAACGGACGACCGCTGGAGTCGGGCGTGACATACTCGGCCGTGACAATCGAGTACCTGGCCCGGGGAATGCTTGGATACTTCAAGGACCAGACCGCCAAGATGAAAGTCTACCGGTCGGCCGTGTCCACTCCCGTTCTGGGCGAGCTGGTGCGGCAATTTTTAGCGGGGCCGCGGTTTAGGGGAGTCGATCCCGAACCGATCGACCTCGATCTGAACTTTCCCGATCTTTCCCGCAAGCTGCGCTGGAACTTTCAGACAACCGTGAATTTCAACCTGGGTGATACGCGCATCGACAATACTCCCGGCTACGAGGAAAGTCAGCTCACCCGCGACGAGTACATCGCGCTAAAGGGAGAGCTGCGCGGCAAAGTCGGCGCCGGTTCGACACTGCACGCCTTCAGCGCCGAGTTGTGGATGAAGTACGCGCGCAGCTCGACAAACGGCCAGTCGTTCGTCGAGAGTGATGACCTGACCACCGCCAACCTGCTCTACAGGCTGAATGTGCTGAGAAAAAACAATTCCGGATGGTACGTTCCCGCGCCATATCTTTCGGGACAGGCCGAGACCGAGTTGACCAAACCGGCTGAACGCGATTTTCACCATCTCGAGCTGACCGGCACGGCCGGAGGCCGCTTCACGTTGTTTCCCGCGCTGGAGGCCAAGATCGGGCTTGGTGTGCGCGACGAGATGTTCGACCCTGACAGCGACCCCGTATTCGTAGTCGAGATTGGCTACGAACTTGCGCGTTTCGATCTGTTCAGTATCATGGGCAGCCCCTTCCAGATGGAGTCGCGTTTCTCTGCTTTCTTCGGGGACCTGGGCTGCTCGAACACCCTCAAGGGACATTGGGTCAACCGGCTATACTTCGCGTTGGTGGGGCCGATCTTCTTCAACGTCAGCCATGACCTTTTCTTCTACCGTTACTCCGAAAAGGGCTACGGGCTGGCCTCGGATCTGACCTTCGGCCTCTCGTACCACGGGAATGCGTCGCTGCAGACGTTCTGATAGAAAGGAACCTTTCATGGATCTCGATTTTATCTCCAGCCTGGCCGTTCGGAACGACTCCAAGGTTGTCCTGGTAGTCATAGACGGTGTGGGAGGCCTGGCGGGGCCGTCAGGACATACCAGCCTCGAAAGCGCCCGCACTCCGAACCTCGATGCCCTGGCGCTTGCGGGAGTTTGCGGATTCCACGACCCGGTCGGACCGGGGATCACGCCCGGCTCGGGGCCGGCGCACATAGGCTTGTTCGGTTACGATCCCATAAAGCGCCTGATCGGGCGCGGCGTGCTGGACACGGCCGGCACTCCTTTCGAGTTTCAAACGGGCGATCTGGCCAGTCGTCTCAACTTCGCCACCCTGGCCGCGGACGGCACCATATCCGATCGCCGTGCCGGGCGCATTTCCGACGAAGAGGGACTGCGCGTGGTGAAAAAGCTGGCCGATAACATTACCGAGATCGACGGGGTCGAGCTGCTTCTGCAACACGTCAAGGAGTACCGCGCCGCGGCTATCTTCAGGGGTGCCAAGCTCTCAGGCAAACTGTGCGACAGCGATCCGCAGCAGGTTGGGAAAAAGCCTCTATCCGTGGCCCCGACCGAGGACGGCGAAGAGACGCGCCGGGCGGCCGAGTTGGCCAACAAGTTCATCGAGCAGGCCCATGAGGTGCTGGCCGACGAGCCACGGGCGAATTTCCTGATGATGCGCGGTTTCGACGTCTACGATCCGTTGCCGGATTTCTGCAAGCTGTACAAGTGGCGGGCCGCGGCGGTGGCCACCTACCCGATGTACAAGGGCGTGGCTCGCCTGGCCGGGATGAAGGTGATCGAGGCCGGGCAGCAAAGCATGGAAGAAGAACTGGCGCTGGTCGAGAAGATCTGGGATGAATGTGATTTCATATTTCTGCACATCAAGAAGACCGACTCGATGGGTGAGGACGGCGACTTCGAGGGCAAGGTGGAAGTAATCGAGCACTTCGACTCGCTCGTACCTCGCCTGGTGGCGCTCAAGCCCGATGTCCTGTGTCTTACCGGCGACCATTCGACTCCCTGCCTGCTCAAGAGCCACTCCTGGCACCCGGTGCCGCTATGCATTGTGGCCGAAAGCGCCCGCCACGACACCTGCGCGCGGTTCGGCGAGACAACCTTCCTGACAGGCGGCCTGGGCCGGGTAAACTCGACCGACGTGCTCCCGCTGCTCCTGGCTCACGCCGGGCGCCTGCGCAAGTACGGCGCTTGAAATTGGAAAGAGTCTAACCGGGTAAGACCCGGAAAGATGCCTTAATAGTCGATGCAGTACATGAACGCATTGCACGAACACAGGCAGACCCCGATGACGTCGTAAATCTGAGTGAGTTCTTGGCAATCCTTGCCGGACACGCAACTTCCGGTGCAGTCGAGGACAGAGTCGGTAAACGCTTTCAATGCTTTCGAATCGGGTTCGGAAAGAAACTCCGTCTTGCACTGCTCAACGTCCACCTGCGAGTCGCATTCGTGGTTCTTGGCGCACAGGGTGCCGATCATGGCGTCGAGGACGCTGTCGGGTTCATTCAGGCCAGACTGCATCAGACACTTATCGGGACTGAAATCGGGCCCGCAGGGCGTGTCCATGAAGCAGGCGAGGGCGCTGTCCCATGCCCCGGAACGGAACACCTGTTTGATTTTGGGGCAATCTTGTAGGCACGACTGCTCGTCTTTCGGGGTAAGGCACTGCCCTACCTTGGCGCAAACGTCGGAGCAACTCGCATCGGAGTTACTCGTACCACATGCCTGAATAAAAAAGCTACCCGTCAGCCAGGCGGCGACCGCCGCAACAATCGCGAATCTTTTCATTGTGTCTTTCTCCTTTTCCAAGATTGGCACGCCTATCGGCGCAAATCCCAGATTGAACATTCTAGCTCATCGGGCAGGTTCGATCAATGTGATCTTATCACACCAGCACCAACTTCAGCCGCGGTCCGGTGGTAATCTCCAGGCGGGGACCGCCGCGGAATAGATCACCGTCGAGGGCGTATGGTATAGGTTCGTCGGATTCGATGATCAGGCGGTTGGTGACGGTGCTCAGGTGCTGGGGGTGGCTCTCCAACCGACCGCGCAGCAGCTGATGGGCCACGCGTGCGAACCGACCCGGACGGATATTGAAAACCAGGGCGTGGAAGGTGTCGGGAGTTTCGTTGGCCCGCGAGAAGGGTCTTATCCCCATGCCGACATGTTCCATTGTGGACACGGAGACAGCATTGCTGGACTTCCAGTCCAGGGCCTCTCCGGCCAGGCTGACGCGTGTGGGCGGCGTGCGGAACATCTCGTCGATCTTCGCGCTGCGGGCCAGGAGCGATCCAAACAAGGAGGCGATCAACGAAGCAATCTTCCAGGGTCGATCGTGTCGGCCCTGGTGCATGAGTTCGAAAAAGCGGTACAGGAACCCGGTGGCGAACGTGAACCCATGGCGCACCAGCGTGTCGTCTTCCAGCCTCAGAATGCTCCGGCGGGTGGTCTCGATATGGTCGTTGGCGTGGTATTTCTGCACGACGCGCTTGAGGATTCCCTCCGGAGTTCCTTTCAGGCCGATGGACCTGGCGCAGGCATTGTGAGTGCCGCCGCGCAGAAACAGCACATTGGGCAAAGGATGATCGCCATAGACGCGTATCAACGTCGACAGCACATGGTGGTTGGAGCCGTCACCGCCGCCGATGCCCAGGATATCGATTTCCCTCTCCAGAAACAGCCTTGCCACCGCTTCGATCTCGGACACATCGAGTGTCTCCCTCAGGCTGGAGGGATCGCCCAGGATGAAGCCAAGCTTCTCGCCGAACCGTCCCCGGAACGATTGACATCTTCTGGCGTTTCGATTGAGGATGATTCCGATGCCCGCCACGATTCCTCTCTTTTCAGAGCCACCCGGTGAGTTTATAATGGTATTCGATCGGTTTCGAGATGGGAACTGTTTAGAAATCGATTGCAAGCTCCGGATATGAATGATAATTTCTCTCCAGAACAAATGGCTGTTATTTTCGTGTAAATTTTCAATAAACGCGGGCAAATGAGCGATGATTTCCAGCCAGGAGAATGACAGGTTCGAGATTCCCGGGACGATGCCCCTGGTTCCGGTGCGTGATCTGGTCGTCTTTCCTTACACCATTGTGCCGCTCTTCGTGAGCCGGGCTGCTTCCGTTTCGGCCATAGAGGCGGCCGTCTCCTCGAACCGTATGACGCTTTTGTCTGCACAGCGGGAGGTCGAGCAGGACGATCCAACCTTGGAAGACCTGCACCGGGTAGGCACGGTGGGTATGGTGATGCGCACGCGCCGCCTCGGAGACGGCCGCATGAAGGCGCTGATCCAGGGGCTGGTGCGCGGCCACTTGGAAGAGATCGAAGAGCAAAAACCGCACTTCACGGCCCGGGTCAGCCCGATCTACAACCTGCCGCTTACCGAGATCTCGGTGACTACCGAGGCGCTGATGCGCACGCTGCGCGAGAAGCTGCAGAGCTACGGTGACCTAACCCAGGTACCCGGACCGGACGTGATGGTGGTCCTTCAGGGTTTGAAGGATCCCGGCCGCCTGGCCGATCTGATTGCTTCTAATTTGCCCCTGCGGGTGGAGACGGCGCAAGAGGTGCTGCAAACTCCCGATCCCGTAAAGAGGCTTCGCCTGGTGGCCGAGCTGCTCGAACGCGAGCTGCAACTCGTGCAGACCAAGGCGCACATCGAAAGTCGTACCCGGGAGAAAATGGGCCGCAAGCAGCGCGAGTATTTCCTGCGCGAACAGCTCGGCCAGATCCGCGCGGAGCTCGGCGAGGACGCAGAGGACAGCGAGCTTGCCGAACTCGACAAGCGCGTCGAAGAAAGCGACATGCCCGAGGGGGTGCTCATAGAAGCGCGCAAACAGCTCGCCCGCATCAGGAGCATGCGGCCGGAGAGCGCCGAGGCTGGAACCATTCGGACCTACCTCGACTGGCTACTGGATCTAGCCTGGCGAACGGCGACCGAGGACAACCTCGATCTGAGCCGGGCCGCTGCGATCCTCGACGAAGATCACTTCGGGCTGGCCGATGCCAAGGACCGTGTGCTCGAGTTTCTGGGTGTCAGAAAGCTCAACCCTGACAATCCCGGGGCCATCCTGCTGCTGGTGGGCCCACCCGGGGTAGGTAAGACCTCGCTGGGGCGAAGCATTGCAAAAGCCACCGGGCGCAAATTCGTGCGAGTCTCGCTCGGGGGCATCAGGGACGGGGCCGAGATCCACGGTCATCGCCGAACCTACGTGGGTGCCATGCCGGGCAGGATAATCCAGGGCATGAAACAGGCCGGCTCGATCAATCCCGTCTTCCTGCTCGACGAGATCGACAAGCTGGGCAACGACTTCAGGGGCGACCCGGCCGCCGCCCTGCTGCAGGTGCTCGACCCGGCACAGAACGCCGAATTCGTTGATCACTACCTGAATCTGCCCTTCGACCTGTCCCGGGTGATGTTCATCGCCACCGCCAATCGCAGCGACACGATTCCCGGCCCATTGCTGGATCGGACCGAGGAGATACGTCTGCCGGGATACGATATCGACGATAAAATCGCCATCGCCAAGCTGTACCTGCTTCCCAGGCAGCTCACGGCTGCCGGGCTCTCGAAGGCGGCTGTCGAAGTGCCCGACACGACGTTGCGCCGCATGGTCGAGCGACACACCCGCGAGGCGGGTCTACGGCAGCTCGAGCGCGCTATCGGCCAGGTGCTGCGCAAAATAGCCCGCCGGGTGGCCGAGGGCGGTGAGCCGCCCGCCAGGGTAGAGGAGGATGACCTGGTGAGTTACCTGGGCTCACCGGTACACCTGCCGCTCGAGCGCCTGCCGGTTGACACGATCGGTGTTGCCAACGGACTGGCCTGGACTCCGGCGGGCGGCGAGCTGATCCAGGTCGAGGTGGTGGCCATGACCGGCAAGGGACAACTGGTTCTCACCGGCCAACTCGGGGAGGTAATGAAAGAGTCGGCCCAGGCGGCGCTGAGTTTCACGCGCTCGCTGGCCGCGCGCATGGGCATTGCGGACGACTACTTCGCAACACACGACCTGCATGTTCACGTGCCGGCGGGCGCCATCCCCAAGGATGGCCCCTCGGCCGGCGTGACGATGGTGGTAGCCCTGGTCTCGCGGGTAACGCAGATTCCCGTCAGGCGCACCGTGGCCATGACGGGCGAGATATCGCTCAGCGGTAGATTGTTGCCTATCGGTGGAATGCGTGAGAAGATACTGGCCGGAATAAACGCCGGGATCAATAAGGTATTGCTCCCGGAGCAAAACAGGGAAGATTTGGACGAGCTTCCGGAAGGCCTTATGGGGCGCCTGGAGGTTCGGACCGTCTCAACGGTTGAAGAAGCGCTGGACCAGGCGTTGGTCGAGCGCCCCTGCGGCTCTTGAGCCGGGGGGAGAGAAATCGGCATGGTGCAGATAAATCTCGAGCAACGCGAGATCACCATCAAGATCGTCTACTACGGGCCTGCCCTGTCTGGCAAGACAACCAACCTGCAAGCCGCCCATAAGATACTCGACCCGAATATTCGCGGTCGCCTGATGGTTCTGGATACGTCCGATGACCGGACTCTCTTTTTTGACCTGATGCCTGTCTATTTCAAGACCAGTTCGGGCTTCACTGTCAAGGTCAAGCTGTTCACCGCACCGGGACAGGTCATGCATAACTCGACCCGGCGAATAGTGCTTCAGGGTGCCGATGGAGTGGTTTTCGTGGCGGATTCACAGAAGTCGCTAAGCCAGGCCAACAACGAGTCATGGCGGGGCATGGCTTCTAACCTGAAGATAAACGGCATCAATATCAACGAGCTGCCCATGGTCATTCAGTTCAACAAGCGCGATCTGCCGGGCATCAGATCCGAAGAGGAAATTGCCAAGGTCGCCGACAAGGGAAAGGAACCGGTATTCAAGGCGGTGGCCATCCAGGGGGAAGGGGTCATGGAAACACTGGATGGCATCTTGCGCCTGACTTGGAGAACAATGAACGCCAGGTTCGGCCTGGAAGAAAAGCTCCAGATCCAGGAGGATGCATTTATCAAACACATTCTCAAGGACTCCGGCCTGCCAACCTCGCCGCGAAACCTTCAGTTGGGAGGCGACTTGCGATGAGCCGCGTCGCTTCTCCGGCGGAAGACGCTTCCGTCTTGCAGCGCAGGTTTTCCCTGGGAGAACTGCTTGATCTAGAGTCGTTCCGCGACGTTTGCGAGAGCTTCGCCGATCTGTTCCAGATCGGCTTCAAGATCTTCGATGCTTCGCGCGAGATGCTGGTAGACATGAAGGGCTCGGGCAACGAGTACTGCGCCTATATCTTTTCTCAATCGCAGGGGAAGGCGCTGTGTACCCGCGAGGTGGGCGCCATTCGCGAGGTGGAAGTCCCCGTCGGACAGCCCATATATCACGATTGCTTCTCGGGCTTGCGCTATCTAATTGCCCCGTTGAGCCACGAGGGGGAGAGCATCGGAAAGATAGTTTTCGGGCCCTACATGCCGGCGGAGTCTGCCGACTCGCCGCTGCCCGCACTGGGTGAGAAGTTCAAGGCCGACATAGCCTCGCGTCTGCGTGGCAAGGCGCGCCGGGTTCAAGACGACGTGGTGCGCAAGGTTGTCAGGCACCTGGTGCAGACGATCGAGGTGATGCTGTACGTCGGCTACAAGAACGCCCTGACTTCGCGGATGCACGTCGAGTCAGTTTCCGCTTCATACTCGGAGTTGCAGGCGAAGACCCGCGCACTGCAGGACTCTTACGAGCGCCTCAAAGAGCTGGACAGGCTAAAGAGTAATTTTTTGGCGACCGTATCACACGAGTTGAGAACGCCGCTGACCTCGGTTATCGGCTACAGCGAGATGTTGATCGAGGGGCTGGCCGGGCCGATGTCGGGTGAGCAGACCGAGTACCTGCATACGATCATGGAAAAGGGAGATCAGCTCCTGGGGATCATTACCAGCATTCTGGACTTCTCGAAGATCGAAATGGGCAACCTGCGCCTGAACCGCGCAATGGTCAACATGATCGAGATCGCACGCTCGGCCGTGACAACTCTGATGCCCATAGCCCGCAAGGCTAAGGTGAATATCGAATTTGTGAGCGTCCAGAACATTCCGAGCATTCTGGTGGACGGCGACAAGATCCGCCAGGTTTTGGTCAACCTGGTCGGCAACGCCGTGAAGTTCAATCAACAGGACGGTACGGTGACGGTCAAGGTCGAAATCTGCAGCCGCCCGAGCATGGCAGCACAGGAAAACCTGCCGGTCGCTCTGGCCCGGCCGGAGCAGGAGCTTGTCTGCATCTCGGTTGCCGATACCGGGTTGGGAATTCCGGCGGACAAACTGGAGCGTATCTTCGATTCATTCTACCAGGTGGACGGTTCATCCACCCGGGAACACGGGGGCACGGGCTTGGGGTTGGCCATCACCCGTAGCCTGGTCGAGGCGCATGGGGGAAAAATCAATGTGGAGAGCGGGATTGACAAGGGCAGCACGTTCACGGTCTTGCTGCCCATTGTCGGTGAATCCTGACCCGGGAGAGATGCAATGGCGCGCATTCTGATAGTCGATGATGACACTGATATTCTGATGCTGGAAGAAAAAGTGCTCGCCCGCGAAGGCCACGAGGTGCAAACGGTTACCAGCGGCGAAGGAGCTTTAGCGGCGATCAAGGGCAGGGAATTCGACCTGATTTTACTGGACATCATGATGCCCGGCATCGACGGCTTCGAGGTCAGTCGGCTGGTGAAAAACGAGGCGCAGGGAAAAAGCACCCCGGTGATCTTCGTGACGGCCAGGGACGACTCCGATTCCATGCGCGAGGGGTTCAGATCGGGCGGAACCGTCTTTCTCTCCAAGCCGTTCACGGCCAACCAACTCGTGCGCGTAGTCAATTCGATTGTTCGCGGATAACGCCGCCGCTTGGCGGGAGCGCGGTGCGTGAATGAAACTGCAAAACAAGATAATCGTCGCAATCCTGCTTGCCGTGGCGGCGCCTTTCGTCGTCTTTCTGCTGCTGCCCGACTCGATCAGTCCACAGGCCGTCAACCTGACGGTGGGGTTTGTCGCTCTCGGCTGCGCGCTGCTCGCCGGGCTGTTCGCCCGCGCTCACGGGAGAAGGCTGGGGAGACTCGTCGAGGCAGCCTCCGAGATCGGGGCCGGGGACCTGTCCCGGGACAGGTCGCAGCGCCTGCCGACCCGGCGGCGGCGATTGCTGCCGGATGAGATCGACGCGCTGAGCGCAAGCCTTTCCCTGGTGCGCGAAGCCTTTTTGCACATATTGCAGACCGTCGAAGAAACCACCGGCCAGGCCGAGCGCTCGTCTTCATCGCTTACCGACTTGGCCAAACGGATCAATGTTTCGGCCGGGAACATCTCACAATCGATGGAAGAGATTTCCCGCGGGGCCGAGCTGCAGACTGAACTGGTCGAGAAGACGTCCACGCTGGTGGGCGAGATGGCCCGTAGCATACAGAGGACCTCGCTGTCGGCCGAAGATGCGGCACGTTCCTCCCGCGAGGCCAGCCAGGTGGCACAGTCGGGCAGCAAGATGGCGGGTGAGGCGGTCGAGAAGATGCGCGGGGTATTCGAGGGCGTCGAGAAATACTCACGTCGGGTGTACGAGTTCGGCGAAAAGACCAGGGAGATCGGCAACATCGTTAAAGTCATTACCGATGTCGCCCAGCAGACGCACCTGTTGGCCATAAATGCCACAATAGAGGCGGCCCGCGCCGGCGAAGCCGGGCGTGGTTTCGCTGTCGTTGCAGAAGAGATACGCCAGCTGGCGGACAATAGCTCGCGTTCGGCGGAACGCATCGGCAAGATAGTCGAGGAAGTCACCGCGGAGAGCGAAGACGCAATGCAAGCCGTCAAGGAAAGCGCCCTACGGCTGTCGGAGGGACGCGACCAGCTCTCGTACATCATCGATTCGTTGAAGAACATCGTGGCCACCGTGACCAGCGGCTCCGATCGCGTACAAATCATCAGCCGTCTGGCCAAGGAGCAGATCGCCGGCGCCGAACAGACGGTAAAGGCCATCCAGAACATCTTGCGGGTGACTCAGAAAAATGCCTCATCCACCGATTCCGTATCGAGAGCGGTTGAGGCCCAGAGCGATTCGCTCCTCGATATGACCAAGCTGGCAGCCGAGATCGTAGCCCTGGCCGGTGTTCTCGATGCCGAGGTGCGTAAATTCAAGTTTGCTGAGACTGATGAGCGCGGAGACGAAACAGATTGAACGAGAGGACACTTCGGCGCTCGGCGACCGGATGCTGATGTTCCGGGCTGGGTCCGGGAGATACACTCTGCCCCTGGCGATCGTCGTCGAGGTGCTCGAGATAGCCGCGCCGGCGGCGGCGGTGCCGGGAGCCCCGGCATGGGTTGCGGGAATGATCAATCACCACGGCCGTGTGATCCCCGTTCTCGATATGAGCATGTTGGCCGGCGGGGGCCTTTCCCCGGGGGCCGCCCAGATAGTCCTGGTCGAGTTGGCCGGCGAGCGAATGGGGCTGGCGGTCGACCAGATCGAGTCGCTGGAGGAAGCAGACCTGAAGGTGACCGGCCCCGTGAACGGATCTGGCGGCAGACGCGCCTGGCACAAGGGCGAAATGATTGAAATGTTCGATGGCGCGGCCTTGCTGAAGGCCATCGAGAGGAATCTTGAAAGACACGGCGCCGAAGTTGACGTCTTGCCGCCGGCGTAGTACTTTGAGCCCGAGTTCCGTTCCGGAAGTTTGAGCAAGGAGGCAGGATGGCCGCCCGTGTTCTCATTGTCGATGACGCAGTGTTCATGCGCAACACGCTGAAAGAGATTTTCACAGCCCAGGGATTCGAGATTGGTGGAGAGGCTGCCAATGGCGTGGAAGCCGTCGAGAAATACAAGGAGCTCAAACCCGAAATAACAACCATGGACATTGTGATGCCCTTCAAGAACGGCATCGAGGCAACCAGGGAAATTCTGAAAGAGGATCCGAACGCCACGATCGTCATTTGCAGCGCTCTGGGCCAGGAGTCGCTGGTCATGGAGGCCATTGAGGCCGGGGCAACGGACTTCATCGTCAAGCCGTTCAAGGCCGAGAACGTGACCCAGGTAGTCAAGAAGGCCATGGCGGCCCGCCGCTGAGTTTCCTGCCCTGTCCGGATTCCTGCCCTGCCTGATCAGTACGCCGATGGACATGTCAAAGTACAAGTCGCTTTTCATGAGCGACACCACGGAGCACCTGGACGCACTTGAGGCCGACCTTGTTCAGATCGAGAGGGATCCGGCCGATAAATCTCGAATTAACGAGGTGTTCAGGCACATGCATTCCATCAAGGGCATGGCCGGCTCGATGGGCTATGACGAGATGGCCCGCTTGGCTCACCGCCTCGAAGACATGATGATCCCCCACCGCGAACACGAAAAGTCACTGGCCGGCGACGAGATAGACGTGCTGCTGCGTGGACTGGACGAGTTTCGCAACCAGCTCGATCAGATACGCGACGGCGCCGCACCACGGCCCGCACCCGAAGACCTGCTGGTCGACGCGGACAAAATACTCAGGGGGGCGCAGCTGCAGGCGCCGCCGGCCGGCGAGCCTCCCGGCGAGCCCGAGGGCGAATGCCAAGCCGTGGACGGGACTATACCTGTTTTCAAGATAGAGCTGGAGATATCGGCCCAGAGCGGCACGCCCGCGGTCAGGGCGTTTCTCGCATACAAGCGCCTGTCGGAGACCGGAAAGGTGATCGAGGTGTTCCCCGGGCTCGCCCAGCTGCGCTCCGGGCGTTTAGAGGGTCGCCTGGTGCGATTCCGCCTGGCAACCGACAGGGGCCTGGCCGAAATCAAGCGGGTATTCAATACCCTGGTCGAGGTCGAGCGCTTCGTCGTTGAGCCGGAAGACGCGCCAGGTGACCGGGAACAAGCGCTTTTAAAAAAGGCTCGCTCGCCCATGAAGACTGGACGCCAGAAGTCCGACACGGTCAGGGTGCAGACCGAGTTGCTTGATTTTTTCGTCGACTCGATTGGCGAGCTGATCACCCTGCGCTCGCACTTCGAGCAACTGGCCGAGCGCATTGAGGCGCCCACTCTGCGCGAAGGAGTGCGCCGGCTCGGCAAGGTCGTGCGGCGCTTGCATGATCGGGTGATGGAGATCAGGATGGTGCCCATCTCGCTCTTGACCCAGCGCCTGCCGAGGGTCTGCCGGGATATCGCCCGCAGCCGGGGTAAGCAGGTACAGTTCGAGGTCGAGGGCGAGGATGCGGAGCTTGACAGGGCGCTGGTCGAGGCCCTCGATACTCCGATCTTGCACCTGTTGCGCAATGCGGTCGATCACGGTATTGAGACTCCCGATCAGCGTCGCCGGAGCGGCAAATCTCCGCTTGGGAAAATCAGGTTGGCCGTCAAGCGAAGCGCGGAGCGATTCGAGATCGTTCTTTCGGATGACGGCGGCGGCATCGACGCGGGCCGTGTGCTTTCGCGCGCGGCTGAAATGAATATCCCGATCTCCGAGAGCCCCCCGCCCTCAGAAACGTTGGCCATGATCTTTCGGCCCGGGTTTTCGACTCGCTCGGAGGCGACCGAGCTTTCCGGCCGTGGCGTCGGGTTGGACGCCGTCAAGATGGAAGTCGAGCGCATGGGTGGTCGTGTCAGCGTGCGCTCCGAGCCCGGTCTGGGAACGTCGTTTGTCCTCGACTTACCGTTGACGCTTGCGATCCTGCAGGTGTTGCTGGTGGAAAGCGGAGGCGTCTTGCTGGCCCTGCCGGCGTCGCGGGTGCTCAAGGTCACGGCTATCGACGAAGGGCGAAAGATCGCAAGCCACGGCTCGGACGGCTCGACAATCGACCCACTTATCGATCTGGCCGAGCTGCTGGGCGGAGAGCAAGCCAGGCAGCGGCTGCCGGCAGACGAAGAACCGCTGTCGGAGTCGGTCGTGATCGAGCAGGACGGGCAGGCCGTGCTGGCACTTGCCGTGCAACACGTCGCCGGGCACGTCGAGGTGGTGCTCAAGGGGGTCGGGTCCCTGCTTGCGCGCCTGGGTCCGTTCAACGGCACTACGGTTCTGGGAGACGGTCGTCCGGTGCTGCTTCTGGATGTCGACGCCGTGATAACGCGCGCGCATAGCGCCATGAGGGAGAAGCCGGATGGATCGTGAGAGCGTGCGCCAACTGCTGGACGAGGTCTCCAGGGGGCGGACGAGTGTCGATGCGGCCCTGCAACGCCTGCGGCATATGCCCTTCGAGAATCTTGGATTCGCCAGGGTCGATGTACACCGGGCCCTCAGATCTGGATTCCCGGAGGTGGTTTTTGGGGCGGGCAAGACAGCGGAACAGATCGTGGCCATCTCCGAGCGTATCGCCGGCGGGGGTGGGCCGCTGCTGGTTACCAGGATCCCGGCCGACGTCGGCGGACTGTTGGCGCAAAGGTTTCCCGGGGGCGTCTACAACACGGACGCACGCACTTTTCACATGGTTGACGAGGAGCCGCAAAATAAGGGGCGCGGAGAGATTGTCGTCGTCTCGGCCGGCACTTCTGATATACCGGTAGCCGAGGAGGCGGCCTTGACCGCCTGGCTGATGGGGAACCGGGTCGAGCGCATCTTCGACGCGGGAGTGGCGGGCATTCATCGACTGCTCGCGGATCGGACGACCCTGGAGCGGGCCGCGGTGCTGGTGGTGGTTGCCGGCATGGAAGGCGCGTTACCCTCTGTGGTGGGCGGTCTGGTCGATCGCCCCATAGTAGCAGTGCCGACAAGCGTCGGTTACGGGGCGAGTTTCGGCGGCCTGGCGGCGCTTTTGGGAATGCTGAACAGCTGCGCGGCCGGGGTGACAGTCGTAAACATCGACAACGGATTCGGTGCGGGTTACGCGGCCGCGTTGATCAACCGCCGTCATCGGAAGGAGTGATCTGTCTTGCTGCTGCACTTCGATATTATTTCCGGCATTGCCGGAGACATGACCGTCGGCGCTTTATTGCACCTGGGCGCGCCGCTTGAGCCGCTGCGCCGGGCGCTCGATGCCATGGAGCTTACCGATGTCACTGTCGCTCGCCGTGAGGCAAGTCGGCACGGAATCGGCTGTGTGCAGTTCGTAGTTGATTCTCCCGAGATCGCCGCGACACATCGATCTTGGGGGGATATACGCAAGTTGCTTGCCCGGGCGGGTTTAGCGGCAGGTGCCAGGGAGCGGGCGGAGGCTGTTTTCGCCCGCCTGGCCGAGGCCGAGGGAAGCGTTCATGGGCAAAGCCCTGAGGAGGTCTTGTTTCACGAGGTGGGAGCCGCGGACTCGATTGCCGATATCGTCGGCTGCGCCTTGGCGATCGATCATTTCAATCCCGAGCGTATCACCTCTTCACCGCCGCTAGTGGGCCGCGGGGTTGTGAAAAGCCGGCACGGTGAGATTCCCGTTCCCGCCCCGGCCACCCTGGAATTGCTCAAGGGTGTGCCGACTAAGGGCCTGGACGTGGATGCCGAGTTGACCACCCCGACCGGCGCCGCAATCCTTGTGGCGATGGTGGACGAGTTCACCAGCTGGCCGGAGATGGCACCCACTGGAATCGGCTACGGGGCCGGCACGCGCGAAATCGCCGGCCGGCCGAATCTGCTCAGGGTTGTCTTGGGCCGGGAGGTCTCGCACGGCGCGGGAGAAGAGTTGCTGGTCGAGGCGAACATCGACGACATGAGTCCGGAGCATTTCGATTACCTGATGGAAAAGCTGCTTATGGCCGGGGCGCACGACGTCTGGCTGCAACCGGTGATCATGAAGAAATCCCGCCCGGCGGTCACAATCTCGTTGCTCTGCGACCAAGGGCATCTGGATGCGCTCGAGCGAATGGTCTTCGAAGAATCGACGACGATCGGGTTGAGGCGCCTGCAGGTTGTCAGGCGTAAGCTGACCCGCAGGAGCAAGATCGTCAAGACATCGTTTGGGCCGGTACGTATAAAGATAGCCGGCGAGGGCGAGCGGGTGTACACTGCCTCGCCGGAGCATGACGACTGCCGCCAATTGGCCGCGCAGCACGGCGTTCCCCTGAAAACGGTCTACGCGGCGGCCATGGCGGCCTGGAAGACGGAGGGCTGAGCCTTTGCCCGCGCGGAATTTTACCAAGTCCGGACATTTCCTGCTGTCCGGGACGAGCCCGGAGATGGTTCGGGATCTGCTGGCGGGCGCCTGCCGCGACCCACACGCCGTCCTCGGCGCCCACGAGATGACCCGCCAGGGCGTGCGCGGGCTCGTCGTCAGGGCCTACCACCCGGATGCCAAAAGCGCGTCTCTTGGCGGAGACGGCCATGAAGACTTGTCCATGGAGAAGCTCAATGAAGGCCTGTTCGCGGTCTTCATACCCGTGGTCTCGTTTCCGTTGCGCTACCGTATAGTCTTCGACTTTGCCGACGGATCCTCTTTCGAGTGCCTGGATCCCTATGCCTTCATGCCCACGCTGGGCGAGTTGGATCTCTACCTGGCGGGCGAGGGGCGTCACCTGCGCCTGTACGAGAAGCTGGGCGCGCACCCGCGCCTGATCGACGGAGTGGCCGGCGTCTCGTTCTCGGTCTGGGCGCCGAACGCGAGGCGCGTCAGCCTGGTCGGCGATTTCAACGGCTGGGACGGCCGCCTGTTGCCCATGCGCCTGATGGGCGTTTCTGGAATATGGGAGATCTTCGTCCCGGGTGTGCAGCGCGGGGCCTTGTACAAGTTCGAGTTGCAGACTCCCGAGGGCATGCTGCGCATCAAGAGCGATCCCTTCGCCTTCGCCATGGAACTGCGACCTCAGACGGCCTCGGCGGTATATGGCCTGTCCGACTACGCCTGGGGCGACGAAGACTGGATGGAGAGCCGTAGCAAGCGGGATCCGCGCCGAACGCCGATGGCTATCTACGAGTTGCACCTGGGATCCTGGCAGCGGGTTCCCGAAGATGGCGGGCGCTGGATCAGCTACCGTGAGCTGGCCCCACGGCTGGTTGCGCATCTGCTGGAGCAGGGCTTCAACTACGTCGAGATCATGCCGCTGGCCGAGCACGCCTACGACCCTTCCTGGGGCTACCAGGTGACGGGCTACTTCGCTCCGACCTGCCGCTACGGCAGCCCGGATGACTTGAAGTACTTGATAGATATATGTCACCAAAACGGTATCGGGGTGATCGTCGACTGGGTGCCTGCGCATTTTCCCAAGGACGATTTCTCGCTCAGACGTTTCGACGGCACGGCCCTATACGAACACGAGGATCCCCGGCTCGGCGAGCACCGCGACTGGGGAACGTTGATCTTCAACTACGGCCGGCACGAGGTGCGCAGCTTTCTCTTGTCCAACGCCTGCTACTGGCTCGACCGGTTTCACGTAGACGGTCTGCGAGTGGACGCGGTGGCCTCGATGGTCTACCTGGACTACAGCCGTCGGCCGGGGGAGTGGGTGCCCAACCGTTACGGAGGGCGCGAAAACCTGGAGGCGATAGATTTCCTGAAGGAGTTCAACACCGAGGTCTATGCTAACTTTCCCGGGGCCTTCACCGTGGCGGAGGAATCCACGGACTACGCCGGAGTTACCCGCCCGGTCCACCTGGGAGGGCTGGGATTCGGCTTCAAGTGGGACATGGGCTGGATGAACGACACGCTGGGCTACTTCCGCCACGATCCTGTTCATCGCAAGTACCACCACAACGAGTTGACCTTCAGCATGATGTACGCCTACAGCGAGTCATTCATCCTGCCGCTGTCACACGACGAGGTGGCCCAGGGCAAGGGCTCGCTATATGACAAGATGCCCGGCGACCACTGGCAGCGCCTGGCCAACCTGCGCCTGTTGTACGCCTACATGTTCACCCACCCGGGCAAGAAGCTTCTCTTCATGGGCGCCGAGTTCGGCCAGGGCCGCGAGTGGAACTTCGGGGCGAGTCTCGACTGGCACGAGGCGGCCGAGCCCGAGCGCGCGGGGCTGCAGCGCTTCGTAAAAGACCTGGGCAAGCTCTACCAGAGTGAGCCGGCCCTCTGGGCGCGCGAGTTGGAGGAGCAGGGTTTTTTCTGGATAGATTGCAACGACGCGCAGAACTCGACGCTTTCGTACCTGCGCTGGGGCGAAGGGCGCGAGATTGTGGTGGTGTTAAACATGACGCCCGTGATCCGGCGCGACTACCGGGTGGGCGTACCCCGGCCCGGACGCTACCGGGAGATCCTGAACTCGGACGGAGAGATCTACGGAGGAGGAAACGTGGGCAACGGCGGCTGGCTGGACACAATACCCGAGTCGCGCCACGGCTATCCCCAGTGCCTCAAGCTAACCCTCCCGCCCCTGGCTGGACTCCTCTTGCGCAGGGAGTAGATCCGGCCTTGATCTGCCTGAACAGTTCTTTGATGCTGCGGCCCACTTCCGGTGTCAGGATCTCCATCCCCAGGATTTTACCGTCCGGGTCGATCAGGAAACGACCGCGGATGTTGATTCCAGCGGCTTCATCGTAGACACCCTAAACGCCACCGACTCGCCCGCCGGGATCGGAAAGCATCGGGAACGGCACGCCTCCCTCGACCATCTTGGATAGTTCTTCTTCCTGCCAGATCTTGTGTACGAAGCGGCTGTCCACTTGGATGACAGTTGTTTTGGCTTCCCCAGGGTTGTTACGAGTTTTGCGTTCAATGGGAAACGGGAGAGGGTATCATTAAGTCCAAGTTGTTTGGGATTCCTCCTCCCCAGTATCAATACTGCCTTACCGAACACACTTCCCTGGTGGGCCCGCCCTCGGTGCTGGTAAGCACCAACCCACCCGAGATCAGGGACATCCCCTGTGGGCCGCCGCAACTGATTGGGTCCAATGGTGACGACATCGAGATAGCCGGGGAGTGGACGGGAGTGACAGCACCATTCGACGGTTCCCCCCTGCGAATCACCGACGAAGGCTGGACGTATGAGCTGGGGGGAGAGGAGATCACGGTTCCGATGGTGGAGTACTCCAACGAAACCAAAACATGCATTCTGCAGTATTCTGATCAGGAGTTCGAGAAGATCACTTGGACCCTCGAAGGCGATACCCTGGCCATTACGTTCTACGAGACTGAATCGTCTCTCGAAGCAGCCCGCAACGACACCACCCCGGACGATTCCAGCCCGTTCTTTTTCAACAGGAACCAGTAGATCTAAGTGGATAGAAAATTTACTAACAATCAGATGGTTCTGCGCAAGTAGAAGAACAGCCGCGGTGCCGGGGTGCCTAACCGCCAAAAACTCAACTATTGATATTCACTTGGTTTCCGGTTTCAAAGGCACCTTTCGAACGACCTGACCCGAAAGTTGCGGGCACATCGAGTCTTGGACCACGGGGCATGGAATCACTGAATGTTTCTCATGGGCATGACTGTCAAGAATAATGTTCTTAATGCACCAACGTCCCCTAACTCTAACTCCCCGTCTTTCCGTCTTTCCCTCATAGTAGGATGCGTGGTTTTGATTCCTGGTCATTTGTGTAGCTGCGACCATAGTCGCGTACTACCGTGCCCAGCCAAGCGTGGATCGATTGTCCCACCTGCACAAGTGGCTCCCGTTGCCAATCTCTGCCTGGGCGGTGGTCGTCATCCTGCCGAAACCGATGCACGCTCCCGGTTCGCCGTTCGAGGACGAAGCCCTCCTCAAGGTCTCCCGCGAAGAAAGCGTATCGGGCACCAAACTCGCCGCCCGAATTTCCGACAGCCTCCTCTCCTTCAACTACTAAGGTATTGAGTTGCATGATCGCCTCGATCCCCTCCACGTCGATACAATCGCCTGGGCCGATAATCCGGAGAAACCCGGTCTCGACGAGCAGATTCTCCAGTTGTTCCCGTATCGGCGATTGATAGCCTGCGCAGAACTGGTCGAGATCTGACCGCGCCGCACCCGGACCAGCGTATACACCAAATCCACGCTCGTAGTAGGGAAAGTCAGTGCATGCCCGATACCCCTCGGCAAGGAACCGCTCCTTTGCTAACCGGGAGCGCAAGGAGGCTACATCTGGGTCTTCGGGCGCGAGAAGGGATGGAGCGTCCTCCGCAGCGACAGCGGCTATTCGGGCCATTGAGGCACAAAACCGGCCATAGTTGTCAAGTACGACCTTGAGCTGAGCGTCGGTTTCGAGGCTCGCAAGTTCAACAATCGCTTTGTCAACGTCATCATTCCAGGCCATACATCGTCTCCTCGGAATTGCTTCTGGTCGTCAACGCCAACTACCGCGGGCTTGCATGGGATGGTGGGATGGGGACGTTGGAACATTAAGAACTTTATTCTCTCATACAATCCCATTCCCTGTGACATTGCGCGCGAGCGTAGCTCGCGTGAGCTGACAACTGCAACGCCTCATTGGACGGCCGCACCGTTCATGCTCGCAAAGTTCAACACCGTTCAATCCTCTCGAAGGGGCTCCATACCCAGGCGGCACCGGTGATAGTAGACGCCCTTCCGGGCGCGCTCATCGTAGTAATCGAGTTTGTCGAATCCGAGATCCAAGAGAAGCTCACGACCAAAGGTCCAGGCACGTTCTTCCTCCGCAAGGATGAGCTGGAGTTGCTCCTCCGTAAGCGCGTCTTGAGCTACAGCGCGTAGCTGGTCGTTGTAGTCATCGATGGAAGAGCCCTCCTCGACTCGTGCCCATGCCTCGTCGCGCAACCGAGCGGCGCGGTAGTAGGCGTCACACTCGTCACGCGGCGTGCGACCCCTCCACGAAAGAAAGTGCCCGCACTCGTGAGCCAACGTAACCGTCTCGCAGAGCAGATCCGGTGGCGGGAGGCTCTGTCTGCCACTTGCGTTTCGTTCGCGAGTCGGGCGATCGATCGTCTCGTAGTAGCGGCGAACGATCTCGATCGCTGGAGACGGTTCACAGCGATCCCACGGATTTGGATGGAACGATCCCGCTCCCTCTTCACCCATTCCGGTATAGTGAACCTTTGCTCCGAGTCGTTCGGCATGGGTCCACAAGTTCTCGTAGATCGTAAAGATGTCTACCAAGTCGGCCCCTCGCGCCCGCCCAACGCTAAAGCTCAACGGCGCTCCTTGTCCTCGTCCGCTGGAGCGCCTTGTAATACTGGTTACTGGTTCTCCTTCGAGTATTGCCACAACGCTTGATCCAACTGTCTCATTTCAAGATGAACCCGAGTTGCCAGCGTGCGACAGTATTCGACGTATTTCCACCAGAAACCGAATCTGTACTGGTTCGGCACATCCATCGAGATAGACCAGAGTGCACGGTAATCAACAATTGGGTACGGATCCTTATGAAAGAAGTGCAGCACTACTGATGCGGTTGGCCATTGGACTCCATCAAGAAGCGTCAAAACCTCAATCCGGACGCGCTCTGACCCTGCAGTAAGTGAAATCTCCGAAATCTCCTGAATGTATTCATCAGAGTTCTTCTCCATGTACCCTGCCCTGCGAGGCGATTTCCATTGTGCAACCTTTCGAAGATCCTCCTTTGTCAGATACCCCCGTGCGTCAATGTCTCCCTTCAAGTTAGACAGATCTACTTCATTGGATTCGTCCTCATATCGCTGGGCCAATTTCCTCAACTGAACCGTTCGGCACCGCAGTTTAAACATTATCTCTTCCCGCGTGTAAGTGAGAACAGGGCCGGCGGGAATGGAGTGCATCGGAATTCCCTCCCGCGTGCATGGCATTGTTGGCATCTCTATTTGAATACTTCGTCCCACAAGTTCACGCCCGCGAGCCACCCCGGTGTGCCAGCCCGTAGTCACGGTTTCGCTGGCACCTTTCCTTGGCATCACCTTTCCTTGGAACGGTTAACATGCGGGCGACATGTTTGCGCGAAGCGCACGCATGTTGACCGTCAAGTTAAATCGCTTGTTCGCCATCCTCTACCTTTCGCTCAGCCCGAGTCGCCGCTTCCAGGAATCAGGATGTTGGCGCAGGTGCATTATTGCCACAACAAGGACCACATCACTTCGTAGCTGGTACACGACACCATAGGGGAAACGCTTCGTGCGGCAACGGCGAGTACGCAGGGAGAGTGACTGCCACGCATCAGGGAACTGAAGTATCCGGCCGAGCGTCTGTTTGATCTCTGCTGCGAACTCGTAGCCCAAACCTTCGCTCTGCTCGTTGTAGTAGGAGACGGCGTCCGAGAGATCCGCCTCCGCTGCAGCGAGGATCTCGGCCTTCATCAGGTCTTCTGCCGGTCTATACGGTCGAAAACCTCCTGCGCGGGAATCGAGCGCATCTCCCCTCGCTCGTACGCATCGATTCTATCCTCGACTTCCTTTGCCCAAAGAGAGTCCACCTCCTTGCGAGATGGGAATTCAAAGCTGGTGAGAATTTCTTCAATGAGCGCTGCACGTTCGGTAGGTGGCAAGGCCAACGCGCTTTCGAGGACTTTCTTGCTCTCGGCAGTCATGTGCACCTCCTCACACATAGAGTATACCACCGCCGGATGGTAACAGGAAGGGCATCCCACTTCTGTCCCTTTCCCTGGTCTGCTTATTCTATCCCGAATCGCGTGTAATTCTGATCATTTTTTACCCTGGGATCCCTTACTTCATTTTTTCGATCTCTTGGTCCACTTCTTCCGCCCCTTCGGCATAGAACTTTTCTTCATCCGGGGCAAGCTCGTGTAGCAATCTCAGAAACTCTCCGGCGTGTACACGTTCCTCGTCCGCGATGTCCTTGAGCACTTCCACGGCGAGCTCGTTGTCGGTTGACTCGGCAAGCTGCATGTACATCTGAATCGCTTCGTATTCCGCGGCTACCATGAAACGAATTGCCCTGACGAGTTCCTCATCCGTGAGCTTCCTGTCGTTTGCCAACCCTGAAAATGGCGATCCGAACTCCGGCATGCTGATTCTCCTTTCTTTCTTTTATTGAAGACATTATGCCTGCCCGACCCGCTTGCCCATGAAAAACACAATCGCCGTGAGCAAGCCCGCGCCGATAAACAGCCCGACCCACTCGCTGTAAAGCTCCAGTCCGCAGGCCACGTCTCCCGCCAGCAGGCAGACCAATCCCACCGTCAGCGCATAGGGCAACTGGGTGCGGACGTGGTCGATGTGATCACAGGCCGAGGCCATCGAACTCATGATGGTGGTGTCCGAGATGGGCGAACAGTGATCCCCGAAGACCGAGCCGGCCAAAATCGACGAGATGGTGCCCAACATTATGTTCTCGTTACCGGGAGCAAGCCCAAAGGCCAGCGGGACCACCAGCGGAAACAGGATGCCCATGGTTCCCCATGAGGTTCCGGTGGCGAAAGAGACACCGGCGGAAACCAGAAACACCAGGGCCGGCAACAGGCCCGGGTGCAGCCGGCCGCCGATGGCCTCTATTATGAAATTTGCCGTGTGCAGATCCTTGCAGACCGCTCCCAGCGACCAGGCCAGCACCAGGATGACCATGGCCAGCACCATCGACTTGACTCCCGCCAGCCAGGCTTCCATGGCCTCGACCAGCGAAAGAATTCTCTGGCCCAGGGCCAGGCCGATGGCCACCAGCGAGCCCAGCAGCGAGGCCCACAGCAGCGCCCGATAAGAGCTGGCATGGGCGATGATGTTTCTCATGGTCAGGCTCGACCCGCTCTCTATCGCTTTGGCCCTGCCATCGAGATACAGGCCTGCCGCGATGGCGACTATCACGGTGATGATCGGCACCAGGGCGTTGACCCAGCGCGCCGGTTTGCCCTTCTTGGGGGCGATGGCCGCATCGTCGAAGCTGGCCGCCGGCCGGGCTCCGTCCGCGAGCAGCTTGCCCTCGAGCGTCGCGCGGCGCTCGGCTTTCAGCATCGGCCCGAAGTCGCGCCGGCTCGAAGCCACCAGTAGGCCGAAAAAGAGCATCAGCAGGGGATAGAAGCGATAGGGGATGGTCTGGATAAAGACCAGGTAGGCGTCCTGGTGAATGCCGAGCGTATGGTACTGATCGGCGATGTAGCCGATCTCGACGCCGATCCACGAGGAGATGATTGCCAACGAGGCCACCGGGGCCGCCGTGGCATCGACGATGAAGCTTAGCTTCTCGCGGCTGATGCGCAGCCGGTCGGTGATCGGCCGCATGGTTGAGCCCACCAGCAAGGTGTTGGCGTAGTCGTCGAAGAAGATCAGGATGCCCATGAACCAGGATGCGAGTTGACCCCGGCGGCTGCTGGTGGCGAAGCGGGTTACAACAGTGGCCAACCCATGCGAGCCCCCCGAGCGTGAAACAACCCCGACCATGCCGCCCAGCAGCAGCGTGAACAGAACAATGCTGGCGTGATCGCTGTCGGCCAGGGCTGAAAGGGCATAGCTGTCGACAGTGCGTGCCAGCGCCACAACGGGATTGTAGCCGGACACGAAAAGCGCGCCTAAAAACACTCCGGCCAGAAGCGCCACGATCACCTGGCGAAAGGCAATAGCCAATCCGATGGCCAAAAGCGGCGGCAAGAGGGAAATCCAACTGGTCTCGATCATGTGAGGCATCATAGCCACAAACAGGCAGATCGCTCAAATCTTATGGATCAGTCGCAGGCCGGCAGGTCGGCCTGATCGCGCAGATCGTCGCAATCGCGCGGCTGGAGGCGAAAGTGACCCGAGCTGAAGTCCAGCAGGCCGGTAATCGACGTAAAAACAAAGCCGGCCTGTCGCCGGTCGTTCGCCGCAAGACAACCGACTGACTCGGCCAGGGTGGCCGGGCAGCAGAAGTGGTGACGAAACTGCCAGCCGACGACCAGCTCGGGCCCCTGTCCACTGGTGGAACGAACGCCGAAGGCGCCGCGGTCACGGGCGTCTGAGGACACCTGTTCGGAGACGATCTCGACGTTTCTCACGCGCACCAGCATGCCCTCCAGCCGCTCGGCCATCTCACCGCCGTCGGCAATCTGTTCAGGCGGAACTTCCTGCGCCGGGACCGGCGCCGCCGGTCCCAGCCCGGCCACCAGCTCGGCTATCACCTGGCTGCGTCCCCATGACTCGACATAGCTTCCGCGAAACCCGGCCCGATCTCCGACCACGGGCGCCGCTCCGTTGATTTGAGCCGTGGCGGCGTCCACCAGAATGCCGCCGAAGGCCGACAAGTTTTCATCCTGAAAATAGAAAAACCCATCGCTTGAGCCGGTTACGGAAAGCCCGTTGAAATCGACGCCGCAGCCCTGGTAGAAGCGGGAAATGGCCGAGCGATCCTGAATGGAGTCCAGGCCCAACAGTCCACTCGGACACTCGCAGGCCGGCCAGTTGCCGCCGCTTGTGTAGTCAACGACTATATCATCGCACCAGCGCGGATGCAGGACATAGCGGCCGGCCGACAACAACAGCACTCCGCTAAGCGAGGCAAAATGATTCTCATCGGGGTAGTCGAACATGTCCCCGAACAGATTGCCTACCTGGATTTCCGCCTGTCCGTCGCCGACCATGAATGCATCCTGATTGGAAGGCGAAGAGGAAGCTTGCAGCTGTTGTATTATCACCAGGGCGCCGGCCATGTCATCTTGTTCGTCAGCGTCCAGTTGCCCGAGCGTTGTCGGGATTGGTTGCAGCCGGAAGGGCAAGCCTTGGCGATACGGCCACAACCACAAGGCCCGCACTCGCGGGTTTCCTTCGGGGTCTTTTTCGACCATGCCGCTTACCAGCAAACGCATGCCGGGCAGGACCAATTCGTCTCCGCCCAAGTACACAATCGGCAAGCCCTGGTGGGCAGCCTGATCGAAGTCGAATACCCAGAACAGAAAGACCTGCGAACCGCCCTCGAGTAGTTGCGCCTGGTAGCTTCCGACACCGGCATTGATATAGACCCGCTCACCTGCCGGCATTGTCTTGATCTGCTCGATGTCGATTGGATCGCAGGCGTTCCCGGCCCCCCCGTCGCGGTCGGCCTGGGTTGGATTGGCTATCCAGGGACAGTTGTCCGATTCGTTCGGCACACCGTCCGCATCGAAATCAGCGCCTGCCCGGCAGGCCGCAGATTGTTGTCCGGGATTGTGTGCCTGTGGACAGTTGTCGCAGGCGTCGCCGACCAGGTCATGGTCGGCATCGGCCTGATCCGGATTGGCGACAGCGGGGCAGTTGTCGCAGGCGTCGCCTGTCTGGTCTTCGTCCGCATCAGCGTTGTCTTGATCCGCCGTTTGTGGACACAAATCACAGGCATCGCCGCGCCCGTCTCCGTCGGAGTCTGCGGGGATGGGGTTTGGCACAAACGGGCAGTTGTCGCAGGCGTCGCCTAGGCCGTCCGCGTCGGAGTCGAGTTGGTCGGGGTTGGGAGTATTCAGACACAGATCGCACGCATCGCCGATGCCGTCCTTGTCGAAATCATCCTGGCCGGGGTTACTCACCAGGGGACAATTGTCCAGGTCGTTCTCTACACCATCATGGTCGTCATCATTGTCTTCCTGACAGACATCGCCGACTCCGTCGCCGTCTGAGTCGAGTTGATCGGGGTTGGCCGTGAAAGGACAGTTGTCGCCGGCATCCGGCACGCCGTCCCCATCCGCGTCTGAAGCGGGAGCGGGGCCTGAACAGGCGAACAACCAGGACAGCACAACTGCCAGCAATGCAAACCTGACAAATCCGTAGGTCATTTGCTGGCCTGGCCGCCGAGAAGACCGCGTCAATCAACCGCAGTCGTCCTGGCACATTGAATTGACCGAAGGGTCTTCTATCCGGCTGCAGAGCGAGCAGTCGTGGGTAGCCTTGGCGATGTCGTAGACACAGTAGTCGCCAACCGTGGCCGCAGCCTCGCCCCAATAGATCTTGATCTTGGCGCACATGTCCGGGTCGGAGACCACCTTGGCCTGATCGGCGTAGCACCAGGGCGGGCGCGGGTCGGTCAGGCAGTCGAGGCAAACCTGGTCACCCCCACAGTCGACCTCGTCGCTGCTCGAACCGCAACCCACCAGCCAGAGCGCAACCACTGAACACAACAGGCAGCCGATAATCTTGTTCATAGACGATTCTCCTCAGCAGCTTCCGCACATCGGCACACCCGAGGGGCACGGGTCGTATGACGGCGAGCCGGACACCTGGCCGCCCTGGTCGTACTCGGTCCACTGGCCGCAGCGCTGGGCGTTGCCGTCTCCCGAGACGCCGAAGTAGCTCCCTTCGGCCTGGGTGTTTCCGTTCTCCCAGAAGTACTGCCAGGGGCCGCATTCGTAGCCGGCTTCCAGCGAGCCCTGTCTCTCGACCTGACAGGCCTGGTCGGTGCAGGCAGTCGGGTTGTCGTAGTAGAACACCCAGGCGCCACACTCGAAGCCGTCCGCGTAAGTTCCATCCTTTTCCTTGTTGCCCGATTCATAGTAGTAGGTCCACTGGCCTACAGGAACACCGGCCGCGTACTGGCCTTCGTACTCCAGGTTGCCGTTCGGCCACCAGGCCTTGGTGGGCCCTTCCAACTCACCGTTGACGTAGGTCAACTCGGATTCTTTCTTGCCGTCGGGATAATATGACGTGAAAAGACCGTCTTCCTCTCCGTCCGTAAAATGCCCGGTGGCGGCCACGCTTCCGTCTTCGTTGTAAACCGTCACATCGCCGTCCTGCTGGCCGTTTTCATTGTAGGTGTATTCCGAAAGCAGGTTGCCGTCCTCATCGTAGGTGCGGGCGGGTCCCCGCCTGTTGCCGCTTGCGTCCTGACAATACATTTCGAACAATTGGGAATCCCAGATGCAGGAGGTGCCGGACGGGCATTGCAGGTTGCAATCCAGGTTGATTTCGTCGCCTCCCCCGCCGTCACCGTCACCGTCGAGGCCGCCGTCTTTGTCACCGCCTATGCAGGCCCCGTTGATACAGGCTTGGGGCCAAGGGCAGTCCTTGTCCGTCTTGCATTCTGGCGTGGTCTCGCCCGAAGAACATCCCCCTGCAGCCATCAACAACAAACCGGTCAATGTGGCCAGCAAGCATTTCATCGTCATCTTCTCTCCCTTGTCTTGACGCTCCCGGTCCGTTAGAAACAAGGAGCCGGAGCCGCGCCCCGGATCGTCACACATGCCATTGCCGCCTGCCCGACTAGGGTAAGTTGCAGATTGGCGGGTCTTCGTAGTCGGCCGGGTTGGAACCACCACCGCAGGTATTGGTCGCCTCGACGGTCGCCTTGCCGTTGGCATCGAATTTGAGATTGAAAGCCTTCCAGAAATAGGAACCGCAACTGGCCGGCACATCGAAGGTGCGGAGTGTATTGCCTGCCGGGTCGCTCACCACAAGCCGGGCAGCCGAGGACTTCAGCGACCCGGAATCGTCTGGGTCGTTCTGGCCTCCGTAGTTATGGACGAAGAACTGGTAGGTACCCTGCTGAGGCTGGGTGATGGTGATCGTCTCCGGCCCGTAGCCGCCACGCACATCCACATCTAATTGGCAATAGGGAGGTTCATCGCGGCTTCCCCGGCAGCCGCTGCGGTAAAATATTTGATTTACTTCGTTGGGTATCTTGGCATGCAAGTCGAGGTCTTTCGGGCTGCTGCCCCACATCAAGACTACGTGGTAGTTGCCATCGGCGGGCGCTATGGTGATGTTCTGGACGGTGTCGTCATTGTCCGGGTTGTTGTCGTCGTAACCGCAGACAGAGACGTTTTCAACTTCAGTCCTGGCGTAACCGGTGGCGGTGACTATAATCTTGTAGTAGTCAATCGGCAGGGGTTTGGTCTTGTAGTGGCCGTCCTGATCGGTAGTGGCGGTGTCGACCAATGTGTCATCCGACATCTTCTTGAACTTGAGCTCGGCCCCGTCAATAGGATCGTTGGTGGTGGCGTCGGTCACGGTCCCCGAGATGGTGCCGTCCATGTCACAGGTGGAGGGAATGGCCTCCAGCTTGGCCACGTACTTGGTCTCGTTGGATCGGATCTGAATATCGGCGCTGTAGGGATAGTAGCCGTTGGCGGTTATTGCCAGGGTGTAGTAACCGGCGTCCAGATCGTTTACCCGGTAGACGCCGTCGGCCCCGGTGACACCGTCGTACTTCACGTTTCCGTCCGAGTCGGTCAGCACCACGTGGGCGCCCTGAATCTTCTTGGTCTCGTCGGCCTTGTCAACCACCAGCCCTTCCAGGTTACCCTTGCCGCAGAGCTCGACGCACTCCCCTCCGCAGCACACGGCGACCGGATCTTCCTTGTCGCAGTGGGTGTAGAGACCGAACTCATCGTCCGGCACGAGTTCTTTCTTCAGCTTGTCCCAGAAGTAAACATCCTCGCTCGTGTCGCCGCCCACCTTGTCCTTCTTGCAGACCTTTTCCCTGCAACTCGAGTAGAAGACGTGTTTGTAAAGATCCCACGTTGCGGAGAATTTTCCAATGAGGTCGGTTACCTTCTTCAGTCCACTGCAGACCTTTTTGGCAATCCGTAGCGCCCCGCCATGGAGCCAGTCGGGAGGACACCAGCTCACTATCGCATCGGCCTTTATTACAAAACCGGCGGTCAGATCGAAGAAGAACTCCAGGCAGCGTTCGGGCAGGAATGTGTATTCCAGGTTCAAAGACGGCTTCAGATAAAGCGACGGTCCGACATTCGTTTTAGTAATCAACTCAAACAGAATCTCGGGTTTTACATATACGCTCAACTTGACCTTGCCGTTGACACCGCTGCCCTTGAAGGGCTCCGCACTGGCGTTGAAATGCTTGTCCTTTATCTCATGCCAAACCCCGTCCTTGTACTCTGCGCCGAGGGTGAAGCCGGAAGACAGCGTAAGCTTGGTGCTGGCTTCTCCCGACAACTCTATTTCGTTCGACGTCCCTATATAGAAGGTGAACTTGATGGCCGCAGGAATCACAATCGGGCCGATGGGGATCGGCGTGCTGACCCTGACATGGCCTATTTCCAACTCCTTGGCCAAGACTGCCTTGAATGCCGCCTCCAGGCCGATCTTCTGGAAATCCATGTCCATGCCGCCCGAGAAAGCAATCTTGAAATTTTTGATTACCGGGTGGAACCAGGTCAAGCCGATGTTCAGTTTGAAATCCGCGTCCACTTTCGGGGTGATGGATCCATCGATCACCAGGGATATCGATCCCGACACCCCGCTGCCGCCCTTTTCGCAGGCACCTTCCATCTTCCCGTCGGCCTGATTGGGATCGCCCACACAGGAGAAGCCGGCTTTGCACTGCGAGTCGTCGTTGCACACTCCTCCCTCGCAGCCGTTTGCGCCACACAGGATACTCTTGGTTATCTTCAGGTTCTTGAAAACGAGGCTCTTGGTGTTGGTGTCGAAGCTCACGTCTCCCGATATGTCGACACCCTGGCCGTCGATATTGAATGTCAGCGGCATCCTGCGGTCTTTGTATTTCTCGTACGGCCTGAGCAAGATATTGCCCTTGCCGTCGGTGACAACGGGACGGTCCAACCCATGCGACAGATCGATGTGCCGTTCGAGACTGCCGCGGTAGAGATCGGCCACGCCGGCATGGAGCGTGCGAACCACCAGGACGTTGCCGTCGGGCTCCAGCGCCAGCACGTGCCTGATGAAGCCGGGTCGGCTGTCAGACGAGATCAATATGTCGCCGACCTGGTAACCGAACTCGTCGGCCTGGCCCTTGCCGCTGAACACCAGCCGGTCGTCGAAGACCTGCACCGACGAGAAGTTGGGATCTTGCTCGGCCATTACCGCGGCCGGGTTGATCTGCAGGTTTTCGTCTTGGGTAGCCAGGCAAGATCCGCCCGTACACTCGTCCGAGCCGAGCTGGCATCCGGCCAACAAGAAAGTCACACCAGCCGCGATAAGAATCGATTTTACCGACCGCGTTGCCATTGCAAACCGTCCTTTCTTCCGCCGGTCAAACACCGCCGACTCCAGATTTGTTTATCAGGTGCAACTTCTAAAACCGGACAGCTTAGGTTATACCTGTACCACAATTCCATCTGATATTCAATAGGACGGTCGACCGATATTGGGTCACTGGTGCCGGAGGATATTGCCGGATCCGCCGGCGATCCAGATGTTTCCGTCTGTTGTACCCCAGATGTCCGCCATCCGTGAGCCGCTGCCGGATTCGACCGCTGACCAGCCGGCACCATTATAGTGGATCAACGTGCCGTACCCGACCGCCCAGACATCGTCCGCAGACGTGCCCCAGACGTCATAAAGCGTCTTGGGCGTGCCCGTGTCCCGCTTCGTCAAGGCCACGCCGTCCCAGTGAAGGGCGGTGCCGTACCACCCGACCATCCAGACGTCATTGGGAGAAAAACCCCAGATGCCCATCAGGCCGTTACCCTGGGGCAGAGGATTCTCCCAACACCAGCCGCTCTGATTGCAGACCCGCTCCCAGCAGTAGATGTCGGCCGCGTCGGTTTTGCCGTCGCAGTCGTTGTCGTCACAATACAGCAGTTTCCCTGAACACGATCCATTATCACAGGCATCCCCCACCGTGCAGGACAGCCCGTCTTCGCATGAAGTGCCATCCTGCCGCGGAACCGGTTCGCACTCGACCGTTGCGGGATTGCAGGCCCCAACCACGCACTGGCCGTCGAAATCGCTGCAATCTCTCTCGACACCCTGACACGTCCCGCTAGCGCAGGCGTCATCCGTAGTGCAGGGGTTGTCGTCGTTGCAGTTGATACCGTCCATGTTTGTGCGCTGGCACAGGTCGGCGATGCAGAAGTCCGCCGTGCAGCCCTCGGCAAAGAACAGAATGGTTCCCTCGGAAATCCCCCGCAGATCCCCCGCCTCCTCCGCCATGGACATATAGTACCCGAAGTACTTACCGTTCTCAACATCTCCGCATTTTCTTTTGGCGGCCCGCCGGAAGGGATGCTAGCATCCGGTGTCCTGTTGGAGGGTTAGCATGTGCGGCATCGTCGGGTATGTCGGCAATAGCGAGGCGGCGCCTATCTTGATGGAGGGGCTTGCGCGTCTCGAGTATCGCGGTTACGACTCGGCCGGACTGGCCGTTATCGATCGCGGCCATGCGCGCATCCTGCGCGCTCCGGGCAAGCTCGCCAATCTCAGAAAACTGCTGATTAAGAAACCGCTGCCGGGTTGTGTCGGTATCGGCCACACGCGTTGGGCCACGCACGGCCCGCCATCCGAGAGGAACGCCCACCCGCACAAGGCCGGGCGCGTGATCGTGGTGCACAACGGCATCCTCGAGAATCATCGCGAACTCAGAAACCGGCTCGAGAAGAAGGGTCGCCGTTTCAGCTCGCAGACCGACAGCGAGGTCTTCGCCCACCTGATCGACGAGGAACTGGGCTCGCGTTCGATCGAGGAAGCCGTGCGCCGCGCACTGGGCCGCGCGCGCGGTACTTATGCCCTGGTGGTGTTATGCACCTCGCAGCCCGATCGTATCGTCGCGGCGCGCAACGCCTCGCCGCTGGTGATCGGCCTGGGTCAGGGCGAAAACCTGGTGGCTTCGGACATCCCGGCTTTACTCGATCACACCCGCGAGTTCGTTTTTCTGGACGATTCCGAACTGGCCATGGTCAGCGCCGACAAGGTCACCATCCGCACCCTGGCCGGAAAGCGAATAAGGCGCAGCCCTCGTCGGGTCGACTGGACCCCGTTGATGGCCGAGAAGGGCGGGCACAAGCATTTCATGCACAAGGAGATTCACGAGCAGCCGCGGGCGCTGGCCGACACTTTAGCCGGACGCATCTTGGCTCGCGACGGCGATGCGTGCCTCGACTCGGTTTCCCTGTCCGCCGCCAGCCTGAAGCGCCTGCAGCGCGTGATCATCATCGCCTGCGGCACCAGTTACCATGCCGGGCTGGTGGGCAAGTTTTTACTCGAGAAGCTGGCCCGCATCCCGACCGAGGTCGATCTGGCCTCGGAGTTCCGCTACCGCCGTCCGATCCTCACGGGGCGCGAGTTGGTGGTGGCCATCTCGCAATCCGGAGAGACCGCCGACAGCCTGGCCGCCGTTGGCGAGGCGCACCGCAACAAGGCCCGCGTTTTGGCGATATGCAACGTGCTCGACTCGAGCATTCCTCGGGCCTGCGATCACGTACTTTACACGCACGCCGGCCCCGAGATCGGGGTGGCCTCGACCAAGGCATTCACCACCCAGATATCGGCCTTGATGCTGCTGGCAGTCCGCTTAGGACGTGCCCGGGGCACGCTTACGGCGGCCGAGGCGCGCCGCCAGCTCGGCGCGCTGTCGTCCGCCCCGGCGCTGCTCGAACGCATCCTGCGGCACGAGGAGCGCATCAAGGAAATAGCCCGGGCCTTCGCCCGGGCGCGCGACTTTCTCTATATCGCCCGCGGGATCAACTACCCGATCGCCCTCGAGGGAGCCTTGAAGCTCAAGGAGATCTCCTACATCCACGCCGAGGGCTACCCGGCCGGCGAGATGAAGCACGGCCCGATCGCTTTAATCGACGAACACGTCCCGGTCGTCGCCGTGGCCCCGCGCAACTCGAGCTATGAGAAGATCTTGTCCAACCTGGCCGAGGTACGCGCCCGCCAGGGGAAAATCATCGTCGTCTGCTCGGAGCGCGATCGGCGCATCGGCGGCTACAGCAAGCACCTGATTCCGATCCCGCGCACCCTGGAGACGATCGAACCGCTGCTAAGCGTGCTGCCGCTGCAGTTGCTCGCCTACCATGTGGCCGACTTCAACGGCACCGACGTCGACCAACCTCGAAACTTGGCCAAAAGCGTGACAGTGGAATAATGGGAGAGGAAAGGAGAATGCAGGCATGAATAACAATGGAACACTCATTCACTCGGCTCTGAGTATCGTCCTCTGCACTGGTCTGTTCATGGTCGGCTGTGGAGGAGGCGGCGGCGACAGCACTCCGCCCACGGCCGTCTCCAGCCTGCCCTCGGACGGGGCTGGCGAAGTCGCGCTAGACAGCGGCATATCCGCCACATTCAGCGAGGCGCTCGACCCGACCAGCATCGACTCGTCGTCTTTCACGCTCGCAGTCACCGGCGGCGCAGGCGTCAGCGGTACGGTGTCTTACGACGCCCCGTCTCTGACCGCCGGCTTCACGCCCTCGGCCATGCTCGATCCCGATACCGACTACACGGCGACGATCACAACGGCCATCCGTGACCTGGCCGGCAACCCGCTGGCCACAGACTACAGCTTCGAATTCACAACGGCGGCCGTGGCCGACGACTGGGTACAGGTCGGCGGCCGGGTCAGCCCGGCGGGCGCCGAATCCGAAGACCCCAGCATGCTGCTTGTCGGTTCCACTCCCGCGGTCGGTTACCGGCACGCAAGCTTCATCTCTTATCTCAACATCTGGGACGGAAGCAGCTGGGGCACTCCCGAGCCGGACCCGACCAGCGGCAACACCGACGCATCGATCTACTCGACGCCCGATTATTGCACGATCGGACAGGACGTCTACCTGGCCTACTCCCATACGGGAGATTCGACAGCCAACGACGACACCTTCTACGATCGCATCTTCGTCTATCGCTGGAACGAGACCGGCGGCTGGAGTGTGATGAACGGCGGCTCCGAGGTCAGCGTAGTTTACAACGCTACCTTTGGCGGTGCCAACACCTGGGAACCGACTATCGCCTGCCCCGCCTCCGGAAACCCGCGCGTGGCCTGGGTCGAGGCCGACGTGGTGCCCGACCCGGACACCGAAGACGGTGTCTGGGTGGCCGAGGTCACGCCCTCCTCGTCTACGCGCTCTGCGATCCTCAGCCGCAACAACGTGGCCGGTGACTATTACACCGACGCCAGCACGCTGGGAGCAACCATCGACGCCGCAGGCAACACGATCGTGGCCCAGTGGGAGGAAGACGCCTTCGAGCAGTGGCTTACCAACCTGTACGTCACCAGCTACGACGGCGCGGCCTTCACGCCCCTGGGCGGCTCGATCGCCGACGACTGGGACTCCAACAACCTGCCGGTGCCCGCTCTGGTCACCGAAGGCCAGGACGTCTACGTGGCCTACTCCACGGCCAACAACACCGACGACACCCGGCAGGTGTACGTCAAGAAGTACCACTCGGGAAGCTGGAGCCTGCTGGGCGCGGGCCCGGTTTCGGCTTTTTCACCCAGCGATCACTTCACCTCGAACAACCCCGACCTGCTGCTCATAGACGGCACTGTCTGGGTCGCCTGGGAGGAGACCAGCCAGACCGAGGGCAGCTTCGTCTTCGTCGCCTACTTCGACACGGCCCTGCAAGAATGGGTAATCGACGGAGATCGGCTCAACATCGATCAGGCCAACGAAGCGCTCGATCCCAGCCTGGCCTATTCACCCGCGGACGGTTATCTTTATGTAGCCTTCGAGGAGTACAGCGACGGCTACCCGCACATCTACGTCAAGAGAAAGAAGCTCAATCCGTAGCTCTTAGACGTCCCTATTGCTGAAAAACCAGCCCGATGTTGACCGTGAACACGGTCAGGCCCAGGTCGCGGGTGACTGTCTTGGTCTTGTAATCCAGGCAGGTGATCCGGCTGGTGCACTGGGGGTCACCGTTCGGGTCGAGATCCAGGACGGTCTCGTCCCGCTTGGCCCCGGCGCCGCGGAAGCCCAGCTCGATAAACAGACCCAGCGGGCCGTCGAAGCGCCAGGCCGCGCCCAGCCCGCCGAAGACGCTCCAGCCATGGGCCAGGCCGCGGTACAGATCGCCGTCCAGCGCGGCCGTGTAGCCGCCGGCCCCGACAACATAAAGGCGCACCGGCTCTTTTAAGATGTTGAAATGGAAGGCCGCGTCGGCATGCAGCCAGGTTGCCTCATAGGAACTGTCTTCGCGGTAGCCGTAATGCAAGGCCGGGCGGATGCCAACCCAGAAAAGATCGCAGACGCGATACAGCAAGGTGGCGTTGACCCCGGCTATGAAATTCACTCCGCCCTGGCTGGGACCGCCGAAGGCATCGGCGCCGATCTGGAAGTTGAGATAGCGGGTCTCGCCTCCCGCGGCCATTACCAGCGGAGCCAAGTGCTGATCATCAACCGCCGGCTGTGCCTGGGCCGGCGGGGCGACGGCTACAACCGCGAGGGCAAATGAAAGAAGTATTTTCTTCATCACGTTCTCCTCTGCCCGCCGTTTCAAAACATGGTCGGAAAGTAACCCTGGACCGTGATCCAGTGGTTATCGCTGAAGATCAGCGTGTTGCGCCCGCCGATGTTCTTCTCGTACTGGTAGTGAATCTGCAGCGGAATGTAGAAGGGGATCAGGTTCACCCCCGCGGCGACGCGCAAGATCTCGTAGTGGCCGGCCAGTTGCAGTTCGAGCCCCTGCACCATCTTGATAAAACGCCCGTCGGCGTCCAACTCGGGCTCCTGGGCGTAGGAGTAGCCGATCCCGATGCCGACGTCGAAGATCAAAGACGAGATCCCGAGCTGCAGCATGGCGTCGCAGCCGAAGCCCGGCGTGTAGCCGTAGCTCTTGCCGGTCAGGTCGGAGAGATCGGGAAAGTAGTTGCGATCGGGGTCCATGCCGGGCATGTCGAGCAACATGTTACCGTCATCGGTGGGCTTGGGAAAGTTGGGGTAGCGCCGGTGGCTCTTGAAAAAATAAGAACCCGTAAACTCGGCCGTGACTATGATATCGATCCAGTGCTCGTACTGAAAGATGCGCAGGTCGTAGTCCTGGGTGAAGCCCGCACCGAAAGAGCCGGTTCCGAAGTCGACCTTGGGCCCGGTGCCCATGGTCAGCGAGTTGTTTGGATCGGCGATGTTGCCGGTGGGCAGTGACACCCGCCCGGTGAAGGAGCCGCTCCAGCGGTGGTTGCGGAAGAAGTTCCACGAGAAGCCCAGGTTGATGTCGTTCAGCACCCAGCCGTTGGAGTGATAGGCCGCGCCGGGCCCCAGATCTTCGGGATAGTTGTCGGGATCGCCGATCGTCGGCCGACCCAGCCGCGGCAGGTAGCGCAGTAGCCAGGCCGAGGCTTCGTTCAAATACTTGTCCTTTGTATTGCCTCCATCACCGAACCAGTTGGGATCGATCTTGTTTGCTTCCGGTACCATGGCATTGAAAATACCAACTGTCGTGGGATCAAGGTTCATCTTGGAAAGCTTGGGGCGCACCTGGATATCCATGTAGACAAATGGCAGCTCGAAGTAGAAATCGAGGTTATCGGTAACGCCGTATGAAAACTGCATGGTTATTCCGCCCCCGCCGCCCGAGGCGCCCAGGTCGAGCATCAGCACCTCGTTGCCCTCCTCGCCGAACGAGATCGGCGGGGCCATGGACGTCCGGTGGCGGTAGGCGTCGTAACGCCCGGAGGCGTTGCGCATGTTCCACTCGTACTTCATGCTGAACACGCCCTGAGGCAACTGGGCGGTGCTTCCGTACAGATCGAGCTCGATGACTTTCTCGAGCAGTTTATCCCAATAGTCTGTGTACCTCTTCCACAGGCTATCCGCCCCCGCCTCGAGCGGCAGGAGCATGCCCAGGAAAAGAACCAGTGCAACCAGTCGCCTGTGTCTCACGGGACCCTCCTTCCGTAATAACTCGCCAGATTCAGATGAATGCCATTGGAGCAGATGATAGTAGATCGCCGCCTGGGTGGCAAATCAAATGTCTGCCCTTCCCGCGAGCTTCTCGACCGCCAACGCCAGTCGCACGGCAGTCTGGGGACCGGGGCTCATGCCGCACTCATAGGCATAGGTTCGATCGTGGAACATCTCCGGTGTCAGCAGGTAGCCCAGTTCGTCGTCGGCCAGGCAGGCAAGCAGCCTGGGCTTGCCCGGGACACGCGCCAGTATCTCGAGACCCAGTGCCGGGGCCGCCTCCCCGGGCAAAAAAGTGATCGAGGCCGGCCCCAGTCGGCAGAACGACACCCGCGAGATCATGTCGGGGGCAAATTCGCGCTCGTCCACCACTCCCAGGGCGGCAAGTATCTGGTAGAAGCGGTTGCCGGAGGCCGGGATGCGGACCTCGCCGCCGCCGACGCTGATAGCGGGATCTAAGACCGGTGCAAGGCGCGCCCGCCCGACGAGTCGCAGCGCCGCCCGGCCGAGTGCCCGGCCAAGCCCGTGCATGAACATCTCGCGCGATTGGTACAAGGTGTCGTGCCCGACGGCGGCGCTGACCAGGGCGCCCAGGGCGCCGTTGATGTAGATCGCCGTGCCGCCCAGGCGTTTCTCGATCGTTTCACAGCAGACGCCGCAGAAGTCGGCGCTGATTTGGCGGTTTGCCTTCCAGAGCGTCTCCGGGTGGCAGGCGTACTGCACCAGGCTGGCTATCGATTCTCCCGCCTGGTCGTCGAATTGAATCACGCGCAGTTCCCTGTCTGCCACAGCAGCGCGCTCGTTACGCACCCAGCGTCCGGCTGTATCGAACTTGCCGGAGGCGACATGCAGGCGCGCCGGCCGGGCTGACGCCAGTGCCCGCTCGACGCAGGTAACGATGCGCGATTCGAGAAAATCCATGTAGGCCGGATCCTGCCCATTGCGGTACGGCAGGCGGCCCATTAAAGTCGGGCCCCAGATGCCAAGCGTGTCCGGACCCTGGTGGTTGTGGGTACAAACTATGTGAATAGCGTCGGGATAGCGGCGCGTCAGCCGCTGCCGTAGTCTACGAGTTCGCATAAGCGACAGGCCGATTAAATCAGCCGTGACGATGACCAGCGGTGTTCCCGCGCCGGCGACCACGAGCGCTCTGGCAAACAGCGGATCGCGAACGCCGCTGCAAGCGCGCTCTGCGCCGAAGCCGGCCAGCCACATGCCGGCCGGCCGCGGGGGGGTTACGTCCATTGCGGCCGCCCCGGCAACGAGCTGTTCCGGCGCGGTACCCATGAAGGCGTCCAGGGGAAGCATACCGGCCGGCATGACGATCTCAGTCCACGAACACGATCCCGTGTCGCGCGGCGATTTCAGCAACGAGCTTCCCGGCCAGCTCGACGTCCGCAACCAGCGGGTGGGCCACCAGCGCCAGTAGGGATAGCCTCTTAGAGCGGGTCAGTGCCGCCTCGACGGCCAGCTCTTCGTAGGCCTTGACGTGCTGCAGCAGGCCGCGGATCTCGGGCGGAGGAGGATCCACCGGCCGCGGCTGCGCCCCGCCTGCCCCGATCGTGCAGGGCACCTCCACCACGCAGTCCGCAGGCAAACAGGCGATGGCCTGACCGTTGCGCGCGTTGACTATCTGCCGCTCGCCGCGGTCCTGGTGGATGGCCAGTACCAAATCGAGCGCCGCCCGGCTGTACAAGGCCCCGCCGCGCTTCTCGAGCCCGGGTGGTTTCTCGACGCGCCCGGGATCGGCGTAGGCCGCAAGCAGGTCTTTTTCAATGTCCATCACCTCCTCGGCCCGGCTCTTGGGTTTGCGTCGTAGCTCGGCCAGCGCCTTGCGAGTCAGGTAATAGTAGCGCAGGTACGAGGAGGGTATCATTCCCAGGGCGCGGATGAACTCGGGCGGGTAATCCAACTCTTCGGGAATATTGGCCGGGCGGCCGGCCGCGGTCAACTCGTCGAGCACCCCGGGCAAGACGTCGCGCCCATCCACGATAACGCGGCGCACCCAGCTAAGGTGGTTCAGCCCCAGGTAGTCGAGATCCACGTGATCCGGCTCGACCTTGAGCCTGGCGGCCACATCCATCTTCAGGTTGATGGGGTTGTTGCACAGGCCGATCGCCCGCTCGCGCCCGTGTTTGAGAATCGCCTCGGTCACCAACCCGGAAGGGTTGGTGAAGTTGATCAGCCAGGCATGCGGGCAAAGGCGTTCCATGTCCCGGCAGATCTCGAGCATCACCGGCACCGTGCGTAAAGCCTTGGCGAAGCCACCCACCCCGGTCGTCTCCTGCCCGACAAGTCCGTGATCGAGGCCCAGCAGGATGTCTTGGTGCCGGCCGGCCTGTCCGCCGACTCGAATCTGTGTGAGCACGAAACTCGCGCCGTCTACGGCGCGTTCGCGTTCGCTGGTCGTTACGACCTTGAAGGCCTCGCCCGCGTGGGCGGCCATGCGTTGACAGAATCCGCCGACGACGCCCAAGCGCTCGGCGTCGATGTCCATCAGGGCAACCTCTTCGAGCCCCAGGACCGGCCCGTCGGAGATCAGACCATCCATGAGCTCCGGCGTATAGGTGCTGCCCCCGCCAATGACGGCTATCTTCATGTCAACTGGTTACCTCCGGCGACGGCGCCTGGCCGGCTTGGACAGTTTCTTCGTGACCTTCAACTCACAGGCCGGGTGTTCCGGCCAGTCACTAGGGCCGATCTCCCAGTGTTGCTTGCTGTAGCGCTTTCTGAAAAGTATGATTTTATGGGTCTTGCCGAGCGGCAGGTTTGTAATCGTCCGTGGCGTCCGGCCGATGCGCTTCCCGTCGAGGTATACCCAGGCCTTTCCGGGCTGCGAGTCGATAATGAGTTTTCCGCGTCGCTGCTTCAGTTTCTTTTCTATCAGGCTGGGCTTGTCCGCCTGAAGTGCGACATCGCCCTCCCATGGCTCGTAACCAGGCACCACCAGCTTGATGCCGTGCTCGCCCGCCCTGAGCCCCATAATTCGCGGCGGGTCGCCTTGGCGCTCGACGATGTCGCCGTCCACCAGCACGACCGCCCCGTCGGGCTGGGTGGTCACCGTCAGGGCTCCAGCAAACTTCTCTGCCTCGGCCGGCGGCGACTTGACCACCCGCTTTTTCACCCTCTCTTCCTTGCCGATAAGTTGCAAGACGACCAATACGGCCACTCCCACCAGAAGCGCCACCCCCAGAAGCACCATGACCAGGTTCTTGAGTTGGCGCCCCTTGCCCAGACCGCCCTCCTTGATGGCCATGATAGTCTCGCCCTTGGAGAACTTGCCCACAGGAGGCGCGAAGACCGGCTCGGTCACCTGGGATGCGTCCGAAGGCGGCGGCTGCGCCAGCGGAACCGCTGACAACAGATCATCCGGCCGCGGAGCACCGGCCGGCGGAATTTTGACCAGCTCCTCCAGGTTTTCGCCCCGCGCCATCCATTGGCTGGTGGCCTCGCCAAAGGCGAAACTGACATTCTCTTTCTTCTGACCCATTCGACCGGAAAGGGCATCTACCAGAAAGGATGACAGGGCATCGGCGTCTATTTTCCGATCCCAGCGATCGAGAAAGGCATCCAACTCGGTGCGCATGACCACCGCCGAGGCCGGTCTTTCGGAGGGACTCTCCGACATGGCGCTCACCAAAAGCTTGTCCAGTTCGACGGGGATATCGGCATGAATCAACGATGGCGGCGCCTGCCTGATTGTCCTGGAAATCGCCTCGATCTGCGTCTCGGCCGCCTGGGCCCTTATTTTTTTGCCGCTCAGGACTTCGTAGAGAGTGACGCCCAGTGAAAACAGGTCGGCCCGTCCATCCAACTCCTTTCGTACCAATACCTCCGGGGCCAGGTAGCCGTACTCTCCCCGGAAGACGTCCGGCCGGGTGTCGATCAGCTTGGATGACACACGCGCCAGGCCGAAATCGACGAGCTTCACCCGGCCCGCGGAAGAGATGACTACGTTCGGTGGGCTCATGTTACGGTGTACGAGACCGAGCGGGTTTCCGTAAGCGTCTTTGATCTCATGGGCGTAAGCCAGGCCGGCGAGCGCCTGGCTGACGACATATATCCCGATCGTCGGCGGGAAGCGCACTTCTTGTTCGACGACGGCCTGCATCAATGTCGCCAGGTTGGTGCCCTCGATGTACTCCATGGCGATGAAAAGGCTGCTGCCATTGCGGCCCCATTCGAATACCTTGACGATGTTCGGGTGCTCGAGCATGGAAGCCACGCGCGCCTCGTCGACGAAACCCGCTAAAAAGTCGGCGTCCGCGGCCAGTTCGTCATGGATCTTCTTGATCACGACCGGCAAGTCTTCGCCCGCGGCGGTGCGCGTGGTCGCCCGGTAAATATCGGCCACGGCGCCCGATGCCAGGCGCTCGAGCAGAGTGTACTTGCCGAATGAGACGGGATAGGTCATTTCAGTGGCCTCGCCGCAAGATGCCCCCGCTCTTCTTCTTCGACTTGCGCCGCATGTTGATCAACCGCAATTCCCGCAGGGCCTCGGTGCAGTCGGGGTTGCACTGGATGGCCTTCTCGAACTCGTGTTCGGCCATCTCACGGTAGTTCATCGCCTTGTAAATGTAACCCAGAAACAGGTAGGCCTTATCCACCTTGGAGTTTAAAGAAATGGCCTGGTTGAGCTGATCGCGGGCGGTCCGCACCGCTTCCTCGTTCTTGGGATCGCTCTGGAACATTGCCCAGCCGAGGTAGGCATGGAACTCCCCCTCGTCGGGACAAAGCTTGACGGCCTCCTCGAACATGTCGCGGGCCTTTTCGTACTCCCTCTTGCGCAGCGCGATCTCGCCCTTCTGGAAAAGACCCTCGGCCGAGAGGATCTTCGAGACCTCGCTCGAGACGTCCCGCTTGGTTCCCGAGGAAAGCTCTTCCAGGTAGTTGTCGCGGCGGGCGTCGTCGGCCAGCACGTCATGGGCGTTGGAGATGATGTTGAAGATCTCGTCGGCCAGGTTGCGGATCTCGGCGCTGGCTGTCCCCGACATCCTGTCGGGGTGATAGTGCTTGGCCAGCGCGAAGTAGGCCTTCTGGATCTCGGCTCGCGAGGCGTTCTTGGACACTCCCAGGACCTCGAAGTAGTCCTGATTCTTCATCTCCACGGCCCGCTCGGCAAGCTCCTCGCGCAACGAGTGCTCCTCGGGGCTCAGCTTGGCCCCCGGACTTTCCCCGGGGCTCAGCGTGGGAACCGGCACTCCGCCGTGCTCGGCAAGGCGGCCTTTGACACGTTCGCGAACGGGTGGAGGAACCGGCGGGGGGCCGGCCTGTTGGCCGGCCGGCGATGCACCGGAGGCGGCCCCCTGCATCTCGGTTGCGTCATCCTCGAAAGATTTCGCGTCCGCAGCACCTGGCTTCTCATCCGTTGCGGACTCGCCGGGCGGCGGCGACGAATCCGCCGCTTCCACGCAACCAGCGTCCTCGGCCGGCTCGTCCCGCAGGGTGACCATACCGGCACAATTCAGCGCATAGACGATACGGTAGACGCGTTCCTTGTCCAGGCCGAGGTCGAGGATCTCGCGCATGGTTCGATCTCCACGGAGATGCTCGACGAATGACTCCTCGTCCTCGTCGAGATCCATGTCCTGGAAGCGGAACACGGGATCGGAATGCGGCACCACGTAGTAGTCAAGCCAGCCATCGAGAGCCTCGCGCAAGCGCTCGATCTTGTATTTTCTCCTGATGCCCTCGTAAATCACTGCGGCGGTGCTGGCATCGAGCGAAACGGTGACCGGGGGCACGGAACTCTTGGGATTGAACTGAAAATCGCCTTGTTCCCAGCCGAACAGGTCGTATAGCTTCACCTCGAGTTGCAACTGCAAGGCATACTGCAGGTTATGTGGCGAGATACAGCCCATCTCGATCAACACCGTTCCTTGCTGGCGCCCGGACTCCTTCATCTTGGTAATCGATTCTTCGCACTCCTCGTCGCTGATCATCTTCTCCCTGACCATCACCTTGCCGAGACACTCGTTCAACAGGTTGGACTTGACGAAGACTGGATAGCCGTTCTTGGTGAAGACGATCTTCTTCAGCTTGTCCTTCTTGAGCAGCAACGCCCCGTCAAGCTTGTCGCGGTACAGCTCGGCCAGCAGTTCGGCGAAGGGGGTATCGCGCAGGTTTCCCCGGCGTGCCGCGGAGAGGAATTCTTTTGAATCGCGCTCGACCTCAGCCTGTTCTTCCTTGCTCTCGGGACTGGCATAGGGCTCTGGCGCCCTGCGATCGACGGCCTCCCGCTCGGCCTGGGCGGCCACCGCCGACGGGTACTCGGCCCCGAAGGTCTCCTTGAGCGAATCAAGCAGCTTCTCTATGTTGAGGGGCTTGTCCAGGTACTCGACGACGTTGTACTTGCGAATGGCGTCCTGGCGATGGTTGACCCCGCGATAGATGCCGCTGATCATCAGAATCGGCAGATCCTTGCCCTTGACCGTCTTGCGGATCCTCTCGGCCACCTGGAAGCCGTTCATAACCGGGATCAGGATGTCCAGGATGACGAAGTCGATCTCCTTCGACTCGAAGGTCCTCAGGGCCCATTCTCCGTCCCGCTCGCCGATAACGGTGAAGCCCTCCTCCTCGATGACTTCGGTAAGCATTTTCTGGACGGTCTTGTCGTCCTCCACTACGAGGATAGTCTTGCTCACTGGTACCCTCCTGCAAATGAACAAACGCTCCCGGCCGACAATTTTCAGGCGGGGGTCGCGCTAATGACAATGGAGTGCCATTATAGGAAATCGTCCCCGCGCTTTGCAAGTGCATTCCGCCACCCTTGATCTGCGTTGGTGGGTCTGTATAATTGCCGCACGCTTCGGAAAGGATCTGTGTTGAAGAAGAAGACATTCATCGCCATGGCCGGCAACATCGGCAGCGGAAAAACCACCGCGGCAAAGCTGATCAGCCAGAACTCCGGCTTCGAGCTTTTCGACGAGCCGGTGATCGATAATCGCTTCCTCAAGTCGTACTACGCCGACATGCGGCGCTGGTCGTTTACGCTGCAGATGGAGTTCTTGATGAAGCGGGTCGAGCACCACGAGTTGATCCGCAAGGTACCCAAGAGTTGTATCCAGGATCGCACTCTCTACGAGGATCCCGAGATCTTCGCCAAGTACTTGCACGGCCTGGGCCACATGGGCAACCGTGAGCTGGATCTCTACTTCGAGTACTTCAACCGCCTCAACCGGGATCTCTTGCGGCCCGACCTGATAATATTTCTCGGGGTAAACGACGTCGACACCCTGCTCAAGCGCATCCAGGTCCGCGGGCGCGAGGAGGAGCGTTCCATCGACCCGGCCTTCCTGATCGGCCTGAACGCCTACTACTCGACGTTCGCACAGGTGTGCGAGAAGAAGTACGGCATTCCGGTTCACCGGGTGAACGTCGAGAAGCTCGACATCCGCTCCGAGCGGGGCAAGCAGACTTTTCTCGATCGAATCGAGCTTGCGCTGGAGGAAATTCAATGAACCGTCACCCGGGCGCCGAACGGCAGATCGACGGCGAGCAGTCCGTTCACGGCAAGGGCCGCCCGACCTACATCGCTATCGAGGGACCCATCGGCGTCGGCAAGACCACCATGGTGCGGCGCCTGGCCGAACATTTCTCGGCCCGGGTGATGGTGGAAATCGTCGAGGAGAACCCTTTCCTGCCCGATTTTTACAAGGACCGGGAGAAGTACGCCTTCCAGACCCAGCTTTTCTTCCTGCTTAGCCGATATCGCCAGCAGCAGGAACTCTGGCAGCCGGACCTGTTCCACCGCTACATCTTCTCGGACTACATCTTCTCCAAGGACCGTCTCTTCGCCTCGCTGACTCTTTCGGAAAACGAGATGCTGTTGTACGACCAGGTTTTTCAGATTCTCGATACGCGCGTCCTCAAGCCCGACCTGGTTGTCTACCTGCAGGCGCGCCTGGAGGTGTTGCTCGAACGTATCAAGCGCCGCGGAAGGCCTTTCGAGAAGAACTTCGACGCCGACTACCTGAAACGCCTGTCGGCCAACTATGCCGACTATTTCTTTCACTACCCGGACACCCCCCTGCTGGTGGTGGATACCTCGGACATCAACGTAGTCGAGTCCGAGGAAGATTGCCTCGACCTGACCCGCTGCATCCTGCGCCATCGCGGCGGTGTGCAGTACTACAAACCCCTGGGACGATGAACACGAAACGCATTATTGCTCATCTGCTACTCGCGGCCTGCCGGCAGTCCTGCTGCAAACGCCCTACAACGAGGTATCAGGTTATCCGATCAGGATCCGTACTGGGAGACATAACATTCGTATCGACAGCGATCACTTGCGCCCATCCATAGGCCTCGATATTGTCCTCGCGGCCGTCTACCAGCAGCAGCACCTTGTCGCCAATCTCCGAGGCCAGTGCCCGGGCGCCAACCGAGTGGTGCATGGGACCCAGGCGGCGAACCTCGATCTCCGGAACCTGGCGCAGCAGGCCAGCACAACCGTGAGTACTTTTCTCATCGCAGAAGGCATTGATTTCCCCGTCCGGTGATGGTAGCGCATTTTCTCAGGGCGGTCCAAGAAATGGTTTCTTGCCCTCGACCGGGATGTATGTAATTGATGTTCCAGATTGGCCCGCACACTCAGAAACGTGGTCCTGGCCGGACTGATGCTCCTGCCCCTGCATGTCTTTGGTCAGGAAGACGACGGCCTCGAGGATGAGTTCGCCCTGCTCGAGGAAGAGATCAAGGCCGACGAGGTCGAGTCGGCATCCAAACACCGCCAGTCGATCTTCTGGAGCCCCTCGGCCGTCACCGTCATGACCCGCGAGGAGATCCTGGCCTCGGGAGCCACCAACCTTCCCGATCTGTTGAGGAGAGTGCCCGGCCTGGACGTTTATGAAATGAAGCCCACGTTTCCCCTGGTCGGGGCGAGGGCCCTGACCGATCACGCCAGCAACCTGGTGCTGGTGCTGGTGGACGGCCGCGAGGCGCTGATCGAGCTGTCCGGTTTTCCGTTGTGGGCCGCGATGACCATCGACATCGAGGAGATCGAGCGCATCGAGGTCATCCGCGGGCCGGGCTCGACGCTTTACGGCGCCAACGCCTTCGCCGCGGTGGTCAGTATCACGACCATGGGCGAGCAACCCCGCCGGTTTGCCGGCAAGGCCTACCTCACGGGAGGCCAGCAGGGCCTGTGGCGCTTTTTCGGCCGGGTCGGAGACGCCTGGAGGGCGGGCGAAGGCGTCCTTTCCTTCAGCGCCGGCGCGGGCAGCGAAGAGTTTCGCTCCGCATCCGATCGCGAAGACCGCATCGGGCGGGTTAAGATTCGTTTTCATTCCTTCGTTCGCTACCAGCTCGGAAGCAAGCTGGATTTGTCGCTGCACGGCGGGTTGATCGAGGGCGCGGGGAGCATGTACGAGACCGCGGGTGACTTTCTGGCCGACAACGTAGTCAACCACTACGCCATGGCCAAGGCGTCCATTGCGCTCGCGGACAATCTGAGTCTCAAAGCCCAGCTTTACCAGATCCGCTATCACGTCGACCTCCACTATCGCTCGCGCATTTTCGCCTACGGCACCTGGATCATGAACCTGCCGGACACCATGATGGACATCAACACCTACGACGGCCAGTTCCAGGCCGACTGGCTACCCGCCGGCTGGCTTCACCTGGTCGGCGGCGCCAACCTGCGCTACACTTACCTGCAATCGGACAAGATCATTGCCAAGGTCCTCGACGAGTTGCGCGGCGCGGTCTTCGTAAACAGCGAGTTTCTCCCGCTGGACAGCCTGCAGCTCACCGGGGGCTTCCGGCTAGACTTCAACTCCGAGACCGAGCCGGCCTTCAGCCCGCGGATCGTCGCGGTTTATCGGCCGCTCATGCATCACTCCTTCCGGCTGGGATACAGCCTGGCTTTCAGAAAGCCTTCCTTCATGGAGGGCCAGGTCCACCTGCGGCCCGATGACTTCAACCCGGCCTTCCCAGATATAGTCGACAAGTTCACAACGGCCATTGGCAACGAGAATCTCAAGAACGAGCGGCTCCACTCCATCGAGTTGGGCTGGCGTGGCCGCTTTCTCGACCGGCGGCTGCAGGCCTCGATCGATCTGTTCTACAACTTCTACCTGGACACCATCTTCTACAAGACCGAAATGAGCATCTCCAGCCTGGGAATGCCCGACATCGCCAACTCCACTTTCCAGTTCTTCAACAACCCGGATCTGATCGAGGCGTTCGGCGGCGAGATCGAGTTGTCATGGAACCCGCTGAAAGACTGGAGAATCTGGGGCAATCTGGGACTGCGAAGAGTCACCCAGGAGGGCAAGCGCCTGCTTTCCGAACCGTGGCTGCGTGTCAACCTGGGCTTGAGCTTCGACCGCGGCCGCGGTTTCGTGGCAGACATCTCCATGCACTACGTGACCTCGTACACGGTCGAGCTGTTGCAGCCGGAAAACCCTTTCGACAACAACGAGAAGATCATTCAGTCGCTGGGCAACAGGCTTCTGGCCATCGGCCGGCTGGGCTACCGCCTGGCCTGGGAAGACGACACCCGACTGGAAGCCGGCCTGAGCGTGCGCGCTCCCATCGGGCCGCCCTTCCGCGAGTACGCCGGACTGCCCACCCTCGATCCCGATTCTTACAGCGTCAGCGGCTCGGACTGGGCCGGCGAAAGACTCGTCAGGCTGGTCACGCTCTACCTGCGCGGGTCGTTCTGATTTCAACCTATTCCCTGCTGGTCACACACAGCTTGTTGCCGTGATCGATGACGGTGAACTTGCCGTCAGAGCGCCGCACTCGTTCATCGATCCAGGCCTGGACGTCCGGGGCCGCCTCGAAGCCGCCCGGCGCGAGCACTGCGGCCGGAAGCTCGGAGTGCATGTAGATTTTCACCTGGTCGAGAATCCTCAGCACCCGGTCGGTCTTCCACATGTAGAGCTCGAAGTTGTCGGCGATCTCGCGCCGCGCACTTGCCAGCGGTTTCTGCCGCAGGCGAACCAGGTTGTCCCAGAACAACTCCTTGGCCCGCCTGCCGGGGGCCAGGCCGCGAACGTCGGCATCGAGATCCGGCCGCCCGTCGAGCGGGGCGATGACCAGGGCCTCGCCGCCGGGCTCGATGGCGCTTCTCAGAGCCAGGTCGAAGGCATTCTGGGTGCCGTAGAGCGCCTGCGAGGCGGGAGGCCCCCCGGGGGAGATGATCACGTACTTCACGCGCTCGACCTCGAAGGCCATCATGTCGTCGACCACCCCGACCATCCTTGACGACAGCTCGGCCGGGTCGCCGGCCTGCACCCAGAAGATTTTTCCTCCCGCCGAGACCATGTCCAGGCCGAAGCTAATCACGTCGCCGCGAACCGCCTTGCCGCTCGGCGAGATGACGTAATGCTCCGAAAGAGCGCGGGCCTCGCGGGTATCCTCGGAGACGGGGTTTTTTTTCCTGGAAGCATCCGCATGCCAGGGACTGCGCCCGGGACCGGAATCGGGGTCGAGTGCCCACTTGTGATTCTGGACCACCGTCTCTGACGAGGACAGACCGGGTAAGAACTGCTTGTCGATGCAGGAATAACCGTGAAAGTAATGGTGCTTCGACTCGTGGCCATAAACTCGCACGTCGCACTCGAGCAACTTTCTGTTCACCCGCAAGCGGGTCCCGCGCCCGGTGACGCCGATGTCCGCAAGATCGCTCTTTTCACAGTCGTGGGGCTCGAAATCGATCTGCAGGTTCAGGCGCTGCTGCGCGGCCTCCACCCATGTGCCCGCATCCTTGGCGTATACCGCAGGGTCGTGAGTGCCGGTGGCGCACAGCACGGTGATTGATTGCGGCGAGCCGCTTGTGACCTCGTCCAGCAGGGCATCCAGGATCTCGTGTTGCAACCCGGCCCGGAACTCGTCCGAGATGACGATACCCACGATGCGGCCGCGGGCCAACTCGCGCAGTTGCGGCCGTCCAACGGGCTCGGATAGCGCCCGGCGCAGGATTTCGGGCACGGCGCCCGAAAGCGGCTCCGGTTCGCGAGGCGCGATCAGCGGTCCGTTGATTTCATCATAAGGGATTGTAAATGTTTTTGAGCGTGTGCCGTAACTGAGTTCGAATCGGGAATCAGGCATACTATCCTCTGACTCCCCCCGCTTACGACGTATTTTATCAAGCCGGGCGCGAAAGGCAAGCAATGCTTCGACGAAACAATTGACCTGCCCTGAACCGCACGTTAGAAAACTGCTATCTAATGATCAAGAGTTTCTGGCAACGTCTTGGCCCCGGCATCTTGCTGGCGGCCACTTCCGTCGGGGCCTCGCACCTGGTGCTTAGCCCCCAGGCGGGCGCCCTGTTCGGTTACCAGCTCTTGTGGCTGATTTTGGCCGGCCACCTGTTCAAGTACCCGGCCTTCGAGTTCGGGCCGCGCTATGCCGCGGCCACGGGCAAGAGCCTGCTGGCCGGCTACCTGCGCGTTCCGGGCCCGCGCGGTTGGGCGCTGTACCTGTTTCTGCTGAGCACCGTCTTGCAGGGCATCGGGGTCTTGGCAGGCGTGGTCTCTGTCTCGGGCTGCGTCTTGTCGTCTTGGACCGGGGCCCTGTCAACCGAGTGGTTCTCGTTGATCCTGATCGGCATCGTCGTCAGCCTGCTGTTCGCCGGAGGCTTTTCCTGGCTGGACAACATAAACAAGGTCATGATCGCCATCCTGGCACTGGCCACGCTGGTGGCCTTTGTTCCGGTCTGCCCGTCTCCTGCCAATCTCGTCCATCTTTTCATCCCCGTCATTCCGGCCGGCTCGATCGTCCTGGTGGCCGCCATTCTGGGCTGGATGCCGACCGGCATCGACGTCTCAATCTGGCACTCGTTCTGGACTCTCGAGAAACTCAAGCGCCTGGGGGAGTTTCACGACGACGGCGATCTGCAGGGTTGCCGTCGGCAACTGGGTATTTCGCTTGTCGACATGCGGGTGGGCTACCTGCTCTCACTGCTGACCGGGATAATGTTCGTCTGCATGGGCGCCGCCCAGTTAACCGGGCGCGGCGCTGATCTGAAAGGCATACAGTTCGCCGAGGCCCTAAGCAGCGCCTATACCAGCATCATGGGCCGCTGGATATTCCATGTTTTCATGCTGACCGCTTTTTTCGCCATGTTCTCGACGACCTACACGGTCATCGACGGTTTCTCGCGCTCCTTCAGCGAAGCCCTGGCAACGCTGCGCGCCTCCCTGGCGACGCGCAAGCGTCGCAGGCTGACTTACGCGGGCTTCGTGATCGTCTCATCGCTTCTGGCAGCCGGCACGATCCTGTTGGTGGGCAATCCCGTGACGCTGGTGACGACCGTGGCCTTGATCAGCCTGGCCGCGGCGCCCGTGCTCTACGGCCTGAATCTCTACTGTGTGCAGAAGCACATCGAGCAGCCGGCTTTGCGTCCGGCCCGCATCACAGTGGTCGTCGGCTGGCTGGGCAGCGCCCTGATGCTGCTGGCGCTGGGTGTGATGGTCTATGTCAAGCTGGTTCGCTAACCATTCTCAATCGCCGCTTACATCCTTGAACCAGATATGCACTTTGCGCTTGTCATCAAGCTTGGCGTAAAGCTGATAGACGTGGCCGGCCTTGGCGTCGATGGTCACCTCTTTGTTCAGACGCCGCGGACCGTTCTTGAATGCTTTTTCGAAGGTGGCGGCCGCGAGAATCCTGTGGGCGCCCGGAGGAACCTCGACCCGCTGGTACTCGACGGCGAACTTGCCGTAATTCATGTTCAAGATCTTGTCTTCTACTGCCACGATCGTTATCCGTACCCCGTCCGAGACGGACCCACCCTTGACCAGGGCGACCTCGGCGGCTTCCCGCTTGGGCCCGTCGTAGAAACGATAGGTGTGAACGCAGCCCGCCGGCCCCACCGATAACAAGCAGGCGCAAATTGCTAATCTAGTTCGCCAGGTTGCCATGACCCGCTCATGCGCCCGAGCAACCGCTGCAGCTCGAGGCGCTGCACCCGCTTACCGGCGCCCCGCAATCGTACACCAGCAACTCGAACTTTTGCCCGCATTTCCGGCAGTCATACTCGTAGATCGGCATGCTAATTCTCCAGCTTGGCGAGCATTTCCTGGATGGCCTGGTTGTCGGGGCTCAGCTCGTGGGCTCTTTCGAGAAAGGCGCGGGCCTTGTCGCGGTCCGCCTCGCGCTTTTCCGGCTCGGCCTTGGAAAGGGCGGCATACAGCGAACCCAGGCGGACAAGTGATTCGAGATCGTCCGCCTTGATTTCGAGAATACCCTCGTAGACTCCAACGGCTTCCCGAATCTGGCCGTTAGAAAACAGGGCCAGGGCATACTGGTAACGGTAGTCGATCTTGTCCGGGGCCAGCAACACCAAGCTGGCATAGACGCTGGCTGCCCGGGTATAGTCACGCCTCTTCCGGGCCATGTCGCCCATGCGCGTTCGGGCGTCCAGGTCGAAGGGATTCATGGACGTCGCCTTCTCGTAATACGTGCGCGCCTTGCCCCACTTCTGCAAGCGGGCATAGACGTCACCCAGGCCGATCAAAGCCAGTGGGCTTTCAGGCCGCAGATCGAGAGCATGCTCGAAGGCGACGACCGCTTCGCCGTCGTTCTGCAGCCGGCTGTGCGCCAATCCCTTGAGCACGTTGGCAAAGGGATTGTCCGGCTGGCGATCGAGGATCTTCACGACTTCCGCAAACCCCTGCTGCACGTAGTCATGATCCAGGAGTTCGACCACTTTCTCCAGATCCTGGGCCAGATCGGGGTCCGCCCCCCTGAGAGGATCGAAAACCTTGGCGGCCACGGTGCAGGCCTTCGAAGCCACGGACGCGGACGGGCCAAGCGAGAGGATCTTGGCCATCGACCTGACGGCCTGGGCTCCCTTGCCCTGGCCCAGCAAGGCACCGCCCCTGGCCACATAGATATCGGCCCGGTTGGGATCCTTCCGGATCGCCTGTTCGAGATATTTCTCGGCCTGCTTGTAGTCCCCGTTCATCAAGTAAACAAGCCCGATCCGGAATGGCACGTCCGCTTCGGCCGGCAACAATTCGGCGGCGCGGGTAAATTGATCTAAAGCCACCTGCATGTGACCAGGCCCGCGTGAGATCTCGACCAGCCCCAGCCCGTATGCGCCGATACCCGCTGACTTTCCGCCGGCCATGCTCTCGTAGCGCCGGGCCAGTTGCTCGAGCCGGCCCGCGTAGTAGGCGGCCTCCACCAGTCCGCGCTGGGCGGTCAGGTTGTTCGGATCGGCCCGCAGGATGTCTTCGAAACGCTCGTAGGCCTCCTGTGGCTTACCAGCCTTTGTGAGACCGCGGGCCTCGACCAACGGGTCGACCCGCGGCGCAGGAATCGGGTAACGGTGCTTGCAGCCCGTGCACACCAGAGGTGTCAGTCCAAGCAAGACCAGGTACAAGAAAAACCGATGTCGCACGATCGCCACCTCGCACCCCAATCTATGGCGCGGCCGCCGGCATGTCAATTGCAGCCGCGTCTTGCCTGGTCGCCGCTATTGTGAAACAATCGTCTGCAAACATCATGCAAGGAGGAGTGCGACATGTTGAGACACATGTGTCGCCGGGCGGTCTTGACCGGCATTTTTACTTATGCAATCTTTACGACTGGATGCGCTTCGACGCTGCTTCTCAAGGACGCCAAATCTCCACAGGCTACGACGAGCGTCCCCGCAACCGGCGAGGCCGCCGTCGTTGCAAAAGCCGCCGATATCTCGTCCCTGCCGGCACTGGGACGCGACGATTTCAACCGCCTGGCGGCGTCTTCTGAGATGCCGCTTTTCTGGAGCCGGGACGTTACCAACCCGGGCGTGCTCGACGCGGACGAGCTTACTCTGCTGGGAGTAGGCACCGACCGCAGGCCTTACGTCGAGCAAGGCAAGCTGACCCCTTTGTTCGCCCGCGCCTACCGCGCGCTCATCGAACGCCGCCGGCGCGAGGCGGTCAGGCGCGAACTCGACCAGGGACGGGTGACGCTGGTGCATACCGATTTTTCCAAGGCCCCTCCCGCCGAACGCGAGATCGTACGCCACGTGACGCGCGCCGCGCGGATTATCGAGGAGCTGTTCGCGCTGCAACTCGGATCGTTCGGGCTGCGCAACTGCATGCCGCCCGGTGACACGTTTTCGCGTGCTCTTTTCCGCCGCAACCAGAGGCCCTGGTGCCAGGCTCCAGCCACTCAGAAAGATCCCTTCTGCAACGCCTGCCCAGACTTCGCGGGGCAGTTTTCCGGGCTCTACCCGCCCGACCTGGCCGCCGATCCCGAATTGTGCCGCAAGATCTCCAAGGCGCCCAATGCCGCAGTCTTGCTCGATCCCTTCACCGTCGTCAGACGGGGAAAGGCCGGACTGCGAGGCGTGCCCTACAGCCGGGAGTGGCCGGGCCGGATGCACGAGATCGCCGCCGAATTGCGCGCTGCGGCGGCCGCCTTTCCCGCCGGACAGGAGCAGGCCTTCACGAACTACCTGCTGGCCACGGCCGCGAGCTTCGAGAGCAACAACTGGCAACCAGCCGACGAGGCCTGGGCGGCCATGAACTCCACCAATTCCCGCTGGTACCTGCGAATAGGCCCGGACGAAGTCTATGAAGATCCGTGCAACCGCAAGGCCATGTTCCATGTTTCCTTCGCTAAAATCGATCCCGACTCGATCTATTGGCAGGAGCGCCTCACGCCCATACGCAGCGACATGGAAAAAACGCTGGCCGATCTTATCGGGCCGGCCTACGCCCCCCGCAAGGTCTCCTTTCACCTGCCGGATTTCATCGAGATCATTCTCAACGCCGGCGACGCCCGCGAGCCGCTCGGTGCAGTGGTCGGCCAGAGCCTGCCGAACTGGGGCAAGGTGGCGGAAGAGGGCCGGGGCCGCACGGTGGTCATGTCCAACCTTTACTCCGATCCCGATTCGCGGACGATCGATCGCGCCCGCGGCGACTCCCTGTTGTCGGCAGAATCCATGCAAGCTTACAGCGACGACAAGCGACTCGGCCTGTTGGACACCATCCTGCACGAGTCCACCCACAACCTCGGCCCGCACTCCGATTACAAGATCGACGGTAAGCGGCCCGGCGATATCTTCGGCGGACCCATGGCCACCATTATCGAGGAACTCAAGGCCCAGACCGGCGCGATCTTCTTCACGGGACTGTTGGTAAAAAAAGGTATTCTCAGCGAAGCTGATGCGCGCAAGGTATATAACCACTCGATCCGCTGGGCCTTCGGCCACGTCTCGCGCGGCATGACCGACGAGGCCGGCCGGCCCAAGCCCTACAGCCAACTGGCGGCCGTCCAGCTGGCCGACTTGGCGCGCGCGGGAGCCCTTGTCTGGCGGGTTGACTCGACGGCGGCCAACGGGCGCGACCGGGGATGCTTCGTGATCGATTATCAGAAGATCCCCGCTGTGATCGAAACACTCATGCAACGGGTGGGATGCATAAAGGCAAAGGGCGATGTCGCCGGCGCCGGGAAGCTGGTCGAATCGGGCGTGCAGAAAGAGGGACTGAGCCTGATCCACGCCGCTGAGATTGCCGAGCGCGTCAGGCGCTATCCCAAGGCCAGCTTCAGCTACGCTATCAGCTACTGAAGGGGAAGCCGCTATGACAAAAAACCTTTCGCGATCAGGCGCCCTGGCCATCCTGGTCATCGGTCTCCTCCAGGCCGGCCATTCGCTTGCCGGCGGATTCACTATCATCGAGATGGGGGTCAAGAAGACCGGCATGATGGCCGGGATCGCCAAGCCGGACGATCTCTCCGCCGTCTACCATAACCCGGCCGGACTGGCCGACCAGCACGGCACCCGGCTGCACCTGTCCTCGGGCTTTTCCTTTGTCCACGCCGAAGCACGTCTCAAGGCCTGGCCCGGAGGCGAGGGCAAATACGGCAGCGAGGATTTCATCGACACCCCGGTGGATGCCGACGGTTACTTCGAAGGAACTTACGAACCCACCAAGTATTTCGGCGCCATGCCGATGTTCGTGGCCTCTTCCGACTTCGGCTGGCAGGACGGCCCGGTCTGGGCGCTGTCTTTCTACGTACCCGACTTCATCGGCGCCTTCATGCCCGAGGACGCCCCGACGCGTTATACGGTAGTAGAGGCGTACTTCGTGGCCGCCGTATCGGCAATCAGCGGCGCCTATCGCTTACCCGGACCACTCGATTTCATAACGCTGGGGGCCAGCCTGGGCCTTCAATATGTGCGTATGGAAGGAAGCAAGTGGTACAACTTCAATCTCTTCGAGCTGAACACCGATCTTAAAATCAAGCAGGTCGGAGAAGACTACCGGCCGTTTTACAACTTCGGCATCTGCGCGGATATCCTGCCCCAGGTGACCGTCGGCCTGTCGTTCATCGGCGGAGCCGACGTCACGCTCAAGGGTCGCCTCGAGATCGGCTTCGCCGAAGGTGGAAAAAGAGATCCGAGCCTCGACAAAGTGGCAGAGGGATTCATCGGCGCCTATGACATGACACAGACGATGAAGGTTCCCGCCGGAATCAATGCAGGCGTCAACTGGGAGATCATCCCGCAACTGGAACTGGCCGTCGATTTCCGCTACTGGTTTTACAGCGTATTCGAGTCTCAGAATGTCTACCACAATATCCCCGGCGGCCTGTTGCCGAACCCGCTCGTGACTCCGAAAAACTATGAAGATTCCTGGACCATCTCCCTCGGCCTGCTCGGCCGGCCGTTCTCCTTTCCCCTCGAACTGATGGGCGGCTGGACCTACGATCATTCTCCGGCCCCCAACCAGACCAGGAGCCTCGAAAGTCCTACGGTCAACCTGACCGGCTTCGCCCTGGGAGCGCGCTACACGTTGTTCGACAGGTGGAGGTTCTCGCTGACTTACTATCGTTACTGGTACCTGAAAGACACCATCGACAACTCGATCCTGGTACCGCCACAGAACTCGATCTTCTCGGGCAGCGTCGATTCTTTCTCGGTCGAGACCGAGGTCGTTTTCTGAAAAGGAGATCGACAATGAGACGAATTTCAACCTTCGGTTTTTGTGTCGCGGCCGTCATTCTGACGGGCGGCTGTTCTCTCTTCGGCGACAAGAAGGACGAGGCCAAGCCGCAGCCGCCAAAGGCACAGGCTAAGCCGGTTTCCGCCTGGGACCAGAAGATCGGCTCGGCCGGGATCGACGCCCATGCCGATCGGATCGGGGCGGCCTCGATCGGCACCCTGGCCATGGGCGGTCCGTCATCCTCGCCCAAGATCGCAGACTACCTGGCCGACCCCAGCCCCAAGGTGCGCGCGAAGGCCATCCGCACGCTGGCCAAGTTCGGAAAAAAAGCCGAACCGGCTTTACCGAAAATATTCGGGCTGGCCCGTAACGTCGAGGCGGGCATCCGGGCCGCCGCGCTCAAGGCGCTCGTATATATAGGCCATCCCGCCGCGGTCGACTGCCTGGAGCGTGCCAGCGATGACAAATCACCGGCGGTTCGCATCTGGGCGCTTGCCGGCCTGGGCCGGCTCGGAAAAGACTGCCAGGACAACATGGAGGCGGTGGCCGGGTTGTTAAAAAGCACCCCGGATGAAGCAGCCGAAGCGCTCGGACTGATGAAGTGCGCCGACAAGGATGTCATCGAGAGGTTGTTAGAAGATCTCGGTTCCGGCGACGAGCGCGTCAGTGCAGCCGCGGCCAGGGCCATCGGGCACATCGGGCAGCCCGCGGCTGCGGCCGTGCCGCGCCTGATGCAGGCCATGGAGAGCAAGTCGGTCAGGGTCAGGCAGGCGGCCTTGCTGGCGCTTGCCAAAATGGGGCCCCGGGCGGCCGCTGCCGTGCCGCTGCTTACCCAGATGCTATCCGATCCGGCTCCGCGTTTCCGCGAACTGGCCGCCCACGCCCTGGGCTCGATAGGCGCGGCTGCACGCTCTGCCACGGGAGAACTCGAACACCTGTCTCTCGACCCCGAGGCAACCGTCCAGGCGGCCGCCGAGAGAGCGCTTGCAAAGATCAGGGGAAAGGGCGCCAAGTGAGGCGCTTCGTGCTCCTGATAGCGTGCGCGGCCACAGCGCTTCTTCAGACCGCAGCCTGCGACAGGAGCCGCCTGAGCGGCGGCAGCCCCGATGCCGCCGCGCATGGAGCCGACGTCGATCCGATGGAGTTCGTGATTCTTCACGCTCAGCAGATGAATACAATCATCCGGGACCACCCCGGCGACTGCGAGGGATGCCTGGCCCAACTGCTGCGCTACGTAGCCGACAACCGGCGCTCATTTCTGGAGACTCCGGTCAAGAAGGGCAGCGCGCGGGACGCCCTTCCCTCGGCCGGCGAGGAAGCAACCCGCCTGCTGATGGGTTTCGCAGGCTCCTGTCCCGCGCAGACGGCGCGCCTCAACCAGGCGTTGCATGCGCTGGCCGATTGAATTGGCTGACCTGATTAGAAGCTGACACCTCGACCCATCCGGGGCAATCTTTCTAAAACAGCAACATTCGGCTTTCGATCCGGTCGAGGACGGCGGCAGCCAACGTCGCATCGCCCAGGTATTTGCCCCAGGCCCACGTCATTGATCACCAACAGCGAGGGCCGGCAAAAACCGGAAGGCGAGAGAGCAGACCCTTGTGCTCGAAGATTGGCAAATAGGTCTGAAAACGGGGTTGACGGGTGGTACTGTATGTAGTACTATGAACATGTGCAGATTGAGAGACAACTACCGGATTTCACAATTAGCCGACCTCTAACCCATGGAAGGGAAGGAGAATGGAGACGAGCATATGAGCAAAAGCATCAAGAAAATTCTAAAACAGATGGAGGAGAATCCAGGTAATGTTCGTTTCGATGATCTATTCAAGGTGTGTGACAAATCCTTCGGCGAGTGCCGGCAGAAGGGAACCAGCCACCGAGTGTACAAGACACCCTGGCAAGGAGACCCGAGAGTGAACATCCAAGAAGGAAAAGACGGCAAGGCGAGGAAGTACCAGGTGAAGCAGGTATTGAAAGCAATCGAGAAACTGAAAATGGAGAAGTAAATCGAATTGATATTGTTCGTTGAATACTATTTATATCGAGGTACATTGAAATGGGTAAGTCACTTACATTGAAAGATTTCGCATCCAAGTATGCATATCGAGTTATCTGGTCTGAAGACGACAAGGAGTTCGTGGGTCTCTGCACGGAGTTCCCTAGCTGCAGCTGGCTTGCGGGTTCTCACGAGGAGGCATTGAAGGAAATCAAGAAGCTGATCTATGACATCGTCAAGGACATGGACAAAAACGGAGAACAAATTCCGAAGCCTCTGTCCCTGAAAGAATTCAGCGGGAAGATGGTGGTTCGTATGCCCCCTGAGGTCCACCGCAAGCTGGTCATGGAGGCCCGGGAAAAAGGCGTATCCATCAATATGCTGATCAACTCGAAACTGGGGTGAGAGTCAGGTCACGTTCGGCTGACTTGACTACTCCTTTTTAAGCCGCTTGCGAAACTCATCGGCGCTGAAGAGACCTTTATCGACCATCAAGCGCACTACTGAGCGGATGATCCGCTCGGCTTTGTGCTGGTACTCGAGCAACTTGTCCAGACGCTGTAACTGCTCCGGGGAGTTGGAAGCATGGTCTGCGGCAACGGGAGCGAACTGCGGCTTGATGTCCTTGGTATGCTTGACGGTGGTCTTTCCGGCCAGGTCGGTGATCTTGAACTCTTGTTCGGCCTCCTCGTCCTCCGAGAGGGACAGGTCGATAGCTCCGACCACGAAAGGGCTTTCCTCCTTGATCTGGTCGGCATAGCGCGCCTGCACGTGCTTTTTTATGTCGCTGGGATTGCCGACAAGCGGGCGAATCTCCAGGCCGCTCTCGGCCCGGGCCGCGTTGCACACATCGATGTCGGTGGGGTCGGCCATTGCCAGCCAAAGCGTCTTTCCCGCATCCCTGACGGCGCAGGGATAGACGCAGCGACTGGAGCAGAACTCTCCCGACAGACGCTGGAGGGCATCGAGGTCGGGCTTCATCTTCGCTAAAGACACGCTGGAGAAACCCGTGACCTTCGAGAGAATGGCGGCCATCCTGGCCTCGGACACGTAGCCCAACTCGAGCACGGCCGAGTGAAACCTGCCGCCCCGCTGGCCCAGGTGGTCGAGTACGCTCTGGTGTTGAAATTGATCCAGCAACCCCTGGGCGCGCAGCAGCCTGGCTATCTGGGAGTCGATCTTGTTCATGCCGGCATCCGGAGTATCCCCAGCGGGAGCATGCTTCAGTCAATCAGCCGCAGTTCGTTGCTCAACTCGTTCACATCTCCCGGCTCGATCGGGAAGTGCTCGGCCAGGATCTCGCCGCAGCGCCTGATGCCGGCCACCACCCCGTCCGCCGCCTTGCCCCGCCTGATCCCTGAGATTATCAGATCGCGCACAGCCTGCCAGGCGTCATCAGTCAGCTTCTCCGAGATCGCCCGGTCGCCGGTGACGCGCACCATTCGCTCGTACAGGGACAGGTAAATCATGATGCCCGTAGTCTGCCTTGTGCCTCGTAAACCGTGCTCGAAAAAAGCGCGCCCGGCCGCGCGCTCGACCTCGCGCGACATCTGGCCGCGCGGAATGAACAGCCTGCGTAGAACTCCCACCCGACCGGCCAGCCCGGCGCCCAGGATGAAGAACGCGACTGCCAGCACGATGCCGGCCAGAAGCTCGACCCAGGATACCCGCAGCGCTCCTTCCGACCACTCGCCCGGCCCGCCGGACGGCAACAAGAGCCACCAGCCGACAACCAGCGAGGCAAACGCCAGCCACAACCCGAAAATGTCCTCGGCGCGGTCGTAATCGCCGGAGGCCGTCGCCACGACGGGCACGATTTCTCCCGAGGTACTTTTCTCCGCCTCGGCCACCGATTGTTCGATGCGTGTCCGTTCCGCTTCTGTGAAGAACTTGCTTGCCCGTCGCATGGCAAACTCCCTACCAGCTTCCGGTGGCGCCGCCCCCGCCGGAGAAGCCCCCGCCGAAAGACCCTCCGCCGAAGCCGCCACGCCGGGAGGTTAGCATGTGATAGAGGAGGAACCCGACAATACTGAAGACCACCCCCCAGAACAGCCAGGCCCAGCCGCTGGATCCGCGCCGCACCAGGGAAACGATCGTGAAGATGCCCATGCCGATGAACCCGATCAACAACAGGTAATGCCAGGCCGGCCGCGGGACGCTCGGCAGCTTCTTCTCGCGCACCATGGCGCTCAGGGCCTCGACCCCGGCGCGAATGCCCGCGGAGAACTCGCCGCGCTTGAACGAAGCGACGATGTAATCCTGCATTATCGTGTTGCAGGCATCGTCCTTGTCGCGGGCCCAGTCGGCGCCCAATTCGATCCGGGCCTTGCGATCGGCCTTCGACACCAGCAGCAGCACTCCCAGGTTGCGGGCAACTTTCTTCCCGCCGACGTCAACCGTCGGGTGCCCTATGCCCCAATCGTCGAAAAGGGCCCGGGCGTACTGCTCGATCGACATGCCGGCCGCCCTGTACCGGCTCATGCGCTCGATGGTCACGACGACGATCGGAACGGCCGTCTCGTTGAGCGTCTTCTCGATCGTGCCGCGGATTTTTACGAAGTCGGTTCCCGCGATCATGTCCGCTTCGTCAGCGATCGCCACCCGCGAATGGGGCTTATTGGGAAACACGGCTTGCGGAGACGATCGCGCGGGGACGCAAACCGCCGCCAACAACACCAGGGCCAACCAGGGTGCCCGGCGGCCTGCGCGTGAAGACGATCCGATCATCAACAGAGCATCAACCAAAACCACCGTCCATGTCAATCTTGACCTGCCTTGCGGTTGCTGTTAACGTGAAATGCATGGAAACCAGCTCGAAAAACGAACTCGCGCTCGGCTTCTTGGAAGAGTTGGGCCGGATGAAACCGGAACGCCTGCGCCAGATCATAGAAACCACCGTTGGCGAGAAATTGGCCGCCACCCTGTTCGAGTATGCCCGCAAGGTGATCCAGGCGGATGCTTCCAAGATCATGGAGAATGCCTCGTCGCTTTTGATCCTGGGCTACCTGATCAAGGTTCACGAGGATGGCGCCATCCCCCCGGAAAATCCACCCGCATGAACTTCGGGCGATTCAACCGATAACGGGGAAACGCCGCTTGGCGGCCAACTCGTCCACCGCTTTTTGCATGCCCCCGGTGACCCTGCGGTAGATCTCGTCCACCGCCAGTGGATTCCCAACGTCACTCGGTTGATAGCCGTCAAGCGACACGGGATCCAGAAAGCGAACCTGGCTCCTGGCCGGCAAGGGCAGGTGGAAGATCGGTCCGAAGCCCACCCCCCAGGGAAGGCCCAGGAAGAGAGCGCATGTCTCCGAGCGAAGAAGTTTTTTCAGATGTAATATCCGGGCGAGTCGTTGCCCGTCCCGCAGGACAAAGAATGTCTCGTGTCCACCCACCAGCACCACCGGCACGATCGGCACATGCTCGCGCAGCGCCAGGCGGACGAACCCCTTTTTGCCGCCGAAGGTAATCTTGTAGCGATTGCGATAAGGGCGAAAGGCCTCGAGATTTCCGCCGGGAAACACGACCACCTTCTTGCCTCTCCTGAGCAGCTTGTTGGCGGTCTCGTGCGAGGCGCGCACGCAGCCGGTGCGAATCAGGAAGGTGCGCAGCATGGGCAAGGCGACCATGGCGTCGTGTACCAGAAAGTGTAAGGTGTCGTTCATGCCGCGTTCGAGGTACCAGCGCGCCCCCAGGCCGATGGGCTCGAGGAAGGTGATTCCGGCATTGTGGTTGCCAACGACCAGGGCCGGCCCACGCGGCACACCATCCATGCCCTCGACTTCCATGCGGAAATAGAAGCGACTCAGGGAATCTATGGCCGGAGCAAGCAGGTGGATGAATTCGGTGTCGATGCCCTCCACCTGGTCGGGATCGGAGGACGCCAGCATTGCCGACGTCACCGTCCGCAGGCTCTCGATACTCAACAACCGTTGCCCAACCATTTTACTATCTCCCAGGCAGTACGCTCGATCTTGTCGCTGCCGCCGACGACGAAATCCATGTGTTGAAAACCCTCCATCACCGTCATTGTGCTCGACGAGAGAAACTGGTTCACAAGGGGCACGAGAAAATCGCCTTGGGCCACCAGGCTATGAGCCACAACGCCCCCCTGGCGCTCGACCCGTCTGAGGGTATCGCAACCGGCAACCAGGTCGCGACAACAAGGGATCATTGCCGCCAGCACCCGGGCGTTTGGCATGCCCCCGAACGGCGCCGCCATGGTGAGCACCTTCCTCATCTTTACAGAGCATTCGACCTCGCCTCCATCGATCATGTCCCGGGCCAGCAAGGCAATCAGGGACCCGTTGGAATGCCCGGCCACGTCCACCTCGGAAAAACCACGCCGGCTCCCGATCTCGTCAAGCCAGGCAATGAAATCCGCCGCTGCCTGCGGCAGGCGGCACAGATTGGCCAGGGCCGAGTAGTAGAAGGCAAAGGACGGCGGCACGCACACACTGCGTCCCAACTCCTCAACCTTGCGTCCCAGGCGGTTCATCACGCTCGATGTGCAAAACGCCCCGGGAACGAGCACCAGCGGCCTGGGCGGCAGCGGCTCGAACTGCAAAGGCCTGTCAAGGGTGGCCAGAGTCTGGTTGAGCGAACCGCGAAAAAACGAGGGGAATCGCCCAAGCTGTCTCAACGTCGTCATAATATTCCTCGCCATGATGCCGACATTACAACCACGTTGGGAAAATACACGGATTGACGCACCTCGTCAAGAGATGCATACACAGCAGCTGTTCACGGAGGTAGGCGCGCGCGGCTATTGACTCAGGTCAACCCGCGAGGTGAAAGGCCCCTTGCTCACGCGCATCTTGTTACGCGACCGGAAATACAGTAATTGGTCGACCTGCATCTTGACCTTGCGGCCGGAGTCGGTCTCGATCTCGATGAAATACTCGCTGATGTCCTGGGCATGTCCCTTCCTGGTGACGGTCGCCACCGACCGTTCCTCCTTGTCTACGATGGTTCCGTCGAAATAGTCCAGCCACGGGACCCGTGTGTGGAGTGCGAGGAAGGCTCCTGTAAGCACACCCAGTACAATGATAATCTTGAAAAATCTTTTCATGGCAACTTCTTTCGCACCGAACAGTAGCAACTCTTCTGAAAAACAGTCAAGAGCCCATATTCTTGGTAACCATTCAGCTTGACAGCAGAATTACTTTGTGGTACGTCCACAACGTTTTTTATTGTTTTCCCTCAGCGTTCCCCGTTAGCGGGCTGGAGATACGGTCTCGGGGAAGGAGGAATCGATGCCCAAAACCTTGCTACTCGCCGACGACAGTATAACCATTCAACGGGTGGTCGGCATCACTTTCGCGAACGAAGATTACGAGATAACGACCGTCGACAACGGCGATGATGCCGTTATCAAGGCCAAGGAGCTGAAACCGGACGTTATCCTGGCTGACGTCATCATGCCCAAGAAGAACGGCTACGAGGTTTGTCAGGCGGTCAAACAGGATCCTGAACTGAAGGATATACCGGTTCTGTTGCTTGCCGGAACGTTCGAGGCTTTCGACGAAAACCGGGCCCGCGAGGTGGGCGCGAACGGCCACATAACTAAGCCGTTCGAGAGTCAGGCGTTGATCGATAAAGTCAACGAACTCGTCGGCGCGGCTCCCTCGCCGGCGATGCCTTCGCCGTTGCAGCCGGTGATGGTGGCGGCCGCACCTGTGCCCCCTCCTTCGGCAGCCGCCCCTCTGCCTCCGCCGGTTCTGCCTCCGCCGGTGACGCCTGTTCCTGCGACATTTTTTCCCGAGCCGCCGCCCCCCGAGCCGAAACCACTCGCGCCAAAACCACTCGAGCCCAAGCCGCTCGAGCCCAGGCCACTCGAGCCCAGGCCACTCGAGCCCAGGCCACTCGAGCCCAGGCCACTCGAACCCAGGCCACTTGAACCGAAACCGCTTGAGCCGAAACCATTAGAGCCAAAGCCCCTTGAGCCAAAACCCTTGGAGCCGGCCGCCTTCGAGTCCAAGCCGCTAGAGCCGGCCGCCTTCGAGCCCAGGCCGCTCGAGTCACCTTTCGTAAGCGAGACGCCGAAGCCGTTCGAAGAACCTCCGGCGGCGCCCACGCCGATCGAGCCGCCACTCCCGGAGTCAAAGCCGGAGATCGCGCCCGCTCCAATCGATCTCGAACCTCCGGCTCCCAAACCCGCTGCGCCGTTTTTCGCGCCGGAGCCACCTGCTGTCAAGCCCACACATCCACTCGCGACTCCGTCTTTCGTGCCGCCGGTGCCCGAGCCGGCTCCCTTGCGTCCCGCGGCGCCCGAGCCCGTCACCGAAACCAAGCTGGAAACGCTGGCCGAGTTGGCCCAGCAGACCCCCTCCGCCGAACCGATCGAGGAAGAAGAGCTGCCTTCGGTCGAGATCGACGAAGAAGGACTGGTTGACGAGGGATCTCCCGAAGACACGATTGAGCTTGCGCCGGTACACGAGTTTATTCCCAAGGCAGGGCCTGCCGAGAAAGTTTCGCGACCGGTCGCCGGGCCCGAGGTTATAGTCGCGCCGTCAATCCCGCGCGAAGAGCTCGAGTCCATGGCCAAGGAGATCATCGAGAAAGTCGTTTGGGAAATCGTGCCCGAGCTGGCCGAGACGATCCTCAAGGAAGAAATCGAGAAGCTGGTCAAGGATAAACTCGCGGATTGATCGACCAGAGAACTGCTCGAATCAATACCCGCACCAGCATGAGCGATAATTTATCTACACACTACCATCCGGCTGAAGTCGAAGCTCGCTGGGCCGTCGAATGGATTGCCAAGGGATGTTTCGAGGTCCACGAAGGCGACTCGCGGCCGGCTTTCTCCATTGTGATTCCGCCGCCCAACATTACCGGCACCCTTCACATGGGACATGCCCTGACCTTGACCATCCAGGACGCGATCGTACGCTTCAAGCGCATGTCGGGCTTCAACTGCCTGTGGCTTCCCGGCACGGACCACGCCGGCATCGCTACTCAGATGGTGGTGGAACGCGCGCTTGCGAAAGAAGGCCTGAATCGGCACGACATCGGGCGGCAGGCCTTCATCGAGAAGGTCTGGGAATGGAAGCAGCGTCACGGCAACCGCATCAGCGAGCAAACCAAGGCCATGGGCGCCTCGGTCGACTGGCGCCACGAGCGTTTCACGATGGACGCCGGCCTCAGCCGGGCCGTGCGCGAGGTGTTCGTACGACTCTACGAAGACGGCCTGATCTACCGTGACCAGCGCCTGATCAACTGGTGCCCCCGTTGCCGTACGGCCCTGTCCGATCTCGAGGTCACTCTCGATCCGACCGCGGGAAAGTTGTGGACGATCGAATACCCGCTGTTGTCCGGCAAGCGTAGCCTGGCGGTGGCAACCACCCGTCCCGAGACCATGCTGGGCGATACTGCCGTGGCGGTGCATCCCGACGATCCGCGCTACAAGGACTTGATCGGCCAGAAGGTCGAGTTGCCGCTCAGCGGGCGCGCGATTCCGGTGATCGCCGACGCCGAACTTGTCGATCCTGAATTCGGTACAGGCTGCGTCAAGGTCACTCCGGCGCACGATTTCAACGACTTCGAGACCGGCAGGCGCCATGACCTGGAGTCGATCGGCGTGATAGACGTCAACGGCAAGATGACCGCGCAGGCCGGCGCTGATTTTGCCGGCCTGGATCGTTTCGCGGCCCGGGAGAAAGTTGTCGCGGCCCTCAAGAAACAGGGCCGCCTGGCGGCTATCGAAGACTACGAGGTCGAACTGAGCCGCTGCCAGCGTTGCAGCGAGGTCGTCGAGCCGCTGCTGAGCAAGCAGTGGTTCGTCAATGTCAAACCACTGGCCGAAGATGCGATCCGGGCCGTCGAACAGAACCGCACCGTCTTCGTTCCCCGGCAATGGGAAAAGACCTATTTCGACTGGATGCACAACATACGCGACTGGTGCATCTCCCGCCAGCTCTGGTGGGGCCACCGGATTCCGGCCTGGTTTTGCGAGTGCGGAGAGGTGATTGTCAGCCGAACGGATCCAAGCGCTTGCCCGAGCTGCGGGGGAATCAACCTGACTCGCGATCCGGACGTGCTCGACACATGGTTCTCGTCGGCCTTGTGGCCTTTCTCTACCCTGGGCTGGCCCGACCGGACCGAGCTGCTGAAAACATTCTATCCGACCTCCCTGATGGAGACCGGCTTCGACATCATCTTCTTCTGGGTGGCCCGGATGATGATGATGGGCCTGAAGTTCATGGGGGATATTCCTTTCCGCACTGTCTACTTGCACGCCATGGTCCGCGATGCCCAGGGTCAGAAGATGTCCAAGACCAAGGGCAACGTGATCGATCCGCTCGATGTCACGGAAAAGTCGGGCGCAGACGCCCTGCGCTTCACGCTGTCCTCGCTGACAGCCCAGGGTCGCGACATCAAGCTGAGCGTCGAAAGGGTCGAGGGCTACCGGCGCTTCATCAACAAGATCTGGAACGCCTCCCGCTTCGTGCTGCTGAACCTGAACGATTACGATCCTGCCGTGCCCGGCAATCCCGAAACCAGGTCTCTCTACGATCGATGGATCCTGGCACGTGCCCGTGCAACCATCGAGGACGTCGAGCGCGCCATCGACAACTATAAGTTGAATGAAGCCAGCTCGACCCTCTACAATTTCTTCTGGCACGAGCTGTGCGACTGGTACCTCGAGATGATCAAACCAGTGCTCAACGGGCGAGAGGGCCCGGAGGCGCGCCGCGAGTGCCAGTGCATCCTGGTGCGGGTACTCGACGTCTCGGTGCGCCTGCTGCACCCGTTCACTCCCTTCGTCACGGAAGAGATCTGGCAGAAACTCCCGCTGGCAGGGCGCGAAAGCAGCCATCTGGCCACGGCCGGATGGCCGAAATCCGGTGACATCGAGGAAGACCCCGAGGCGCTCGAACAGATCGGCTGGGTTGTGGCCGCCGTATCCGGCATCCGAAACATTCGCGGCGAGAGCGGGCTTCCCCCCGGCAAGCTGCTTCCCGCCCACCTGCTCAGCCGGGATGAGCGGGCGCGCAACATTCTGCGTGCGCACCGGGATACCATCATCCACCTCGGCCGACTCGAATCCCTGACCATCGGGGAGCCTTCCGAGCGACCGGCCCAGTCCGCCGTCTACGTCAGTTCCGATCTCGAGGTGTGCGTGCCGCTGGGCGGGTTGATCGATTTCAAGGCCGAACGCAACCGGCTGGGTAAGGAAATAAAGAAGACCCGTGCCGACCACGAACGATCCAGGAAGAAGCTGGAGAACGAGTCTTTCCTGAAACGGGCCCCGGCCGAGGTGATCTCCAAAGAAAAGGCAAAGATGGCCGAGTTCAAGGAGCGACTTGCCAAGTTGGACCGGGCGCTCGAGCAAATCGCCGAGTGGGAAAGACAATAGGTCCGTCATGAAACCGAGTCCGCACATTTCGACACTTATCGACCTGGCTCTTTCCGAAGACCTCGGCAGCGGTGACGTGACCACCAATGCGCTCTTCGGTTCAGCCGCCAAGGCGAGCGCCGCACTTGTGGCCCGCGAGCCGCTGGTGGTTTCCGGGCTGGAGGTGGCCGGTTGGGTGTTTGCCCGCCTGGATGACAGTTGCGCATTCAAACCCGTTGCGCGCGAGGGCGCGACGGTCCGCCGGGGAACAGTTTTGGCACGCGTGTCGGGTCCGGTACAAGCATTGCTCTCGGCTGAACGCACGGCATTGAACTTCGTGCGGCACCTGAGCGGCATCGCCACCCTGACCCGCAGCTACGCCGACGCCTTGCAAGACACCGGCTGCAGGCTGTTGGACACCCGCAAGACGACCCCCGGCCTGCGGGCGATCGAGAAAGCCGCGGTTCGGGCAGGGGGTGGATGCAACCACCGCATGGGCCTTTTCGACGGAGCAATGCTCAAGGACAACCACATCGCCGCTGCCGGTTCGATCCGGGCCGCCGTCATCGCGCTGCGAGCCAAGCTGCCACCGACTGTAAAGATCGAGGTCGAGTGCGACAACCTCAAGCAAGTGCGCCAGGCGCTTAGCGCCGGCGCCGAGATCATCATGCTGGACAACATGACCGTCGCCAAGATGAAAAAAGCAGTCTCCCTGGTAGCCGGTCAGGCTCACACCGAGGCCTCCGGCGGGCTGAACCTCGAAAACGTACGCCGGGCCGCCTCGGCGGGCGTCGACTATGTCTCGGTGGGCGCCTTGACCCACGGCGCGCGGGCCGTCGACATTTCAATGGAGCTTGGACAACCTTGAGTCCGGGTGACCTGGAATCCGTTCCCCGGGCCGGGCTGCGCTTGCTTCAGAGCACCGGCTCCACCAACGACGAGGCCCGGGCCTGGATAGAGCGCGGGGCCTACGATGGGGCAACAGTTGTAGCCGACATTCAGACACAGGGGCGCGGGCGAGCCGGACGTTCCTGGCACGCGCCGGCGGGTGTGAACCTGTCGTTGTCTCAGGTTATCCTCGCGCCGCCCGAGCACCTGCGCCTGGTTCCAGTTCTGGGAGCGCTTTGCGCACGCGCCGCGATCGCAGATCACCTGCCGCGGTTTTACAAAGTAGGCATCAAGTGGCCCAATGACATCCTGGTGCTGGGGCTGAAGACCGCCGGGATCCTGGCCGAGCTGGTGACTGAACCGGTCATTGGTGCCGTGCTGGGAATCGGGGTCAACGTCAATACGCGCAGCGGACAGTTTCCGAACGACCTGCGCCGGCCGGCGGCCTCGCTGCGCATGCTGGCTGGCAGGAACGTAGCGCGAGCCGATCTACTCGACACACTCCTGCGCCAACTTGATTCTTACCGTAAGCTATGGCGCAAAAGTCCACGACTGCTGGTGGCCGAGTTCGCCGAACACTGCATTACCATGGGCAGACACATTCTGGTTCATCCACCGGGCAGCGAGGCGTTCGGGGCAACGGCCCGCGGAATAGCATCCGACGGCGCTCTGCTATGCACAGACGATGACGATAATGAAATCACCGTAACCGCAGGCGACGTGGACCCGCTGGACTGATCCCGTCCGATTCTCTAAAGTGGTCGTTCACGGCCGGCAGGTGTTCAGCTCGAGATCGCGCCCGTCGGTTGCGATCGTCACGGCGCCGTCGCGGTCGGTTCGCAATGTTTTGACGCCGGACTCTCTCAGGCGCTCGATCGCCTCGTTCGACGGCAGGTGATGCACGTTGCCACCTCCGACTGAGATGACCGCGACAGAAGGCCTGACGCGATCCAGAAATTCTTTGGCTGTTGCGTGCCGCGATCCATGGTGCCCTACCTTGAGCACGTCGGCGTCCAACTCTTCTCCCGACTCGATCAGCAGGCGCTCACCTTCCTTCTCCAGGTCACCGGTGAGCAAGAAAGCTCTTTGGCCGAGACTTACGCGCAGCACCAGCGAGCGTTCGTTGGTCTCGAGCGTCTCGCTCCCCGCTGCCGGCCAGAGTACGTCGATTCTGGCGTTTTTACCCGTTCGCGGCCGGTCGCCCGCGCGAAGCAGCCGCACTCGGGCGCCCGCCTCGCGGGCGGCTGCATGCAACGGGCGGGTTGCGGGCATCTCCTCTAACGGGCGCGCCGTCCATACCTCGTCCGGCTCGAACAGGCGCACCACCGATGCCAGGCCGCCGGCGTGGTCCATCTCGGGATGCGTGACGGCCACGGCATCCAGGTGCGTGATCCCCTGAGACCAGAGGAAGGGCGCGATAACCTGCAGGCCGCTGTCGCCGCCCCCCTCGCGGGCGTCGCCGCCGTCAACAAGCAGCGTATCGCCACCAGGAAAACGCAGAAAAATCGAGTCGCCCTGGCCGACATCCAGGAAGGTCACTTCGAGATCAGGCGAGACCAGCGGGCCGACCCGCCCGGCCACAAAGACAACCAGCAACAGGCCGAAGCTCACGACCGCCAACCGGCGCGCCCAAAGACGGCGCCATTTCAAGACGGCGAACAGCAGCAGGTAAGTAAGGATGACCTGGCCAACCGAGGGTGTGGAGATATGAAGCACGGACCAGCTGATCCCTCCCACCCGGGCGGCAAGCTCGGCCAACCAGCCTGTGGCCAGCAGTGCCGCGTCCGTCACCATGCCCGCAAGCAATAGGCTTATGGGAAACAGCACGGCGGCGATCAGCCCCAGCGGCACGATCACCCAGGTGGCCAGCGGAACCGCCGCCAGGTTGGTGAATATACCCACCAGGCTGACCTGGTTGAAGTAACGGGCCAGAAGCGGGGCCGTGCCCAACGAGGCGATGAAGGTCAGCAGCGCGTAGTGCGCCGTTCTCACCAGGATGCGACGCTGCCAGGAGTCATTCAACCCGGAGCGCCCGAGCGGCAAGCCGAGCCGCTCGGCCAGCGGCGGCACGGCCAGGATCACACTGGCGACCGCTGTGAAACTGAGTTGAAATGATACCTCGTACAGAGACTGTGGCCAGATCCCCAGGATTATCAAGGCCGCCGCAGAAAGCGTCTGCAGCGGATCTGATTGGCGCCGGGCGATCACCGCGATCAGAAAACACACCACCATGATGCAGGCGCGCACCGCCGGCAGGTGGGCGCCGGACAGGAGCGTGTAGAACAGGGTTGCCGGTATGACCAAGGCAGCCGATATGCGCGTGATGTCGAAGCGCACGGCCAGCCAGCCGATCCTGGCCAGCAAGAAATACAGCAAGGCATACAGGCCAAGTGCTACAAAGCCCAGGTGCAATCCCGAGATGGCCAGCAGGTGGGCCAAACCCGCACGGGCGAAATTCTGCTTCACTTCAACAGGCACCAGCCCGCGCTTTCCCGTGGTCATGGCCGCCAAAATTCCCTTGGAGGCGGCATCCGCTTTCCGCTCGAAGACGAAGTCGGAAAGCACAGATCTGGCGTTTGCGATCCAGCGCCGCGGCGAGAGCACACCTGTGTCCGTGGTAACCAGCATGTCGCGGCACGAGCGTAACCAGCCGCTCCAGTCGATACCCCTCCTGCGCATACCGGCCGCTCTGTCCCGCAAGCCGGGATCATACCGCGATCGCGGCGGGTGAATCCTGGCCATGGCCACCAATCGATCCCCGGGCAACACGCGGGGGCAGGCGCCCATCCGGGTATCATGCACGCTCAACAAGGCCCTGGCGCTTACCGTTCGGGGCGACCGAAACAATGCTCCCATGGCCTCGATATCCACTTCTATTCTTCGCCGGCCGGGATAGACATCCCAGGCAGTGCGCGCCTGCGCCTGGATTACCGCCAATCCCTCTACGGGAGGCGCCGGCCTGGCTTGCGGCAGTGCGCCGCGCGCGAAGCCCAGCGACAGAAATGCGAGCAGCCACAAGAAAAAGCGCAGCACCCCACCTCTTCCGGCGAGCGCCAGGCCGCCGGCTGCAAGCGCACTTGTCCCTGCCAGAGACCAACCGAAAATCGGCGACCAGCCGCCGACACCTTGGGCCAGAATCCCGCAGGCAAAAGCCACCGAGAGCGCAATCAGCGGGCGGCGCATTGGTAGCCGTTGGTGATTGCCGCCGGACACGCCTATCCGCCGCTGAATGATTCGTAGTCTGCGGGCGTGTTCAGGTTGCGGACGACCCCGGGATCGTCCACGCCCACCCGACACAGCCGGCCCGATTGTTCGCAGGCAGCGATCACCGCCCGTGCACCGCCCTCGGCCGCCTGCGATTGCAGGGCGTCGAAAAGAGCACGGCCGAAGCAGGCCGGATGCCCATCGCGGCCGCGGTATTGGGCCACCGCCGCGTCGTGCCCTTCAAGCGCCCGACGCACCGCGCGCACCGTGTCGGGACGGATCGTCGCCTGGTCGACCAGCACCACTATTGCGCCATCCACTTCGGGAGAAAGGCGCAAAAGGGCACAACGGAGCGAGGAAATCTGGCCCCGGGAAGGATCGGGATTCAACACGAGTTGCACGCCATCGAGCCGGCAGATTTCTTCAATCTCCAGGACCGGCTCGGCCACAACCGCCAGCACAGGGTCGCAGCCTCCGGCCCCGAGCGTAGCGCACAGGCTGTCGAGAAATGTCTGCGAGTCGTTGTGCAGCAGGGCCTTGCGTCTTCCCATGCGTCGCGACGCCCCGGCGGCAAGCACGACGCCGGCGATCTTCATGTACGCCTCTTCCTCTTGCGCCGCCTGGCCAGTTCACGCGTGTGATCGATGATTTCGATCAGACCCTCGGTCATCAGCGCTCCCGCCACGCGGCGGCGGTAATCGGCGCTGGAGCGGATGTCATCGATGGCCCGCACGGCGGCGATACAGGCCTTAGCCGCGGACCTCACCCGCTCGGCGTCAAGAACGCGGCCCTCGAGTATCTCCTCGGCCTGCGGCACCCCGATGACGGTTGGTGCGACCGCCCCCATTGCCACCCTGACATGACTCAGGCACCCGTCAGTGTGGCGCCGGGCGCACAGCGCCAGCGAGGCCTTCGAGCAGCACATGCCCTTGCGCTGCCCGGCCTTCTTGAAGAAGGCCACCGTCCGCCCGCGCCGCGGCGGAAACAGCACGGCCTCGATAACCTCGTCGAGGCCGAGGTCCGTCCTGGCGGGTCCTTTGAGAAAAGAGAGCACGGGCAACACACGCCGCCGGCCGCGGGCTGCCAGCGCCACCCGGGCATCCAGACAGACCAGCGCGGGCAGCGAATCGGCCGCCGGGGAGGCGTTACCCAGGTTACCGCCGATGGTTCCCAGGTTGCGAATCTGGACCGAGCCGACCGCCCGGCAGGCGAGGCTCAGCAACCTGGCGCGCCTGCGGATCAGCGCATTGTCGGCGATCTCCTGGTGGGTGACGGCGGCCCCAATGCGGATCAAGCCCCGGTCGGTAAGCCCGATGCCCTGCAACTCGGAGACCCCGCTGATGTCGATCAACATGTGCCTGCCCGCGAAGGGCTCGGGCCGCACCAGGACATCGGTTCCACCGGCAATCAAGAGCGCAGCGGTTCCGTCGGCCCAGATTATCTCCAGTACGTCATCCAGTGACTGAAGCTTAAGGAAACTTATCATCCCCTTGTTAGACTCCCACAGCGCGGCTCCTAAGCCGCAACCAAAAATCCGCGCAGTACTACTGAGAATCTTCGCGTCCCGCGAAGATTCTCGTGGTTAGTAGTATGAAAATCACTCGTTCTCCTTCAGGCATCCTCCGAGTCATCGAACACCACGTCCTCAAGCGACGATTCTCTCTTCTTGGCCGTGACCGCTTTAGACGGTACAGTTTTCTTGTCCGGCATGGTCTGCTTACTTCCCGGTGTACTATTGACCGCGCTGCCCCGGCGCCAGAGAAAAACTAGCTCGGCGGCGATGGCGATGGCAATCTCCTCAGGGGTGACGGCTCCGATGTCCAACCCCACCGGGGAACGGATCTTCTTTATCTGTTCCGCGGGAACACCCTTGGCTTTCAGAAGCTCCATGGCCTTGGCTGCCTTCTTCTTACTGCCGATCATTCCCAACCAGGCGGGGTTCCGGCCGACGACCCCTTCCAGCACGAGTTGATCCTGGTCATGCCCCCGTGTGACGATAAACACGTGGTCCTTGGTGCCCGGAGGCTGCGAGGCGACCTGTTCCGCGAAGGGGCGATTGACGATCTCGTCCACATCGGGAAACCTGTCGCGGTTGGCCCACTCGGAGCGCTCATCCACCACGCTGATGCGACAATCGAGAGTGGCCAATAGCCTGGCCACCGCGGCGGAGACGTGGCCACCGCCGTAGATGACTACCCGCTTGGCCGGCAGCATCGGCTCGATGTAGACGCTTATCTCCCCGCCGCAGCTCATCCCCAACTCGTCCAGCTTGTAGTGCAGCGTGCGCGGCCCGCGGCCGTCATCGAGAGCATTCAGCGAGTCGGCGATGACTCGCGCCTCAACGACACCGCCGCCGACCGTGCCGTTGATGCTGCCGTCGGGTAGCACGATCATCTTGGCCCCCACCTTGCCCGGCGCCGAGCCGATCGAACGTACGATGAGCGTCAATACTCCAGACTCTTCCTCGTCGACCAGCCGCTGCAACTCCAGGGCGATTGTCTTGGTTCCCTCTCCGGATGTAGGATCCATTGTTACCTCCCGCTTCTGCGAATGGCCCGCCGGCGGGCCGTTTTTCGAATGGCCGATACGATTTTGGTATAGCCGGTACAGCGACACAGGTTGCCGGAAATACCTTCGCGGATCTGGTCGCTGGTGGGACGCTGGTAGCGCGACAGCAGGTACTCACCGGCCAGTAACATGCCCGGTGTGCAAAAGCCGCACTGTATCGCTCCTTCGTCGACGAAGGCCTGCTGTAAGTCGCTAAGGCCGTCCCCGCTTGCCAGTCCCTCGACGGTGACGATCTCGGCACCGTCTGCCGAAGCGGCAAGCACCAGGCAAGACGGAACAAGCTTGCCGTTCAGCATCAGCGAGCAGGCGCCGCATTCCCCGATGCCGCAGCCTTTCTTGGTGCCGGTCAGGCCCGCCTTTTCGCGCAAGGTGTCTACCAGGCGCTCGTCGGGGTCGACTTCGAAGCGCGCCCCGCGGCCGTTGATCGTCAGGCGCAAGTCAATCTTCATGACGCCCCTCTTCCAGTGCGACGAGCACGTCCTCGGCTTTAACCGGCAGGCGTGTAAAACGCACCCCGATGGCATCCTGCAGCGCATTCAGGATCGCCGGGGTCACTCCGACCATGCAGGTCTCGCTGATGCCCTTGGCCCCGTAGGGACCGGAGGCCTCCAACACCTGGACCGGCACCGTGCGGATATCGGCCGGCACGTCCAGAGACGAAGGCAGGATATAGGTGTTGAAGTTTGTATTCTTAAAAAACCCCTTCTCAATAATAACATCCTCGAACAGGGCGTAGCCGATTCCCTGGGCGATGCCGCCCTCGCTCTGTCCCTCGAAACCGGTGCGGAAGATCACCCGCCCGCCGTCCAGATACGCTTCCACCGCCTCGACCGTTATCTCGCCGGTCAGGGTGTTCACCTCTGCCAGTACCACGTGGGTTCCGTAGGAGTACAACAGGTGAGGCAAACCTTCGCCCAGCTCGACATCATGTGTAGGCACATGAAAAGTCGCCCGGGCCGTGAGATCTCCGGGCTCGCTCGCTTCGGCTTTCATCGCCTCGAGCTTGTCGGCTGCCATCAGGATTGCATTGCCCACGGCATAGGTGGTGCGCGAAGCGGTTGTGGTTCCCGAGTCAGGTGTCACGGCCGTATCCGCTCCCACCACGGCGAGTTTATCCATGGGCACGCCGAGTCTCTCTGCCGCCATCTGGGCATATGCGGTGTAGGCGCCCTGGCCAAACTCGTTTGTTCCGGCGAAAACCACGAGCCGGCCATCGCGATCCAGGCGCAGCTCAACCTCCGCGTAATCTGGAATGCCTATTCCCAGGCCAACGCCCTGCATCTGGGTGGCTACTCCCACGCCCCGCTTGATGTAAGACGCAAGAGAAGGCGAGTGGCGCGAAGTGTCTTTCACCAGCCGTCGTCTCGACTTCCATAGCTTGCCGCGACGGGCTGACTTCACGGTCGCCTCGGCGCCGACCTTGAGCTTCATCTCATAGCCCAGTGCCGCCAGATCTCCCTGGTGCAAGACATTGGCCTGGCGGAAGGCCAGCGGATCGCGTCCCAGTTTGTGAGCCATTCGATCCATCTGGCTCTCGATGGCCACACAGGCCTGGGTGCAGCCGAACCCGCGGAAAGCACCCGAGAAGCCGTTGTTGGTGTAGACAGCGTAGGCATCGACTTTGAAGTTGGGCACCAGGTAGGGGCCGGCGGCGTGCTCCATCATCAGGTTGAGCACCGGCCCGCCCAGCGAGGCATAGGCGCCCGTGTCCGCGACGAAGCGTGCCTGCACAGCCAGCAGCTTGCCGCTCTTGGAGACGCCGGTCTTGTACCACATCCTGGCCGGGTGGCGCTTGGTGTGCGCGACGATCGACTCCTCGCGGCTGGCCACCATCTTGGCCGGCCGCCGGGTGTGATAGGTCATCAGCGCCAGATGGATCTGCACCGTGACCTCGTCCTTGCCGCCGAAAGCTCCACCGACATAGGGCGCCGTTACCCGCACCAGGTCGAGTTCGAGCCCCAGCGACCGGGCAATCTGCGTCTGGTCGCGAAAAACGTACTGCCCGCACGACTCGACTGTCAGCAGGCCGTCTTCACCGTAGTAGGAGACTCCCGCCTCGGTTTCCAGAAAGGCATGATCCATCATCGGTACCTGGTAGAAACCCTCGACCACAACAGAACTCTTCTTGAAACCCAGTTCCACGTCGCCCTTGGTGAAATGCCCCTGGTGCAATATGTTGCCGTTTGGGTGCAGGGCGACGGCTCCGGGCAGCATGGCTTTCTCGGGATCGGTCAAGGGCTCGAGCACTTCGTAGTCTACCCTGACCAACGCCGCCGCGCGGAGAGCGGCGGCGCGTGTCTCTGCTCCCACAAGCGCCACGGCGTCGCCCATGTAACGCACGCGATCGTGGCAAAGCACCGGCATATCCTGGATCTGAATACCGAAGGCGTTCAGGCCGGGAACATCCCGGGCCGTCAGCACGCGCACCACGCCTTCGACCGTCTCCGCCTCGGCGGTGTCGACGGACTTAATGCGCGCGTGGGGATGCGCGGCTCGTACCACTTCGACCCAGAGCATGCCGTCGATCACCCGGTCGGAGGGATAGATCATCCGCCCGGTAACCTTGTCCTCGGCATCGAGCCGTCTGACACGCTTTCCGACTACCCGCATGCTTTGACCTCCGCCACCCTGATACAATCGGTCACCGGACATACGGCCGCGCAAACCCCGCAACCGACGCAGCGTTCATCATCCACCACAGGCAGTCGATCGGCACCGAAACTAATTGCCTGGTGGCCTCCGTCGCGGCAGGTTATAAGGCACCGACCGCAACCGATGCACAGCCGCTCATCAATGCGCGAACGCACATTCTTTGCAGCCTGGAGCTTATCGTGAGTCGTGATCCGCTCGAGCGACCGGCCGACCAGGTCCGCAGGCGAATGCAATCCCTTTTCCTTGAGGTACCAGGCCAAACCGCTTTTGAGATCTTCGATCATCTCGAAGCCGAAGGTCATCACCGCGGTACAGAATTGCACGTTGACCGCTCCTACCAGCATCATCTGGACTGCGTCCTTCCAGTTCAGCGGGCCGCCCGTGCCCGTTACCGGCAGCTTGCAGGCGGTGGCAACCATGGCAATGTTGCGCAGCGTGATCGGCAAGATGGCCGGCCCCGAGAGGCCGGCGAACGATGTCCTGCCGCCGACGTCCGGCAAGGGGTTGAAACTGTCGAGATCGATGCCCATCAGGCTGGGAATAGTGTTGGAGGCGCAGACGGCGTCGGCGCCACCTTCTCGGACGGCCTGCGCCACGGCCTTGATGTCGGCCACCTGGGGTGTAATCTTGATGACCACCGGCGCGCGCCGGGCCGCGCCCTTGATCCACGAGGTCACCTCGCGGGTGAGTTCGACGTTCTGCCCGAGCATCTGGCCGGCGAACGAGCCCTCGCCGCCCAGCGTGCCCTGGGGACAGGAAAACGAGCACTCCAGCACATCCGCCCCGGCCGCCTCGAGGCGCCCGACGAGTTGCTCCCAGTCTTGCCTGGAAGAACCCATCATCGAGCCGACCACGACCCGATCCGGAAACTCTTCCTTGATGGCCCGGATGCGCTTCTCGACCACGTCGATGTGGTGCTCGCTGATTAGATCGATGTTGCCCAGGCCGGCGACCCGCTTGCCGAACAACTGGTAGCCCTGCATCATCGGGTACTTCAACTCGACCGGTTCCGACTCGACGGCCGTGGTTTTCAGAACCGCGCCGGCCCAGCCGGCCTTGAAACCGGCCCTGAGCATCTCGAGATCGTCTGTGGGCGGCGCCGCCGCCAGCAAAAAGGGATTGACGAAGCGCACGCCGCAGAAATCAACCGCCAGGTCGACGTCGCCGGGCAACATCTCGTCGTCCGAAAATACGATCCGCGCGTGTCCCAGCCTTGAGTGAACCTCACGGGCGACCTTTACGCCGTCGGCCACGGCATCCACAACCGTGCGCCGCTGCCTGATCAGATCTCCGGCCACGAAGACACCCGTACCCGCCGCCAGATTCTCATGTTTGACCAGCCCGTCATCACCGAGCGAGAGACCCATCTCGGCGACGCGCTTCTCGTCAATACGTTCCCCGACCGCCACTATGACGTCGTCTACCGGCAAATCGAAGCGCGCCGAGTCGACCGGTACAGGGCGCCTGCGGCCGCTCGCATCGGGCTGCCCCAGCACTGTCACCACGCAGCGCACGGCGGCAAGCTTGCCGCCCTTTTCGAGAAGCTCGACAGGCTGGGTCAACGTGCGCAGCCTGACGCCCTCGGCCCGGGCACGGCCGATCTCTTTCTCCCAGGCGGGCATCTCGACGTCCGAACGTCTGTAGAGAACGACAACGTCCTCGGCGCCCATCCGCAAGGCGGTGATAGCCGCATCCATGGCGGTGTTGCCGCCGCCGATGACCGCCACCCGCGGACCGAGCCTCGGACGCGGGCTCACACCGGAGGCCTTGAGGCCGAGAATATCCAGAGCCTGGTGAACACCCGCAAGCTCTTCGCCCGGCAGGCCGAGCCTGGCCGGCTGCGTCAGCCCGACGGCTACTACCACGGCATCGAAGTCGTTGCCCAGTTCAGAAAGTGATCCCAGATCGCGTCCGAAGACGAAATCGACTCCCAGCTTCTCGACTGCCAGCACCTCGTGTTCGACCACCCGGGAGGGCAGGCGCATCGCGGGTATACCTCCCGCCAGCATCCCGCCCGCTTTTGAGCCCCGCTCGAACACCGTGGGGTGGTGTCCCAAGTGGGCCAACTCCGCGGCCGCGGCCAGGCCCGCGGGGCCGGCGCCGATAACGGCCACGCGCTTGCCCGTGGCCTCCGCGGCCGGCTCAGGGAAAACCCCGCTGGAGATTTCGAAGTCGCAAGCGAAGCGCTGCAGCGCCCCGATGTCGATCGGGCGATCGATCCGCGCCCGGGTGCATTCGCGCTGGCATTGATCCGCGGTAGCGCACACGCGGGCGCAGCTACCGCCCATGACATTGGCCCGGCGAATAACCTGGGCCGCCCCGCGCAGATCAAAGTTACGGATCTTGCGGATGAACGTCCGCACCGGCACCGCGGCCGGGCAACCCTTCTCGCAAGGAGGGTCTTCGCACTGCAGGCAACGCCAAGCTTCGTCAAGAGCCGCGTCCAAGCTCAGCCCCGACTCGAACTCTTCGAAATTACCGGCCAATGTTCTCCCCGAGCCTATGGAATCGCTGCATTCTACACGAGGAGGGATGGCCATTCAAGGAAGGTTTGAATTTGCAATGCCGCGCCGGCGACGCACGCCCTGTCTATGCTAGTACGACCAGAAGACGTGCAGGTTGGAGAAGGTCGGCCGCACTCCGTCCTGGGTGGTGTTGAGTTGCACGTCGGCGCTCAGCCAACGGTGGCCTTGCAGGGACGGGCAGGTGTTGTATATGTCCGCGGGCGAGGCAGCAAAAGGCCCGCAGACGGGGCTGTGATTGGTCACAAGCTCCGCCTCGCTGTCGGCCGAGACGAACGACACGCTGACCGAGGTGTCGACGGGCACGGTCGCATCCCAGGTGGCGCTGTGCCAGAAGGGCGCGTCGTAGCCGGAATCGAAGTTCTGGATCCAGTGCCCTTCGCGGGTGGTGACCATGCGCAGCTGCATGCCGGTCATGTCGCTGTAGGTGTACAACTCCTGGCCCGGGTCGACCGGGAACGAGCCGTCCGGTGTGCAGTCGGACAAAAAACGATTGGCGTAGCCGCCGTAACGGTTGGGCACCCAGATCTTCCCGTTGGCGTCGACCGCCACGCCGTGGGGATGATGTCCGTTCGAGACCGCCTGCCGGCATAAGACGTCGCCCGTACCTGGATTGATTTTGACCACCTCGTTGGTTCCATAGCTCGACCCCCAGACGTAGCCGTCCTGGTCGACCGTCACCGCCGTGACATTAGTGACGCCGGTGTAGAATACCGAATGGTCGGAGCCATTGATCATGTGCACCCCGCGTTGTGTTCCGCTCCCCGACCAACTACCCAGCCAGACGTTGTTACTCTGGTCGATGGCGATGCCGTAGTGTCGATCGTGGGTCACCGAGGCTTCTACCGCCATGGTGGCCGTGTTTACTTTCTTGGTCACCGGAGAGGATGCCGTCCACAGGTAGCCGTTGCCGTCGATGGCCAGTCCGTAGACGCTGACCCCGACGTTGAGAGAACCCAGCACTCTGCAACAGGGCGGCTCGACGCAGCCCGTCGGGTCGGTTGCCTGGCCGTCAACCTTGTACAGAGTCTGGCCGTTGTAGGTGCCGAACCAGACGTTGCCGTCACCGTCGATGGCCACTGCGCGGCAGATGTTGGGGGCATCGACGCTGCATATACGGCTGCCGTCTGCGTCGAGGTGCACGCCGTTCGAGTAGTGCGCGTCTCCTGTCGAGGCGAAGCCACGATTGCCCACCCAAACGGAGTAGTCGAGCGCAACCGCCGTACGCGAGGGAGCGTCGCCGTGCGAGTCTACCTGCCAGATCTTCTGGCCGGTCTCGGTATCCAGCTTGGCGACCTGGTCGCGACCGGTGACCGAAATGTAGATGAAGGGCGTGCGCACCGAGCCCTGGCCGAGCGTGATCGCATCGGGATTGCCGGGATCGGGCTCGGTGCCGTCACAGTCGCGCAGGTCGGCGTCGCACTCGCCGGGCGTGTCCCAGCCTACCTCGTAACAGGGGACATCCGGGCACGTCCCGCAGGCAGTCAGGACACCCTCGTCGATCAACCCGTCGCAGTCGTTGTCCACGCCATCGCAGACCTCTTCGGGAACCACGCCGCAATCACCGCAGGCGTTCATGACCCCCTCGTCAGTCCAGCCGTCGCAGTCATTGTCCACCCCGTCGCAGACTTCGGTCGAATCGCAGAAACCGCACAGGTTGGAGCCGATCGCCCATTGCTCGTCGGTCTCTCCATCGCAATCGTTGTCCACCCCGTCGCAGACTTCCGCCTCGGGAATGACATCCCCCTCGCAAACCGACCAGAACTCGCCGTCGATACAAGTCATGGTTCCGGTATGGCAGGTTCCCACTCCTTGCGTGCCGTCCGGCCCGCGGTAACAGGTCTTCGTCTCGGAGCCCGAGCAACCCCCGCACATCTCGTCCACCGAGCCGTCGCAGTCGTCGTCCAACCCGTTGGCGCATACTTCTTCGGGGACAGGCCCGCAAGTGCCGCAGGCGTTGGTGACGCCCTCGTCGACGATGCCGTTACAGTTGTCGTCGATCTCGTTGCAGGACTCCTGCGCCCCGGGGTTGACCGCGGCGTTGGTGTCATCGCAGTCTTCCGGAGGACGATAGCCGTCATTGTCGCCGTCGGGCAGGCAATCCTCGTCTGTAAAACCGTCACAGTCATTGTCCAGATTGTCGGCCACGTCGCCCTCGCATTCGACACCAGGGGTAACCTCTCCCTCGCAGCTGGTCCAGACGTAGTCGGCGCCCTGCTCGACACAGTCGTGTGTTCCGCCCTTGCAAATACCCTGTCCCATGGTGCTCGGCGGCCCCGAGTAGCACGGCTGGTCTACCGGCGGGTGACATTCGCAGTTGCTGCCCGCGCCACCCTCGTCGCAATGGCAACCGGGATCGCATGAGCAATTCTCGTCGATCTGGCCGTTGCAGTCGTTATCCAACCCGTCGCCGCAGATCTCGACGAGCTGGTCGTCCGGCGGAGTGCAATCACCGCAGCGGTTGAGCAAACCCTCGTCGATATCCCCGTCGCAATCGTTGTCCTCGCTATCACAGATCTCGTCTGTCGGCGTCTGCTCACCCTGGCAATCGCCGTACTCCTTGTCGTCCCCGCAGATCATCACGCCCGAGCGACACAGGCCCACGCCCTTGGTCTCGAAGGGGCCGGTATAGCACGCGCGGCGGTCGCCCCGCTCGCAGCCGCAGTCAGCCTCGTCGGTAGTTCCGTCACAGTCGTTGTCGATGCCGTCGTGGCAGATCTCGGGGGCGCCGGGGTGAACCAGGCGATCGGTATCGTCGCAGTCTTCGTCGCCCAGGGCGCAGTTGGGCCCATAGCCGTCCTGGTCCTGGTCGATGCACTCCTTGCCGTTGCCGCCGTCACCGTCGGTGCCGGCGTCTTCAATCTCGTCCGGCTTGCAAAAGCCGGCCTCGCAATGCTCGCCCGAGGGACAGTCGCCGTCGTCCACACACGGCATTTGGCAAAACCCGCTCAGGCACTGCATGCCTGAGGGGCAGTCTTCGGAGATGAGGCAGATGGTTCGACAGACATCGTCGGCACAGCCCATCCCATCCGGGCAATCCCCATCGCCGACACACGCTATCGGCCCCGGCGCCGTCTCATCGGAACAAGCCCAGACAGCGGCCAGCAACACAATCGACAACGAAAGAAACCAATTCATTTTCATCTGTATCATGGCACCAATCTCCCGGTAGGATATTCACTTACACCTCTATTAACATTCTACCACTGTCTGAGAAAAAAGAGGAATAGGTCAAACGGACCAGATCGCGAAATTTTCGCAGCTTCAGAAACGCCCGGATAGAATCGGAACAACTACGGCCGCCTGGCCGAGTCTCCGGGGTCTTACGAGATCGTTGGGCAAGTATGTCGACTGTCCTTGCCCGGCCTGTTCCATCTGAACCAGCGCCGGATCGCGCCACTTTCCCGCCGCCAGCATGGCGTGGATGATCGAAGCCAGATCGATCGCCGCGGCCGAGCCGAAGCCGATGCCAAAATAGATGAGGTCCTCCTTAGAAAAAGCGAACCCTATTCCCGTTGCGGCGGCCGCCACCGTCGCAAGCAAATAGCCTACGCCCCAGCCGGTTTCCTCGATGTAAAACATGCCCCCGCCGGGCAGCAGCAGGCCCCACAAGCAAGCCATGCCGGCGCTCTTGGTCCGAGGCATCAGCGGCCGGCGGTAGGTGGGGGGCGGCGGAGGCGCGATCTGCGCGGCCGGAGGAGTGCTCTTCTTCACGACCGGCGACGTAGGCTGCAGCTTTGCGATAACCTCGTCCAGCGCCGAAAGAAGATGATCGGTATCGCAGGGCCCCTTGGCGGTTGCGGTTCGCTCGGTGGCCGCCTTGCGCAGATCAAATAGGGCGGCGGTAAGAATGCACAGCGACCCAATCTTGCCGATGGACGCGGAGAGCGTGTACTGCGCCGACAACTCTTGCCCGATGTCGATCTGGCAGGAGCGATCGTAGCAAGTCTTGCAGGTCTCCTTTTTCTGGCTGGCAAGCCGAGCACGGATCTCATCGCGGGGCACGATGCGAAAGTGCCCACCTTCTCCCAGACGGGTGCCGAGGTAATCCGTCAGGGTTTCGATCTCCTGGGCGGTCAGTGTCGTTCCACGGTTCTCGATCTGGAACACGGCCAGAATAGGTACGGGTTGCTTTCCAGCGGCATAAGCGGCCGACCAGAAAACGAGCATCGCTAACAACCACGGCCGGCAATGTTTGAAGCAGGACATCTTCACTTTTCCTGCTTCACGTTTTCGCCCTTGAGTATTTCGGGCACCGGTCTGGCCTGGATGCGCAGTCCGCCGTCGTGCTCCAGGATCAGGCGGTAGATCTTGTCGGGAACGAAGCGCGTAGCCGGGGCTTCGATCTGGGCGTTCTTGACGCCGTCCTTGCGGCGCCTGCTCTCATCCAGGGCATATTCCCAAAACGATTTCCACAAGCGGCTCTCAATCCGTCCGGTGTAGCCGCCGGCCGCCGCTGAAATGCGATAGCCGCCCGGCACTTCCATGGGACGATTGATATCGCAGCTTTCATAGGTGTTGCCGTGATCGTCGAGGGCGAAAGCGCGGGTGAAAAAGTGAATACTCTTGCCCTCACCTTCCATGATCAGCTCGTCGTTCAGGCGGATGACCAGCGCCTCGAAATGAATCACGTCGTTTACCGAAAAATCGCAGTGGACCGGGTCGAGCGGCTTCTTACCCGGCCCGTAGCGCAGGATCTTCAGACGAATCTTGCGGGGGCTGCCGTCCTGCGCGCGCTGGTAGTCCTCCACCCAGACGTCGGCCACGCGATCCTCGGCGGTCAGGCGGCCAATCATCGTCTTGAGGACTTCAACCTCGCGATGGTTTTGGTAGAACCACCAGCCACCCGCCGCCGCGGCCCCCAGGATGGCAAGCAACAACAACCGCCTGAGCCAGCTAAAAATGCCGCTGCCATTCCCTCGCCCGGTCTCTTCGTGCACCGCCATGGCGAAATTCCTTCCATGATTCCTTGATGTATACGAATAGCATGAAACAAAAGTACAACACAAGTTGTGGACAAAGAGGAATTTCGTTATCATCAACGATAATGAGATTGAGTCTGCTGCTCATCGTCACACTCCTCGCGTCATCCGGCTGCGAAGACGGTTCAAAACACGGGGCGCTAACCTTGCGTCCGATTATCGATTCCCACGTGCATATCGTGCCGACCGAGGCATGCATCAAACGGGCCTTGAAAATCTTCAAAGCCTCAGGCATCACCCGCTTCTGCGCCAAGAGCGCCGGTTTTTACCCGGGCGCACGCTTCAGGGCGACCGTGGCCATGGCCAAAAATCTCGGGCCGCGCTTTGCCTTCTTGGCAAATGTCGACTGGCGCGGCATCGACGATCCCGCCTGGCCTCAACGCGAGGCGCGACGTCTTTCCAAAGAGGTCGAGTTGGGCGCGCGCGGCTTCAAGGTTTTCAAGAACCTGGGCCTGGGCGTGCGCACATCCGACGGCAAGCTGCTGGCCATCGACGACGCGCGGCTCGATCCACTGATGAAGCGCGCGGCCGATTTAGGCGTTATAGTCGCCATGCACACGGCCGATCCCCGGACCTTCTTCGATCCGCCGACACCCGATAACGAGCGCTACATGGAGCTTCTGTTCGCGCCGTCCTGGAGCTTCTACGGCAAGGACTATCCCTCGCGCGACGAACTGTTCGCCGCCCGCGAGCGGCTAATAGCCCACCATCCCGATACGACCTTTCTGCTGATACACCTGGCCAACAATCCCGAGGATCTGACATACGTCGATCGCCTGCTGGATACGCATCCCAACGTCTATGTGGATACATCGGCGCGCCTCGGCGAGATAGGCCGCCACCCGGCCGAACAAACCAGGAAGTTCTTCATCAAGCACCAGGATCGCATCCTGTTCGGCTCGGACATCATTATCGACCCGGGCGGCCTGCAACTTGGCTCGCTCTCGATCTGGCCCGACGACGACGGCGACGCCGCCCACTTCTATGCTGTCCACCGGGAGTACTTCGAGACGGATCACCGCCAGATCGACCACCCCACTCCGATCCAAGGCGACTGGAAGGTTGATGCAATAAACCTGCCCGCAGATGTACTGGAAAAATTCTACGTCAAGAACGCCGAGAAACTAATCTGGGGGAAATAAGCCGAAGGACCGGCCGATGATATCACCTGCTATCATGACAGGCTGAATAAAAACCCGGTTAGCTTGCCCAACTCCGCCACCGGCAGTACCTCTACTTGAGGCGCCAGCGGAAACGCTTCATTGGCCGGGCAGATGATGAAGGCTTGGCGGCATCCCAGGTCGGACATGGACTGCCTGAAGCCCTTCCCGATGGAAGGTGACTTGGTAAGTTTTATCTCTATACCAACCGGTTCGCTGCCCGGCCGAACCAGTACCAGGTCCATCTCCGCGCCCGCACCCGTCCGATAGAAGTATGCCTGCCAGGCCGGGGGCAGGATAGCCAGTATTTGTTCGATCACCCAGCCCTCGAAAGATGCTCCCGCGTGTGGCGTTCCAATCAGCACGTCCTCGTTCGGTATGCGTAGCAGCGCATGCAACAGACCGCTATCGCGCATGTAGACCTTCGAAGATTTTACAAGCCTCTTCTTGATATTCGGATGGTAGGGTTGTAACTGCCTGGCGATGAACGTGTCCTGGAGCAGGTCGAGATAGCGCTTTACAGTGGGGGCTGATACGCCCAGGCTTGCTCCGATCTTGCTTGAGTTCAAAAGCTGTCCGTGAGAGTGGGCCACCATCTCCCAGAACCTGCGCAGCAGACTGGCGGGTAGCGTCAGACCGAGTCCGGGAATGTCCCTCTCCAGGTAGGTAGAGATGAATGCTTCGCGCCAGCGCAGGCTCTGCCCGTCGCTGCGAGCGAGAAAGCTCGGAGGGTAGCCGCCGCGGCACCAGAGCCTGCCGGACAGAGCCGGGTCAATCTCATCTGCCGTAAAAGGAGAAAGTTCGTGGTATACTATGCGGCCGGCGAGGCTCTCCGACGACTGCCGAACGAGTTGAGGCGAGGCCGATCCGAGGATCAGGAATCGCCCCGCCTGGCCGGGTTGCTCGTCCACCATTACCCGCACGGAGGGGAAGAGTTCCGGCCGGCGCTGGATTTCGTCGATTACTATCAGCCGGTCTTTGAACCTTTCGAGAAAGAGTTCCGCATCGCCCAACTTGGCAAGATCTGAAGAACGTTCCAGGTCGAGGTAGAGGATATCGTCCTTGCTCCTTCTTTTGGTGATAGTCCTGGCCAGGGTGGTTTTACCGCTCTGCCTTGAGCCGACAAGGCCCACCACCGGAAAGTTCTCAAGCGAACGCTCCACGATTGCTTGTAATCTCCGATCAATCATGCTTGTAATTATAACTGCAGATATTCAATTTGCAAGGATGAAATAGCAAGTTGGGCGGATCACGACCCCTACGGCTCGGGTCGCGTCAGGTGCGTGCGAGCAGCTTTCCCTGGCAGGCTTCCAAGTGCCGGTGTCTAACCCCTAACCAGGGGTCCCCTTGATTCCCTGTTTTGTTTTTTTGTCTGCCGGCTTCTTGGGCGCCGGCACCACGGCAGGAGACTTTGCGTCCTGCGCAGTCTCTCGTATCTCGACAGCCGTGTTAGAGGGAAACCTGGTGAGCATATCCTGGCGAAGATTGATCACCGCCGTCATGATCTGCGCGGATCGGCCCTTGATACGCTCGTTTGTCTCGTCGAATCGGGAACTAATGGCCACCGAGAAGAACCACATACCCACTCCCGCGGCCAACACTAAAACGACTATCAGCAGCACCAACCAAATATCCGTTCCTCTTTTTACCTTGCCTTCTTCAGCCATAACGATATTCCTCCCAAGTTATCCTGCTTTTACTTCCTGCGTTTGATGGCCAGCACCAAGCCGAGTAGCCCAAACCACAAGGCCGACATGTTGCGTTGTTTGTCGGTGGCGCAGCCGCAGCCGCCGCCTTCCGTCTGGCCGTTGTCTTGGCAGCCCTCGTCGGTGGCGCCGTCGCAGTCGTTGTCGATGCCGTCCTCGCAGACATCCTCGGCCCCCGGGTGTACCGTCGCCGAGGCGTCGTTGCAGTCATCGCCGCAGGGCACGGTGGCGTAACCGTCACCGTCCGTGTCGGTGCAGACGCAGCTTCCGCCCGAGCACTCTTGGCCCTGATGACAAGCCCGGCCGCAGGCGCCGCAGTTGTTGTCGTCCGTGTTGATATCGGTCTCGCAGCCATCCGCTTGATCGAGGTTGCAATCTGCGTAGGGCGCGCTGCAGGCTCCCATCTCGCAGGAACCCTGGACGCAACTTGCACCTGCGTTGGCGAAGGCGCAGGCCGTGCCGCAGGCACCACAGTTGTCGAGCGCAACCAGCAGGTCGACCTCGCAGCCGTCGGCAGCATCGGAGTTACAATCGCCAAAATCCGTGTCGCAGCTGTCCACTGCGCAGGCTCCCGACACGCAAGCCGGTGAAGCATTGGCCGGTTCGCAGACGTTCTGGCAGGCACCGCAGTTTGTTTCGTCTTCGTCGGTGTTCACTTCGCAACCGTCGTCGTTTGCGTTGTTACAATTTTCGAAGCCCGCGTCACAGGTGTCGATGACACAGAATCCGTCCAGACAGTTGGCTCCGGCATTCGCCAGGTTGCAGGCGTAACCGCACATCCCGCAGTTTCCGGCATCTCCCATCAGATCGACCTCGCAGCCGTCGGCGCCCGAACTGTTGCAATCACCGAAGCCGAAGTCGCAATCGCTCATGACGCAGTTTCCCGCCTGGCATTCTCCCTGGCCGTTGGAATAATCGCAGGCCGTGCCGCAGGCGCCGCAATTGGCCGGATCGTTGCTCAGAACCGTCTCGCAACCATTGAAACCGTCCCCGTCGCAGTCGCCGAAGCCGGCAACGCAGGTCGAAATCACGCACTGGTTGTCCACACAGGCAACGTCTGCGGCATACGGAACGTCGCAGCTTCGGCCGCAGGCTCCGCAGTTGTCGTAGTCGGCGCTGACGTCGGCCTCGCAACCGTTCGCCATGATGCCGTCGCAGTCGTCGTAGCCTAGATCACACGAGGCAATCCCGCAGGTCGAGTTCTCGCAACCCGACGTGGCGTGTAAATAGGAGTCACAGATTTGATGGCAGGCACCGCAGTTGTTCGCGTCGCTGGTCGTGTCGGTCTCACAGCCGTCGACCGGGTCTCCGTTGCAATCGTCCCATGCGCCCTGGCAAGCGCCGACGGCGCAGACGCCGCCGATGCACAGGGCGCCTGCGTGATCGAACTCGCAGACCATGCCGCAGGCGCTGCAGTTTTCGGGATCGCCGCTAAGATCGGCCTCGCAGCCGTCTTCGCCCAAACCGTTGCAGTCGGCAAAGCCTACATCACACGAGGTAACTACGCACTCGCCATCGACACAGATTCCAACACCGTCCGCAAAAACACACACATGGCCGCAGGCCCCGCAGTTTTGCGGATCGGCACTGACATCGAACTCGCAGCCGTTTAGGGCATCACCGTCGCAGTTGTCCCAACCGTCATCGCAAGCCGTAGCACAGGCCGAGTACATGTCGATGTCAAAGCCGTAATCGTTGAAAATATAATCCGACACCAGGTTTACCTTGATGGTGTCGCCCGTCGCCCATGGGCTCCAGAAGGCTCCCTGATCGCCGGTATAGGATGCAAGCTGGTTGTTCTGACCGTCGAGGATGTAGACGTAATCCCAACCGCTCTCGGTCACCATGTCTGTAAAATGCACCCGGATCTTCATGGCGCCCGGAGCACTGACCACGAAGGTCTCGTCGTAGTTGTCGGGATAAGGATGCGGCGTCGAGATCTGCGCGGCAACCGTGCTACAGTCGCCCATGCCGATGCCGCACTGGCCGGCCTGGCAAACCATCATCGAGACGTGGTCGAGGTCGCACACGGTATTGCAGTCACCGCAATGGGCCACATCGCTGTCGGTGTCGGTCTCGCAACCGTCGCTATCGTCGGCGTTGCAGTCGTCGAAGCCCGAGTCGCAGGAGCCCATCTCGCAAGTTCCGGCGTTACAGGCAGCGGTCGCGTTGTCATACTCGCATACAATGCCGCAGTCGCTGCAGTTCTGTATATCGGTGCTCAGATCGACCTCGCAACCGTCCGCGCCCTCTCCGTTGCAGTCGGCGAAGCCGGCATCGCAGGAGCCGACGACGCAGACGCCGTCGCTGCAGCTTCCCGTGCCGTTGGCGAAAACGCACACGATGCCGCAGGCCCCGCAGTTGTCGATGTCTGAACTGACATCGAACTCACAACCGTTGGTATCGATCCCGTCACAGTCGTCCCAGCCACGCTCGCAAGTTTCAATCCGGCAAACAGCCTGGTTGCACGAAGCGCTGTCGACGTGAGCCAGGTCGCAGGCGTTGTCGCAGGCGCCGCAGTTGTTGGGATCGGTGCTGGTCGAGGTCTCGCAACCATCTGCCTCGCTCGAGTTGCAGTCTTCGAAACCCTGGCTGCACTCGCCCATCTGGCATACACCGGCATTGCACTCCCCGGCGGCGTGGCTGTAGTGACAGATGACTCCGCAGGCGCTGCAATTCCAGGGGTCGCTGGCCAACTCGGCCTCGCAGCCGTCGAGCGGGTTGTTGTTGCAGTCGGCCCAACCGGCCTGGCAGTCGATGCTCTCGATACAGATGCTGTTTGCGCACTGGCTGATGGTGTGCGCGCCGCCGCAGGTCAGGCCGCAGCCTCCACAGTTGTCGACGTCAGAGCTGGTGTCGGCCTCGCAGCCGTTTTGCGGATCGGCGTCACAGTTCGAATATCCGGCGCTGCATCCGTTTTCGCACGAGCTCACGGAATCAATGACGAAGCCGTCGCGGGTCACGCTGCCGTCTGAATGGAATACGATCTGGACAGTGTCACCCATGATCGGTTCCGAGTAAAAATCGCCTAACGTGCCGCACAGCTTGGCCATCTGGTTACCCTGGCCATCCAGCAAGAGCACGTAGTCCCAGCTGCAATCCGAGTTCTGCTCTACATCGAAACTTGCGAAGTGAACAGAGAGCTGAACCGCCCCGGGTTGCGAAATCACCCAGGAGTCGTCGTAGTTGTTCGAGTACGGATGCGGCGTCTCGACCACGGGCTGTAAGGCAATGTCCGTACAGGCTCCCATTGGAATGCAGACACCGTCGACACATGCGTGGCTGTCTGCATGCGGCAAGGCGCAGACGTTGCCACAGGCACCGCAGTTTTGCAGATCCGAGCTGACGTCGAACTCACAGCCATCTGCCAGGATGCCATTGCAATCGCCAAAGCCCGCGTCGCACTCGCCGATGGCGCACTGGCCGGCGGCGCAGCCCGCGCTCGCGTTGGGATATGGGCCGCAGCCGAGACCGCAGGTGCCGCAGTTTTGCGGATCGGCCTGCAGGTCGGCCTCGCAGCCGGTTACCTCATCGTTGTCGCAATCGGTCCAGCCGGAGTCGCAGGCTACGAACTGACACAGACCGGCGTTACAGCTCGCGCTGGCGTGGGCATAGGCGCATGTGTGACCGCACCAGCCGCAGTTGCCCAGATCGCCGGTGGTGTCTGTTTCGCAACCGCCCGGACCGGTGGCCGGATCGTCGTCGCAGTCGCCCAGGCCGACGGGGCACTTGCCGGCGTCGCACCAGCGCACCTCGTCTATTGTGAAGCCCTGGCGTTCTACGCTGCCGTCACTTGTCAGATGCACCTTGATGGTGTTGCCGTCGACCAGCATCGAAGTAAAGGGGCCTATGTTACCATCGTAGATAGCCCATTGCTGGTCGTCGCCGTCGAGGATCTCGACGTAGTCGTAGCCGGACTCGGTGTCGAATTGAGAGAAGTGCACCGCCATGACCACTGCGCCTGGCTGGGTGATTGTCCAGCTCTGGTCCGTGTTCGACAGGTAGGGGTGCTGACTCTCGACCAGCGGACTCTGGGCCGTGAAGTTGAGCGCGTTGATCTTGGCCCGATCGGGCTCGGAATCGAGCGTGCCGTCGCTGACGGTCAAGACAGCCTGATATTCGCCGCAGATGTCTGCGGTGAAGGCCGGCGTGGCCGAGGTCGAATCGTCAAGCGAGGCCGAACTGTTGGTCGGCGGATAGAACTCCCAGGCAAAGGTGATCGCATCCTGGTTGGGGTCGAACGAGGAGGAGCCGTCGAGTTGCACCGAGCCTCCCGACTGGACGGTGCGGTCGCCGCCGGCCAGCGCCACGGGAGGCAGGGGCACGCCGCTGATGGCCTGCAGCACGCGGAAGGCGTTTACCCGGCCACCGGTGACCGTCTGGCCCTCGAGATCGGGGATTGGATCGATGGTGGAGAAGAGGAACTGCCGGACCTCCTGCTTGGTCAGATCGGGCCTGATCGAAAGCATCAGGGCTACAACGCCCGAGACGTGCGGCGCGGCCATCGAGGTGCCCGACTTCAGCTCGTAGCCGTGATTTGGCCAGACGGTCGAGAGGACGTCTTCGCCGGGCGCGCCGACGTCCACCGTCGTCGGCCCGTAGTTGCTGAAGTAGGCGATGTTGTCGGTGTGATTGGTGGCCGCCACGGCGATAATGTTGTCGTAGGGCCACTCGGACGGCCAGTGGTTGTAGCCGGGATCGTCGTCGTTGTGGGTATCGTTGCCCGCCGCCGCCACCAGGAAGACATCATGCTGGTCGGCGTAGACGACTGCGTCCTCGAGTGTCTGGCTATAGGTCTGCACCGTCCACCAGCTGCAGCTCATCAGGTCGGCGCCGTTGTCGACGGCGTAGTGGATGGCCTCGGCCGCGTCGATGCAATAGGTGTCGTAATCCTGCTGGCCGATGATACGCAGCGGCATGATGGTCACGCGCCAGTTGACACCGGCGACTCCCAGGGCGTTGTTGCCCGAGGCGCCGATGATGCCCGAGCAGTGCGTGCCGTGGCCGTAGTCGTCCATGGGGTCATTGATCTCGTTCTCGAAATCCCAGCCGCGCACGTCGTCTGTAAAACCGTTGTTGTCGTCGTCGACGCCGTTGCCCGGAACCTCGTCCTCGTTGGTCCACATGTTATCGGCCAGGTCCGGATGAGTATAGTCGACGCCGGTGTCGAGCACGGCGACGATGACGTTGTAAGAACCGATCGAGATGTCCCAGGCCTCCTGGGCGTCGATGTCGGCATCGGTCGTACCGCCCGTCTGTCCGGTGTTGTTCATACCCCAGCACTCGGGATAGCGCGGATCGTTTGGCGTATTCTCGAACTGTAATCTGTAGTTTGGCTCGGCGTACTCGACGCGTGGATCGGAATTCAGGCGCGTGACCGCCTGCTCGACGGTCTCGCGCGATATGATGCGCATGCGATCGACCGCCAGGTTGTGCCGCGCCCGCACCCGCTCGAGCCCCAGCTCGGTGGCGACGCCGTCCACCCGTGCAGCATCGAAAGCGGGCTTGAACTTCATCAGGACGACGCCGGGCTCGTAAGGCAGCACCCGCCCATCATCCTTGGGACGAACCACCAGGTTACGTTCCATAGGTGCCCGGTGAGAGCGCCGCGGGGCCGACTGATCCTGCACTAATGCGGACGTCCGACCGCTGACATCGACATCGTTGCCGTTGCAACCTCCAAAAACCAGGCCGACTGTCAAGGCCGCGCACAACCATAGTTTTTCTACTCGATCCACAGGCATGAGATCTCTCCTTTTCTCTTTCTTCTCAAGCTATCCGGGTACGATATGAGACTACAATGTATACCCTCAGCCAGCCGCTGAGGCAACCACTTTTTGCTCTGTGGGATGGCCATCGGGGCGTCGATATGGTAAAAATGGAAAATGCGCCGAACCGCCATAGTGCTGCTGTCTATCGTCGTCCTGGCGGCCCCGGGATCGCTGGCCGGCAGCCTGTCCGGACAGGTCACTCGCTCTGACACAGGCGCCACCGTGGCCGGGGCCCTTGTCGCGGTGCGCGGCACCGGCCTGCTGGCCATCAGTGATGCGGGCGGCAACTACTCTCTGCCCGCGGTGCCCGACGGTTCATACGGCTTGACCTGCGCGTCACCGGGATTGCGCGGATCGGCGACCGGCACGACCTGGGTCGGCGATGATGCCACGCACGACTTCGTGCTGAACCCTCCCGAGGAAAGCGGCGTGATCCAGGGCGTCGCCTCATGCTCCGGCACAGCCTGCCAGGGAGTGCTCCTGTCCGCCCGCCAGGGCAGCCGGACATTGGGGTTGACCATCTCGCAGGCAGGGGGAAGTTTCACGCTGGTAGGTCTTGCCGCCGACGACTATGACTTGCGCGGAGAGAAATACGCCTTCCTGCCCAAGACGGTCGCGCTGACGCTGCCCCCTCCGGCCACCGACGGCGGCAGCACTCTCGTTGAGCAGAACATCGACCTGGCCGCAGGCGGCTCCTACACCTTAAGCGGAGTGGTGGCCCTGTCTGACAATCCCCTCGATCGCAGCGGCTCGACGATACGCTGTAACGGGCAGGATCCGGCGCTTACGAGCAACACGAATACCGGGGGCTCCTACACGCTCTCAGGAGTTCCGGCCGGGCCGCTTTCGTTCACGGCCTTCAGGGCGGGCTATCGCTCGGCGACCCGAATCGACGTCCAGATGACCGCCGACCTCTCACTCGATTTCGTGCTCGAAAAAGACGACAACGGGACAACAAATCCAACTTACCGGCTCTCAGGCACGGTCAGTCTGAGCATGCCGGACGGCGGCACGCCGCCCTCGGCAGCCGGCTCGCACGTCAGCATCTGGGAAAACTTTGGACAATTCCGCCGCCAGACCATGACCGACGATCAGGGCGCCTTCAGCATCGGCGGCATCCCCGCCGGCAACTATCAGGCCGGCGCCGGCAGGGAGGGCTTCCTGACCAGTGTCGCCGACGAGTTCGACATCCAGGCCGACCGCAATATGGACTTCAGACTGGATCTGGATCCCGACTACGACTGGGGCCCGGGGGTCGCCGGCCCCGGGACGGGATGCGGTTGCGCCTCGACCGGCGGCGGTGGTTTGCTGGGGCTGGTGTTGTTGCTCTTTTTGTCGGGCTTAAAAAGATGGATGCGCTGAACGACCGCATCATGCAGGCAGCAAGAAGCGCCGTTCGTCAAGCAGGCGCGATCCAACTCGCGGGACTGTCACAAACTCGCCAGATCAGGCACAAGGGTACCTACGACCTGGTTACCGACGTCGACGGGGAGTGCGAGCGGGCAATGCTTGCGATCCTCGAACAGGCGCTGCCGGAGGCGGGGATTTTGGCCGAGGAAGGCTCGCCTACAGAGCCCGACGCCCGTGACGTCTGGATAGTGGATCCTCTCGACGGCACCACGAACTACGCTCACGGCTACCCGACCTTTTCGGCCGTCGTGGCCCTCAGACAAGCGGGTGAGATCGTCCTGGGCGCGGTCTACGATCCGCTGCGCGACGAACTGTTCGAGGCTCGGCGGGGCCGGGGGGCCCAACTCAACGGGCAAGCAATCGCGGTGAGCCAAACCCGCGAACTGGCTCAGTCGCTTTTAAGTACGGGTTTCCCCTATGACCGCCTGGAGCACAACGACACCAATCTCGAGCGTTTTTGCGCCCTGACCATGCGCACGCAGGGAGTGCGGCGCGGCGGATCGGCCAGCCTCGATCTGTGCTACACCGCCTGCGGCCGGCTGGACGGCTACTGGGAGATCCGCCTGCATCCCTGGGATATTTGTGCCGGTGCGCTGATCGTCGCCGAGGCGGGCGGACGGATTTCCGATCTGCAAGGCGGTAGTTGCGACCTGAGCGGCGCCGAGATAGTCGCAAGCAACGGCCGACTGCACAAGACCCTGCTTGCCGCGCTGGGCAAGTAACGTCCCCCTATTTTTTGAGCCACTTCCTGGCCGCGCTCAGCTTGGGATCCAGCGCGATTGCCCGCAGCATGGCCTTGCGGGCGGCTTGCCTGCGTCCCAGGGCATCGAGGGCCACCCCCAGCAGGAAGTGCGCCTTGGGGTTCTTCTCATGAAGATCGACGGCACGGCGGGCGGCCGTAGCTGCCTTTTCGAAAGCTCCAAGTCGGATACGGGCCAAGGCCAACAGTACCCAACCCTGTGGATCTTCGGGTGCCAGCCTTGAGCGGGCCTCCAGTGCTGCGGCTGCCAGCGCGGGCTTGCCCGCGGCCAGGCCGGCCCGGCCCAGATTCAACGCTATATCGGCCCGTTCGGGAGCCAACTTGGCTGCCCGACCGAGAACGGCGAGCGCTTTTTCATTTTTGGCGGCCACCAGGTAGGCGTAACCGAGGTCTCCCTGCAGATCGGCCGATTCCTTCTTGCCGGCGGCCTGTTCGAGAGCCTTGATTGCCTCGTCCGCACGACCAAGCACGAGCAAGCTGTTACCCATTTCGTGAAGCAGGCCGGGATCACCGGGGTGCCTGGCAATTCCCTCGCGGTAGACACTCAAGGCTTCGCCGGGCTTGCCGGCCAGATCGAAGGTCATGCCCAGCAGCAAGGTCACCTCGCTGCTTGCGGGATCCAGCCGCCGGGCCTCCTTCAGTTCAGCAAGCGCTTTTGAATGCTCGCCCAGCCTTGAAAACGCCAGGCCGAGTTGGTAGTGCGCCGAGGCCGACATATCAGCGCCGGGCTGCCGGGCCGGCGGCGGTGCGGGTTGCGCAGGGGGGCCGGCGGCACAGCCGGCTGCAAGCGCGGCCACTGTTGCCAAGACAAGGATTCTCATCTTCTTCGCGACCGACGGCTCTTTCTGGCGTTCAGGCGGATGTTGTCTATCAGGCGGGTGTCGCCGATGCGGATCGCCGCCAGTAGCACTGCATCGTGCTCCACCTCGGGAATGCGCTCGAGCGTCAGCGGATCGCACACGGCGACATACTCGATACGGATATCCTGCTCCTCGCGCAGCAAATCCAGCACGACCGCCGCCAACTCTGCCGCGTCGCGCTCACCGCTGTCCAGCAGGCGGCGCGCCTTTATGAGCCCTCTGAACAAAGCGGTGGCCTGTTGCCTCTGGGCCGGGCTCAGGTACGCGTTGCGCGAGCTCATTGCCAGTCCGTCCTCCTCGCGAACGGTGGGCATGCCGATGACCTCGACCTCCATGTTCAAATCGGCGACCATGCGGCGAACGGCAACGAGCTGCTGGAAATCCTTTTCGCCGAAAATGGCCATATCGGGCCTGATGACATTGAACAACTTGCCCACGACGGTGGTCACACCCCTGAAGTGCCCCGGTCGGGAAGCTCCGCAGAAATCACGGGTGACGTCTGTAACCTCGATGTAGGTCTGGAACCCGTCCGGGTATATCTCCGGGGTATCGGGAACGAACATCACCGAAGCCCCCTCCTTGCGCAGCTTGCGGCGATCGCCGGAAATGTCGCGCGGGTAACGATCGAGGTCTTCGGTCGGGCCGAACTGCGTCGGGTTGATGAAGACGGTCACGACGACCAGCGACGCAAGCCGGCGCGCTTCGCGCACCAGCGAGAGATGACCTTCATGCAGGTAGCCCATCGTGGGAACCAGCGCCACCTTGCGCCGGCGCGATCCGGCCTGGGCCAGGTACTTCTTGATCTCTCTATTCGTGCGTATGAGTTTAAGTGGAGGCAACCCGCCCTTGCGCTTATCGCGACTGCCCGAACCATGGCGGGAGCTAAGTTCCCGGCTCACTACCCGGGCCCGAGCATTCTTCTTGCCGGTATTACGCGCGGGTTTTCTCTTGACGCTCTTGGTAGATGTTTTCCGCGTAGACTTACCCTGTCTCCGCACGGTTTTACGTTTCACCATGTCCAGCCCCTTTGGCACAGTACCGTTGTGTCCGAGTTTGACGGCCTTTGTAACCCGAAAGGTCAAAAAGGTCAAGAGCATGGAAATTCAGCATTCGAAAAAAATTGACAATATACGTATTGCATTGTAATGTACGTCAACTATTGGTCTCGTAGTATGTTGTAATGCAAGTCTTTCAGGAGGTGTTCAGTGATCGACAGCGCCAAGCAGCAGCGTATGTACCAGGCTGCCCTCCTGAGAATAGCGATCAAGATGCGCAAGACCGAGGTCAAGGGCTTCGAGGAAATCTTTACCGAGATTCTCGACGACATGCAGCTCGATCCCGAAGAGTTCCGCCGCTACGTGAACACCCACATGCAATCACTGATGGCTACCGTGAAGAAGCGCGGTTATTGATCCACTTCCACCCGGTCGGCGACACCCAGCAGATCGAAGAAGGCATCGGCTAAAGCGGCGAAAGATTCGATCGCCAGCTGCTCGGGCCGTAGCGTCTGATCGACGCCGGCCTTGTCTAGGGCCGCTCTGACGCAGTCGGCCGACACCTCGGGCGTCAACGCGGCCAGCAGGCTGTTTGCGATCTTCTTGCGCCTCTGGCCGAAGGCGCCGCGGACCACGCGCGCGAAAAGCCGCTCGTCCTTGACCGGCACACTGACACGCTTAAATGGATCGAACCGCAGCACCGCCGAATCAACCTTGGGGACCGGGTGAAAAGCAGCCGCCGGAACTTGGGCAACGGTGGCTATCCGGGCGCGACGCTGCACCATGACGCTCAGTATCCCGTAGCTTCTCGACCCGGGCCCGGCCGTAAGTCTTACGGCCATCTCCTTCTGAAACATCAACACCCAGTGTGACAACCAGCCGGCTGACTCCAGGAGGTGGAACAGGATCTGCGTCGCCATGTGATAGGGAAGATTGCCGACCACTACCGGCTTGTCTCCCGCATCGGCATGTATTCTTTCCCAGTCAATGGCAGCCGCGTTGTCCTCGACTATCCGGACAACCGCATCCCGGGCAAACTCGACTCTCAGTAGCTCCGCCAGGTCGCGATCGCGCTCGACGGCGAGCACCTTTTTCGCCACGCGCGCGAGCGCCGCCGTCAGGGCCCCCAGCCCAGCGCCAAGTTCCACGACGGTGAGACCTTCGACGCCTGCCGCCACAACAATCTTGTCTATGGCCTCGATGTCCACCAGGAAGTTCTGGCTCCAGCCCGACTTGGGTCTCAAACCATGGCGCCTAAGTATCGCGCGCACGTTCAGGCGCTGGGCCATGCCAACCTCGCATCGGCGTCCAGGCCGGCGCCGTCATCGCGGCCCGAGGCCAGGTAGGCGCTTCCCAGGGCCGCTACCATTGCGGCGTTGTCTGTGCACAGTTCGACGGGGGGAAAACAGACCTCGACATCATCAGCCGCGGCGCGCTCGATCATCACCTTCCGCAGGCGCAGGTTGGCGGCCACCCCTCCCGCTACCAGGATCGTCGTGAGTTTCTCCTGGCGCGCGGCCAGCAAAGCCTTTCTCACCAGTGTGTCTACGACGGCTTCCTGAAAGCTGGCGGCAAAATCGCAAAGCGCCTGGCCATGCGGCAGGCCGTCCTTCTTGGCCCTAACGCAGGCCGACGTCTTGAGGCCACTGAAGCTGAAGTCCAGCCGCTTGCCCGGCAACGGACGTGGAAAGCGAATCGCAGCAGGATCGCCTCGCTCGGCTTCTCGTTGAATCGAGATGCCCCCTGGGTAATCCAGCCCGAGCAGCTTGGCAATCTTGTCAAAGGCCTCGCCGGCCGCGTCGTCCAGGGTTCGCCCCAGCAGGCGCAGTCGCCCGACCCCGTCGACGCGAAACAGGCTGGTGTGCCCGCCTGAGACGACAAGACCTATGTGCGGATAGGCCAATACATGATCGAGGAACACGGCCCGCAGGTGCGCCTCGACGTGGTTCACCCCGACCAGCGGTTTTGAAAAAGCGAAGGCCAGCGTCTTGGCCGCGGTCAGGCCCACCAGCAAGGAGCCGATCAGCCCCGGTCCGGACGTGACGGCGATACCATCCAGTTGTTCTAAAGAGACGTCCGATCGTTCGAGGCATGCCTCGATCACACCGATAATCTTGCGGATGTGATCGCGCGAGGCCAGTTCCGGCACGACTCCCCCGTAGGGTGCGTGGATCGGAATCTGGGAAGCCACCTGCTGGCCCAGCAGCCGCGAGCCGTCGGAAACCACGGCGGCCGCGCACTCGTCACACGAGGATTCTATACCGAGGACAAGCATGCGCGCTCTGTACGATTCTACTTTAGGGTTTTGAGGATGCTGCGCACGTCCGTGGCGAAGCGGCCTTTGGGATTCAACTCGAGATAGCGCCGGTAGGCGCTCTTGGCCTGGGTGTTTTTGCCGATGGTCTGGTAGATGGTGCCCAGCGTCAGGTAGGCACGCGGACTTTTCGGGCTGATCTTTAGCGCCTGTTGGGCCAACTGGATCGCCTTGGTGTTGTTATCCAATTCGAAGTAGGCGTTGGCCAAGGCGATCATCGCCGCCACGCCGCGGGGATTGGCCGCGATTGCCTTCTCGAGCGCCTGGGATGCGGCCTTGATCTTGCCCGCGCGGTACAGGGCCTCGCCGCGCCTGAGTTGGTTGGTGTACTCGGCCGATACCGACTTGACTTTTACGACTTTCCGGCCGGGCACTTTTCGTATCTTGCCGGCCGAGGCGTCCGCG
>CAZXHT010000003.1:131746-170940 GCA_964640665.1 uncultured Myxococcales bacterium
TTTTACGACTTTCCGGCCGGGCACTTTTCGTATCTTGCCGGCCGAGGCGTCCGCGCCCGGTCCGGCATCCGGGACCGCCCGCGACCTGTCCGCGGGAACCAGCGGCTGAATCGCAAGCTCGATATCCTCGTCCGCGCTCTGTTCCCCGACTCCGGAGTCCACGATGGCCCGCCTATCGCCGGCTTTCGCGCCACCATCAAGCTGCCCGACGGCGCCGGCGTCGACGGGCATGACAGAAGCGTCCGACCGCGAGGGGCCGGATGGTCCCAACCCACTGCTGCCGTCATTCCCCGAGTTGAAGAATTTCTCGTGCACGAACCAACCGCCGAATCCGAGGCCGGAGCCGACCAGCAAGATGGCCACAAGCCACAACACCCATGACGACCCCGAGCGCCCGGAAGAGTCTTCTACGGGTTGAATCGGTTCTTCGAAAACGCTATGGCCGCCCTCGTCCGCCGACTTGAAGAAATCATGTTCGGTGCTCGATAGCGTGCCCTCCCCGGCAACCTGAGCGCCGGCGCTTGTTTCGTCTGCAGCTTCGGCCGACCCGAGGCGCGGCCTCATCAGGGTGAGCATGTCTTCGACGATTTCCTCGGCTCGCGCCTCCGAAACGGGCTCTTTTTTACGAACCAGCGGAATGGCATCCTCTTCCTTCAGCTCACTCTCACCGGAGACCGCCACCTGGTGCGGCGGCGTCAGGCCGTGCTCGCTGAGGCCCTCTCCCGTCGCCTGGTACTCCCCTTCTTTCTTCTCGATCACCACCCAGGCGCCATCGCCCCGACCCGTGGAACCGGTATCTTCCGGGATGGGCTCTACCTTGACACTGGATTCAACAGCGGATGGAATCTCGGGAACGGTCGCGGCCGCCGCGGGAACTTCCGGCTCGGGTGCTACCGGCTCGGTCACTACCGGCTCGGGCGCTAGCGGCTCGGGCACCGGCAGGGAACCAGCGGCTTCCTCGGCGTCCTTTGTCTCTTCCCGCGTTGCGTCTCTCTCTCCCGGAGCAAGCTCGTCAGGATCGGCCGGTGGGGGCTTGGACATCCACTCGTTCATCGTTACCGCCGAGGTTTCCTCGGCGGGACGACGACTGGCGTCGTATATCAGGCCCTCGAAATAGAGTTTCGAGATTATTCCCAAGGCTTCGAGATCGTCGAACTGGCTATCGTCGACGACTTGCAACAAGGCACGCTTACTGTCGAACAACCTCAGGATATGATTGATCTCGTCCGGGATCTCGCTCAGGCGATCGGACAGCTCGTGGTAATCAACCTCGAAGCAGGTCTGCAACGAGGGAAGCTGCTCGAGCATGCGTCCCCACTCGTCCAGGCGACGCATGCCCTCCATCAACAGACCCTGGCTTGAAAGCGTGATGTTGTCGGGGTGTGCCAGGCTGGGCTTGAAATCGATCTCGAATGTGCCGCTGTTCCACAACAGCAGGCGATAGACGGCCTTCTCTCCCTGTAGCCGGCCAAGCCCGGCGTCGATCACCTTGCCGTTCCGAAAGAACACCTCGGCTGTCTGGTCGGGGTTCTCCGCAGAGATGAAATGGGCGATGCCTGTCTTGCGACCCAACTCGATGGTCTGAATCAAATCGACGATCCCCATGTCGTCGATCGAACCGCTGAAGCTCGATTTCCTGTCGCGCAACTGGAGCTTCTCACGCTCCCGTTTCTGCAACAGGATATTAACCCGGGTGATGATCTCCTTTATGTAGATCGGCTTGGTGAGGTAGTCGTCGACGCCAAGCTCGAGACCGCGAACCTTGTCTTCCACCGATTTCTGGTTGGTCAGGAAAATGAAAGGGATATGAGTCCATTGCGGTTCGGCCTTGAGCTTTTCGCACAGCTGATAACCGTCCATCGCCTCCATCTTGGTGTCCGAGATGACAAGATCGGGCGTGGAGATGCCGACTTTCTCGATCGCGTCCTCGCCATTGACGGCGGTTGTGACCGAGTAACCGGCCTTACGGAGGCTGACCTCCATAACCCGCAGGGATTTGGGATCTCCGTCAACCAGCAGAAGGTTTCGTCTTGCCACGGCAATGGCCCCGATCGCTGAACACCCGGATCTCCGGATGTCCAGTATTTAACTTCCGGAAGGCGCCCCTGTCAATATTGTAAGACGCATGCATGCTCCAAGCAGATCTTTGCCAAGCGACCTCATGGGCCTCTCCGGCGCCGAGCCTTTGCCTGCGCCCTGATCTGAACAGCTACAACCTGGTGATAAAGGGCGGCGTACGCCTTCCTGATGCCCTGTGACTTAAGCCTGTGCCTGAAGGCAGGCACCAGCGACTTGCGTATGATGCCGCCAGCCTTTTTTCTGAGTCGATCCGTGTAGTTGTCACCCATGACGATGCGGAACTCGTTTTCCGCAATCGATACGAAGAGCAGCACCGCGTTCTTGCCCTCCTCGTATCCGATGTCCCAGTCCTCGAAAACGGTATCCACGAAGCGATCGACGCTCAGCGGACGGGGCCGGAAGTCGTCGAGCGATTTTACCGTCACCACCATCATGTTCACCTTGCCCTTGGACGCCTTGCGGCAAAGAGACTTGATGGCCGCCAGATCCTTGCGTCCCATGACCCCGGCGTGATCATTGAAGCATTCCTCGTCGAGGGCAGGGTACTGCTCAGAGGCGCCCGCAGGCCGTGATGCCAGAAAAGCCAACATCATCAACGCCGCCCCAAGCGCCTGTCTGAATGTGACCATTAACCTACCTCCCGCCCGTTCGACCGTTCATCTGCCGTCAATGTGAGCCCTTGAGCTTCTTGCGCGCCTCGCGAATCCTCTTCTTGGCCTTGGCCGAAAGCGGGCTTTTCGGGTAATCCTGCACGAACTGCTTGAGAAACGGCAAGGCCTCCTTGTAGCGCTCCATGGCGTAGAAGCAAAAACCCAGCTTCAGCAAGGCATCCTTGCTCTTGTCCCCCTTCGGAAACTGCGTGCGCACTTTCTGAAAGGCGAGCGCCGCCAGGCGGTAATCCTTCTGCGAGTAGTAGCTCTCGGCGATCCAGTAGAGGGCGTTGTCGGAGTATGCGTCGCCCGGCCACTTTTTCAGAAACTCGTCAAAAAGTGTGCGGGCAGCCTTTTCCTGGCCTGCTTCGAGCAAGCCGTAGGCCAGTTTATAAAAATCTTCTTTCTTCTCTGGCCGCTCGATCGCGGCCAGTGGGTTGGACGGCGGCTTGTGCTCCGCTGCCTTCTTCCCGGCCTGCTCTCGCTCGGCCTTCTCGCGGGCGAGTTCTTCCGCCGTGGAGGCCCGCTCGCCCAAGTCCTTGTGGATGCCCGCAAGTTTCAGCTCGATCTTGTCCAGGCGGTGCTCGTTCACCTCGAGGCGACCTCTGATTTCCATCAGCTGCGTTTTTATCCTCTCGATGTCCACCCCCACATCGGCCGCGTTGCGTCCCGTGGCGCGCCGGTACTCGTCGATGATCTTGACCAGCTCGGCGATCTGCTTGTCCGCCTGGTGGATTCTTTGTTGCAACTCTTTCTTCTTCTTCTCGCTCTCCTTCTTGACAACGTCCAGCTCGACCTGCAAAACGGCGATGTCCGCCTGCATGCGCTTGCCGACGTCCTGCTTGACCCAGCAACCCGCAAAAAGAAGCCCGCCAAGCAAGATGGACGCAATAGGCATCAATCTGCTTTCGATCTTCACCTGCTCACCTCGCGACAAAAAAAGAGCGGGGCCCGCTTCGAGCTCCGCTCCGGCTGAAACCTGCCTGCGTTTGCCGTCTATTCGCTGAACTCGCAGCGGCGGTTCTGGGCCCAACAGTCCTCTGTCGACTCGGAACACCCGGGCCTTCCCTCGCCGTAGGAGATCGTCTTCAGACGACTCTTGGCGATGCCAAGGTTCACCAAGTACCTCTTGGCGGCGCGGGCTCGCTTGTCGCCAAGGGCAATGTTGTATTCTTCGGTGCCGCGATCGTCGCAGTGTCCCTCGATGGTTGCCGACATATCGGCGCGCTCTTTGAGGCACTCGGCGTTGCGATCGAGTACCTCGCGGTCCTCGGAACGCAGGTTGTAACGATTGAAGTCGAAATGGATGGTCTGCAGATCGCACTTGGGCTTGTCAATGCATTCGCAGTCCTGGCACATCTTGCCTTCGGGACAGTCGGCGTCGGTCTGGCACTTGCACTTGGGAACACAGTGGTGGTCCTTGCACTCCATACCCTCGGCGCAGTCCTCGTCTTTCTCACACTCCCACTGGCACTTGTGCTCCTTGCAGATCATGCCCGGCTTGCCGCGCGTCTCGCAATCGCTGTCGATCTCGCACTCGAAAACACACTTTTCACTCTCACAGTAGGGCTTCTCCTCGGGGCAATCCTTGTTCTCGATGCACTCGACACAGCGCATGTCCTTGCACTTGGGCCGCTCCGTGGGGCAATCGGGATCCTGGCAACACTCCTGGCATTGCTCGTTGCAGCACTTCATCAGGGCGGTGTTACCTTCCTCGTCCGCGCAGTCGCCGTCGTCGCGGCACTGAGGGAAAGGCGGGCGACAGCCTACCGCCAAGAAGGAAAGAACAAAGAGAACGGCCGCCGTCCAGGCCAGCCCCTTGGAAAAACTTCCCGCTGTCTTCATCGAATCACCCTCCTTACGCGGCACGAACCCGGCACACGAGGTATATGCGCTGCAATTACCCGAAAAGTGCTCTCTACCGTCTGGCAATTAGCCCATTCGGGTTGTCTTGTCAAATAAAAAAGGCTCTTATAATTCCGGAGTCTTTGAAAGAAAGTGTTTGCTATTCGACCGCCCCCGCAGTAGGTTGGCGCCGGTCGGATGCGTAGCTTATCCGACCGACGATTCCAATCATGAGATTTTCCCTTGACATCAGCTTGACCAAGCGCATCGCCTCGCTGGCGGTTCCCGTCATCCTGGCCATGCTCTCCCAGACCGCCATCAACCTGATGGACACCGCCATGGTCGGCCGCTTGCCGGGCAGCACCGGCATCGACGGGGTAGCCGGCATCGGTGTCAGCCTGCCGCTCTTCTGGGCCCTGGGCGGCTTTTTATCGGCCATCGCCATCGGCACCCAGGCCATCACCGCCCGGCGCACGGGCGAAAAGCTCCCCTTGCTCGCCGGCCGTGCCTTGACCAACTCGCTGACCATCGCCGGCCTGTCGGGCCTGGCTGTTTCCATCGTTTTCTACTACTACGTCCCGGATATCTTTCCCTTGCTCAACCCGAACCCCAACGTCATCCGCCTGGGGTCGATCTACTGCCGCCTGCGCATGCTGGGTGTCTTCTCCATGGTGACCACCATCAGCTACAAGGGTTTCTTCGACGGTATCGGGCAGACCTATGTCCACATGGTGGCCTCGATCGTCATGAACGTGCTGAATGCATTCCTGAACGTCGTACTGATCTTCGGTCTGCTGGGGTTCCCGCGCCTGGAGGTCGAGGGTGCGGCGCTGGCCTCGCTGATCAGCACCTTCGTCGGCTTAGCTATTATGATTGCCTGGAGTTTCAGGAAAAGCATCCTTACAAAATACCGTATCTACAACCCGAAGAACCTCAACCGCTCGGTGGCCGGCGAGATCGTGCGCCTCTCGCTGCCTTCGGGCCTGGCAACCGTTTTCGCCATGAGCGGCTTCCAGTTCTTCCTGTGGGTGACGGGCAACCTCGAGTCGGCCCCCAAGATGCTCACTCCGCTGGGCTTCATCCCCCTGGCCGGCCCGCTGTTGCGGGGCATCGATCTGGTCACGCCCGACGTGGCCACCAGCGCCAGCTGGGTGATCATCTCTTTTTTAATGCTGATCTTCATGACCTCGATCGCCCTCGGGACGGCCACGGCCACGCTGGTGGGTCAGAGCATGGGCGCCGGGAAACCCAACCTGGCCGAGCGCTTCGGCTGGGAATCCGTCAAGCTGGGCATGTACATCATGGGCTGCCTGGGGTTATTAGTAATCGTCTGGCCGCATTTCTTTCTGGGAATCTTCACCGACAAAGAGGCGGTCATCGCCGCCGCCATTCCCTCGATGCGCCTGATGGGCGCCAGCGCCTCGCTGATGAGCGCCGGGTTGATCCTGGTGCAGGCGCTCTTCGGCGCCGGCGCGACGAAGTTCGTCATGATCGCCGAGATGCTGATGCACGGGCTGTGCCTGATACCGTTGTCGTACGTGCTGGCCGTCGTCCTGGGAATGGGCATGCTGGGCGCCTGGACGGCCGCCGCCACCTACGTCGGGTTTCTGTCCTCGACCATGGCCTGGAAGTTCGCCGGCGGAAGCTGGAAAAAGATCAAGATCTGAAACAGGGGGCCATTGACCCGCCGCGCGGCAATGGAGTATCTTAGACCCATCTCATGGCCTGCGTGTTGATCATCGACGACGAGCAGAATATCCTGGTGACCCTATCCCGGGCGCTCAAGCTGGAGGGTTTCCAGTCGCTGGTGGCCGGCGGGGGCAAGATCGGTCTCGAAAAACTCACCGCAAGCGCTGTCGACATGGTGCTGCTCGACGTAATGATGCCCGATATGGACGGGCTGGCGGTGCTCGAGCGAATCCACGAGTTGGACGCTTTACTGCCGGTGGTGATGATGAGCGGGCACGCCACGGTCGAGATCGCCGTCAAGGCCGTGCGCCGCGGGGCGGTGGACTTTCTGGAAAAGCCGCTCTCGACCGAGAAAGTGCTTGTCAGCGTCAGGAACGCGCTCAAGATTCGCCGCCTGATCGACGAGAACCGCGATCTGAGAACCATGGCCGGCCTGCAGGGTGAGATGGTCGGCCAGAGCGCCCCGATGCGAGCGATCTACGAGCAGATCCGCCTGGCGGCGCCTTCGAACGGGCGGGTGCTGGTAAGCGGCGAGAACGGCACCGGTAAGGAACTCGTGGCCCGCGCCATCCACGAGAACTCGCAGCGCTCCGGTGAGGCCTTCGTCAAGGTCAACTGCGCCGCGGTACCCCACGATCTGATCGAAAGCGAGCTGTTCGGCCACGAGAAGGGCTCTTTCACCGGGGCCAGCCAGCAACGCCGGGGGAAGTTCGAGTTGGCCGACGGGGGTACGCTGTTTCTCGACGAAGTCGGAGACATGCCGCTGTCCATGCAGGCCAAGCTGCTGAGGGTGCTGCAGGAGGGAGAGCTCGAGCGGGTGGGCTCGTCGGAAACCATCCGCGTCGACGTGCGGTTGATCGCCGCCACAAACCAGAATCTGCAAGCTGCCATCGCGGAGGGCCGCTTCCGAAAGGACCTGTTCTATCGCCTCAACGTAATCCCCATTGATTTGCCGCCGCTCAGGGAACGCAAGGAAGACATTCCCGCCTTGGCCGAGCACCTGATGACTGTCGCCTGCGGGCAGAACAACCGCCGCCCGAAAAGCTTCGCCCCGGGCGCCGTCGCGGGCCTTTCAGAACACGATTTCCCCGGCAACGTGCGTGAGTTGAAGAACTCGATCGAGCGCCTGGTGATCATGGTGCCCGGCGACGAGATCGGGCCCGGCGACGTGCGGCGCTGGCTGAGCCTCGACGCCTCCCGCCAGGATCTCACCGCCGGCGGTGAATTCTACGCTCCCGAGAGACCGCTGCGCGAGATGCTGGCCGCTGCCGAGCGCGATTTCATCTTGCGCGCGCTGGCTGAGTGCGACGGGCACGTGACCAACGCCGCCCGACGTCTTGGTCTCGAACGCTCGCACCTCTACAAGAAAATGAAAGCACTAGGAATCAAGTGAATATACCGGAGGTTGTAATGAAAAAATTTGTCATCGCCATCGCCGGCCTGACGTTTCTTGCCGTCCTCGCCTGCGGGTGCGGGGGAGACAACACCACGGACGGAGGCATCACCGACGGGCTGGACGCCAACGGCGGCGACACCAACGGCGGCGACACCGCCGCTGGCGATGCCGACGCTGGAGACCAGGGGAACAACTGCGTCTCTCACGACAAGACTTACTGCAGCCAGGACGTGACCTACTGGATGGACAGCTGCGGAAATCAGGAGGAAATCGCCGAGACCTGCGACTGCGGCTGCAACGCCGATTACAGCGGCTGCAAGGACTGCGGCTGTGTGCCGGTCTGCGGCGGCAAGTGCTGCGGGGACGACGGCTGCGGCGGCACTTGTCCCGACAACTGCTCGGGTGGTCAGACTTGCGACACGCAAAGCTGCACCTGCCAGGGCGGCACCTCCGACGTGCTGGCGGTCGACTGTGACGTTCCCTTCGTGCTGGATGCCGGCAGGGTAACCGAAATGGCCTACATGACCAGCCACTTCGGGGATCTTGTCCAGCAGTATGGTATCAGCGGCACGGTGCGCGGCGTGGACATCAGCTCTTTCCCCGAGAAGATGTACTACGGCACGCACGATTCCGGAAACACCATTTCGCTCGTCCAGGTCAGCATGAACGCCAGCCTGGGGCCGGAATATTCGGTAAAGGTCGATTTCAGCCCCGACACCGACGTCGCGACCGGAGAGATGTGGACGGTCGGCGTGGGCATCAACCCCAAGGAAGTCATTGTCGGGCTGATCAGGCACCTTTCGACTTCGAGCATGTGCCTGTTCGCCATGGGTACGGCCGGCCAGTTGACCTTCAGCGCGGCCGAAGGCTGCACCCAGATCGAAGGCGGCAGCTTCTCGGTCTCCGGGCAGATGAACATGGCCAACCCGTGGGACATAGTCGACGTCTGCTCCAACACGCCCCCCAACCTGCCCTGCTGTCAATGATCCCGAAGCACAGCCAATTGCTGGCGGCCAGTTGCTGCCTGCTGCTTTTCTCGGCCGTCCATATAGCCTGCGGCACAGACGGCTCGGCATCGCAGTATCCGCCGCCGCGCGAGGCCGTCATCCCGCTCGACGGTCAGATACTGTTTCCGGTTACCCTTGACGAGCGGACGCAAACCTATTTCATGGCAATCGATACAGGGGCGGTGCGCAGCGCTGTCGAGGAGTCTCTGCTCCGCGATGTGATCAATGGGGTGGGCAGTGTGACTGTCGATTTCGGCGCGGACATCGTGCTGCCTGATTTCCAGGCGATCGCTGCCGACCTGTCGGCGGCGGTCGAACACGTCGGGGTGCCGATCCACGGGTTGATCGGCCAAGACCTTTTCGCCGATTATTTCTTCGGCCTCGACTACCGCAAGTCGCAGGCCACCATGGCCCCCGAGACTCCGCCCGTGCCCCCGCCGGGCTTTTCAGAACAAGACGCCGTCGATGTCCCCTACTCCCTCGAGCAACTGTTGCCGATCGTCGAAGTCGATACCGGCGGCAAGAGCGCCCGCCTGATCGCCGACAGCGGCTCGGGTGTGACCATCCTGACCGAGTCGTTCGTCTCACCCGACTTATTGGCCTCCGGGCTACGTGGCTACGTCTGGTACACGAGCTACGGCTCGGATCCGGGCACCATCGTGCGCCTGCCGTCCATTTCGGTCGGGGGCCGGGCAGTGGAAGACAGTTGGGCGGTGGTGGTCCCCGACCAGTTCCATCTCAAGCCGGTCTTCGATGCCATCGGGGTACAGGTGGACGGTTTCCTGGGATACCCGGTATACCGCCGTTTCTACCTGGCGATAATCGGCAACCAGAATCGCTATGTCTTCTACCCCTACCGGGATCTCTCATTCCTGCCGAACAACGAATGGGATCGCATCGGGATCGAGATCGCCCGCTCGGAGGGCGGCGGGTCTGCCACCGTGGTCGTGGATATGGTCTTCGCTCCGTCCAGCGCCGACAGCCTGGGAATCTTGCCTGGCGACGTGCTGCTCTCAATCGACGGCGCCCCGCTGACTGGCGTTGCGCTGGACGAAATCCGCATGCTCCTGCGCGGCGACCCGGGCGACGCCAGGATCCTGCGCCTCTCCCGAGGCGCCAATGAGATTACGGTAGATGCCCCTGTCGACCGCCTCTTGCCGCCGTTGCGCTGACTCGTGCCTGTTGACATATGAATATAACGGTGAGAGCATGTGCAGCATCGGATCTTTTCTAGCAGCGAAATAATGGAAATCGAAAGACAAGCCTATCTGGACTATCTTGCCAGATGCCACCAGGCTTTCCGGCCTTTCGCTCCCATCGAGCTTCCCGAATTCTTCAAGGGTCGCCACGATCAAGTGAATGCCCTGGTCAGCGAGTTGCAAACTCCAGGGCGCCATGTCGCCGTATTCGGCGAGCGCGGCGTCGGCAAGACGTCGCTTGCCGCGCTGGCCTGTTTTTTCGCGGATTTCAGCGATGACTCCACCTACGTCGTGCGCTGTCAAACCGATAGCACCTACGACACGATCTTCGGGCTGTTTTTAACCCAGGCAGGTCACGGATACCTTCCCAGAGGATGAGCTTCAAGAGATCATCAAAACCGGCGAGAAGCGACTGGAGATCAGGTTCCCCGATCATATAAGCCGGAAGATAGTCGTCTTATCCGACGGGTTTCCCTTCTACACTCACCTACTGGGCGCCTACTGCGCGGAGGAGGCGGGCAAGTCGTTGATTGCCAAACCGGACGAACGGGTGACAATCTCCGATTCGGAAACTACCTGGGACCTCTTACCAAACCCGAGAAGAGGCAGGTTCTTAATCGGGTTCGCCAGGGATTTTACAAGTTCTCCAACCCCCTGATGCGCGCCTACGTAAGATTGATACTCGAGCAGCACAACATCGTCGAGGCACACGGCCAGCTTCAGTTTCCCTGGATGCGGGCTTGAAGGAAAATCCGCTCGCGGGGGTCGTGTAGCGTTTCCGGACACGGCCGGCTGAAAACGGCCTTCCCGCCGGCAGGATCCCCCAAGGAGGACGAGCGATAATCCGTTTGTATATCATGAAATTGTACACGCGTCCGGGACAAGGGGTCATTCCTGGCATGGTTTGTGCTGTTGTATCGCGAAGCACTCGCATCGTGCGCCGGAGGTTGGTATTGATACCCCCTTTTGTCGAACTCGGTGACAGGACCATGGTTGTGGTGAACTGGGCACCCGATCTTGAAGGAGATCACCTCTTGATCCTGAGACCCCTGAAACCAGGTGAGAAATCCTGGCTCGAAAAAGCGCTCGCGGACGCCTATCACGATGTTTACGCGCGCCTTTTCCCGACGGACGAGGAACGCTTGCGGGGAGCGCTTTTGTCCGCCGCCAGCAGCGACGCCATCTGAACCAGCGCCCGCTGCCTGTTCCTGTCGAGCGACATCCAGAGTTCGGCGAGCTTCTCCATCCCCGCCGGCGTCTCGTAGCGCATCCCGTCCACCAGGTAGCCGGCGCTGACGTTCAGCGTTGCCGCAATATTTAGAATCGTCTCGAGAGAGGGATTACGCCCGCCGCGTTCCACTTCGGCGACATACCCGGAGTTCAGCCCGGCGTACTCGGCCAGTTCGACCTGGGTCCACATGCGACTCTTGCGCAGATCCTTGATCCGCCTGCCAAGTTCGCAGTATTCCCGGTCATGCTGGCTGCGGCGCGGCATTGATGTCTCCAGTGGGTCGATGATGACTCAATAATTTGTGCTTGCGTAATCACTAAGGACATAGTAACAATGATTATAGTATCAGAAACACCCGGGTCGATTTTTTCATGCGAATCGTTCATGAGTCAGGCTTGCGATGGATCAGAAATTTCTTCCAGGGCTTCTCGTGGTCGACGACGATCCGCTGATGCTGAGCACCTACCGGCGCATGCTGGCCCGCCATTGCGACATGATCTGCGCCGCGTCCGCCGAGGAAGCGCTGGCTGCACTCGACGGCGCGAGTTGCGCCGCCGTCATCAGCGACTACAATATGCCGCGGCACGACGGCGTCTGGCTGCTTCGTGAGCTCCGCCGCCGGCATCCCGGGCTGCGGCGCATACTCATATCGGGGGGCACGGTGCCCGAGTTGGGCGAGCACCTGCGTTGCGGCCTGGTTCAGCGGTTCTTGACCAAGCCCGTTCTGCGCAAAGACGTCCTTGCCTGCCTGAACTTCTCCGGGCCTCAACGGGAAGAATGACCGCGCTTGACAAGCGGCGTTCAGCAAGCAGAATATGGGTTCCTGTTCGCGGTTGTAAAGCAACCCTTCGATGAAAGGAGCCCTGGTATGAAATACTTTCTTGCCTCCTGTCTCTTGCTGGCACTGGCCGCGCCCGCCCTGGCGGCCGCCCCCGGCGACGTGGTGATCAACGAGGTGGCCTGGATGGGCACCTCGGTGACTGCTGATGAGTGGATCGAGCTTTACAACAACACCGGAGCCGACGTCGATCTCGACGGATGGACGATAATCGACGACGGCGGCTCGCAGACATACACCATCAGCGCGGCGTCCTGCGCGGGCGGCTCGTGCGTCATCGCGGCCGGAGGTTACTTCCTGATCGAGGAGCGCGAGGAGGCCACCAGCGAGACGGGCAACCTGTTAGTCGATCTCAACCTGGGCAACCCGGGCGACTCGCTCGATCTGCACGACGCTGCCGATGCCAGTATCGACATGGTCGACTGCTCGGCCGCCTGGTTCGCGGGCGACAACGGCGACGACCGCTCCATGGAGCGCTACGATCCCAGTCTGGGCGGCAACTACGCCATCAACTGGGGCACCTACGACATATCGATAGCGACATACGCGACCGACGCCGGCGGCAACCCGATAAACGGCACGCCCGGCCGGAAGAACTCGATCTTCGGCTCGCCCCCGGGCCCGTCCGTCATCCATGTCCATTGCCTCGACGCCGCCGGTATCGACCTCTACTTCGACGCCGACGTGGACCAGACCAGCGCCGAGACGGCTACCAACTACGTGCTAAACGCCGGCGGCGCGGATATCACCCCGGCCGGTGCGGCCCGCGACACAACTAATCTCACAGTTGTTCACCTGACCGGCATCTCGGGGCTTACGAACGGCGACCTGACCACAGTAACGATCTCGGGAGTCGAGGACAACGACCTGCACGTTTCCGGTGATTCGTCGGCCGAGTTCTTCGCCGGCGTGGTCGATGTGGGCTTCGTGCGCGCGGACGCCAACGGCGACTTCGTCCCCGACCTGCTTTCGACCGGGCCAGACGTCTTCTTCACCGTGCACGTCACCGTCACGGCCGTCAAGCGCTTCTACTACGCCGAGTCGTTCGTCCAGGACGCCACGGGCGGCCTGGCCATCTTCGACCAGCCCACTTCCGACGGCCTGGCCCGCGGCGACGAGATCTTGCTCTCGGGCCTGCTCGATCAATACGACGGCAAGGACGAAATCGTCGACTGCCGGCACAGCTTGCTCAGCCAGGGCAACCCGCTGTCTGTGGCGGTATTGACGCTGGCCCAGCTTGCAGCCAATCCCGAAGCCTATGAGAACATGCTGATCGGTATCGCCACCGTCAGCGACACGACCGGCGGCGACATCTGGCCGGCCTCCGGCAGCGACGCCAATATCGAGGTAAGCGACGACGCCGGTGTCACGAACTACGTCATGTATATCGACAAGGACACCGGCATCCCCGGCAACACCGAGCCGACCTATCCCGTAAACATCATCGGCATCGGGTGGCAGTACAGCATGGCCAATCCCCCGGCCGACAGCTACTCCGTGAGCCCCCGGGACATGGCCGACATCGGCGTCGCCGACTGGCCGGACGGTTCGACCCGGCCCTGCTACAACGGCCCGGCGGGCACCGCCGGCTTCGGCATCTGCCATGCCGGAACCGAAACCTACACGGCCGGCGCCTGGAGCGGAAACTGCGTCGGCGAGGTCACACCGGCGGCCAACGACGACCAGTGCGACGGGGTCGACGACAATTGCGACGGAACACCCGACGACGGGGCCGACCTGACGCTGGTCACCCGCTGCGGCGCCTGCGACAACGACTGTACCGCTTTGCCCAACATCGCCAATCCTTCATGCGATACCTCGGGAGCCTCACCCGTGTGCGCTTTCGATTGCCAAACAGGCTACGGCGACTGCACCGGCGACGCCGGATGCGAGACGCCGCTTGGCACGTTGGACAACTGCAGTGCATGCGGTGACATGTGTGTCTTCGATAACGCCGCCGGTTCGACCTGCACCGCGGGCGCCTGCGTGATGGTTTGCGACGCGGGCTTCGACGACTGCCTAAACGGCATTACCGACGGCTGCGAGTCCTCGCTGAGCAGCACGTCCACCTGCGGCGACTGTAACACCGCCTGCGTGAACGGCGAGTTATGTGTAGATCCCGGCGGCGGCGGCTTCGAGTGCTCGAGCACCTGCAGCGACGCCGACAGCGACGGCCACGCCGATGCGAGCTGCGGCGGCGATGACTGCGACGACAGCGACAAACTGGTCTACCCGGGCGCCACCGAGTTGTGCGATACGGTGGACAACGACTGCGACACGGAGACCGACGAGGATTTCACCACTCTTGGCCAGGCCTGCGACAGCGACAACGACCCCGACCTGTGTGCCAACGGAACCTTCGTCTGCAACCCCGCCCAGGATGGAGTGGTCTGCGCCGGCGACGTGGCCGCTGTCGAGGCCTGCAACGGCCTGGACGACGACTGCGATTGCCCCGGGGACACCAACGACGACAAAATCGTCTGCGGGCCCGGCGATGAGGGAGTGGACGAGGACTGGCCCGAGTTGGGCCAGGCTTGTGACGGGACGGACGATGACCTGTGTCTGGATGGTCATCTGATTTGTAACCAGGCAGGCAACGGTCTCAGCTGCGACGATGACGACGCCAGCAATGAAGAGCTGTGCAACAACACGGACGACAACTGCGACGGACAGATCGACGAAGACTTCGGCACCTACACCTGCGGCAAGGGCGTCTGCGAGGTTACAATCGACGTCTGCATCGACGGCGTCTTGCAGGAATGCGTGGCCACCAATAACGATCCTCACTACGAGCCGGTCACCGAGCTAACCTGCGACGACGAACTCGACAACAACTGCGACGGCTTCGTCGACATGCAGGATCAAGACTGCACGAAGAAGGGCGGCGGCGGGTGCGGCTGCTCGTCGAGCGAGCGGCCGCACCCGGCACTGTTCGGCCTCCTGCTGGCCGCACTGGGGCTGGCCCTGCGCAGGCGAACATAGGCTAAGAGAAACCTTACGAGAACTCGGTCACCTTGCCGCTGAAGAGGTTATCCACCTCTTGTTCTAGCTGCTCCGATGAGCCCACCTGGTCGGGCAGCGCGAGCACAGTCTCGCTCCCGGCCTGCGGCAGGCGGATGTGCAGGTAGGCCTTGCAGGAACCCTTGAAGCGGCCCAGGATCGTCTTCAGCTCCTCGAGCTTGTCGGGAGTCAGCCCGTCCGCCTGTAGCTTGAAGCTCACGCGCGATGTCTTCTGCGCCTGCTCATCGGCCAGCAGCGCAACCTCTCGCACCCGCAGCCTGGCGACGGGGTTCTCGTCACCCTCCATGGCCACCGTGCCCTTGACAAGCAACGGCTCGCCCGACTTCAGCAGGCCCTCGCAAAGCGCGAACTCCTTCGAGAAGACGATCGCCTCGCAGGTGCCCTCGATATCTTCGAGCACTAAAGTGGCCATGCGACCGGAGCCGCTCTTCAGGGGCCGCTCGCGCATGGACGCAACCAGGGCGGCCAGGGCGACGTCCTTGCGCGCCATTTGCCCGAGGCGCGAGCTTACACAGTTTGTCAGGCGCCCAATCAGTCGCCGGTAGCGATCGAGCGGGTGGCCGGTCAGGCAAAAACCCAGCGCCTCGCGCTCTAGGGCCAGCCGCTCGCGCTCCGACCACTCGGGCACCTTGGGCAAGGGTGGCTCGTCGTCCAGCCCGCCCACGCCCCGACCGCCGCTCATCATTGCAAGCAGACTGCGCTGGCCGCTTTGCCTCTCCCGCTGGCGCGCCTGCGCCCTGCTGAAGGCCAGCTCGACCGCGGCGCACTGGCAAGCGCGCCCGGCGCCCAGGGCATCGAGCGCCCCGCTCTTGATCATCACATCCACCAGGCGCTTGTTGACCTTGCGCAGGTCGATGCGCGCACAAAGATCGAACAGCGATAAAAAAGATTTCTCCTCGCGGGCCTGGCAGATGACCTCGATGGCGGTATCGCCCAGCCCCTTGACGGCGCCGAGACCGAAGAGGATCTTGCCGTCCGTAACCGAGAACCTTTTTTGCGAGCGGTTGACGTCCGGGGGCAAGATCTCGATGCCCATCTCGCGCACCTTGGCCAGGTGTCGCACCAGCTTTTCGGTGTTGTCCATCTCAGAAGACAATAGCGCCGCCATGAACTCCAGCGGGTAGTGCGCCTTGAGATAAGCGGTCTGGTAAGAGATCAGCGCATAGGCCGCCGAGTGGGACTTGTTGAAAGCATACTCGGCGAATTTCTCGATCTTCGTAAACAGCCCCTCGGCCTCATTGAGCGGCATGCCGCTTTTTTTACCCGCCCCCTCTATGAACATCTTCTTCAGGCGGGCCATCTCCTCGGCCTTTTTCTTGCCCATCGCCTTGCGCAGGATGTCCGCCTGGATCATGCTGAAGCCGCACAGGTCGACGGCGATGCGCATCACCTGCTCCTGATAGATGATCACCCCGTAGGTGCTCTCGAGCGCCGCCTTGGTGGCCGGATGTGGATAACTGACGCCGCGCCCGCGCTGCTTGCGATTGATGTAGTCTTCGACCATCCCGGCGCCCAGCGGCCCGGGGCGGTAGAGCGCCACCGCCGCGATGATGTCCTCGAAGCGATCGGGTTTCAGCTCCTTCATCAACTGCTTGAAGCCGTCCGACTCGACCTGGAAGACTCCGTCGGTCTCTCCCGAGATGAGCAGATCGAAGACGTCATGATCGTCTAGCGGGATCTCCAGGATCTCGATCTCATGTCCCCCGGCGCGGATCATTTCCAGGGCGTGCTGGATCACCGTCAGCGTCTTCAACCCCAGGAAATCGAACTTCACCAGGCCGGCCTTCTCGACCTCGTCCTTGGCGAATTGGGTCGTCAGCACGCCCTCATCGCCACGGAGCACCGGTACCATCTCGAGCAGCGGTTTGTTCGAGATGACGATGCCCGCGGCGTGCGTCCCGTAGTGCCGGTTGAGTCCTTCCAGCGAGCGGGCGATCTGCACCACCTCGCGGTAGATCGGCTTCTCGTTCTGGATCTCCTCGAGGCGCGGCTCTTCACGCAGCGCCTGGTCGAGAGTCACCTTGGGACCCAGTGGAACCAGCTTCGAGATGCGATCGGTCTCGGCGAACGAGAGGCCCATCACCCGGCCGACGTCCTTGATCGCCAGGCGCGGCTTGAGTTGCCCAAAGGTGATGATCTGCGCTACGCGATCGCTGCCGTACTTTTCGGCCACGTAGCTTATTACTTCTCCGCGCCGATCCTGGCAGAAGTCGATGTCGAAGTCGGGCATGTTGACCCGCTCGGGGTTGAGGAAACGCTCGAAGAGCAGGTCGTAAGGCAGCGGATCGATGGCAGTGATCCCCAGGCAAAAGGCCACCAGCGAGCCGGCTCCCGATCCGCGCCCCGGGCCTACCGGAATGCCTTTGCGCTTGGCGTAGGCGATGAAGTCCCAGACGATCAAGAAGTAGCCCGAAAAGCCCATGCGCTTGATGACGTCGATCTCGTAGTTGAAGCGCCGGGTATAACGCTCGCGCTTCTCCGCATCGTCGCCGGCCAGGTGCCGATCGAGGCCCTGTTTGGCATTGACCTCGAGGTAGCTGTCCAGATTGTATTCCACGGGCACTTCGTAACGCGGCAGGTAGACCTTGCCCAGTTCGAGTTCCAGGTTGCAAGCATCCGCGATCAGGCGCGTGTTCTCGATGGCTTCGGGCGTGTCGGCGAAGAGCTTCTTCATCTCCTCTTCAGAGCGCAGATACAGATCCTCGGTGTCGTGGCGCATGCGCCCGGGGTCGTCTATTGTCTTGCGCGTCGAGATGCACAGCAGGATGTCGTGGGCGCGGTGGTCGCCCGCCTTGAGGTAGTGGCAGTCGTTCGTGGCAACCAGGGGCAGCTTGCGCTCGGCGGCAATCTCCAAAAGGGACAGGTTGACTTTCTCTTGCTCCGGTAGGCCGTTGTGCATCAGCTCGAGGAAGAACCAGCCCGGCTCGAAGAGCGAAGCGTACTCGGCCGCGGCGCGCGAGGCTTCCTCGACGTGTCCATGCTTGATGAAGCTGGCAATCTCGCCGCTCAGACAAGCCGACATGCCGACCAGCCCCTCGGAGTACTTGGCGAGCAGAGGCTTGTCGATGCGCGGGTGGTAGTAGAACCCGTCCAGGTAGGCCAGGCTCACCAGGCGGCACAGGTTGCGATAACCGATCTCGTTACGCGCCAGCAGCACCAGGTGATACATCTCGCGCGTGCTGCGATCGCTCATGCCCCGGGGGCCGGCCACGTATACCTCGCAGCCGATGATCGGTTTGATCCCAGCCGACCGGGCGCGTTGATAGAAATCGATCACGCCGAACATGTTGCCGTGATCGGTCATGGCGACGGAGTCCATCTTCAGCTCGCGCAGGCGATCGAAAAGCTGGTCGAGGCGGATAGCACCGTCGAGCAAACTGTACTGCGTGTGCAAGTGAAGATGGGTAAAACTGGCCATGAGAAAAATCATAGTGAACTTCAGTTTCCGGAAAGTCAAGACGCTCCCGACTCATTTCCTTCGCCGCCCCCAATGTCCTGTATTTTGTGAGATCTTCTGTGATTGACTGCTGCCTCGCTGATGCGCTAGTGTCTCCGACCGGACACGAGGCTCAGATGCCGGAATACAGACAGGACAGGCGGCCCGAGGTCGATGATCTCGAGGCACTGGTGGAAGGCGGGGATGAGCGGGCGCTGAAACGCTTCTTGATGCTGTTGCACCCGGCCGACATGGCCACGCTCTTCGACACGCTCGACCGCGATTACTGGCAGCGGGTGATCGCGCTGCTGGACACCAGCCAGATCTCCGACCTGATGGAAGAGCTGCCCGACCACCTCAGGGACGACCTGGCCGATCATCTCAGCCCGGTCCAGCTCACCGGCGCCTTCGAGGAGATGGCCTCGGACGACGCAGCCGACGTGATAACCGATCTTCCGCCGCAACTGGCCCAGGCAGTATTGAGTGCGCTTCCCAGCGAGGACCGGCGCGAGGTCGAGACGCTGCTGCGTTATCCCGAGGACTCGGCCGGCGGCCTGATGCAGCTCGAGCTGGTTTCGGTCGCCGAGCGGGCCACAGTGGACGAGGCCGTCGAGGCAATTCGCGCCAACTCCGACGAGGTCGCTGACTTGCACTTCGTCTACGTGGTGGACGACGAACAGCGTCTGACCGGCTGGCTGCCGCTGGACAAGCTCATTTTAGCCCGCCACCAGCAAACTATCGCCGAGTTGGCAGACCGCGATTACCACGCGGTGACACCCGAGGTCGACCAGGAGGAAGTAGCGCGTATGTTCAAGCGTTACGACCTGGTCACTCTGCCGGTGGTTGACGCCAAGGGGATGCTGCTGGGCCGCATCATGCACGACGACGTGGTCGACGTGATCGTGGAGGAGGCCGACGAGGACATCCTGCGCCAGGCCGGCGCCGAGGAGCCCGAGTTGGTCTACACCAACAAGATCTTCAGCATCGCCTCGGCACGCCTGCCCTGGCTGATCGCCAACGCATTCGGCGGCCTGGTATCGGGCTCGTTGCTGTGGCGTTTCAGGGTGGGGTTTCCGAACATGCTGACACTGATGATCTTCATTCCGGTAATAGCCGCCATGGGCGGCAACGTCGGCACGCAGTCTTCGGTAATCGTCATTCGCGGCTTCGCCACCGGCAGGGTCAATCTTAAGAGCCTGGGCCGCGTGTTGATCAAGGAATTCTCGGTAGGCCTGATCATGGCAATCCTGTGCGGGCTGACGGTAGGCCTCTTCACCCGCCTGTGGCAAGGCAATGCCGTCCTGGGCCTGACGGTCGGGGTGGCCATGGCCGCGGCCATGTTGGTATCGACAATGATGGGCGTCTTGATCCCATCTTTCTTCCGCCTGGTGAAGATCGACCCGGCCTTGGCCTCCGGTCCCCTGGTGACCACCAGCAACGACATCATCGGCATCTCGATCTACTACCTGGTGGCCCTGCTAATCATCGGCGGCTGACCGAAAGAACGAGGTTGTTCTACAGCGATCGCTCCCGCAACTCGGATACGCGCGCCAGCGATGGAAAATCGCGATCCCTGTGCAGCACGACCAAGTCGTTCTGCAGGGCGCAGGCCGCGATGAGACAATCGACGGACGAACGAATCGTAAGCCCGTTGCGGCGCGCCGCCCGGAAAAGTCCGACCGCCTTTTCGAACACCCCGACACCGAGAGGAGATTCCACGACCGGCAAGGCGAGCATCGACTCTCTGGCCAAACGGTAGGCGCGCTCATCTCGAAAACCCTGCAGTACCTCTTGGATAACGGGCAGACAGGTAGTCACTTCGTCGAATTCTACGACTTGCTCGAGAATCAATGGATCGCGCGCGCGGAAGGTCTCAACCCATACTGACGTGTCAACGAGGATCACTGGGCGGCCCCGGAGATTGGTCTGGCACCGAGACGGAACGATTCGCGCGCATCTGTTCGAGGTCGCCTTGCCAAAGGCCGGATCCGGTCAGCTCCAGAATGCGCCTGGCCTTGGCCCGCCGGACGAAGTCAAAAAGCGCCATGTTCACCGCCCGCGAGTAGGTCTTGACGCCGGCCAGTCGAACGGCCTCCTCGAGAAGTTCCTCATCAAGCATAAGATTTGTACGTTTCATGCGTATAGTGTACCCAAAAAAACAGGAGAGGGTCAAGTTACCCACCTTGCTAGACTTAGGCTCTTTTCAGGCGCGGTACTTCTTGCGCCTCTTGTTCGGCGTCTCGGGGCCTCCGTGGAAGGCCATCCAGACATCCATGCGGTGGAAGATTCCTCTGATCATGGCCAGCTCGCGTTTATCGAGGTTGGCCCGCGATAGCACCTTGCGTAGCTCGCACAGGATTAGCTCGGGGTTCTGGGGGTTGAGATACTCTATCTCTGAAAGAGTGCGCTTCATGTGCGAAAGCACCTTTTCGAGTTCTCCGGCACTGACGACGGTCTTTTCCTTCCTGGCCGTGCCCTGCCCCCGGACAATGGCGCGCCTGGTCTCCCAGGCGATCAGCATCACGGCCTGGGCCAGGTTCATCGATGGATAGTCGCTCGCGGTCGGTAGCGTCAGTATGTCGCGGCACAGGCCCAATTGGCTGTTGTTCAAGCCGCACGGTTCCGGCCCGAATACCAGCGCCACGCGGGCGTCTGTGGGCAGGGTCGCAAGACGCTTGCCGAAATCATCGGGGCCCATGGGCGGTTTGCGATCGGGATGGGTGCGCGGGCGGCAGCTCAACCCCACTACCCAGTTCACCTTCGAGACGGCCTCCTCCAGGGTCGGATAAATCCGTGCCTTGGTAAGCAACCCTACGGCGTGCACGGCCATCTTGCGCGCCTGGCGCTCGTCTTCGTAGCGCGGGTTGACCAGAACCAGCGAATCGAAGCTCATATTGGCAAGCGCCCGGGCAACGCTACCGACGTTGCCGGCCTCGCGCGGCTCGATCAGGATGAAATCGAAATTCGTCAATGCAGAATATCCTTGAGCTCGGCCGGAAGCGCGCCAGCGCCGTTGCCGCCGATCTCCTTCATCAATTGGTCCATGCCCTGACCGCCTCCGCCTACGCCTTTGATGATCTCGTCGATCTGCTTCTGGTAGCCGCCGAGCACGTTGTTGTACTTCGATAGCACGCTGAATACCACGAAGGCATACACCAGAAGCAACACCAGGACGGCCAGCAGTTGCACAGACACTTCCAGCCGGTGAAGGAAAGACTCCTGCCCCAGGCGCGCCTGCTGATCGAGCGCCTCGGTAAGTTTGCCCGACAACTCGCCCGAGGAGACGGCCAGCATGAAATCGTCGTCGAACAACTCTTGTTCTCCGAAAGCCTCGCTCAAGGTGGAGCCCTCGCCCACCCGCAGGATCGCTTGCTCGATCTTGGCAACCAGCGCGATTTCTCCCGTGGCCGAGGCCGAGAGACGCAGCGCCTGGTTTAGATCGAGACCGGCCCCGAGCGAACTCGCCAGGTGGCGACAGAAGCTTGACTTGACGCGCAGGCGCGCAAGGCGACCCACCAGCGGCAGGGCGCGCACGATCCGCTGGCCGGCGGCCGGCCCGATGATCTTTCTCAGACCCCAGGGCAGCACGATAATGACAAGCGCCAAAAAAGCCAGCGCCAGCAGGTAAGGCACCAGCGAGGCCTTCAGGTAAGCGCCCAGGCCGCCCAGGATCAGCTTCGAAAGCGGCAGCAGGAAGAAAGACAGCGTAAACAGGATAAAGGGATAGAGACAGGCACGCAGGATGCGCCGCCGAAGCTTGAGACGCAATTCGTAAGACTCGCCCAACGAGCGAAAGACGGCCGGCAGCCCGCCGGTGCGCTCGCCGGCCTCCACCAGTGAGCGCACCCGGCCCGGAAACAAGGCTGGGTCAAGGGAGAGGGCCGCAGCCAGTGTCGAACCGGTCGTGACAGCCTCGCGGACCTTGGTGAACGCCTCCCGCAGACGCCCCCGGCTGCGCCGGGAAACGATGGCCAGCGCCTCGGTCAGCGAGATGCCGGCCTCCAGCATGCGCGCAAGCTGCCCGTATACGCCGGAAAGCACCCCGTCAGAGACGGGCCTGAACGGCCAGGGTCGCTCGGGAGCGGAGTCAATCGCCTGCGGCGCCCCTTGCACGGCTGGACCGGTGGCTCCCCGCACGGGCGCTTGACGCCGTTCTCGGTACTTGGAAATCACGATTCCGCAGGCGGGACAGTCGGGCCCGTCGGGAACCTGCTTGTTGCAGTTGGGACAGATCAACGCGATTGCCGCCGCCGGCGCAGGATCAAAAGCGGCATAAACGACAGCAGACACGCCCCTCCGGCACCGGGCGCAGAACAGCCGCAGCCCCCGCCGTTCTCGGGCGAGCCTTCGTCCGCTACGGGGCCTGTATCTGCACCCGCGTCGACCCCGCCGTCAGCCCCGGCATCGGAACCGCCGTCATATCCCGCGTCGCTCCCGGCGTCCGGGCCGCCTCCGTCCGGGTACGTCTTGGGAAACAGCTCGCTCCACTCTACCTCGAACCTGTGCCCCAGGCCGCGACCGTGGAACCAGATACTCATGTCCTCCTCGCCGCGATAGGCGACCGACATCAGGTGAAGGCCGGTTGTGCCCATCAGCTCGAAGTGACTTGCAAGATCCTTGGGTCCGCCGGCCGCGTAATAGTCGCCCATGAAATCGCCGCCGCCGGGTACGCTGGTGCCGTCGGTCTGGCTGTTGGTGGTGATCAGCACTTCTGCGTTCATGTAGGCCGCCTGCGGTGTGCGCGGCGCGGCGCACGAGCCACCCGTCTGGCAGGTGAAGACTCCGCCGTATCCTTCGGGCAGGTAGTAGTTGATGAACGAGCCGGTGGTCAGTGTCATGTTGCTGAATTCACCCGCCGCCCAGGAAAGGTTGTCAGCCAGGGCCAGGTCGGGTACCCCCGAAAGCACGTAGCGCGTGGCGACACACCTGGTCACTGCACCCGCGGCCGGCTGGAAGTCGGTGCCGTAGTCGTGCAGCGAAACCAGTGTGCCCTTGGCGTTGACCCCGGTCACCACCGTGACGTATCCAGGCCAGGCCAGGTTCACCCAGCGAACGGATCCGTCATCCGGGTCCCAGGCGGCCAGGACATGGTGCAGCGCCATGCCGAACGGGGTCGAGTAGTCGAGACGGCGCGTCGACAGCGTCTTGACCGCGCCCTGGACGAAGCTTCCCCAGCAGGAGTGCGAACGGCAACCCTTGTTGTAGTAGGCCCAGTCTCCGAAGGTGTTCAACACCTTGACGTCGAGCGCATCGAAAGCCGCACCCGGCGCCTTCGACTTGACTCCGGCGACGATGCCCGAGATCTCGTCCCCGATCCCGGCGGGCAACCAGATGGTGGCCTCGATCGTCGAGCGAGCCATCGAGTACATGGCGCCCAGTTGGCTCTTTACCTGGGACAAACCGGTCTGGATGTCGTCTGCGAAGGCTGCGCCCATTGCGAAGCCCATCTCATAATGCGAACCCCACAGCCGGATGACGGTGTAACCGTGATCCTGGTTGTCGAGCTGCTGATCGAGGATCTCGAAATTCTGGGCCCTGGCGGCCAGGCTCGAAAACACGAGCAGTATAAAAACTGCAAGCAAGCTTTTATTAGATCTTGGCCGGATCATGATCTCATCCAACAGCGCATGGTCTTACGATAACCGACGCCGAGGTGAGTCGTCAAGGTGTCCTCTGATAAATATCCTCTATAAAACAAGCATATGCACCACAAATCGAGACCTTTGGAAACTTTTGCCTTTTCCGAGCGTTCAATTGTGGTGGGGCTTGCATTCCCTACGGGAATGTGCATAAATCTGCCCCTCGTTTGGCAGGAACACGCAACGGAGGTAACCAGGAAATGATCGTCGAGATCAACCCCTTGCATCCGCAACCACGTTTGATCCGCCGTGTGGTGGAGACGCTCGCCCAGGGCGCGGTCATCGGCTATCCCACCGACACCGTCTACGGGATCGGCTGCGACATCTTCTCCAAGTCTGGAATCGAGCGCATCTACCAGCTCAAGGATCGCAGCCGCAAGAAGCCGCTCAGCTTCGTCTGCTCGGATCTGAAAGACATCAGCCGCTACGCCCAGGTTCCCGACCACGCCTACCGCATCATGAAGAAGCACCTTCCCGGCCCGTTCACATTCATCCTCGAGGCCACCAAGGAGGTGCCGCGCATCATGATGTCCAAGCGGCGCACGGTCGGCATTCGCATTCCCTCGAACCCCATCTGCTTAGCGATGGTGAAAGAGCTGATGCACCCCGTGATCAGCACCAGCGCCAACTTGCACGGCAACTCGCCGATCTGCGATCCCAAGGAGATCGACACGAAGATGGGCAAGGTGCTCGACATGGTTATAGACGGTGGCGCGCTGCCCAACGTCCCCTCGACCATCATTGACCTGACCGGTGATTTCCCCTACGTCATTCGCGAGGGCAAGGGATCGGTCGACTGGGTGGCGTGATAGTCTCTACTTTAGCTTTTCGATCTCGCGCTTGGCTTCCAGCTGATTTGAGTCCAGCCGCAGGCACTCCTCGAATGCCTTAACGGCCGCGGCCTTGTCTCCGCGATCGCGCAAGGCCTTGCCCAGCTTGAGGTAGCTGCGCGGGGAATCCGGCTTGGCCAGGACGGCTTTCTTCAGTCCTTCCACGGCCAGGTCGAGGTATTTCTTGCGGTGCACCCGGCTGGCCATGGCCTTGTTGTAGTACAGGCTCGAGAGGTAGTACCAGGCCTTGGCTGAATCCGGCTTGTCGGCGACGGTCTTCTTCAGCTCTTTGATGGCCTGTTCGGTCTTGTTACTGTTGAAGTAGGCCACCCCCAGATCGCAGCGGGCCGCCGCCAGCCTGGGGTCGAGGCTGAGCGCTTTCTTGTAGCTGCGGATCTGCTCCGGGAGATTTGCGCGCTGGCCGAAGACGTCTCCCATTCGATAGTGGGCCAGCGCGTTCTTGGCGTCCAGCTTCAGAGCTTCACGGTACTCCGCGGCCGCCAGGTCAAGAAGTCCGCGGTCGCGGTACAGGTTGCCAAGCCGGATGTGCGCGGCCGCCCGACCGGGATCGAGACGCAGCACGTCCTTGGCGTTGGCGATGGCGTTCTCGTAGTCGTTCTTCTCGGCGTACAGTTCGGCCAGCGCGGCGTGCGCGTCTACGAGATCCGGATTTATGGCCACCGCCTGCACGAACTGATCGAGGGCGGCATCGCGCTTGCCCTGCTTCAAATAGGTGCGTCCGAGCTTCGCCCGAGAGGCGGCATCCTCGGGATTGATTGCCAGCGCCTGCTTGAAGGCATTCTCCGCCTCGCTCAGCTTGCCCTCCTCGATGTAGACGATACCCATCTTCGAGCGGAACTCGGCCTTGCCGGGATTGATGTTGATCGCCTTCTTGAAGTGACTCATGGCCTGGGAGACGTTTCCCTTATGGTAGTAAGCCTCTCCCAGGTAAGCGTGAGCGTCGGCGTATTCCTTATTGACCAGCAACACCTCGTTGAACTTGGTGATCGCCTCACCGAAACGGTTGGCGTTGAAATACGCCAGACCCAGGTTGAAATTCGCCTCGACGTAGCGGGGATCCTGCTCGCAGGCCTTCTTGAAGGCCGCGATCATCTCGTCTTTCTTGTCCTGGCGGCCCAGCACGACACCCAGGTTGTTGTAGGCCCGGGCATACTTATCGTCCCGCTCGATGGCCTGGCGATAGGCCGCGGCCGCCTGGTCGAATTTGTTGGCCTTGAAATACGCCAGCCCCAGGTTGTAGCGGAACTCCGGATCCTGCTGCCGGGCTTCGATGGCCTTCTTGTAGAAGACGATCGCCTTGTCGGTTGCGCCCCGCTCGTAAAAGAGATTGCCCAGGTTGTTGTAGGCATCGGCGAACTTCGGTTCGCTGCTGATGGCCGCCCGGTAGGCTTGCTCGGCCCGATCGAAGTCGAGCTGCCGGTGATAGATCTCCGCCAACTGGAACTGCGCCAGGGCGAAACCCGGGGTAATCTGGCAGGCCGCCTTGTAGGCCGCCACGGCCATTCCCAGCTTGCCCATCTTGGTGTAGACGACGCCGAGGTTGAAGTATGCCTCGACCATGTCCGGGTGTTGGGCGATCGTCTCCTTGTAGCGCTTGACGGCTTCGGCGAAACGGCCTTCTTTCTGCAGAAGGGCCCCCAGGTTCAGTCGGGCGTCGATCTCAGCCGGATCCAGCTTGACAGCCTTGCGGTAGTAAACTTCGGCCTTCTTGAAGTCACCTTGCGAATGATAGGCCAGCGCCAGGGTGAAGGCCGCATCGGCATCGCTTGGATCTTGCCGCAGAGCAGCCTGATAGTCTTTGATGACTTCCGTAAGCGAGGCGTCTTTCTTGAGCTTGCTTTTCGAGCGCAAGACGGCTTCGTCCTTGGCCTTCTTACTGGTGACGCCGGATGCCTTCTTGCCCTTGCCGCCCTGGGCCAGCCCGGCCACCGGAAGCAATACCACCAGCACCGCTAGCAACCTCAGCAACTTCATGACACGACGTCCTTTCAACGCTACTCGGTCCACCATCCCTTGGATGACTCACCGATCGAGGAAAAGTACTTCTTCTTGACCGCGAGCCATTCTTCTTCACTGCGCTTCAGGTCGGCCGCGTCCTTATCGACGTCCTTGCGCATGTCGTCCACGTCCTCCTGGATGGATTTCGCCTGCTCCATGAAGTCTTCCTCGGAGCCGCCAAAGGCGATGGAGTGCTTCTTGACCAGCTTCACCTTGGCCAGCTCGAACTGCGCCTTGGCCAACACCAATTCCATCTCGGCCAGCTTGAGGCTCATTTCGAGGTGGTCGATCTGCTCGTGCAAAAAATCGATCTTTGCATCAAGCATGTCGATCTCTTTGTCAATCTTTTCCGCATCGCGCGCTCCCGCACCCTCCGCCTCCTTGTTAACTTTCCTGATTCTCTCCTCGGTCCGGTCGATCTCCCGGCGCGCATTGTCGATCTGGCGTTTTACCGAGCTCTTGCGATCAACGGCGATAGTGACCACTGTCTCGGCCTGGAAAACAGACCGCCGACTGTTCTTGGGCAAACGCTTGATCAGGTCGGGAGAGACCGTGTACGAAAGAGACGGACCACAGCCCGCAAGCAGCATCGCGCAGGCGCTCAGCGCCAGAAATCCTCGTATACTTCGATGTTTCATGCTGAAAAAGTCCTCCTCGCAACACTAGCGGATACGCAACTGGCTGAGCGCGTCCTTGACCGATGGATGTATGTCCGGCGTCGACAGATCGGTGCTCCTGACCCGTGACATGATGGGCTTCAGGACGGCCTTCGCCCGGGCCTCGTCCTTGTACTTCGCGAAAACCGCCGCGACGTTCAGGCGGGCCGGAATGAGTTTCGAATCAGAGCTCATGGACTTCTTTAAAAAATCGTAGGCGTCCTGGTCATTTTCGAGATGCAGTTCGACGACGCCCATCAAGTTCAAGGAAGGCGCGTGGCTGTCGTTCAGTTCCATGGCCTTCGAGAGAACCAGGCGCGCCATGTAGAAGTCACCGCTCCAGATGGCCAGCATCGCCAGGTCGTCCATGGTTTTCAGGTCGTTCGGGTTCTTCAAGAGTTTCGCCTTGAGATCGTCGACCTGCTTGCCCGTAATCGGCTTGACCGAGCGCCGGCGCGTGACGTTCTCCTTGGGCTCCTGCCCCGTAAGGCAGGCCATGGCGAAGCTACCAAATACTTTTTTCTCCCTGACCGTCTTGACGCAGGTGTCCAGGTACGTCTTCGAGGTCTGTTTCTGGGCCGTCACTTGCTGGGCAAGCATTTGCTTGTACTGTTTTTTCTGGTCGGCGTTAAACTCGCCCGGAATCGGAGCTTTGCCCAGGAAGGCGGCGAAGTTGTCGTATACCTGGTGCAGCCTGTATAGCGAGGCGATGGCCCACTCCGGGTTCTTCATCTGGACGACGCCCGCGTAGATCTGCTCCATCATCTGGATGAATTGCATCTTTTTCTGCAGCACGGCCTGGTCTTCCTGCCCCGTTCCGAAACGCACTTTTCTGTAGTCGTCGAAGATCATCTCACCCAGCAGAAATTGCGCTTCTGCGGACAGGGCCGTATCGTCCGGGCCGCCGGAACTGGCGGCCGCCATGAAGGCCTGCTTGGCCTCCTCGGTCTTGCCGCGCTTCTCGAGCGCCTTGGCCAGCAGGAGCTGGCCCTTGATGCTGGACGGCAAGGCCGCGACGGCTTCGCGGGCCACCTTCATCACCATGCGCCAGTCGTCCATCTTGGCGTAGGCGTCGGCGATCTCCACCAGCAGGCTGCCCTTCTTCTCGCCGCCGGCGCCCTCGATCAAGATCCGGAAGTCCTTGATCGCCTGCGAGAACTGCCCCAGGTACGAGTGGAAACGAGCCGCGGCGAAGAGGGCCTCGCGCGCTTCCGGCTTCTGCGGGAAACGTTTGAAATAATCCTCATACAGCGCCGCCGCCCGCTCGAAATCGGCCATCTGGGCCGAGAAGTTGCCCAGCGTGGCATATATGTCCTCGAGGTACTTCGACTTGGGGTACTGCTTGGCCAGTTGGCCGCCGGCCTTGAAGGCCAGCTCGACGTTACGCTTCTCCTTGGCCATGACGAACGAGCGGTAGACGACGTTCTCGGCCTGCCCGGCGTCCTTGACCTCGCTGGCGTAGTTCAGAAGTGCGCTGGCGGCGTCCTTGCCATCCTTGGAAACCTCGAGGGTCTTCTTATCGATCTCGCGATTCTCGGCCGCGGCCACGATTGCCCCGACCTGTTTCTTGAAGTTGTCGTCTCTAATGCCGGTGTTCGAGATGAAGGCCCGACCCTGCTTGGCCAAGCCGCGAAAATCCTCGAGCTGCTTGTAGCAGTCGAGCACCAGGTGTCCGGCCACGGCCATCTGGGCGTGAGTCGGGTACTGCTTGACGAACTCCAAAAACGACTCGATGGCCTGCTGGTACTTGCCCTGCTCGTAGAACATGCGCGCCACGTTGAACTTGATGGTCGGCGTCTTGCCGTCCTTGGGATACTTTCGCACGTAGTAAGCACCAAGCTGCTTCATGGCCTGGCGCGCCTCGACCATGCCGAACTTTGTCAGGTACTTGGCGTCGCCCAGCGCCGACTGGTAGGCCTGGATGCCGGAGTACAAGGCGTCCTTGCGATCCTTGCTCTCTTCCATGTTGCGGGCGATGTCCTCGTAGATGCGCCCCGACTCGAGGTACTGTTTCGAATTATAGAGAGCCTCGGCGTAGTTGTACTTCATCTTGACCAGCTCCTCCGAGTAAGTAAAGAAGCTCAAGTAGTTCTTGTAGGCGCGAGCGGCGATCCGGAATGCGCGCTCCTCTCCCCTTTGCTTGGCCAGTTTGTGCAGCTTGGTCACGATGTCCCGGGCATAGACCTCGAACTCCTTGGCCAGCTGCTTCTTCTGGTCATCCGGGATGCGCCAGGAAAAAGCGTATAGCGAGCCCGCCTTGACCAGGGCGCGCACATCCTCGTCCACCTTCTCCTTGTTCTTCGAGAAGCTCGAGGCGTCGTAGATACGCTGGGCGTAATCGAGGTTCTTCTCGACGTCGTTGGACAGCTCGATAATGCGACGGTACATCAGGGCGGCGTTGTCGAACTGCTCCTTGATGAAATAGCGATTGGCCAACTTCTCGAGCGCGTGCAGGTACACCTGCTTAGAGGTGGCCAGCTTGCGGAAGTAGTCGAGGGCGTTCTTGGCCGAGTGCACCTCGGTATAGCAGAAGACGAGCCCGTTCAGGGCCTCGATGCGGATGTTGACCATCTTGTGAGTATCGACCGTGATGCCCTCATCCGGGCTGTTTTTAGAGGTGGCAACCTGCTCGAAAAGATTTAAAGCCTTCTTCCAGAACTTCTTGTCGTCGCGGGCATGGTTGATGGCCACCCAGGCCAGCTTGTAGCGCGCCATGTCGTGCAGCGGCGACTCGCGGTACTGCAGAATGCGCAGGTACCACTTCTCGGATTCGATCAGGTCGTCCTTGTTGAAGTAGAAGTCGCCTATGATGTAGAGCGCCTCGAGCAGCAGGGTGCTCTTGGGATAGTCTTCGACCAGCTTCTTGTAGGTAGTCAGCATGTCCTCGTGCATGCCGAGTTCATGGTACTCGTGCCCCAGGAAGAAAAGTACCGTGTCGTTGTAGCGGTACTCGGGGAAGCGGTGCATGACGTCGACGTATGTCTGGATGGCCTCATTCTTCCACAGCTTGGCCTCCGGCGAGGAAACGGCCTGTTCGGCTCCCCTTGTCTCGACATCGAGGTAGTAGATCAGGCGCGACTTTTCGACGTACAGCTCGGCCAGGCGGAAGATGATGTCCGGCAGGTATGGCGCGCTCTTCGACTTCTTGATCAGATCCTTGGTGACGTCGACGGAGTGCTCGACCTTGATGATGTCGCGTTTGAGCCCCTCGACGAACTCCGCCTTCTCCTCGGCCTCGTCGGTCAGGGAAAACCCGCACAACATCGCGGCCACGGAAAGCATCAAAAACAGCCCGGCGATTTTCGTATGCCGATTCATTGTCTCTCCAAGACCGGGTTATTCCCAGCGTTCTTCGCTGAAGCAGCGGTCCTCGATGAAAAAGCGGAAATCGTGCAGCTCGTCGTTCCAGAACTCGCCGTCGAACCTGTAATACACCTGGTCGCCGGAAGAGGGGATTTCCTGGCGGCGCGCCTCTTTCTGGGTGGGACTGCCCTTGATGCGCTTGTAGATCGACAGCCCGATCTCGTAGTCGAGCAGGTTCATCTGCTCCTGGAAAGCCAAGAGTTTCTCGGCCACCGCGCGGATGGCCTTGTCCATCTTCACCTTGAGGCGGCGGTTGGTTCCCTGGATCTTGAGGTCGTAGATCCGGTTCAGGTGCGAAAGCAGGCCGTTCTCGGACCAGGCCGCGGAGTAATCGGCAAGCCTGCCCATCTCTGTGTCCAGCAAGCGAGCGAACTTGCTCATTTGGTCGAGGGCCGGATCCTGCAAGGCCGCGTCGAGCAGGATCTCGTTCTTGTCCAGATCGACCCGGTCGTAGATGGCCTTTAAAGCGTCACCGTAGTACAGGCGGAACTCGGCCACGGCGTCCTTGGCCACGTTGTAGTGGCACAGGTTCTTGTAGATCAAGGCCTTGATCAGGTACTTCTCGGGGTTGAAGTAGCGGAAAAAGGCCGGCGCCTCAAGGGCGTACAGCAGGCCCATGGCCCGCCGGTAGTCTTTCAGATAATACTGTGTCCAGGATTCCTCCAGAAACACCGAGGCTTGCTTCTCTATAGGCGCATCGATCTCCTCGTACTTCTCGTAGGCCTGTTCGAACTTCTTTTGCTCAAACAGGATGCGGGCCACGCTCTGCCTGGTGCTGTTGACCACATCCACCTGCTTGATGTCCGAATCAAGAATCTCCGAAAATGACTTGATGGCACCGTCGAGATCGTACTTCACCAGGTCGTAGACCGCCTGGACGTAGCGGGACTTGTAATAGTAGTAGGTTTGCTTCTTGATTTTCGCAAAGTGCTTTTCGCCCCACCTGATAAAACCGTTACGGTAGTCGAGCAAGCCCTGGTAATACTCGGTGAAGTCGCGCAGGTCTTTCCGAATGTAACCGAAGGTCGTGTCGTAGATCAGGTCTTTGAGGATCAATTGCTGGTCAAATGGGTGCTCGCGACTGATGATCTCCATGGCCCCCAGTGCATCCGGCAACAACTCGGGCTTGGTGCGGTTCTTGGCCACGTTGTAGTAGTATTCCATGGCGGCGTGGGTCAGTCCCAGCTTGTCGAAAGCCTGCGCGATGAAGTACTCGGCGTAACCGTAGTTCTTGGCTCCTGGGGCGTTGCCGGACATGTAGTCCCACAGGCGCTTGGCCGCCCCGACGAAGTCGTTCTCGTAGAAGAGCCTGACGCCCTCGTCGAAAACCTCGGGGCCGACCTTGGTCCCTTCCTCGGTCGTTCCCTCGAGTTCTTTCAGTTCTTCTTCGGTTAGCCCGCCCTCGCTGGGAGCCGGCTGCGGCGCCGGGGCGGTTTTTTCCCCGGCCGGCGGCGGTGGGTTTTTATCGGGCGGCTGTACCTGTTCCCCTGACGAAGGTTCGTCTTGCCCAGCCTGGTCGGATTCCGCCTGGGCAACCGCGGCTCGCGGCGCCGCGAGAGCCAGCACGAGGAAAACCCCGGCTACGAATGGCAACAATCTCTGCCCGCGCATGGAAGTATTCTCCTGGATAGTGCGCTTAAAGATTAACTCCAAAAGTCAAGCCCAGCATGGCCGAGTTTTTCAACGGAAAGCCGCCCCGGTTTAACGTCAGCAGCAACACGGTGTCTCTCAGGTCGAGCCTAAACGACCAACTCGGGCTGAACCAGAAGCGCGCCCCGACTCCGGCGTTGACACCGAAGTCGTAGTTGGCATTGGTGTAGTCCCCCGCCCAGAGAGTATAGGGGTTGCGAAATGCAAAAGCGGCGCCCGCCGTTATGAAAACCTCGAAATGCAGGACCACGTTGTTCAGAAACGACTGCTTTCCATAGAACAACTTGAACAGCAGGTTGGTGTTCTCCCAGATGATCACCGCCGGGAATTCACCCGGCGAGATATCGGGCATCTGGTCGATCAGCTTGGTTTTCAGCTTACTGTCGATGTTGTAGGACCAACCTACCCGGAAAAGCTCCAGTGCCCACAGGTGGCTGAAGTGGATGGTGTAGGCCAGTTGCACCCCGTATCCCTTGTAGTAGGCGTCCAGCGGCAGGTAGGCCCAGCCGATGGAAAACTCGTGGCCCATATCGAACAGCCTGCGCTGAATCGGGCCGTAGGAACTCGTCTCTTGGTAACTCTCGCCTTCTCCCGCCCGGGCAGGCTGCGGCGCAAGCCGCCACCCTCCCAGAAGAACGGCCAGCGCCACGACCACGGCGGGCAAGACCGGCCGCAGTCTGTGAAGTTTGCCCCTGCATGCGCCAGGCATATTCATTTGCCCACCTCCCCCACCCCGCCCCTTCCGCGTTTCGTCAGATCTTCGGCAAAGGCATTGTAACTAAAGCCGATTCCAAAGTAGAGCGTGCTGTCGACGCTGCCTTCCTGGAGGTAAATGTACTCGCGCGCCTCGAAACGCAGCGAAATGGTGTTGGAAAGATATACGCGCATACCGACACCCAGGTTGGCAGAGGGAAACCAGGCCGTCTGAAATTTCTCCGCACCTATACCGATCAAGAAATAACTCTCCAGGTGCACCACCCAGGTGTCGAACAGAGCGACCTTGCCGTAGGTCGGCTTGATCATCAGGTTGGTATCCAGGAAGTAGTCGATCTTCGGGGTGTCGGTGGCACTGACGTCCCAGTATGTGCTCATCTGTTTCTTCAGGCCGGTGTCGACTTCGAGGTACTTGGCGAACGAGAAATGGATGGCCTCCCAGGCCCACAGGTCGTTGAAATGCAACACGTAGTGGCCGGTAACGGCGAAGAACTTGTAAAAGGCGTCCAGCGGCAGGAAGGCCATCGAGATCGAGAACTCATGGTTCATGTGGTAGTCGCGCTGCTGGATGGCGTAGACCTTGCCCTGATCGAGATCGTCTTCGCCCGCCCGTGCGGCGGGAGACGCAAGCGCCAACGCCATGACCACCAACAAACCAAGCGCGGCCGAGGATCTTCCGCCGATTCGTTGCAATAATAACCCGCACCTTCGAGAAGGGCGCATCCCACTCTCCTGGTAAAGTTATGAGCCAGCTACTTGGAGCCAGCTACTTGTAATAAAAGGCAGATCGCCATGGCCGAGTCAAGTTTCACCTGACAGCGGCTAGAACCCGATGGAATTGAAAATGAAGGGATAGGAGACGATGACGATCCCGCCCTTGGGCTTCGGGAATTTCCAGCCTTTGATCTTCGCCGATATGCACATCGCGACGGCCGGGGAGGCCATCGTGTTATTCTTGGTCTTGACCACGGATACCGAGCCCGAGGTGGCGATCGTCCACTCCATCACCACCTTGCCCTGCAGGTTGGGTGAAAGCAGCAGGTTTCTCTCGTAGCAGTACTGGATCTCGCGCAGGTGCTTGCGCACCACCTTGGCAATCGCCTCGCGGCTCAGGTGGCCGCGAACCCGCATCTTGCGCTTGGGAGCCTTGAAGACCACGCCGCCCACCTTGCGCCTGCCGATCGATCCTCCGCCCAGCGCCCCGGGCCCGATGCCCGCGCGTCCGCCGCGTCCCTTCCCGCCCCGCAGGAGATCGATACCGGCCTTCACCCCGACCCCCCTGCCGCGCGAGAGGACCACGCTGGAGGTCGGCAGTTTGGTGACCAGGCCCGACACCTTGTATCGCGAGCGCCCGCCCGGCACGCGAACCGCGTCCAGGTTGGAGACCGCCGCAACGATGTTCTGCGACGATTTTTTCTTATTGAGGTTGCCTAAAGCGGCCATCATGCCGGCACCCCCGCCGCTGCCACCGTCACCGCCGGTCTTTTTCTTCGAGCGCCGCTTGGTTTTCTTGGCTTTTTTCTTCTCTTCTTTCTTGGGCTCTTCTTTCTTCTCTTCTTTTTCCGGCTTTTCTTCCTCGACCTTGTCGGGCTCGGGAAGCTGGTCGAGCGGGACCTCTGCCTCCTGCTGGGGTATTTCGTCCTGCAGATCCTTGATGTCCACCGTGGCGAAGCGATCGATATTAGCCTGGTCGCCGGCCTCTACCGGATTCGAGAAAAAGCTGAGGATCACGATAAAAAGGATGTGCGCCAGAAAAGCCGAGCCGAAGATCTTCAGACTCAGCGGATCGAATTTCTTGCCCCGCGGCGCGGGTGGCAACTTGGGCGGGTTGACGAAGCGCAGGAAAGATCCGCCCCCATCGTGGATCAGGTTGGCGTAGTCGCCCTTCATCAGCTTGTAGGCGTAGATGCTCCGGCCCTTGCGCGTGCTCACTCGGTTGGTGCTCGTCTTCAGTTCGTCCACCGACACCGTCCTGCCGCCGGTGATCACACCGCCCGAATAATCGTCGTTGAACATGACATCGCAGGCCGCCTGGTTCTTGAAGCGCGCCAGGACGAACTTCTTGGGCCCAATTCTGAAGCGTTTGCCGCGAGCGATCTGCTCGTAGCTCATGACCTGCTTCTCCTGGCTGTAACCGATGATCTCGATTACCGGGGTCGACTCGGTCGGCACCTGCGGCGTGGCGAAGTTCTCACGAATCAGGTTGTTCAGAAGCGAAAAGGGTTCGACGAAGTCGCGCAGCATCTCCTCTTCTTCGTCTTCGTCGCCGGCCTCGAACTGGGTATCGAGCACGGCCGCGGCCGGCTCGGGCTCTTCGAGTTGCATGAGTTGGTCGGACACCTGGATAGAGGGCTCGTTGAGAGGCGGCGAGCGCAGCGGCGCCGGCTCGGGCACCGGAGCCCAAGACTCCGAGGGCGACTCCGGGGCTTGCGGCTCCAATTCATCGGCAAGCTGCAAGGTCGGCGACTCGTCCGGCTGTGGTGTCAGCCAACGAACGCCCTGGCCGGCGGACTCGGCCGCAGGCTCTGGAGCAGGCTCTGGAGCAGGCTCCACCTGGGTCTTGACGAAATATTCATCCGGTTGCCGCGGTCGCTCGCCAACGGCCTCGGCCGGCGGGCGAGATAGACGATCGGTGGCGGGAACGTCGAAGCCTGCGCCGCCGTGCAACTCTTCCCTGAGCGCAGCGGCGATCTCCCCCTGCCTGTCCACCTCGACCTCCCGCACAGGCGGGTCCGGCTCGCGCTGAGGCCGGACTACGTAGGTCGACTCGACCGGTTCATTCATCTCGTTGTCGTCCACGAGCATGTCCGCGTCGACCTGCTCGGGCTGCACGATCTCGGTGCGATCGTCCTTGATCACGTCACGGTCCATGATGCGTGTCTCGTCATGGAAACGCGGCACCGGCTTTTTCTTGCCGAGGAGCTTTACCTTGAGGGTGTAATCCCCGATGGACACCTCGTCGCGGTTTTCCAGGTAGCAACGTTCCACCGGCTCACCGTTGACGAAAGTGCCGTTGGAGCTGCCGAGATCTTCGAGAATGACTCCCTCGGGAGTCACGCTGATCTGGGCGTGTGTACGCGAGGTAATATCGTCGTCGATCTGAAGATCAGACTCCGGGCTACGACCGATGGTAAGTGTCGGCTGTGAGAAACACTCGGTTCCCCAGAAGCGTCCCTCCTTGAAGATGAACACCTGGAGAACTCCCGGCTCTTGCCGCCGAGGCACACGCTGAACCATTGCCGCTCCCTTCGTCTATTCAGTTCCCGTCTCGCCTATTTCTCGGGAAAAACTGAGCGGATGATTTCTTCCCTGAAGCTCGTCCGCCTTTTCACCATGCTCTTCAAGGCGCTGTCCTTACGTTCGAGAATCTGCACCTCGCCTGCCTTGGTAGTCTGACCCTTGATCAGTTGGGCATCAAACTCGATGCGTGTCGTCCGGCTCAGTCCCCCTCCCCCGATCGGCGCCGAGGCCGCCCCGGGATCCGGAGCCGGCGCGGGAGCCGGCTTGGCGGTGGGCTTCGGCCGGGGACGAGGGTTTTTCTTTTTGCGGCGCCGCCTGCGGGCAATGATCGTCCGCCCGGCGGTCTTCACCGAGGAAAAATCCAGCCTGTCGATCTGCTCGGCCCGGGCGCTGTCTGTGAACAGGAACAGCGCCAGCACGATGGGGATCAGCCTTAGCAGCACGCGCATGAGCGGCCTCCTATTTTTTCAATACTACGAAGCGGAAGTTGGGGTAACCCGCCTGGGCCGCCGTCTTCATCACCAGGTCGACAACCTCGAATTGCTGGTTCTTGTCGGCCTGGAAGCTGATCACCGTCTCGTCGCCGGTGGGATTGACTTTCTCACGGCTCTCGATGTCCTTGTACTTATTGAGCAGATTGAACAACGGGATCACGCGCTTCTTGTCCTTGTCGACCTTCACTCCGGCAAACTTCCCGTTCTTCACCCTGGCAATGGTGTTGCCCTCGACCCTGAGCTCGGTGGGAGTCAGGTTTACGTTGATGGCCCACTTGAACTCGATGGCCGCCGTGGATTCCGGCAGGGACAGATCGGGGTCCAGCTTCAGGTTCTGATCCTGGCTGGAGAAGCTGAAGATCAGAAACACCAGGATGATGGTGAACATGTCCATCATCGAGGTCATGTTCAGGTCCAAGACGCCCTGGGCGATTCGTTTGATCTTTCTTGCCATCGGACAGTCAGCTCCGCTTTACAATATCGCCGAGACAACCGCATTGGTAAAAAGGTGCTCGCGCGTGTCCATGTGCTTGTCTATTATTCTTTCGCGGCTCGCATCCATCGTCTTTATGATCGTGTCGTAAAGGATCTCCTTCTCGGGAAGGATGATCACCGTGTCGCTCTTCTTGTACTTGTCGTGAATGGATTTCATTCGCTCGGCCAGCTTGTCGAAATCATACTCTTTCTTCTTAATCGGTATTTTGCCGCCGATCTTTTTCAGCTCGTCCTCCGGCTGGTCGCCTGCGGCCGAAAGCACGAAACCGGCCTTGGTTATCTGCAGGTTGATGGTGACCTTCTGCAGTTCTTTCTTGGGGACATCGTTGGGATCGTCGCCTCCCTCGGAAAGCGCCGGGACGGAGGCGTTGATTACCGAAACCTGGAAGAACGCGGCACACATGAGTAAAAACGGGATCATGGCCAGAAACAGGTTCATGATCGGCACCATGTTCAGCGCAACAGGCGCTTCGCCTCCTCGCTTGGACGACATCGTGCGGTCTCCCGTTCGAAATCAGACGTTCGTTGGACAACATTCAGCGCTTCATGGTTCCCATGCGATTCTTGGCCGACAAATGGTTGAAAAGCGTCATGGCGCTGTCCTCGATGGTATCGAGCAACAAGTTCTGCCGGGCGGACAGCACCGCGTGGGCTACAGTGGTCGGAATGGCCACTATCAGCCCGAAGGCAGTCGTGCTCATGGCCAGCGAGATGCCTCGGGCGAGAACCTCCTGCTTCTTTGCGGCCGAGGCCAGCTCGACGCCCTCGAAAGCCATTATCAGCCCGAAAATAGTGCCCAGCAGCCCCATCAGGGTCGCCACGTTGGCCAGGGTGGCCAGGTACGGTGTTCTTTTCTGGATCTGGGGCCCGACCTTCATAGTGGTCTGCTCGATGGCTCGTCTGATTTCCAGGTCGCTTCGATTGGCCTTGAGCAAACCGGACTTGAGCACCACGCACATTGGGTGGCCCTGACGGCTGTTGCAAACCTCGATGGCACGACTGTAGTTGTTCGAGTCTACGAACGAGAGGATGCGGCTCAAGATCTGACTGGCGTCGATCTTGAACCGGAACCACAGCGTATAGGCCCTTTCAATAACCAGCGTGAGCGTGTAGACCGAAACCAGCAAGATGAGAAACATCCAGATGCCGGAACGAGTGAATGGATTGAACTGCTCGAGAAAGCCCATGTCATTCTCCTAGTGTGTTTGTCTACCGACCACGCTTGACTCTCGCCCAAGCCCTCTGTATTTGCAGTGTTTTCACAAGATGGGAATTGTATACGCCCCTTATGGCAGAGTCAAGATATTCGAGAATCGATTTATCGGCTGCGGCACTGGGCCGAAACGAACCGGGCCGCGACGTTATGTCGCGGCCCGGTAAGGGATAGGGAAAGAAAGCTTATTTTACTTCTGGTCAGCGCCTCTTGATTACCAACGCCAGTCCGAGCAGCAAGCCCAGCAGGCTCGCCATGCCACCGGTGCCCGCGGTCGAGCAACCACCGCTCTGGTTGTCGCCAGTGGCGGTCAGGGTCATTTGCACGCTGGCGGTGTTTTTCTCGGGATACAGGTCATCTGCGAAAACCAGTTGGGCGGTCAGCTTGATGACGTACTCACCGGCCACGTCCGGGGCGAACTCAACCCGCCGGCCGACTTTGTAGTGGTAGTTGTAAGGCGTCGACAGTGTCGAGGAGCCGCGCGGATGAT